>DKAM01000006.1:120048-157417 GCA_002450835.1 Dehalococcoidia bacterium UBA6926
ATCTGGAGTCCACATATGAAATGGCACAGCTGCTATTTTGAAAGCAAGGCCAGCTGTTAGAAGGGCCAAACCTAAAATCAATCCAGGGTTAAGAGAATTCAAAACAACGTCAGAAATTTCGTTGTACATCGTTGAACCGACAACACCGTAAATATAACTTATCCCAAACAACATAAATGCGGACGCTACGGCACCCAATAATATGTACTTAATCCCTGCTTCATTGGCCCTATTCTCTTTCCACGAAAACGAAACCAAAACGTACAAACAAAACGATAACAATTCAAGCGAAATATATGCAGTAACTAGCTCTTTAGAGGCAGCCATACCCATAGCACCCACCACAGAAAGAATCAAAAGTCCGTAGTATTCAGCCCCATGTTCTAATGACTCAATAAATTTTGTAGAGCATATTATGGTTAGTCCTGCCAGTGACATAAAGAAAACTATAAAATATCGGGTGAATTGATCAAAAATCATGATTCCGGATCCAAAAGTTTCTGACTTACCTGGAAAAACAAACCAGACAAGGAACGAAGTCACTAAAAGAGTGAATCCTGAGAAATAACCCATAGTTGATTTATTCAATTTAGGGAAAATGATATCCAGGAGCATAACTGAGAATGCAATAGCAAGTACACTGTATGCAGGGAAAAGAAGCGACCAGTTCATTCATCTATCTCCTATTCACGCCAGTGTAGCTATTCCAAATAGTATCACGACTGAAACCGCGAGAATCGTGACATAGTGGGCGATATATCCTGTTTGAGTGACCCGCAACAATCCCCCCATAAAATTTGGGGACATGCCGATACCATCAACAAAAAGGTCATTAATAATTTTTCTATCAAAAACTGCTACAAGATTTGCAAAAGCTAGAGTCCCTTTTTGTATCATCCAGTTTGTAACCTTATCAAAATAGAATCCACCATCAACCCAGACGCTTAAAGGCTTCAAATATCTACCTACATCTGGTGAAAGTTTATCGGTTTTATTAAAACAGATTAAACCTATAATTATGCCGCCTACACCTATTACTACGGATAAACTTGCAAGAACGTAATCCACATGAAAACTCAAACCTTCCGAAATAAATCCCAATATATTAAAGGGCCCTACAAGAACAATTCCAGAAATAATTGATGTCCCAGTTAAAACAATAATCGGTAAAATCATGGCGAAAGGAGGGTCGGTTACTCGCCCCTGGTCCACTAAAGGATCTCCTTGTACAACAACCAAAACTAATCTCGTCATATATATTGCACTTAAGAAACAGGAAAATAGTACAGCCAAAAATAATAGAGTGCCCCCTACACCACCTATTTCCAACGGCGCGGCTAAAATCATTTCCTTACTAAAAAAACCGCTAAACGGAGGGATGCCAATTAAGCAAAGGGCACCTATTAACATAGCAATAGATGTTATCGGAGCATTGATTCTCATGCCCCTTACTTCATATATTGTTGCTGATGATTTATGGATTGAATGCAGTGCGACACCCGCAACTAGAAATAGTAGAGCCTTAAAATAACCGTGGGTAACTAGATGGAAAAGTCCAGCCGCAGGGGAGTTGTACGTTTCGTGATGCCCGAGGCCCGATGCGCCAAGTGCAACGAACATCAAACCTAGCTGACTTACGGTTGAGTACGCAAGAATCTTTTTAAAATCTATATGTCCAAGAGCCATAAATCCCGCGAGTATTGATGTGGATACCCCTACTAAACAAATGAACCACAGTACAGAGGATTGCAATATGAAAATTTCGAATAATCTAGCTACTAAGAAAACGCCTGCGGCGACCATCGTAGCAGCATGTATAAGGGCACTTACCGGGGTGGGACCTTCCATAGCATCTGGCAGCCATATGTGAAATGGAATTTGCGCACTTTTACCCATTGCTCCCAAAAAGAGAAGAAACGCGATTAGAGTCAATTTAGAGCCGTCAATCATCCCCAAATTGGATACTATCTCTTGTATATGAAATGTATCAGTCTCCAAATACAACATAATGATGGCTATAAGTAACCCAACATCGCCAAACCTGGTAGTGATAAAAGCTTTCTTGGCTGCCTCAGCCGCCGAGCGTTTCTCATACCAAAACCCGATAAGTAAAAAGGATGATAATCCGACTAATTCCCAAGAAATATATAGAAATAACAAGCTATTAGTCAAAACCAAAGCAAGCATAGAAGAAGCAAAAATAGAGTGCGCCGCATAGTACCATCCATATCGGGGGTCGCCACTCATATATGAAATCGAGTAGATTTGTACTGATAGAGATACAGACGTAACCAACAATGCCATCAACACTGATATGGGGTCAAGGGTGTAGCCAATATTAAAGGTGAAGGAGGATATACTCATCCAAGTCCAATTTCCTTCAACATTACCTTCAGATAACAAAGAAGCTAATAAGAGCAAAGAAACAATAAATGACGAAAAAATTGAAGCTATGCTAATAGAGGACGCAATTTGACTTTTCTTGTACAAACCGAACACCGTCAGCACCACGAAAGATGCCATTGGCAATAATGGCACAAGTACTGCTAAATTTGAGATCTGTATTAAATCATCGATATTCATTTCAATTTTCTCAGTTTTTCATCTTAGAAACATTGTCCAAGTTAATAGTTCGCCAATTACGGAATAGCCTAAGAACTATCGCCATAGCCAACCCGACTTCCGCCGCGGCCACTGTAATAATAAAAACAACCAGCACTTCCCCAACAACATTAGAAGAAAAAACATAACGAGAGAATGCCACTAAATTAATATTCACCGCATTAAGCATCAGTTCGACCGACATCAAAACCAGAACTGCGTTCTTACGAGACAACACTCCGTAAAGTCCGATACAAAATACTGCAGCAGCTGTGACAAGTAATATTTGAAGTTCTATCATGCTCCTTCTCTGCCCTCCCTAGTTAAAATCACTGCGCCGACCAGAGCAACCAATAATACGAGGGAAGCTATTTCAAATGGCACTAGAAAGTCACTAAACAACGCCTTCCCCAACGCCACAAAACGACCAGCCTCATTTGACACATAGTCTGCGATAATCCAGTCGGTCATAAATATTGCAAAACAAAACCCCGCAAATACCAAAAGAGAAACGCCACCTAGCATCAATTTACCAGTATTGTTTGAGACCGCGGTTTGTTCTGTTTCACGGGTGAGCATAATAGAAAACATCAATACAATAATGACAGCGCCAGCGTAAATTAATATTTGAACTAAAGCCAAAAATTCTGCTAATTGGACCAAAAATAATGCACTGACCCCGATTAAGGTGACCAGCAAAAAAATAGCTGCATGAACAACATTTCGGGTAAGCACAACACCCAAAGAACTAAAAAGTATTATGCTGGCCGTCAGGGACGTCAGAAAGAGTTGCATTCTAATTAATCATCCTTTTTATATTGGTGCATTCAGGTCTAATCAGTCTCAATTTCATTCTCTTCACTTGTTGATTCTTTTGCTTCTTCACTTGAGCTCGGTTTCGAAACTTTAGCCTGAGCAGCTGAGCGCCTCTGGGATTTTTTAGTAGCAGGCGGAGACCAACGTCCTTTTTCTTGCTGACCTTTTCCTTCATCCAGCAATGTTTGCAAGTCATGAACCAAGTTCGATCTGTTATCAACTGAAGCGTCAAAGTGATCTGACATAACGATCGCATCAAAATTACAATAATCTACGCACAAACCACACATGATACAATCAGCTACGTCCAATTTAAAATCATCGACTATTTTGCGTCTCTTACTGTCTTCCGATGCAAATTTTTCATTATCTTTCATTGAAACGGTAATTACGTCCGTAGGGCAAATCTTCATACATATAAGACAACCTGTGCAATATGGCTCGTCTACTTCAAAATCCCAAGTCAAAACAGGGTGTGCCATAAATCTAGGAGCCAAAACTGGTTGCTCCGTAGGGTATTGCAAAGTTACTGGCCGACGGAAGGCATGCTTTAATGCTGTGAACAATCCGGTAGTTGTACCCAAGGAAATTGGTCTCCACAAGAAGAACAAAAATAATGCCGTGAACATCCTATTTCTCCCCCCATCTTTCCCTATATACCGCCAAGCGCCTTTTCCGCCTAGACGTAAGTAAATAGGCTAACGCAATCATTGAAATTAAATTCAGAAGGCCTAATATCAGTTGAATCTGAAAGATAGGTAGGCTAATACGATCCCCGATAAAAACTACCAGCGACACCAAAATAAAATTTGCAAACGAAATGGGTATAATGGCCTTCCACGCGAACGCCATTAATTGGTCAATTCTGAGTCTTGGGAGCGGGGCTCTTATCCAAAATGCCAAAAGAATAATAAATGCTGTTTTACTCGAAATATAGAATGGTTGAAGCCAGACAAATTTGTCACTAAACGGGCCTGACCATCCTCCCAGAAAAAGAATTGATGCCAAAAACGCCATTGTTATTAAACCTGTATATTCTGACAGTTGAAATGCTCCCCATCTAATGCCACTGTACTCAACAAAGGCTCCACCTACTATCTCTTCATCGGCGTGCGGTATATCGAACGGTATCCTCGCTGTCTCCGCAAGGCCTCCTATCAAAAACAATACAAAGGCCAATGGCATCACAAATATGAATGGCAATCCCGCTTGAGCATTCACGATACTTGACAAATTAAAGGGATTATCAGTGAACAGTTGAGCAAATAAACCTACAGACAAGATTGATAGTATAAGAGGTAGTTCGTAACTTATAAGCTGAGCTGCAGATCTAGCGCTTCCTAACATCGCATATTTACTATTGGACGACCACCCTGCCGCAACCATACCCACAACAGACAATCCGAGTAATGCAGATACATAAAATAACCCTAAATCTATATCACCTAAAACCAATCCAGACCCAAATGGCAAAACAACCCACAGCATAAAAATAGGCGTGAATATTATTAGTGGCGCAAGATAAAAAATGATCCTATCTGAATTCTGGGGTCGAATATCCTCTTTCAAAACAAGTTTCACAGCATCTGCAAGAGTTTGCAAAATTCCCCACGGCCCAGTTCTGGACGGACCTATACGTTGCTGGAGTCGTGCTAATACTTTTCTTTCACCGTAGATAACTACCAAGACCGAACCCAATATTCCATTGAACATAACAAAAACGATAGCAAATATTGATATGTAATCACTAATATTCACCGATCCACCTCACCTAAGACAATATCCAGTGATCCCAGAATTACGGTAGAGTCTGCTAAATACGCGCCCTCCATCATAGAACTCAGTGCCATCAAATTCGAAAAGGATGGCCCCCGGATTTTGAGTCGATATGGCCTAACAGTCCCTCCAGTAGAAACTAAATAAACTCCCAAATCTCCTCTTGGGTTTTCACCATGAACAAAAAAATCACCTTCAGGAGGCCTAAGTATTCTAGATACTTTCCCTTGAATCGGTCCATCAGGAAGCCTTCTGATACACTGCTCAATAATTTTTATTGATTGCTCAATTTCCAGCATGCGGACCATGTATCGATCATAACAGTCACCATGACTCCCAAGTGGTACGCTAAAATCAAGATCTGAATACATGGAATAAGGATCCGCTTTCCGTATATCGTAATCGACTCCAGCGGCCCTCAATACAGGGCCAGTGACTCCATAATCCAAGGTCCTCTCCGCATCTAAGGCACCTATACCAGCCGTTCGTTCAATAAATATTTCGCTTTCAGTTAAAATGTTCTTTGCGTCTTCATAACCTTTTTTTAGGTGCTCTAATAAAGCATTAATTGCAGGTACAAAACCGTCTGGTAAATCTTCTTTAACGCCGCCAACTCTAAAGTAATTGTGCATCATTCGTGCCCCAGATACACCTTCGAAAAGAGCTTGGATTCTTTCACGCTCTCTAAAACCTATCATCACTGGATTCATTGCGCCGATATCAAGACCATATGTACCGTAAAACAAAAAATGGCTTGCTATCCGGTTCAACTCTCCTAAAATAATTCTGATGAATTCGGCCCGTTCCGGTATCTCCACTTCCATCGCACGTTCTACAGTGCGTACGTAGACCCATTCATTATTAAAATTAGATATGTAATCAAGCCGATCAAATAATGTAGTGATTTGTTGGAAATTCTCACCTTCGGTCAATTTTTCAGAGCCTCGGTGGAGATATCCGATATGAGGTTCTACTGTAACAACTCGTTCTCCATCAAGCGTTAACACCATACGAAAAACTCCATGGGTCGCAGGATGCTGCGGACCCATATTAATTCTTAATTCAGCTGTCTCACTATTCTCATCCCTAATCACCGTCGCTTTAGTCTCCATAAAAAGTCTCCTGGACCGGTATTTCAAAACTCTTCCTACCAGGAAATCCTTCAAAACCTTCATAGAGAATTAAAGGTGACATGTCAGGATGCCCTATAAACTCAACTCCAAAAAGGTCATGCCCTTCCCTTTCATGCCAATCGGCCCCAGACCAAACTGTGATGACAGAATCAATCTTTAAATCTTCTAGGGGTATCACCACTTTGATCACGATACGATTCATATGTTTAATGGAAGACAAATGGTATACAACTTCCATGTGTTCGACCCAGTCAACCACTGATATTGATCGGAGATACTCCATAGAGATACCGGGGTCCTGTTTAACAATTTTACATATAGCGACTATGTCTGACCTGTCACAAACAATACCTAACTCCCCAAAATTTGGTTCAACAGTTGCTTTAATATCACCTAAAACAGCTCGTGTTGCCGTTTCAAATTCTTCTGTTGTGTATTGGTTGAAATTATCAGTTGACACTTACAGTCCTCTTTTTTTCCTAGGTTCGTTTTGAATAATGTCTTGTAACTCCATGACTCCGCCTAACAGTGCCTCAGGGCGAGGAGGGCAACCAGGTACGTAAACATCCACAGGTATAATTTGGTCGACTCCCATTACAACAGAATAGGACCGAGTATATGGGCCGCCACAAGTAGCACAAGAGCCCATTGCTATCACCCATTTTGGTGACGCCATTTGTTCATACAGTAGTTTTATAGGTTCAGCCATTTTTTTTACAACAGTACCAGCGACGATCATTACATCCGACTGCCTTGGAGACGGCCACGTAACGACACCGAATCGGTCAAAGTCATGGTTTGGCATATATGTTGATATCATCTCAATTGCACAGCAAGCCAAGCCAAAAGTAAGAGGCCACAGGGACGACTTACGAGCCATCGCAAAGAGCTCTTCGCTCTTAAGAGTTACTACTCCAGATATACCGCTCTTTCTGTTTTCTTTAATATCAGACCAAACACCCTTCGCCTCTTCGGGAAGGGTCAATCTATCTTTACTATTACTAGGATCACTCAAACTTCCAGGTTCTATCGCCACTGTAAAACTCCTTTTCTCCATGCATATGCCAAACCAAATATAAGAATCGCTAAGAATATCATCATAGAAATAAACGCAGAACTAGGCAAAGCTAAAAATACTACGACCCAGGGAAACATAAAGACTGCTTCTACAGCAAAAATCAGAAAAAACAGTGCAAACAAATAGTATCGAATATTATATTTCGTGTTTCCTTGGCCCTCAGGAATAATCCCGCATTCGTATGCGATCGTTTGCATTAGGGACGGCCGTTTTGGAGCGAGCAACCTAGAAAGAATGAAAGTAAATCCAATCCCCCCGAACCCAAAACCGGCGGCAACAATAACTGCAGTGTAGTTAAAAGCGTAATCGGTTGGCATATTATCCATCGCTCCTATTATCTAAACAGTATATAGAACAATTCACACAGCGTAACTCATTTTCGTTATCCAATTGCGTAATCAGTTTCAAATACACTTCGCCCTCCAGTGATTTCAAGACAAATTCCCAATAATTGAAGAAACACTACCATCGATTAATTCAATCCAGGGAAATGGCCAAACGCCAACACCAACAATAAATGCTACAAGAATAGCACCTGCCAAATATTCTACTCTTGAAGAATCCGTAACGGATTTCCATTTATCGTCGATAGGTCCAAAAAATATTCGCCCTATTAGTCTCAAGATATAAACAGCTGTTATCGCAGCCGCAAAAACACCCAAAGACCCAATAATCGGGTTGTACTGAAATGCGCCTATAAACACAAGCAACTCTGCAGCAAAGCCGCTTAATCCAGGGAGCCCTAAGCTTGCCAGACCGGCGATAGTAAATAGCAATCCTGATTTTGGCATATTTTTAAACAAGCCCTGCAAAACGCCGATATCCCGCGTATGGGTTCTTTCGTATATACCTCCTACCACAACAAAAAATAGAGCGGTCATTATCCCATGCGAAAACATTTGCAGTACGGCGCCCGTAACACCCAACACATTTAATGTAGCAAGTCCCAATAACACGTAACCCATATGGCTGACACTGGAATAACCGATAACGTATTTGAGGTCATTTTGCCCCATTGCAGATATAGCACCATAAACCACATTAACGGTAGCCAGTAATATTACTACAGGCATCCAAAAAGCTGCACCTTCGGGCATAAGTTCTAACCCTATGCGCAGTATCCCATAAGCCCCTAATTTCATCAGGACTCCCGCGTGTAACATGCTAACCGATGTAGGAGCAGCTACGTGACCATCTGGAGACCACGTATGGAAAGGCCATAAGCCAGCAAGAGATCCAAAACCAATAGCAATTAGGGGAAACATTACAAGTTGAAATTCTCTACTAAATTCTTGCTCGCGCAGAATCATAAAGTCGAACGTGTGTATATCAGAAAACATATATAACCCGATAAAGGCCACCCATACAAGCACGCTACCCAAACTCAGGTAAATAACTAATTTCATTGCGCTGTATTCTTTAGTTCGAGCAAAATCTTGAGATTTAGCGAATGTACGGAAATCTGTAGAACTTCCCCAAATTGCTATTAGTAAATACATTGGAATAACGGCTAACTCGTAAAAGAAGAAAAAGAAAAATAAATCTAGGGCAACAAAAACCCCATTTACTCCTGAAACCAAAAGTAGATAAAGGACGAAAAATTCTTTATTACGATTCTCTATCCTAGTAGCAATCAAAGTTCCACCAAAAGCTACTAATCCATTAAGTAGCAACATAAGTGCTGAGATACCATCCATACCCAATTGGAATGTTATACCTAGAGAAGGAAGCCACTGTATTGATGTCAAAGGGCTAAAAGTGCCAGTTATGTAATTATCATCTAAATAGTAACTAATACATAGGTAGATAGATATGAGCATAGTTACACCGGTAGCGACTACCGCAAAAGAAGAAATATACCTCGAATAATTGGCAGGAATCAATAATATTACTAAAGCCGAAATAAAAGGAATCAAAACAACTAAGTTCAGATAATACAAATCTGATGTAATCAAAATATTTCCTTTTTGAAATCAACGCAGATTTAAACTAAATTATGTTTATCATAGGGATGAATCGGGATATTGAAAAGCCTTAGTTGCGTGATATGAGGTAACATTGACCTGGATCCACCAAAAAATGAGTGTTAGGTGATCGTAAATGGAAATACTTAATATGGGAACGCCGGAATTATTGTTTATTGCTGTTTTTGCTTTTATCATATTCGGCCCAACCCGAGCGGTGGAATTTATTGGCCAAATAGGATCCGCTATTGCAACTGTAAAACGTAACTATAATTATTTGGTAAATGATATTAATAGTGAAATTAATAAGATTAGCGTCGAAGAAATTCCCCGTCCTACTGAGACCGAGGAACCCGAAACTAACGGCAAAAAAGATATTGAATAGTTAGATAACAAAACATGGACAACAACGAAACAGAAATGCCCATAACAGGTCATTTAAACGAATTACGAAAAAGGGTTACATGGATATTCATTTTTGTAATGATAACGGCGGTAGTTGCCTTCGCGTTTAATAGACAAATCATAGCAATGCTTCTAATGCCGTTTCCTGACGGGGTAGAAATAGTTCAAATAGGGGTAACAGAGGGGTTAGGGGTGTCTATGAAGGTGGCCATAGTTGCAGGTTTGTTCGTGGCGTTCCCAGTGATTTCCTTTCAAACCATAATGTTTATAAACCCTGCTCTAGAAAAAAAGGAAAAGCGCTACGTATACTACTCTCTGCCAATAGTTTTTACACTATTCTTTTTAGGAATATCATTTTCGTTCTTCTTACTATTACCATTCATGATGAAGTTTCTTCCAACGTTTCTAGGAGACCTGGTAACCCCTCAAATTAGTGTGAGAAGCGTAGTAGGAACCACGCTTTGGCTCATGTTTGTCATGGGATTCATATTCCAAATTCCAGTCGTTATGTTCGTATTAGCAAAAATAGGAATCCTAGATCCCGGAAAGGTTGCAAAGCAGAGGAAATTTGCAATACTACTATCTGTTATTGCTGGAGCCGTTATAACACCTACCGGTGACCCAATAAACATGCTAATTTGGGCAGCCCCAATATGGGTTCTGTTTGAAATAGGTTTAGTTCTGGCGAGAATAGCATCCGACAAGTAGATATCTAAAGAAGAGTTTTTTAAGTGGTCCCATCACCTTTTGGTTTCTCTTCTATTTCATCGCTGCTGTTAGTTTCTCCCACTTGTAAACCTGTACGGAATTCCTTAATTGACTTGCCCAAAGAACTGGCAACATCTGGTAATTTTCCTGCACCAAAAATAAGCAGGACGATAAACAATATTAGCATTAACTCTGGTAGATTCGGGATAGACATATTTACACCTCAAAACCACTATACGTGAAACAATCACTGAGTCAAGTATACAATATTTTATTCAAATAGAGTTCCTATTACCCAAAAGAAATCAATGACCCCACAACAGTAACAAAGAATACGGCCATTAGAACCAACCCCGCAAAAAGAATAGGGCTAGTCAAAGTAAGAACTGATTGAAAGCCAGAAAATCTATGACCCGCCATGACAGCAAAATAGACGAGCCGTATTGTGGCACCTATTACAACAATTAGAACAGGTAAGATTATAAAATAGGACACAGAGCTCACAAATAAATCAATAAGAGGGATCAAATTCACAGCAAAGATTGGTATAGACGCGAATATTACAGGTACGGCTATTTCCGAATAGGTACCCGATCCATCCAAAGTTTTACCAAACCAGTAGAATAGGGCCGCTAGAATCAATAAACTAATTCCAAATACAAATGGAAAAAAAACACCGCCATAAAAAGCACCAACAATTCCGCTCCGGAACCAAAGACTTCCATGAAATCCCAAACCCAAACCAAGCGTTACGCCTATTATTAATAGAATACTGATAGCGTGTTTATACGGTTTATCAATTGATATATCACTCATAATCCATTGGGGTCTAGTAAGCACTTCTTTAACATATTCAAATAGAGAACGAGACGGTGGTTTCGAATCATCTACATTTGAATTAAGATCTATAAACACAAAAGGCTCCTTAACAAAAATATACTCGATGTACGATACAGTGTATATCGATTTACAAAAAATATAGGTTTTGACTTCTCCATTTAGATCCATACAAATTCTAAAATATGGGTAGCACGTCAATTAATAGCGATTTACAATGGGGTGTGTAAGAAAATAAGTTTGTACAAAAGATAAACAAGGTGGTCATTAAATACTATGGAATCACTTTTAGAAACCAATTTAGATAATCCTTTTCATAAAGGCAAAGTTAGAGATACTTACGATTTAGGTAATGCACTACTGATGGTTACCACCGACAGAGTTTCCGCTTATGATGTCATGCTCCCAGAAGGCATCCCCGGTAGAGGCATAGTTCTATCCGAGATATCAGCCCTTTGGTTAAGGTATACAGGCGCCGCTGTTCCTAATCATTTTATCGGTATGGCATATGAGCCTAATGTAGCAAAAGAGTTTGGTTTAGAGACTCTACCAGATGACGTTGCTACAAGAGCTATGGTTGTAAAAAAAGCTGAGCGTATCGACGTGGAATGCATAGTCAGGGGATATATCACCGGCTCCGCATGGGCGGAATATAAAAAGAACCAGAGTGTCCAAGGATACGATTTGCCAGATAACCTAGAGGAAAGCCAAAAATTCGACGAACCACTATTCACACCTACTACAAAAGAAGATACGGGGGACATGCCATTAACCATCGAAGAATTCTGGGAAAGTTTGGGAGGGAATATAGCTTGGCCACTCGAAGAACACAGCCAAACATTATATTCACAAGCGACAGAATTTGCTGAGTCCGTAGGATTAATACTAGCCGATACCAAATTTGAATACGGGTTCATAGACGGCAAAATTCACGTTATTGACGAACTCCTAACCCCTGACTCTTCACGGTATTGGGATGCTGAATCCTACTCACCTGGTACGTCACAGCCAAGCTTTGATAAACAAATCGTGCGCGATTGGCTCATAAGTACCGGGTGGGATAAAAAATCAAAACCTCCAACTCCTACCCAAGAAGTTAAAGACTCAACAATTGAACAGTACTTGGAAGTTTATAAACGGCTAACAGGAAAAGAGTTAGTCTTTTAGTAATGAAAAGCATGCTCGCATATCTGTTAATTGCTTTCTCCGCCATCGTAGTAATATACACAATACAGGGAGCGGCCAGTACCGTAATCGGTTTCAGTCGATTTGAAGACACCCCTATATTAGTGAAACTATTGGTGCCCTTAGTAACCATAGGAACCATTTCCTCAATAATTTTTTCAGTAGCAAAGAAATTTCTTCCAATTAAAAAAAGTACCAAGGAGTAATTAAAGATATTATGAAATTTTTAGCTCATATTTACGTAACACCCAAACAGGGGGTAAATAATCCTGAAGGTTTAGCAATAAAGCGTGGCTTAGAGAACCTCGGGTATAACAATGTAGCTAAAGTCAATTCTGGTAAGTATATCCAACTAGAATTAAACGGAGATTTGAACGAGTCAGAAGCTAACGCAAAGATTGAAGAAATGTGCCACCGCATGCTAGCAAATATTGTGATAGAACAATATCGATTTGATTTGGAACACATCGATTAATAGAGCCACTGCAACGCAACAACTTGGTTAAACCTGATTTTGGTTATTTAGTTAGAGTACCTTTTGTAGAAGGCGCTATATCGTCAAATCTAGGATCAATTTGTACTGCAAAATCGAGCGACTTTGCGAGAGCTTTAAAAGTAGCTTCTGCTATGTGGTGGTCGTTAGATCCACTTAGAATACGCACATGCAAATTAATTTTTGCTTCTCTAGCAAAAGATTCTAGTACATGCCCGACTAATTCAGATCTAAGATCTCCTATCATCGGCGTTGAGAACTCCATATCAAAAACGGAATAGCCACGACCTCCGAGGTCGACTGCAACCATTGATAATGCCTCATCCAAAGGAACCGTGGCATTACCCATTCTCCTAATCCCTTTTCTATCACCTAGTGCCTCGCTGAAAGCTCTCCCTAGAACTATCCCGGTATCCTCAGCTACATGATGCCCATCGGGATCGTTTGTTGATTCGCTAAGTATTTTCAGATCAAAACCTCCGTGACGGCCTAGTTGATCAAGAAGATGATCCAACATTTTCGACCCAGTATTCACTGAATAGTCAGCGGCCCCATCCAGGTTTATATATACACTAACCTGCGATTCAGACGTGTCTCGATTTTGCTCAGAGATTCTACCCTCATCCGATGACATCACTTTGCCTCCTGCATTAAATTCTCAAGTTCTTTCAATAATTTAATGTTATCTTTTGGTAAACCTATGCTGATTCTCAAATAATCTTTTAATACACTATCATCAAAGTATCTTACCGATATACCTCTCTTTAAAAGGTTGGCTTTGATTTGCTCAGCATTTCTATCGACAAATTCGACAAGAAGGAAGTTGCCCTGAGAGGGATAAACCTTTAAATCAGCCATTGCCTTTAAAGAAGAAAACATCTTCGATCTTTCGGAAACAATAATTCTCAGTTGTTCATCTGATTGCTCAACATTATCTAGAGCTTTAGTGGCGGCTGCTTGAGCAAGAGTACTGACGGAATATGGTGGTTTAACACGCATAAGAAGCGACGCTATGTCCTCTGGAAATAATCCGTATCCAACACGTAAACCAGCCAAACCTGCCCATTTACTAAATGTTCTTAGTATCATGAGGTTCGAATATTCCTCCAACAATGAGCTGGAATCGCCTTCACTAAACTCTACATACGCTTCATCAACAACCAAAGGTATTCCAGTATCAAGTATTGTTCTCAAATCTGCGTTATCGGTCGTATTACCAGTAGGATTGTTAGGAGACGCAATAAACATCAGTTTGGCATCTTTTATTAGATCCAATATGCCCGCCACATCTAAACTAAAATCATCATGATTCCTAGGGACATCGATAACGCGAGCCCCGGCAACACTTGCGGAAAATGAGTACATTCCAAAAGTTGGACTGGAAATCATGATTGAATCGCCCGGGGACACAAAAAGGCGCGTCACTAAATCAATAAGTTCGTCACTGCCGGCCCCTGCGACTATTCGATTTTTGTCAATATTAGTATATCGGGACAACGCCTCTCTTAGTACCGTTTGCTCTGCATCTGGATATATGGAAACGTTAGATGATTCCGCGAACAATTTTGTAACAGCATCAGTCGAACCAAAAGGATTTTCGTTAGCATCTAGTTTAATTATCGAGCTTGAATCGATATTAGCGGCCGCGGCAATTTTGGTTGGATCATCTACAGCTTTATACGGCACAACATCGATATAATGTGAAACAAGCCGCGATCGGAGACCTTGTAGATTTTCAGCAAGTTTATCTTTCATAACAATATCATTATCGCATTTTTATCGTTGAATCGAAATCTCGAAGAATATTATTAGCATTCTGTTTTATTAATAGCCTGAATAGCTTTTTGAGCAGCGTCCTGTTCCGCTTGCTTTTTTGTAGAGCCATTTCCTTCTATTACAAACAGGTCCCCAATTTCAACATTAACTTTAAATACGTGTTCATTATTCACGAGAACATCCTCAATCAAATCATATACTGGTGTAGCCCCATAAACTTTTTGAGATGTTTGTTGCAATTGTGATTTGGAATCAATTAAATAGGAATCATCAGTTATGGAATCATCCCACATTTCCTCTATGATTCCAACAAGAAATGAATCTATTTTATCTTGGCCTTGATCAATATATATCGCACATATAATAGCTTCAACTGTATTTGCCAAATTAGATTCTTTATGCGCACCTCCAGTAGAGTATTCACCTTTGCCTAATATTAGATATTTTCCGATATCCAATCTGGTAGCAATCCTGAATAGCATTTCTTTGTTCACCAGGACAGAACGTATTCTAGTCAGCGAACCTTCATCTAAATCTGGGAACCGTTCATACAAATACCTAGAGACAGTGTGGTTAAGAATCGAGTCGCCCAGGAATTCCATCCTCTCATTCGAGTCAAATTCATCGCCAACGGCTTCATTAATATATGAACTATGAATAAATGCATTTAGAAGGAGGCGGCGATCATTGAATTTTATGCCTAGAATAGTCTCCAATTCGCCAGCACTACTCTTGATCCACTTATCGATGGAATACGTTTCACTCATGCTCAATATATATAAAACTTTCTTTAATTAACTAAAACAAAGGTCGCCTTTTGAACTTCGTTCATTATTACTTATAATCTTATAATGATGAACATATCTGCACAAATAGAGACACATATTGAACCTGCTCTGTTATCACTGTGTAAACAACTCGGACAGGTAGCTTCGGAACGAAATGAAACACTCTACTTAATTGGAGGTGTAGTTCGCGATGCTTTATTAGGCGTCGAGTCCGAAGATATCGACATGGTTTTAGATGGAGACATTGAATCATTTTACACAGACCCAAATGTAAAATCGCTTGCAGCTGTTATCAGTAAATCTCAATTTAAAACGGTGAAACTGCAAATAGGTGATACAACAATGGACATCGCTAATGCGAGAACAGAGTTCTATGAAACTCCCGGTTCACTGCCCGCCATTTCACGTGCGACCTTACTAGAAGACATTAACAGGAGGGATTTCACAATAAATTCTCTAGCCATGAGCCTTTCTCCTGATAATTTCGGACTTTTGATCGACAAATTAGGAGGGGCTAAAGATCTAGAAAACAAGATCTTGCGAGGTCTTTATGAAACAACTTTCCAAGATGACTCAACAAGAATCATTCGAGCTGCTATTTATAAAGCGAGATTCGAATTTTCAATTGATCAAATCACCTTATCTTGGATACAAAGAGATGCTAATTTCATAAAATCAATCAGTGAAAGTCGCCTAAATCAAGAAATTACAAGGGTACTTGCGGAACCTTACCCAGAACGCGTATTAGAACAGTTAGCTAATTGGGGTATTACAGAATTACTACCTACCCCATTCCCTTACACTGAAAACATAGAAAGACTTTTTAGAGCTCTCAGGAACGATCCCATAGCTAAAGATAACTTACAGAATTACTATAGATTAGGCTTGGTTGTGCACAGTAAGAAAGGGACAGAATCTAATGTTGGTACAAAACAATTGAATGAAATAGAAAACCACACGGTGCTAGATACCTTAGAACTTTTAAGCGATTTTAGAGAACACAAAGCGGTAGAGTCATTAGGCGTAATGAAACCAAGTCAACTATCCAATTATTTTGATGACAGAAACACAGATTCACTTGTTCTCGTGCGCTGCTTTATAGGCGATTCGCAAGCCTCAAGGCTGATTGGGACATATTTGGATATATATTCAAAGGTAACTCCCACTCTCAATGGTAGTGAGGTTATCAATTTAGGAATTCCATCTGGTCCCAAAGTCGGTGAAATCCTTTCAGCCCTCAGAGCTAGAAAAATAGATGGAATCATCACATCCCGATCCGACGAAGAAAATTACGTTAGGTCGCAGATATAGATTAAAATCATTTTTTATGATTGGCCCCGCCCCCGAACCCATCGCTCATAATAGAAAATACTTTGCTGCACGTACGCAGCATCAGATCCGAATTTTTCTCTACCCCACTTAGATATATCAGGATCACTATATTTTACGGTGTTACTATACATCCGTTTAACGCCTCTAGATACCCATCTATCCACCGGAAATGCACTTGTATGCCCCATCGAAAACGCCAAAACACAGTCAGCCACCTTTGGTCCCACCCCAGGTAGAGCCATCAAGTATTGTTTTGCATCCTTATATGGCATAGCCGAAACAGTCTTTATATTAAAAGTGTTTTCACTTATCAATGATGCAACTGCAGCTAAATTTTTTGCTCTATATCCTAAACCTAGTCCTCTCAACTTATTTTCGCCCATTGCTGCTAACTCATGCGGATTAGGGAACCTATAGAATGATAATCCGAAGGCAGTAACCAATTGATTCGCAACAATTGAAATATCTTCAAGGTTCCTTTTTATCCTAGGTATATTGCTTTGAGTTGATAAAATAAAACTAACTAAAGTTTGCCATGGATCTTGATTAAGTATATTAAATTTTGGTACCGATCTAATAATACTTTCCAAATTGTCGTCACAGCTTAGTCGGTTACGTACAGCTTCATACGGAGTGTCTAAATCTAAATACCATTTCAAGCGGTCAAGATCACTTCCGCCAGGAGATAATCTATACTCCGCCTTAACCACTGATCCATTTCGGTGTTTATCAATCGAAAGTTTAACTGGCAAGTTCCCGATTAGCCCTAGCCATACTCCGTCATTGCCAGGCCGCCAATTAAAACTTTGCCCTCCATCTAAAGTAGAGCTCAAATCAAGATCATAGGTAATAGGTATATCAAATATAAGAGGCATAGATTTACTATTCGCCATCAAACCAGTTGGAAATTACCTCCGAAACCGATTGAATTTGGGGGGTAACAAGATTTGTTGTAGGAAGACTATCCAAATACATAGAACCATATCTTCTATTGATTACCCTAGAGTCCAATATAACGACTATCCCACTATCACTTGATGTTCTTACAAGGCGCCCGATTCCTTGCCTAAATCTAAGTATACTTGCTGGAAGCGTATATTCCATGAAGGAAGATTGGTATGTCTCACCTCTTGCAGCAACGATAGGATCCGATGGGACTGAAAAAGGCAATCTAGGGATTATGAGTACTTTAAGCAACTCCCCAGGTAAATCCACACCTTCCCAAAAACTGGCAGCCCCAAAAATTACGCTTCTTGGGGTTTGCTTAATCATTGAAATCAATCGGTCCGGAGGGCCATCTATACCTTGGGCCATAAGATTAATGTTTAGTTCTTTTAATTCAATCTTTACCTGATTATAGGCCCTACGAATAGCACCATGAGAGGTAAACAAAACTAGAACTCCTCCAGATGCTTTCTTGGATATACTAGATATAAGATCTGCTACAGCTTTATCATAGTTAGACTGATCCGGAGTCGGCATATCTTCGGGTACGACCACCTGAATCGCAGATTCCAATTCGAAAGGCGTACCTAAAATTAGTTCTTCTGCATCAGTAAGACCCAGTCGTCCTTTTATGTAATCAAAATTATTATCCGCTGTCATTGTCCCGCTACACAAAATAGTAGAATCCATCCTCGCAAACAAATCATCATGGAGAACTTTCGAAACATCCAGCGGTGCGTGGTGTAATCCAATCCCAGAATCAGAGCTACGGCTAAACCAAACCACATGATTTTCACGATCAGTGTTAAATATTAGATTCAAATGTTGGAGGAATTTATCTACTTTCAACATTTGATTATTCAATACCAGATTTATCTCATTTCTGTGTAGATCGTCTAATAGCGCTTCAAAATCCTCAAGTACCCTTTTAAATGTTCCAAGGATCGCTTGGATACTGATTACAGATTCGCTTACTGTTGTCCATGATTCATGTAGGGATATTGATTGGGGAATTCTAGTAACACTTTCAACATTATCTGAACCTTTTTTTATAAACGATTCGAGAGAGCCCAACACTTCAAAAAAATTGTTACATACCTCTAAGCCTTCCGTAGAATTATCTAAAGCGTCCTTTAATTTATTTTTCGCTTCCTGCTCAATATTTTCAGCTGCAAGTGAACTAAAATATGTACGAATTATAGAGAACACTCGGCCATCTTCTTGAAAGGAATTGAAAAAGTTTCTTAGTTGGCTCTCAGTAATAATTTCAGTGTGTTGTAGTGTCGCCTCTCGTTCAATATTATGAGCTTCATCAATTATTAAATGCTTCGATTCATTAAAAAGGCCACCTTCCCCCTTGGAATCAGCGAGTAGAAGAGCATGGTTTGTAACAACCATATCTGAAGATTTCGAAATCGATCTAGCAATTGAAACGAAACATTTATTTTCCTGTTCAAGCGCACAAGTTAGTTTATGATCATCCGGATTTACAGCCATTTCGTTCCAGAAATTCCTCTCCGCATTATTCAAATATAATTCGCCCATATCACCTGCGGTAGTACGGGTAAGCCATATATTAATTCTTAGCATAAATTGGATTTCATCTAATGTTAAATCTGTTCGCCCCATCATAGACTGAAATTTAGTAGCGCAAAGGTAATTGCCCTGGCCTTTTAAGGCAATATACGATAGGTCATCAGATTCTAGGCCCAAAATATTCAGCACTTTTGGAATCTCCGTCTCGACTAATTGTTCTTGGAGGTTTTTGTTCGAAGTTGCTATGACCACTTGATTATGCTTTTCAATCGCAAATCTAACAGCTGGTATCAAATAAGCTATAGACTTGCCGGTTCCCGGTGGAGCCTCCGCATACAGATTCGTGCCCTGACCTAACGCATTCCAAACAGCTGTTGCGAATTCTTTTTGTTGCGGTCGTTCCTCATAATTTTCCATAGTTTTTATAGAGTCGAGAGATAATTGAATTCCTGAATGGATATCTTGGTCACTAGAAGAATTCCCAACTTGAGTCCCTGTTTTTTTATTTAATTCACCGGTTATGCGATCTACAATCGAGTTAATTTGATCTTCAACGGTAACAGAGCCAAGATCACTAGACACGCACGATTCTTCTATAATCCTACCTATTGCCCAATCTTTCCCAGCTTTTTTTGCCAAACCATTCAATAAATATTTCGTATTCGAATCCAGTCTAGAAAATTGAACAAAAAGTTCATTAAATACCCTCATAGTAGTATCAGCATCAGATAAGGCCCTGTGAGGGTCGTCGTTGACAATTAACAGATCTTTCGCGAGTCCAGCGAGTCCATGGTCAGTCGCATCTGGTCGAACGAGCCTTGATAAATCTCGGGTATCATATACAAAGTTAGTGGGGTAAATATCTTTTTGGGCCAAAAATGCAAGATCAAATGATATATTTTGACCTACTATCGAGTAATCACCAATAAATTCAATAAATTCAGTCGCTACTTCGTCAAATTTAGGTTTTCCCTTTACGTCTTCATTAGTTATACCCGTTAGTAAAGTTACAAACGTAGGAATATCTTTCCCGGGGTCGATAAGCGCATCAAAAGTTCCAAGGATTTTTTCACCTTGGAATTTTACGGCGCCTATTTCGATAATTTGATCTGATTCTGCGCGCAAGCCAGTCATCTCCAAGTCGAGCGCCACACATATTTCTGAAAACTGAAGTTCTGGCACCGTTGATAGACCTACTTCCTAAACTATTAGTCTGTCCTAAAGGGTCGGGAACCAAATTTATGCATGTCAGAGGAAGGATAGTAGTTCCCTGCTCTCAGTTGCTCGATAAAGGTCCGGACATCTGTACAAGTATTTTCCATAACAATACCGCCAGATCCAAGACCGTTGGTTGAATGGGAATCGCTTCCTCCAACCCCTGTCCAACCTAATAAATCGGCCACCTCTAATGCAAATCGATTCTCTCGTAAATTATTCGCTCCATTAACAACTTCCATTTCCTCTACTAACGAAAATATACGCATTTCAGCCGCTTGCTCTGCAGTATATATCATGTCCCAACCACTTATCCTAGGATCATCGAACATCCTCCTAAACGGGTGCGCAACGATCATAAAACCATCAACAGCATCAACGGCACGCTTGAGCGTTTCCGCCTTATGCATTCCTGAGCCATATCCTTCTAATCCAAACACAGTAACATGCCCTAGATCAGTGGTAACTTCCATACCAGGAATTATTAATATATCGGACTCTTGTGATAGCTCTTCTACTTTAGATTGCGACCAAACTGTGCCATGCTCTGTGACACATACCGCATCCAATCCAACATTTTTGGCTTCGGTTACTAATTCAAGAGGTGATAATCCACTATCAGACGATCCCCAATTAGTATGAACATGCAAATCGATTTTCATCATGTGATAATTTTTCCCGCCCAATCTGATTTAGATTCTCCGATTTCTAAGTAAACTAAGCTATTGTTCATTTTCGCTCTCTAGTTGCATTTTTGGTATCGTGAACAAACATCACTAGGAAAGCACCTATAAATAAAGATACAGATCCCATATAAAATCCACTCTCAAGTGACCCTGTTACATCGCTTATAAGGCCCGTCAAAGCTGGGCCAATAAATGAACTCCCCACCGCAAAGGCGTTTAGTAAACCCATGGCCGCTCCTGAACCGTCACCCCTTACAACGGCTAAATCACCAGCCCAAGCTACCAAAACTGGATTCCACGCCAGCGCACTTAACAGGCCGTACAGGCCCAAAGCAATACTTACCTGAGTTGTAGATGAAGCCATCGATATAGATCCAATAGAAATTCCTGCACCAATTAACAAACCTAATGATAAATATTTACGCCCTAGTTTATCGGAAATTGGTCCCCAAAATAGAGCGCCCGGGATAGACGCTAACGCTACAATCGCAGTTAATTGTCCTGCTCCCGACAGATCGTAGCCTTTTTGTTCTACAAAATATGTGGGAGCCCAAGAAATCAAAACCCAATAACCATACAGTGAACAAAACGCTGCTAAAGACAAGATAATTAAATCTTTATTCCTAAAAACGTCGAGGCTAATCTTATTAGCGGTTGACCCAGTTCCAGGGACATTCTTGGTCACGAAGTAGATCAACACAGCACTGATGATTGTTGGAAATGCGACAACCAAGAAAGGGTCTCTCCATGATCCAAACATAAGAGCTAAAGGCCCAGAAATTGATAGGCCTATAGCCAAGCCTAAAGCCATTCCTGTAGTAACAACAGCGGAAGCTACACCTCTTTTATCAACGGGAACAACATTAATAGTGATTCCGTACGAGGCAGGGTAATAGGCACCCGCACCAAACCCATGTAAAGCCGCAAATAACAGCAAAAGAAGATAACTATAGCTGAGTACACCTATACCAATCAGTGACAAGCCAACAATTAAATACATAACAAAAACTACATTGGACAGGCCGTATTTATCTCCGATGATCCCAGTTGGAGTTTGCATTAATACATAAAAGAAAAAATAGGAACTAGCAATTAGTCCTCTGTAGGTATCTGAAAGGCCGAATTCTTCTCCAATAACAGGCAATAAAGGAAAAATTAAAACTCTGTCTAAGTATATAAATACCCAACCCAAAGACATTGATAAAACTGTCAACATTATTCTTCGGTCAGCGGACAGAACAATCTTATCCCGCATATCTATAGATAAAACTCCTCTAAAGTTTTGACTCTCTTCGACAAGTTATTAAACCTCAAATTCATTACCGGTAATACCACGACGTTGTCTAACGTTTAAATTGAGATTCAAAAACCACTAGCACCGTAAAAGTTATTGAATTAATTTGATTACATAATGCAATTAAACGGATCATTAGGGTCCGGTGCTTTTGCCTTGGGAATTGTAAATTCAGGCACGTTGCTCTGCCAAACTCCGGTGACACCAAATGTTGATACTTGTTTCTCAACTTCGTTGCCTCCACAAGACGGGCAAGCCACATCTGGATTCGAGACATTCATACCTCGAATTAATTTATCAAAGTGATTCCCGCATGACTCGCAAGCATACTCTAGTATAGGCATAAACAAATCCTTAAACTGATACTTCTTCCTAGCAGTATATGACGACTAATTAAGTGTATCAAGGTATTACCCACCTAATTGGAGCTTAAAATCAAATCGAATACTTCAATAAGTTCTATTGTTCCCACAATACCTTCGAACTTTGCGACAACTTTTCCGTCATGGCCAATTACAATTATCCAAGGTTCACTTGGTAATTTCCAAGTTTTCGCGGGTGCGGATAATAGAAAATCACCTGAATTTAACAGGGAAGTCAAATCGAAAGGTTCTATGTGTATAAAGTCAATCTGCGATTGATAGGAATCCATGACTGACATCACGATATCTAGAACCGGCCCACAAACTTTACTTTGGCAATATGCTGGAGTGCTAAATACAACTACGCTAGGGCGATTATTACTTATCGCGGTTTCTACAGTGGTCTGATACATAGAAGGTTCGGGTTTCGGATGGGTGCTAAGCTCTTGTATTTCATATCCATCTTGTAAAATCCTATTAGCCATAGGGGGGACTCGTGATCCCACAGGAAGAAATTGAGTGTTCTCATTTACAACAAAAGTAGTTTGGATTTCAAAATTTTGACCGCTTTGACCATAATTTTCAACATGTGCTTCCAATTTCCATTCACCTGGGTAATCAAGTTGATCAACATCAAGCACATACACACCCAGCTCATTTTCATGAATGTGAACCTGGCCATCTTGATGAATATGATCTTCAGTTATAGTAATTGAGTAATACTTCGGAACTACTCGGTTTCTGGAAAATGTTTCACCGACAGATGACAGCTCAGGGTAGAGTTTTACAAAAATCGAATCAGATTTAATATACTCTCCACCAGATCCAATAATTACAAAAGGAATCCGCGTAGTCTTCACATCGATCACGCTTGAAGCAATAAGAACATCATAGGGATTTTCATTTGCTGTTTCATTCATTTTTTCAGAGTTCATACATGAAATAATTGAAAACGAATAAAAAATTAATAATACACCCGCTGCAATTATCAATAAATTTCTAAGATTCATAATTTTATATCACTTACGCAAAACAACTCTGTGGTCCGAATATATTACTAGGTCAGATTGTCAAAACTAGGTTAGGAAATAACTCCATTATCCGAGATATTAATCAGGTTTCTTTTTCGACCTCGGTCCAAATGGTTCTGGCTGGAAAGGTTCGTCACGCTTCCTAATGAATGCACGCAAACCTCCCTCTTTTCTTGCATCTTCAAGTGGTTTTGAGAACTCTTCTCTTTTAGAAACTATGACCGCCGCCGCTAATTCCGAATTCAGTCTCAAGGCGTTATGTAGACCCATTACTTGAAGTCCCTTCATTGCAATCGCCAAATTGATCTTCACAGTTTCGGGTGAAACTTTAGCAAGCCTTTCAACAAAAAGAAATGCCTTTTCTAGAGCATCGTCTTTGGTTTCAACCACTTCATTTAGGAGTCCGATCCTCATAGCCTCTTCAGCATCTATATGATCACCAGTCAACGCGTACCTCAGGCCATTTTTATATCCGGCATGAAGTATCCAAGAAAAATTATCATCAGAGATCATCCTTACTTCAACTTGCCCAAAGACTGCATCAGATGCGGCTATGGTTAAATGACTGGTCAAAGCGTACCAAGATCCTCCTCCCATACACCATCCACTTACTACAGCAATAATTGGCGTAGATATTTCATCGATGATGCGTGCTATCCGGCCATGTTCTTTTTGCCAGAATCGAGTCCGCCACGTATCAATAACTTCTGCTACACTTTTTCCTTCAGGAAGACCAGCAGGCCATACATACTCTACTTGAGCATTAATGTCGAAACCCGCTGAAAATGCCGCGCCTGCCCCTGTTAATATTATTCCCCGAACCTCTGGATCTGCATCGGCTTGATCAAGGGCGTGATGAAGTTCTTCATCTAATTGGTCACTAATAGCATTCATAACTTCAGGTCGATTTAATGTTATGAGAACACCATTCCGTTGTTTTTCATATAGAAGTTGTTCGTATTTGTTCTCCATGAGTAGCCACCTCTTCACCAATATGCATCAGACTTATATAGAATAACAAAAACAAAAAAGTTTTGAGAGTAAGGTCGATCTAACTCAACTCCTCAACTTTTTTTAATATGTCCTTGACCGTCATCTTTTTTTCACGCAACTGAGCAGGCATAGCTCGTAAAAAGTACCTTTTCTCATCTTCCCAATTCTTTACTATGTCGTCAGCTATTTCACTTCCTGTGTGTTTAGCATGTTGCTTGACCAAATCAAGCAGGTGCTCTTCGTCTTCAGAACTCGCGCTTGATAGATCATCAATTACCAGTAAATCTTGGTTATACATACTGGCAAAATTCTCACTTTTATCATATATAAATGCAACACCACCGGACATTCCAGCACCAAAATTACGTCCAACCTCACCCAACACAACCACAACTCCATTAGTCATATACTCACAACCGTGGTCGCCTAATCCTTCAACAACAGCCTGAACGCCACTATTCCTAATAGCAAAGCGCTCCCCCGCTTGACCCGCGGCGAATATCAACCCATCTGTAGCACCATACAAGCATGTATTACCCATAATAGAATTTTCGTGAGAATTATATCCCTTGGTTCTAGGTGGTCGAATTACTATTTTACCTCCACCCATACCTTTCCCGACGTAATCGTTAGCTTCTCCATTTAGTTTGACAGTCACACCGTCAACCAGAAATGCACCGAAACTCTGCCCAGCTGTACCATCAAAATTCAGGTTTATATCCATAGAACCAGTTCTGCTAAGTCCGTACTTTTTCGCTATATGACCAGAGATTTTAGCACCGACGGTTCTATGGGAATTATTAATTTCGTATGATCCGGAATACTGAGTATCAGATTCTATCGAACCACCTATATCCTCCATTATCGTATCATCCAATTTATAATCATCTTGACGATCATTTCGGTCTTGAATATTTTTTATAGGCTTTTTAAAATCTGGATCTGGCAAACCTAAAAGAGGTTTTACATCCAGGGCCATGGCTCGTTCAGAACTATCCAAATCGGACCTGGGTTCTAAGTACTCTGGGTGTCCTATCACTTCTTCAAGAGATTTGTATCCTAGACTCGCTAATATTTCCCTAACCTCGGTTGCTACAAATGTAAAATAATTGACGACACTATCAACGTCGCCTGTAAATTTATCAATCAAATCGTCACGTTGAGTCGCAATTCCAACTGGGCAAGAGTTAAGGTGACACTGTCTTGCCATCTCGCATCCCATCGCTACGAGCGCCGCCGTACCAAACCCTATTTCATCTGCTCCGAACATCGTGGCCATAACAACATCTTTACCAGTTCGAATTCCACCATCTGTTCGTAATTTTACTCTGCCTCGGAGGTCATTCATGACAAGAACTTGCTCGGTTTCTGCAAGCCCTAACTCCCAAGAAGATCCTGCATTTTTTATTGAAGACAATGGGCTAGCACCAGTACCACCATCAGAACCGGATATGTGTATCTTATCTGCATACCCTTTGGCCACACCTGCAGCGATCGTTCCAACACCGACTCCAGATACGAGCTTGACGGTCACCTGTGCACCAGGATTTATCATCTTCAAGTCGTATATTAATTGGGCCAAATCCTCGATGGAATATATATCGTGATGTGGAGGGGGTGATATTAGAGTTATTCCTGGTTGGGTATGCCTAATATATGCTATATATTCAATCACTTTATGACCAGGTAACTGGCCTCCTTCACCTGGTTTGGATCCCTGTGCGATTTTTATTTCAATTTCTTGAGCCATGGAAAGATACTCTGGGGTCACTCCAAAACGGCCAGAAGCAATTTGTTTAATCTTGGAATTTGCATTTATCCCATTCATCAGACCCCTAAATCGTTTTGGGTCCTCACCGCCTTCTCCTGTATCTGAAGCAGCCCCAATAGCATTCATACCTGCAGCTAACGTTTCATGAGCTACCGGACTAAGGGCGCCAAGGGACATAGCTCCTGTCGTGAAATGCTTCCAAATATTCTCCAGTGGTTCAACTTGATCCAAAGGTATGGGTTCCTTATCGCGTTTAAATTGTAAGATATCCCTAACACTTGATATTGGCCTATTATTCATTGCATCGCGGTAAGGCACATACTCTTCGTAGTCGCCGCTGCGGACCGCTTTATGTAGTGTGCGAACAACTATTGGATTATTCGCGTGAAACTCTCCTGCTCTTCTAAATCGAATAAACCCATGGTCAACCAATTTTGATTTTTCAGTAATTTCTTCTTCAATAGCAGACGTATGCCTCTTCAAAACGTCGTCCGCTATCTCCCCAAATCCAATTCCGCCAAGTCGAGATAAAGTTGCGGTAAAACATTTATCAATTACCTGTTCAGATAGTCCAAGGCATTCAAAAATTTGAGAGCCATGATAGGATGTGACTGTCGAGATACCCATTTTAGACATTATTTTCAATATGCCATTATTTGCAGCCATCCTATATTTCAAAAGAGGATAATCTTGGTTATCTAAATCCTTTAACTCACCTTTCTCAGATAAATTCCGTAAAATATCCCAAACCAAATATGGATTTACTGCACTCGCACCATAACCAATTAAGCTAGCATAATGATGAACATCTCTGGGCTCACCGCTATCACAGATAATGCTAGCTTTCATCCTCTTTCCGCGTTTTATTAGCTCTTGATGTACTGCCCCAACGGCCAATAACATCGGAATCGGCGCATTCCTCTCATCAACAGCTCTATCACTCAATATTATTATTGTATTGCCATCATCAACAGCGTTTTCTGCTTGATCACATAAATCGTCCAGGGATTTTTCAAGTGCTTCTCTACCTCCTGATACGGGAAATACAGCTGGTAGTGTTACAGATCTTAGACGATTTTCATTAATAGCTCTGATTTGGTCTAGTTCTTCATTAAGTATTATCGGGCCTTCTAAAGCCAATAACCTCTGATCAGGGCTTGGATCTCCAATCAAGCTTGAACGTTTGCCCAAGTACACATTAGAACTCATCACTACAGATTCTCTTATTGGGTCAATCGCGGGATTTGTAACCTGTGCAAAACCTTGCTTGAAATAATTGTATAGAGGGGGAGCAAGTTGAGACAAAACTGCTAACGGCGTATCATCCCCCATCGAATAGGTCGCATCCTTACCCTCTTGCACCATAGGTTTGATGACCATTAAGGGTTCTTCCGCTGTATAACCGAAAAATTTCTGTCTTCGCAATAAAGAAACATGATCCAACACAGGTTTGTTCAAAGTTTGTACTCTATTAGAAGAATTCAATGTAACCAAACTATCATCCCGTAAATCGCTGTATGCATTACGAGATACCAAGTTATCTTTTATCTCAGAATTCCTAAGAATTCTGTTATTAACGGTATCAACCGCGATCATCTCTCCAGGCGCAAGACGGCCTTTTTCAATAATAGTCGACTCTTCAATTCCCCTCAGAACTCCCACTTCTGATGCCATGATTACTAATCCATCTTCAGTTACGTGATACCTGGCAGGGCGCAGCCCATTACGATCCAATATAGCCCCTGCTAAATCACCATCAGAAAAAGCTACCGCTGCAGGGCCATCCCATGGTTCTGTCAATAAAGCGTGGTATTCATAGAACGCTCGTAAGGCCGGATCCATATTCGGCATGTTTTCCCACGCCTCTGGAATCAACATCACCATACTGTGTAAAATATCTCGTCCAGATCGGTTAAGTAATTCGAGTGCATGGTCCAAGCTTCCAGAATCAGACACCTCTGTATCCGTAACTGGAATTATGGCTTGTAAGTCTGACCTACTCCATACCGGTGCATTAAAATCATCGCCTCTCGCCGTCAGCCAATTTCTGTTTCCTTGTAATGTATTGATTTCCCCATTGTGACCCAGAAATCTAAAAGGTTGCGCTAGCGCCCAATTTGGGAGTGTATTGGTCGAATATCTCTGATGAAACACCGCTATAGCTGATTCGAAATCATCATCTGCAAGATCCAAATAAAATGTAGACAGTTGCGGGGCCACCAATAGCCCTTTATAGACAACGGTTTTTGACGAAAGAGAAGCGATATGGAAAGACTCAAATCCTTCAATCAATGCGACCTTTTTCTCTATATTTCTCCTGCTGACATAAAGTTTCCTTTCAAATTCTTCAGTAGTGAAAGACCCCGAAGCAGATACAATCGCTTGCTTGATCTGAGGCATCGTATCTAAAGCTTGCTGCCCAAGGACGGAAGAGTTTACAGGAACTTCTCTCCAAGTTAAAAAATTCAAACCGGTTGATTTAAATTCATTTTCAATAACGGGAGTCCCATCATGAACATTTGATCCTGGAGGGAAAAAAAACATACCGACGGCCAGGCCATCATCCGAAGGAATCGAAATATCCAAAGACTGGATTTCCCTCCGAATCAATTTTTCCGGTAGCTGAGTAAGGATTCCTGCACCATCCCCTGTTTTTGCATCCGCAGATACTGCTCCCCGGTGAGTTAAATTTATTACCGCTTCAACAGCCTTCACAACAAGATCATGAGTAGGCTCTCCAGAAATCTGCGCAATAAAACCTGTACCGCATGCATCCTTTTCGAACGAAGGATCATACAAAGGGGGTCTATAACCGTCTGGTTTTTGTATTTTTCCCGTGTGATTCATAAATAAATATTCATCCTTTAGCTAATCTATTATATATCCTTAACACAAAAATATTTGTATCAAAGGACCGGCAAGTACCTCTGAATTTCGTAATCGGTTACTTGGCTTCGATAATTTTCCCATTCAATCCGCTTATTCTTAACAAAGCTCTCAAAAACATGGTCCCCTAAGGCATTCCTGACAAAATCACTATCTTCTGTCAGCAATAGTGCTTCATGCAAACTGCCTGGTAGATCTTTGATCCCAGCAGACTTGCGTTCTTCTTGGGACATATCAAAAACGTTTCTATCCATAGGTTTAGGAGGTTTCATATTATTTTTAATACCCTCCAGACCAGCCGCAAGCATAACGGAAAATGCTAAATATGGGTTACAGGCTGGATCGGGCGCTCTATATTCTATCCTTGCTGATCCTGGATTCGAAGTCGTGATTTGGGGAACCCTAATTAAATCAGACCGATTTTTCTTTGCCCACGTAACGTGGATAGGAGCTTCAAAACCTGGAACTAAACGCTTATAAGAATTAACCCATTGATTGGTGATCGATGTAAACTCGGGTGCGTAGTGAAGTAACCCTGCTATGTAACTAAGAGCTATATCTGACAAATTATCAGGTTTATCAGAATCATAAAAACAATTGTTATCACCGATGAATAAACTTTGGTGAGTATGCATACCACTGCCATTTACATTTACCAGAGGTTTAGGCATAAATGTTGCATGGACGTTATGACGCCTCGCGACCTCTTTTACGACGAGTTGATAAGTCATACAGTTATCAGCCATCGTCAAAGCGTCCTCATAGCGCAAAACTATTTCATCTTGGCTTGGAGCAACTTCATGATGGCTATATTCCGCCTGTATTCCGACATCCTCTAGTGTGAGAATCGTTTCTCTCCTAAGATCAGAAGCAAAATCCATAGGCATCTGATCAAAGTACCCTCCAGTGTCAAGCGGGGTCGGGTCTTGGGAATCTTTAAAATAGAAATATTCCATTTCAGGGCCGACGTAAAAAGTGTAGCCTGATTCTGCAGCAACGTTTAGATTTCTTTTTAGAACTTGGCGAGGGTCGCCATCAAAATATTCTTGTTCAGGAGTTTTTATATCTGCAAATATCCTCGCTACCCCACTCTCTTTCGGTCGCCACGGTAATATAGCAAAGGTACTAGGGTCTGGAACGGCTACCATATCAGACTCATCTGTACGGGCAAATCCTTCGATTGCGGAACCATCAAACCCAATACCAGTCTCAAGAGCCTCCTCAAGTTGAGCAGGACTAATAGCAAACCCTTTCAGATTACCAAGAATATCCGTAAACCAAAGACGAATAAATTTGACTCCTTGCTCCCTTACCGTCTGGGTTACAAATTCCTTGGCCGATTCATCCGACCGCAATTCCATAACAAAAACCTTTCAAATCAACATATAGGCGCATATCTCTCTTAGAGTATGTGTGATTTATATGCTCGTTCATTATTCAACACGCCTGTAAGCAATATTTAATCGCCTATAGAATGGTTTAGAACGTTCGCTTATCCGTCAAAGTATAAGAAATACTCATAAGAATGAGGCCTTAGCCTTATTTGATCAGCTTCTTCTACTCTTTTATATTCTATCCAAGTATCAATAACGTCCTTTGTAAAGACGTCTCCTTCAAGCAAGAAATCATGATCTTGTTCAAGTGCTTGAAGAGCTTCTTCCAAACTCCCTGGAACCTGTGGGATTGCCGCCAACTCTTCATCGGTTAAATCGTAAATATCTTGATCTAGAGCATCTCCCGGGTCAATCTTGTTGCGAATCCCATCAAGTCCAGCCATAAGCATAGCCGAAAAGGCCAAATATGTATTAGCCATCGGGTCTGGGGCTCTAAATTCGACGCGCTTCGTCGCTGGTATACCTTGCTCATACATTGGTATTCGAAAGGCTGCGCTACGATTTCGGCGTGAATAAGCAAGGCTAGTTGGAGCTTCAAAACCCGGTACTAACCGTTTATACGAATTCGTACTAGGAGCGGCAAATGCTAATACTGCCCTTGCATGCTTTAGCAAACCGCCTATGTAATGGAACATAGTTTCACTGCCCTCAGCATATCCGTCTTTATCATAGAAAAGTGGTTTGTCAGCGTCCCATAAAGATTGGTGGGTATGCATTCCAGTCCCATTATCATTGAACAATGGTTTCGGCATAAAAGTAGCGGTTTTGCCGTTTGCTAGAGCAACATTTTTCACAATGTACTTGTACACCTGAACAGCATCGGCCTGTTTAACTAAGCTACCATAATGCAATCCGATCTCACTTTGGCCTGCGGTTGCTACTTCATGATGATGCTTATCAATATGAAGCCCAGCTTCCATCATTTTTAAAATGATTTCCGTTCTAAGATTCTGCATAGAGTCAACTGGGGGTAATGGGAAATAACCTCCTTTATGTCGGGGTCTATGTGCTAAGTTTGGCCGTCCATCGTCGCGACCAGAGTTCCAAATACCTTCCTCTGAATCAATAAAGTGATATCCAGAGTTAGAGTTATAATCGAACCGAGCATTGTCGAAAATGAAAAATTCTACCTCAGGACCCCAATAGCTTACTGTAGCAATACCCGAGTCCTTTAAATATTGTTCTGCTTTACGAGCAACATACCGAGGATCACGACTGTACGACTCACCTGTTATTGGGTCTTTGATATCACACATAAGCGCAAGAGTCGGATGTTCCAAAACAGGGTCCACAAAGGCAGTTTCAGGATCTGGAACGATTAACATATCACTTTCATTGATCGCTTGGAAACCCCTTACGCTAGAACCATCAAATCCGGTACCTAGTTCAAATATGGAATCAGTTAGTTCACTAGCGGGTATAGAAAAATGTTGAACGGTCCCTATTAGATCAATAAACCTAAGATCTACTATCAAAATACCGTTGTTACTAACATAATCAATAACTTCTTGGCCTGTGTGCAATTTTCCTAATATACTATTATCACTCGTCATAACAATCTCCCCCCAAAATACCGATTAATCATACTATCTATAAGTTACAAATATGTTACAAAACTCTATATCTGTTAATCTTCTTCGCTCATCCTATCTACAATTCTACGTTTTATTGAAGGATTACTAGGCTCACTAGAAGATCTAATACGATACCCCACATTACGAACCGTTTCAACAAAAGTGTGCGTGGAATCCTCCAGTTTGCTTCTGAGGCGTCTAACATGAACGTCCACAGTCCGCGTTCCGCCAAAATAGTTATATCCCCACACTTGATCTAAAAGAGCATCTCTAGTAAATACTCTTGTTGGCTCCGATGCCAAAAGTTTCAGTAGTTCATACTCTTTATACGTCAAAGTCACTTGCCTTGACCCTACCCAAACTTCGTATCTTGCGGTATCTATGACAAGGTCCTCTACCCTGATCATGTTTGGGTTTTCCCCGGCGGTACTATATTTGTGGCTTAACATATTTAAGCGAGTCACTAATTCATCGTAATCAAGAGGACTAAGAACAAAATCATCCAAACCTAGTTGGTAGTCAACGTTTCCTATGTCCCTTTTTGAAATCAACCCTACGACGCCTACTAGCCTCCCATCCTTTGATTGATCAATAATTTCTTTTACAAAAGAGGGCCTTGCGATTGGTCCTGTCATATCCAATAAAACAATCTGCGTAAGAGGATCTTGGAAAATATTAGTAACATCATTACCAGAAAATTCAGAGCAAACTATACCTGCATCCTTTAAATAGGAGTCAATTTGATCAAAAACTATATCGCCTCTTGTAGTCACAATTTTCAAATTCATAAAAGTACAGAACTACTCCTTAATACCCACTAAATAGCATTTTCTATTATATCAACTATAAATAAACTCGTCTTTCGCCAATATGTGCAATTCTCACAATGCTACGGCAACCTAAAAACAGAGTGGCCATCTCTAAACAGGTAGCTAAGGCAATCATAATTGATACATGCATAAAAAATTCGCTTGGGAATAGCTGGACCATCCGGCTAGATTCTGTACCCATCCACAAATCGTTAGAAAATGACAAAATATGAAACCAATAAAATAGGTAATCAAAACCGCCCATTAGTGAAACAACACCCAGAACAGCAAAAATCGTCGTTACAGTTAATGCAGAATATTTGAAACATCCGAGAATCATATCTATTTGAGGTCTGTAGTTTCGAATCACACAATATAGCAACGTTATTAATGAGCAGAGAATGAATAATCCTGAGATATACAAACTCATTCTAATCATATCTAAAATATCGCGCACATCATCAAAATGTAATTGTTCATTCTGAGAAAACAGTGGTTGCAATTCACCATTAGCATTCACAAGTACTTCAGATATATCTATCCCCCCTTTGAAGAAAGCCACCATCCCTTGCATGGCAGTAGTTAGAGCTTGCCGATCGATACCAGTCTTTTCAACTACTTCATAATTGTCCACTGAGTACATATAAACACTCTCAGTCCCAAAAGCCAAAGTAACGTTAAAAGAAATAAAAAACATAGGTAATGCAAAGATCAATAAACCTAAAAGCAGTGCAAATGTATATTTTTTCATTGATAGCTTAACCATATCGAACACCAACACATACCGCATAATAAACGAAGATCTAGCTTGTCAAGATAATCTTACTCAAATATAAGTGATATCTATATCTAGCTGGGTTTCTCATCATCAAGAGCAGAATTTAATAAGGCAGCGAGAGCTCGCAATCCATCCTCATCTTCTTGATCTCGTTCGGAGACGATCTCGTCTTCTTCTTCTTCGTTTTCAGCTTCTGCCAAAGCGGCCATCGCCTGAGCAGCTTGAAGTTTCTCTTCAGCTATTTGTGATTCCAATTGGGCAGGAATCAACCGGCCAATTATCACATTCTCTTTCAGGCCTTGTAACAGGTCTACTTTGCCAAAAAGTGCCGCTTCTGTTAATACCCTTGTTGTCTCTTGGAAGGAGGATGCAGCAAGAAAACTTTCAGTACTCAATGATACTTTCGTAACACCTAATAGCACTGTTTCTGCCGTAGCAATTTCTTTCCCTTCTTCTTGCATCTTGGCATTGATTGATTGCCAAAGTAGTCTGTCTACTAATTCACCATGCAAAAACTCAGTTTCCCCAGGATAATCGATACGTACTCGCCTCAGCATTTGCCTAGCAATAATCTCTATATGCTTATCGTGTATAACCACACCTTGAGATCTGTAAACTTTTTGTACCTCTTCTACCAAATATTTTTGGATACTAGCTTTACCTCTTATCGCTAAAACATCTTGAGGATTCAAGGGCCCTTCAGCTAACTCTGAACCTGCCTCTATACGATCACCATGTTCAATCAGCAAGCGCATATTAGGGGGAACCGGGTAAGTTCTTTCTTCCAAGATAGGATGCTCAATTGTAATTTTCTTCCCTTTAACTTTAGCTATGCCTTCTATATCTGCCTGCATCTCTTCAAGTGCGAGGGGTTCTCCCGGTTGCTCTGGAGCATTCCTACGCTTTATTGGCTTGAATAACTGTGTTCCCACATCAATCTGGTCGCCATTTTTTACGACACTTCTATGATCTGCAGGGATCAAATATTCTTTACTCATAATCTCTTCATTAATGATATGAATGCGTTTTCCATCCTTATCATCTATTAAATTAACAACACCAGGAATCTCCGCAATTGGCGCAACAATTTTAGGGATTCTAGCTTCGAACAATTCTTCAACTCTTGGCAGCCCACTTGTTATATCAACACCTGCTACTCCACCTGTATGGAATGTTCGCATCGTAAGTTGTGTACCGGGCTCACCGATCGACTGTGCTGCAATTATCCCTAGAGCTTCGCCGTTTTCCACTAATTGGCCTTTAGCTAATGACCTACCGTAGCAAAGCCGACAGAGACCTTGGCTGGCAACACAAGTTAGAGGGCTTCTAACAAGAACGCTCTCAATTCCTAAGTCTTCTATTAGCGCAGCTATGGTCTCATCTATCTCTTCATTCCTGTCTACTATTAGGGCTCCAGTTTTCGGATGATTTACCGGACTGGCTGCCATACGGCCTACAATATGTTCTTTCAAGCTACCTAGAACGGATGGTTCTAGATCTGATTCAACCAGTAGTCCTTCTTCAGTACCACAGTCTAGCTCAAGCGCTATCATATCTTGAGAAACATCTATAAGTCGCCTAGTAAGATATCCCGAGTCAGCGGTCCTAAGAGCTGTATCTGCTAGACCTTTTCTAGCTCCATGAGTTGAAATAAAGTATTCTAAAACACTCAACCCCTCTCTAAAACTAGATCGAATAGGCAAAGGCAAGATTTTTCCTTTAGGATCAGCCATTAAACCTCTCATCCCAACCATCTGTTTGATTTGGGCAATATTTCCTTTCGCACCCGAACCAGCCATTAGATAGAGGTTGCCAAATTCAGGCAATCTTTCATTTATAACGCCCTCCATTTGGTGGTTGACGTCTTGCCATATCTCAATGGTTCGAATTTCTTCTTCTTCAACGGTCATCAAACCACGCTGATAATTACGTTCAATTTCCCCAACTTTTTTGTCCGCTTCTTCAAGCATAGCTTCTTTCTCTGGTGGGACATTGATGTCGCTAAGCGCGATGGTTAGGCCGGACTCGGTAGCAAAATGGAATCCCAGTTTTTTAACATCATCCAATACCAAGGCGGTCGTATCATTATCAACTTTCTGGTAGCACTCTGAAACAACATCTTTCAAAGCAGTTTTATCAACCACTTCGTTCCTATAGTTCACGGTATTTGGAAAAACTTGGTTAAAAAGTATTCTTCCTACCGATGTCTCAATGGGTTGCGTTGTCCAACCTTCAGGTAAAGGTTGTTGAACTACAGGTTCAACAACAAATGTAGAAGAGTCTTGATTAGTCATAAATCGCGGAAGTAAACTGAATTCTTCGCCCTCGGGATTTACGGCAACTCCTTTTCTAATAGTAATCTTAGCTCTAAGATCTATTTGGCGAAGTTCGTGAGCAAGTTTAGCGTCATCATAATCGTGGAAAATTTTCCCATCGCCTTGTACTCCCTCTTCGATCGTAGTCAAGTAATAGCATCCAACTACGATATCCAAAGTTGGTGCGACAACAGGGTCACCAGAGCTTGGTAAAAGCATGTTATGAGTGGAAAGCATAAGCTTCCTTGCCTCCGCGATCGCTTTCCGACCTATCGGAACATGGACCGCCATCTGATCTCCATCAAAATCAGCGTTGTAGGCAGAGCAAACTAAAGGATGAATCTGTATCGCGTTACCTTCAACCAAAACGGGTTCAAAAGCTTGTATTCCAAGCCTATGCAAAGTAGGTGCTCTGTTCAGGAAAACTGGCCTATCTTTAATTACTTCTTCAAGCAAATCCCAAACTTCTGGTCTCATTCTCTCTACAGACCGCTTCGCACTTTTTATGTTGGGCGAAAAACCATTCAAAACAAGTCGGTTTATCACAAAAGGTTTAAATAATTCTAAAGCCATCTTTTTGGGAAGACCGCACTGATTAAGTTTTAATGACGACCCCACTACAATTACGGAGCGCCCACTATAATCCACCCTCTTTCCAAGAAGATTTTGTCTGAAACGCCCTTGCTTTCCACGAAGCATATCGGACAAAGATTTCAATTTATGATTGTGGCTCCCCGTCAGGGTCCTACCTCGACGACCATTATCAATAAGCGCATCCACTGCTTCTTGAAGCATCCGCTTTTCATTTCTAACAATAATCTCAGGAGCTCCCAATTTCATGAGCCTCCTCAATCGATTGTTTCTGTTTATAACTCTTCTATAAAGATC
>DKAM01000006.1:157712-159344 GCA_002450835.1 Dehalococcoidia bacterium UBA6926
CTTCTATAAAGATCATTAAGATCGCTAGTTGCGAATCTACCACCATCCAGCTGAACCATAGGTCTCAGATCAGGTGGTAAAACTGGCAAAACCGAAAGAACCATCCATTGAGGATTATTCTCACTCTTTCTAAACGCCTCGATAACTCTTAGCCTTTTTGCAGCTTTTTTTGCCTTCTGGCCGTTACCCTCTGAAGCCTCTTTGAATAATTTGGTGCGCATCTTATCTAAGTCCAGATTTCCCAATATATCAAGTAAAGCTTCTGCACCCATTGAAGCCGAAAATAATTTCGGATAGGTATCCGTCAATTCTCTAAACATATTCTCCGTAAGAGTTTTCAGTGGGAGGATAGTTTCAATTTCGCCTCGCTTTTCATCGATCGCTTTAAAAGCGTCTTTTAATCTTGTATCCGACAATTTAGTTACTTGCGAAACCTGGTCATCTGCTGAGTCAATTACTCTCTCTTTTTCGGCAAGCAATTCTTGGATCTTAGATTGGGCCTCAACGCCTTCTTCTCCGGCAACTTCATTCATTAACTCTTGAACAGCCTTTTCAAGAACACCAGTATGCACTTTAGCAATGGTTTTTTTAGGCTCTACAATGCTCTTCCCTCTAAACGTCAACCCTTCATGGTTCCGTTTACGTTTATTATCATCTAGGAATTTTTGTGCTACTTCCCGCTCATCTCTGATCGGCTGCAATTCATCCGCAAATTTGGTTTCAATCGCCTCTGAGATATCCGCTATTTGCTTATCAATCGCTTCGACAGTTTCGTCTCTAGTAGCCGAAATTTGTTGAAGCGCTGCACTTTTCTCCTCGCCAACTGCTTTCTCAACTTCATTTTCACCTGATGCATAATCGTTTAGTAATTTAGCTTTTTCTTCTTCATCAACACTGGTGATGATGTATTGAGCGTAATATAGAACCCGTTCAAGATTACGAGGCGTCATGTCCAAGAGTAATCCAAGCCAACCTGGAGTACCTTTAGCGAACCATATGTGCGCGACTGGAGCGGCCAAATTAATATGCCCCATCCTCTCACGACGAACTTTCGCCCTTGTGACTTCAACCCCACACCTATCACATATAACTCCTCGGTATCTGATTCTCTTATATTTTCCGCAGTAGCACTCAAAGTCTTTAGTGGGGCCAAATATTCTTTCATCAAACAAGCCATCTTTCTCAGGCTTTTGGTTTCGATAGTTAATGGTTTCAGGTTTTGTTACTTCTCCATAAGACCAAGCTCTCACCTGGTCAGGAGAAGCGATTGAAATCCTGATAGCGCTAAAATCATTAACCGTCATTTTCGGACTCCTCTTCTATTTCAATATCGATCTCTGATTCATCTATAAGGTCTGCAGCGTCCTCTTCAAGAACACTTATCGGCGTGCCCACAACCGACTCCTTATCAGGAACCTCGTTTTTGTCCAAAAGCTCAACGGCTAAACCTAGGCTTTGTAGCTCTTTTTGTAAGACGTTAAAGCTTTCAGGAACACCTGGCTCTGAAACATCTTCTCCTTTTACAATTGACTCATACGTCTGTTGCCGTCCTTGAACATCATCAGACTTGACAGTCAACATTTCCTGTAAGTTATGCGCGGCGCTGTATGCTTCTAGAGCCCAAACTTCCAT
>DKAM01000006.1:159641-163909 GCA_002450835.1 Dehalococcoidia bacterium UBA6926
GCCCAAACTTCCATTTCACCGAATCTTTGTCCACCAAACTGCGCCTTTCCTCCAAGGGGCTGTTGGGTAATCAAAGAATATGGTCCGGTGGATCTTGCGTGGATTTTATCTTCAACTAAATGTATAAGTTTGAGCATATATATATATCCAACTGTAACGGGTTGGCCAAATGGTTCACCAGTTCTACCATCTCTTAACAAAACTTTGCCAAAAATCGGCGGGTGATTACCAGTCTTGTCATAATGATTTGAAGTCGCATCGATGAGTTTAGTTCCAGTAAGTTTGGCACTCTTTACGCCTTCGTCTTCTAACCAAAGGCGTAAGCACGTTTCTTTAGCTGGCCCGATAACAGCATCATCAAATACACCTTCCAAGTCTGCCCCTCTATTTTCAAGCCATTTTTCCGCAATAGTCTGATCGAATTCCAGTTCTTCATTTTCGTTAGTAACTACAGCACCCGATTGATGAGCTATCCATGCCCTTCCTAGAGCATCTTCTATGGAAGCGGGGTCTGCTCCATCAAATACGGGAGTGACCACTTTAAAGCCCAAATCACTCGCAGCAGAACCAATATGGGTTTCCAAGATTTGGCCAAGATTCATTCTGCTAGGAACTCCTATGGGATTAAGTATGATCTGTAACGGGGTACCATCGGGCAGATAAGGCATATCTTCGATCGGCATTATCCGAGAAATAACACCTTTGTTGCCATGCCTACCAGCCATTTTGTCGCCTACTGATATTTTTCGAGTTTGTGCTACTGACACTCTGACTAATTCATTTACGCCAGCCGCCAATTCATCTTTATTCGCACGAGACAGAACTCTAACATCAATCACTTTTCCACGTTCACCATGTGGAACTTTCAAAGAAGAATCGCGAACTTCTCGCGCTTTTTCACTAAAAATAGCCCTGAGCAATTTCTCTTCCGGAGATAATTCAGTTTCGCCTTTTGGAGTGATCTTACCAACCAATACGTCACCACTTGTTACTTCAGCTCCAACTCGTATAACTCCATGTTCATCAAGGTCTTTCAAGGCTTCTTCGCCAACATTCGGAATATCGCGAGTAATTTCTTCAGCGCCTAATTTTGTATCTCTTGATTCAGTTTCATATTTTTCTATATGGATCGATGTGAACTTATCATTCCGAACCATTTCTTCTGAAAGGATGATTGCATCCTCAAAATTAAAGCCCTCCCAAGACATAAAAGCTACTAAAACGTTTTGACCTAAGGCTAGATCGCCTTTTACGGTTGAAGCACAGTCAGCTATTGGGTCACCGATTTTAACTTCATCACCAGCGACGACGGAAGGCCTTTGGTTAATAATCGTACCTTGGTTTGATCGCTCAAACTTTCTTACCCTGTGGGTATGCAGTTCACCCTCGGCGTCTTTAATAACGACTTCATCCGCTGTCGCAGACTCTACAATCCCCGCAAATTTTGAAAGCAAGATTTGCCCACTATCAGTTGCGACCCTACCCTCCATTCCAGTAGAAACCAGAGGTACATCAGGGCGTACTAACGGGACCGCTTGCCTCTGCATATTGGAACCCATCAATGCTCTGTTAGCATCATCATGTTCTAAGAAAGGAATTAGTGCGGTTGAAACACTAAATAACTGTTTAGGTGAAACATCCATGTAGTCGACTTCAACGGATCGAGCGGTGTGTGGCTCGCCATTATGCCTAACCTCGATCAAATCAGACAATATTTCTCTTTTTTCATTTAACCTCGTGTTTGCCTGAGCTATATCAAAAGTCTCTTCATCATCAGCAGAAAGATACGACGTCTCCTCTGCTACAAATGGGACAACGGACACTTCATGTTCACCCAATCTAGATATTGCCGTCGCTAATTTGCTATCAATAGTTTGGCCTTCTTTCGCAACCACACTCTTGTCTGATTTAACTACATCTTCTCTGAGGGTATGGCCGATCAACTGGTCTTTATCTTTATTTAATATTGTTCTGAAAACCCGTCGGTAGGGAGTCTCAATAAAACCATGCTCGTTGATCCGAGCGTAAGTTGCGAGCGAACCAAGTAGGCCAATATTCGGGCCTTCGGGTGTCTCGATGGGACAAATACGACCATAGTGTGAATTATGGACATCTCTAACATCGAACCCCGCTCTTTCCCTAGAAAGCCCTCCAGGGCCCAACGCAGAAAGCCTCCTTTTATGAGTTAATTCTGCAAGTGGATTCGTTTGATCCATAAATTGAGAAAGTTGCGAACCACCAAAGAACTCTCTCATTGAAGCTACTACAGGTCTAACATTAATCAAATGACCGGGCGTGGCTCCCTCCGGCTGCACTAGAGTCATTCGCTCTCTTGCCACTCTTTCCATTCTCAACAGACCAACTCGAAATTGGTTTTGTATTAGTTCTCCGACCGCTCTAACCCTCCTGTTTCCAAGATGGTCAATATCGTTAGGAATTTCTATCCGACGTTGTACTTTTATCATTTGCTTAATCAAAGCAAGTATGTCTTCAGGAGATAAAGTAGTATTTTCGTAATCAGGATCTAGCCCCAAATTGCGATTCAATTTATAACGGCCCACCTTCGCAAGGTCGTAACGTCTTGGGTTGAAAAACAGGTTATATATCAAGGTTTTTGCATTATCTATGACCGAGGGTTCTCCAGGGCGCAAACGACGATATACATCTAATAGGGAATCATCAAAACTATCGCCCGCGGTATCTTTTTCAAGAGTAGCCCTAATGTAGGATACTTCTTGATCGGAATCGACTTCGGAAAACTCTTTTAGTATCTCATCATTATCATAGCCAAGTGCCCGAAGAAAAAGAGTTACAGGCATCTTCCTTCGCCTATCAACTTTGACGGTAACCAGGTTTTTTGAGGAAATTTCAAATTCGAGCCAAGCACCGCGGTTTGGAATTAATTTCGCTGACGCCAAATCTCTTCCGGTAATGTTATCCCTGGACAAGGTAAAATATGCCCCGGGGGATCTGACAAGCTGACTAACAACTACTCTCTCTGCGCCATTTATAATAAACGTACCCCTATCGGTCATAAGAGGAACATCTCCAAAAAACAGCTCTTGATCCTTTATTTCACCACTATCCCTCACCACCAGGCGAGCTGTGACAAAAAGTGGGGCACAAAAGTTTTGGTCTTTATCCCGAGCCTCATCTTCTGTATATTTCGCAGGCCCAAATCGATGATCAATGAAACTTAAAGAAAAACGGCCTCCTGCGACTTCCCCTTCGGAATCGTTTTCTTTTAACATTGCTAATATTTGTCGAGGAGTTCGTCCCTTTACAATATCAGCGGAGATCCCTTCCCTCATAGAATCCTGAATAGGGCTAATTTCTTCTAGAAGATCCCTTATGCCTTGGTCTTTAAACCAGTCAAATGATCCCGACTGGATTTGAATGAGGTTAGGAGGGCCCAATACCTCCTCGATCTTAGAGTAATCTTTTATTGACTTATCCGAAAGTATAACCAAAGTGAGCACCTTTCTCGATCGTCTCGAACGACAAAAAAAACCCACACGCTGAGCTAGAGCCAAGCGAGTAGGCTTATGTTTATTCTATGTTTGAGGTATTATATAGAACCACGCAGAAGAAACTATAGTTGGTTTATATATATTTGTCAACGATTCTCGCCACAAAGTTTCGTTCTTATAAACTCATCGAATGGTCTAAAGTTTGGAAGCCCACAATTTAAAAAAAAAGATGTTTATAATATGTAGAATGTAAGGATTACATAATACGTTAATTAGGAAGTATGGATGTCAAACGCTGATACTGAATCATATAACCTCCGGTATGACCCTACCACTATCGACGCCAAATGGCAGGCGCGATGGGCAAAAGATAATATGCATGAAGCCCGAGATGACGATCCTAGACCAAAGTTCTACGCACTTACTATGTTCCCTTACACTTCAGGAGATCTACATGTAGGCCATTGGTATGCTGAAGCACCAGCAGATGCTTATGCGAGGTTTAAACGAATGAATGGCTATAACGTTCTTCACCCAATGGGATTTGATGCCTTTGGGTTACCGGCAGAAAATGCTGCAATAGAACGTAGTATCCACCCCAGAGACTGGACACTCGGTAACGTCGAAAAAATGCGTGACCAATTGAAAACACTAGGTGCTGTCTACGACTGGGAAAGAGAATTGATCACCTGCCTACCAGAATACTACCAGTGGAACCAGTGGTTCTTTCTAAAATTTTTCGAAAAAGGGTTAGCTTATAGAGGAAAGGCCCCGGTTAATTGGTGTGAAAAAGATCAA
>DKAM01000008.1 GCA_002450835.1 Dehalococcoidia bacterium UBA6926
CTATGCTGCCTTTCTAAATCATCTCCATTACTGAATGCACCAACCGCCTCAATGTAATCCCTAGAATGAAAAGTCATTAACTCATAAGGAGTGGCTATTCTAGGCTCTAAAATATTTGCAGACCCGTTGGAGAATACGTTATACGATTGTAGTAATTCGTAAACAAGCCTAAGTCGCATAGGCCTGAGGACATGATCTTCTCTTAATATGTTTTTTGTTAGCTCTTCGCTATAAATAAAACTCGTTTGCATGATGTTAGCTGTAGTTGGCTACGTTCGCAGAAAGGTCAAGTTTCGTTAAAGGGTCCGACATGCTAGTTTCGTACACACTTGTTTGTTCAGTGGCGAAACCATCAATATAAAAAACGATTTTTTCGTCTAAGAAACCAACGTCAATTGGAGGTCCTATCTTTAGGAAGGAATACTTACCTTCCGTAGTCACTACCGATTCTGAAATATAATTATCGATTCTGGCGTAAATTAGGGTTCCATCTTTTACCGCTACCCCATTAATACTAGCGTTTCCCGAGAAAAATGAAGGAAATGGGGGAGTGGTTGCCTGAGAGAATCCCTCTTCTAATATATCTTCTGGCGTAGTTGGTTTGTATATTTTTGATCCTAGAGACATTTTATCGATTCCCACACCTACAATTGTAGAAACGGTGCCGCCTAGCGGATCTGTTATAACCCCAATAACTTTATTCGTTGAATCCAGGACTGCTCCCCCTTCGAAAGAAGGATCAAGGGATGTATTGAGCTGTAAAGTAGATATGTTGTTTTCTAGAGATCCCGATAACACTGTGGTTTCAAATTGTGTTTGGTAGCCAACTGGGCATGAAGTGCACCCACTTCTCACTACGCGAACTTTTGAACCTGGAGGGAAAATTGTGTCGTCTGATAGTTCTAAGTATTCATATGTATTTGGCTGAGTTACTTGTACAACCGCAATTTCTGAAAATTCACTAAATCCTATGATTTCTCCTCCAACTGCTTGGAAATCATTTCCTACTATCGTGACAGCTGTGGTTGATTTATTGACGATAGTTGATGTTAGTACCAAACCATTTTCACTAATCAAAAACCCACTCGATGGTAGGAAAGTACCTGTGATTCCGACTATTTCGTTTCCAGATAGGGGCTTTTGTTTGGGCGCTATCACTTCCTCTTTTTTGGGTGGGGCGGGCTTCGGGGTTTCTTCTTCTTTCTCATCAGCGGATGTATCAGCTTTATCTTCCTCTTCTATTTTTTCATTTTGAGGAACTACCTCGGGTTCTTCCTTTTCTGATTTCTCTTCACCACTATCGTACTTGGGTGTTTCGAAAGTAAGCTGTGGGGTTTCGGAGGGTATCTGTGGAGGGGGTTCGTAAATAGCTGTAGAACTTGATTGGCAACTAAAGGAACCAATAACTACGCCTATAGCTATCAACGGTAGGAAAATATTTATATACTTCATATTATTATCCATCACCGGGCAAAATGTTATGCATGGATCATTTATATCAGAAATTTGTAGGAAAGCGTACCGCAACAAGTGAATAGCTAACTATTATGAATGAAAATAAACTATCAAATGAACCATTCACTATATTGGTATTAGGGGGCTCTGGTTTTATAGGTTCAAATACTGTGAAACAGTTAAACAGTCAAACTGGGCGGCAATATAAATTGAAGGTATTATCGAGGAATTGCCCTAAGGAAAATAATTTTGGAGTTGAATATATACGAGGCGATGTTAAAAAAATTGAAAACCTTAATTCTGCAATGAAGGATGTCGATGTCGTGATCAATGTTGTGGGTATTCTTCGTGAAACGGCTGATCAAACATTTGAGAATGTTCACGTTCAAGGTACTACTAATATTATCAAGGCCTGTAAAAATAATCGTATAAAACACCTTATTGTCGTCGGGGGCACTCGTCCAGATCCTGCACTAAAAGATCGTTTTACGGTATCCAAGGTACGTTCGGAGCGGATAATACGCGAGAGTAACTTACCTTTTACAATTCTGCGTTCGTCGATGGTTTTTTCACGCAACATCGAATCAGGAGTTTTGGGGAGAATTTATCAATCTCTAGAGAAATTAAAACCCTTGTCTGTATTACCCAACGGAGGGACAGGAACATTCCAGCCAATTTTCATAGATGACCTCATTGATTGTGTTAAATTTTGCATTGAAAAAAAAGATCTTGTAATTGGTAACACTTATGACATCGCTGGATTTGACGTTTGGACTTATAAAATGTTGGTTAAACTAGTCCAGAATGTGGCAAATATTAGTACGATAGATATTAATTTGAAAGCAGGATTTATTTTTCCTTTAGTATCAATCATGTCTCAGATTTTCCGTAATCCATTGGTTACAGTCAACGAACTTAGGCAAATCCTTCTTGATAATCGGGTTGAGGACAATGATTTGACTAAAATTTTTGGAGTGAAACATACAAGCCTTCGTAAGGAACTTTTTGAGTAAATAGTTGGGACAAAGCAAGCACTAATTATGGATGAGCTAACTGAAAATAACCTAGAGGAACCAAAGAGGAAATTGGTATTAAATTTCAGAGCGAGGATTGCTCTAGGCGGAATTTTGTTTGCCACTGTTTTAATCTCAGGAGGTTTTTTCTTAGGATATGCCGATGAGCTTGGAGGCTGGGGTTATTTCGGCGCATTTTTTATTAGTTTGATATCTAGTGCAACTATTATCTTTCCGTCTCCAGGAATCCTGTTAGTCATGCAGATGGCTAACACATTAGATTGGGTGTTGTTAGGATGTGTGACTGGTGTAGCAGGTGGCTTGGGTGGCGCGACTGCGTATGCGTTTGGGGCCATTAGTAGGGGTCAAATATTTAGAGGAGTTATAGGACGGTTTATAGATCGTATCTTTGCAACAAGGATAGGAGTAGTTCTATTAATTGTAACCAATTTTATTCCCCTTGCTGGGGGTGATGCGTTAAGCATGGCCGCAGGTGTTTCAAAATTTCCGTTTAAAAGATATCTTACTTATGTGACAGTAGCTACAACGGTTCGTATGCTAGTGTTAACTTATATTGGATCGATTGTGGAAGTAATGGAATTTAGTGATATCGAGGGTTACATTCTGGAAACGTTCAGAGAATTAATGAACGGTCTAGTATAATTGTTATCGGAGGGTTCAGTTTTGAGAATTGTTGTTGGGGCAGACCACGGTGGGTTTCATCTTAAACAAGATTTAGTTAAATGGTTAAAAGAAGAAGGCCACATTGTTGAAGATATCGGTGCTCATGAATATGATCAATACGATGATTATCCAGATTTTGCGATAAAAGCTGCCAATAAAATAAAAGATGGTAGCGTTAACAGAGGTATTGTCATTTGTGGAAGTGGTGTGGGGGCTAGTATTGCTTCGAATAAAATAAAAGGTATTCGTGCGTCTGTATGCCATGATTCTTACTCTGCTTCTCAGGGGGTTGAGCATGATGATATGAACGTATTATGTATCGGGGCAAGGGTCATAGGGTATGAATTGGCGAGACTGGTTGTGGAATCCTTTTTGAATTCTAGCTACTCCGGTGGTGAGCGTCATCAAAGACGTTTGGATAAACTGATCGATCTTGAAAGTTAGTAAGAAATACCTAGTTTTGTGAGTTAGTAATCTCGACTAAATTCGGTGGTTTTGCTAGCAATAAAATAAGCCCTGCAAACAGAAAACCAACAGCGAAAATGCGGAATATCGCTTCATAACTGCCGGTAGCGTCAAAAATTAAAGTAGTAGTGAGTGGGCCCATAGCGTTCATAAGCATCTGCACAGGCGTGGTAACTCCTCTGATAGCACCTTGGGATTCCCTTCCGAAATAATCCGCCCACACCAGTTGCTGTAGCATAGGGATACCGCCCCAAGGAATGCCATGAGCAAAGGCGAATAGATAAGCAGTTCTAGCGTTATTAACAAAACTTAGCAATCCTATCCCTAGTGATACGATGATAATTATCCCAGACATTAGGAATCTCACATGGATTTTTTCTGCAAAAAATCCTACGAGTAATCCTCCAACAGCACTAATTAGCGCCCATGTTGTCATTACACGTACAGCGGTATCTGGATCTATGCCTTGATCAGTAAAAAATGGAAATAGGTTAAAATTGATCCCAGCACCACCATAATAGAGAGAACTAGTAGCAAAAAGAATAAAATAAAATGCAGGTGTTCGCATTGCCTGCTTTCGATCTAAAGACAGATCTAGCTTACTAGATGCCCTTTCATTCTCCGTATTACCATCTACCCTGTCAGTGTTTCCATCTGGTACTAACCCTAGATCCTCAGGGCGCCTCCGTAAGAATAAAATTGTGGGAATTAATGTAACTGACCAAGTAAGAATACCTAGCCCCATTGCGCCGACTCTCCAACCGTATCCAGATATTAGAGTTTGGACATACAGCGGCATGAAAGAATTGCCTATTCTGGTTCCAGTTGAGGCAAGCGCTTGCGCTCTTCCTCTTCTATCGATAAACCATTTGGATATTACTACCCCAACAGACATAGCAATTACTCCGCTTACGATGGTTCGCATAGATATGATTACCCCATAAAAATGCCATAGTTCTTGAATAAAAGAGAGGCCCAGAATTGCCCACCCAATAAAGAAAAAGGCCAGAAAAAGTATCCAGCGAGGGCCAAATTTGTCCAATAAAGGACCTACTACTATTGAGAAAAATCCTCCCGAAATAGTGCCTACAGATATAGCTCCAGCGAATGTCGCTCGAGACCATTCGAATTCAGCTGTGATCGGTTTAAGAAATATACCCAGTACCGGATTGAAAGATGCTGTTTGGGCCATCGTGACGATAGCCATAGTTATTACTATCATCCATCCGTAGAAGAAAGGTAACCTTTTTTGCATAAATCTTATTAATATCCCCTTCACAATTTGTAAAAATTATCTTGTAGCGAGACTTGGTTATTTTAGTTAACTAACTCGTTAGAGTTAGAGTTATTTGGTAGTCTATACTATATAAACTTAGAAAGGTGGCGTTATTAATCGAATGTCTGCTAGTAATGTCTTTTTTTTGGTCAATTTGATAGGTGGGATAGCAGTTCTGGGAGGATACGCTTATTATTTGGCGGTGAATCCAGAACATAGGGCATTTTTGTGGGGTGGTGTTCCCGGCGAATGGCAGCCATATATTGTCGTATCAATGTTTGTCGCTGCTGCTGGTTATTTGTGGTTCTTCGCATATATAGTTTTTTCTTCTGGCGATTCAATAACTCCCCTTCGAGGATTGTTCGACATGAAAATAATTATAGGTCTGGTCGCTTTATTCCTCTTGATGGCTTCACTTTGGATTCCGTTGACGATGAATATGATTGTGTCCCACGATGAGACGCGGTGGTTTTCTGTTCAATTTGTTCTATGGGGAGCTGCAATTGCAGCTATATTGATAACCGTTTGCGTAATTACTTCAACCAACGTTGAAAACCCCATACAGCATTGGTTTGCTGTTGCCGGAATTGGGTACCTCACTTTTCATTGCACTGTATTGGATGCAATATTATGGGTTAGTAAATTCTCGCTACCTTAGGAGGAAAACCAACATGAATTTAGAGCTTCAAGGAAAAGTGGCAATTGTTACAGGTGGGAGTAAGGGTATAGGAAAATCCATTGCCCAGCATTTATCTGAAGAAGGGGTCAAAGTTGTTATTTGTGCCCGAGATGAAAACGTTCTTGAATCTACCGCAAAAGAGATTTCAGAGCAGACAGGGGGTGATGTTTCTGCGGTGCGTGCGGACATGACGAGTACACTGGATGTCGAAAATTTGATCGCGGAAACTATAAAACAATACGGTCGAATTGATATTCTTGTAAATAATGCTGCCATGGTTGGCGGCAAAGTTTCACCCAACATATCCGATGCTACTGAAAAAGACTTAGTCGAAGATATTGATACGAAAATTGTGGGCTATTTTAGGACCATAAAGGCTGTTGTACCTCATATGCAAAATCAGAAATGGGGAAGAATTATCAATATTGGTGGTTTAAGTGCACGGCAATCAAGCTTCTTCGGTCTTCGAAATTCTGCTGTAGTTCATATGACAAAAACGCTTTCTGATCAATTAGGCCCTGATGGAATAACACTGAATGTGGTGCATCCAGGATCAACCGCTACCGATACTGTATTGACTCGCCAAAATAATAGAGCTGAGGAACAAAATATATCGGTGGAAAAGCTGCAGGAAATTAATGCTGAAAGAGTAGCAATAAGGAGAATTATTCAACCGGAAGAGTTGGCTTATATTGTCTGTTTTCTAGCTTCTCCGAAAGCTGAAAGCATCACTGGAGAAAGTATTGCAGCGGGAGGCGGTTCACTAGGGGCTGTTTTCCATTAAATAGGGCTTTATTTGACTAACTTTGGTCTCGAGGAATTATAACTGATCATAGATACCGTATATAGATATATTTTGCAATAATCCCTAAATATGGTATGTTCATCGTGTATCCCGCCCCTTTTGCGGTGAATTGGAGGTTGTATGACTGTAAAGAGTTTGACCGGGTGGCAGCTCATTCTGGGCCCACTAGGAATATTTGTAACTTGGATGCTTGTGGCTCCTTTGCTTGGCTTGGATGGGGAGGGCGCTGAAGGTCTCCAGCAAGCGATAGATAACCCTCTTGGGTATAATTTAGTGGGCGGGCTTTCTGCTCTATCAATGGTAGCAATGCTGGTTGGTTCGGCCATGTTAGCGCGTTCGATCTATGGAGGAGGAGGGCCAGGTGCTGCCTATGCAGGGGTCGCTCTATTCCTATTTCCTGCTATTTTAGCGGTAAATATGTCGCAAATGGGCTTGAATGTTGGCGCTGTAGCCGTCGCATCGGCTGAATCTGCAACCCTGAACCTTATCAGCGATCAAATAACTGCGGCGATGCCTATGTTTTGGGGATTAGCTTTTATTACGCTTGGAGCTGGACTTACTTTAGAGAAGAAACTTTTGGATGGTAGAGCCGGATGGCTTGTGCTGTTGCTGGGACTAGTTATGGTTTCAGGAATGTTTTGGGATAATGATGCAGCTGGCAATATCATGTGGCTTTTATTTACAGTGGTTCAAGTTGGATTGGGTGTTCTAGTTCTTCGGAGCGACGAGTAGTTAGTAATATTAATTCGTTTGTGAATAACGCTTAAGATGTTCCAACATCTTAAGTACAGGTAAATATACTTTGAGAGGTGAAATATGGAATCTAAAATGCAAACAGGAGTTTTACTGGTTTTGGGTCCAATAATTGCATTGATTGGTTGGATGGGTTTTTATCCTCAAGCGGAAGGTCCTGCTGAAATTGCCAAAGCTTTGATGGATGATCCAACTATGGGAACTATTGGGAGTTTATTAGGATATACCGGTATGATAACCATAATGTTGGGTTTACATTACTTTACTTCGCGTCTGGCAAATTCTGGTAGCAACGGAGCCAGTTATGCTAGCGTTCCGAGTAAACTTTTTCTTGTGATGATCGCGTTCTTTATTAGTGGTGTAGGCTTAGAATTAGCTACGATCCAAGCTGATTCCCTGAGTCAGGGCCAATTGTACCAAGAAATTACCTTTGCATTGGGTGGAGGATTTGGATTGGTAGTAGGTGGAGGCCTTTTGTTGACAGCAGCTTCAGTGATTCTTAGCAAGAGTTATCATCTCTTGGTTGGAGCTATATTTGTACTGCCGGGAATAATATTACCAATATCGTTCTTGACGCAATCCGGGCCTAACGATCCTATTAGCATGGCTTCTTGGATGTCATTGATGTTCGGCCTTGTGGCCATTGGTATATTGGATATTCGAAGTGCGCGGCAAGGAAATGGTTAATTAAACATATTGGTTTAAGGAGGATAACCTCCTAAATGATAAACGAATATACAGAAAAAGATATTACCAATATCTTGAATGTGATTAACGATGCAGCCTTGAAATACAAGGGTGTGATTCCCGAAGATTCTTGGCACGAACCCTACATGACTGACCAAGAGTTGAAAAACGAATTTGTGAGTCATGTGCGTATGTTTGGGTATTCTATAAATGATGTGCCGGTCGCTGTGATGGGAATACAAGAATTAGGAAATGTTACCTTAATTAGGCATGCGTATGTACTTTCTGGTCACCAAGGAATGGGAATTGGAAGATCCTTATTAGAATATTTGTTTCAGATGAACAGGAGTGCCAGATTGCTTGTTGGTACATGGAAGGGTGCTACGTGGGCGGTTAGGTTTTATTTAAATAACGGTTTTTTCCTTCATAAAAGACAGGAAATCGATCAACTATTGAAAAAATATTGGGAAGTCCCTGAGCTACAAATGGAAAATTCGGTTGTGTTAGAAAAGATAATAATTTGACCTAAATCTTCGATTTGTACTTCAGTAATTTACTTGTACCTACTCACAGAGCTGTGGTTCGTAGAGGCTCATCTACTATAAGGGCGTTGCCAGAAAATGTAGAGTATCCATAGTAAGATGGTTACGGTAGCAAAAATACTTCCAGTGAGACTATATAGGCCCCAAGGTATTCCAATAAAAATACCTAGTTTTGATATGATTTTTGACCAGTGAGAAAGTTCTTTTTTCATATACGAATATTACCCCGATGATTTCTTCTTGTTTGACGAAGTAAAATCTTTTCCAACTTAAACAACTGTAGTTGGTGGAGCCGAGGGGGCTCGAACCCCTGACCCCCTGCTTGCAAAGCAGGTGCTCTCCCAGCTGAGCTACGGCCCCGATAGTATTCAGTATGCTTAGATTATATTATATATTCTGGTCAATGTGATCTAATATTCAGTATAGGTTACAGAATTTAACATATTGAATACGAAATTGGGTTATTTATTGGAGGTATTAAAATGTGGGAATTGTCTTTCCCCCCCCTCTTACAAGTATTGTTCGCTTCGATGCTGCCGATAGGGGAACTTCGTTTAGGTATACCTTTAGGTATAATTGGCCTTAACTTACATTGGGTTCCTGTATTTATCACGAGTCTTATAGGAAATCTTATACCAGTGTTACCCATTCTAATCGTGCTAAATTGGGTTCCCAGAATAATTCCTCATTTGCCTTCCTGGGTGAATAAATTGTGGGTATTCCAAAATCGAAGAGTGATTCTGGTGCATGAAAAATATTCAAACTATGTTTCGGTAAATAATGCAGGAACCAAAAATTCAATCATTCTTATTCTGTTAGTCGCGATACCATTGCCTTTTACGGGGGTTTGGACTGGATGCTTCGTGGCATGGATGCTGAGACTTCATGTAAAACAGGCTTTTCCTCCAATTGCACTCGGAGCGACAATTGCTGGTGTAATTGTTACAAGCCTGGTTCTGGGCCCTTTTGAGTGGTTAAGCAATATTGTACTAATGGAAACCTAGGGGTTTACTCAGAGGCTAACGTTCTGCAGTCGCGCCACAGTATCTATGTCTTTATCACCACGGCCACTTAAATTAATAACCATAATATCTGATTTATTTAATGTAGAAGCTAATTTAGTTCCAAATATTATTGCGTGTGATGATTCAAGCGCTGGGATAATCCCCTCAGATTCAGATAGCAACTGAAATCCTTCTAAGGCTTCTTCGTCAGTAACACTCGTGTACTCGGCCCTTCCAATATCTTTGTAGTATGCGTGCTCTGGGCCGACTCCAGGGTAGTCTAAGCCCGCTGATATGCTGTGAGTTTCTATTACTTGGCCCCATTGATCTTGTAAAAGCATTGAGTACGAGCCATGTAGAACTCCCGGAGTTCCTGCGACCAAAGTTGCCGCATGTGCTCCTGACTCTATTCCCGAGCCTCCTGCTTCTACACCGATAAATTTTACGCTTGTATCTTTTTCGAAAGGGTAGAACATACCGATAGCGTTGCTACCTCCTCCCACACATGCGATCAAGTAATCAGGGAGTTTGCCTTCAAGTTCTCTCAGTTGCTCCTTAATCTCTTCTCCAATAATTTTTTGGAAGTCGCGAACCATCGTTGGGTATGGGTGTGGACCGACTACGCTTCCAATCAAATAATAGGTGTTTGAGACATTTGTTACCCAGTCACGCATTGCTTCATTTACAGCATCTTTCAAAGTCTTTGAACCACTGCTTACAGGTATTACATTAGCTCCTAATAGCTTCATTCTGAAAACGTTTGGGGCTTGCCTTTCAATATCTTCTTCTCCCATATAAACATGGCATTCCATTCCTAAAAGCGCACATACGGTCGCTGTTGCAACGCCGTGTTGACCGGCTCCTGTTTCAGCAATGATACGGGTTTTTCCCATTCTCTTAGCCAATAATGCTTGCCCTAAAGCATTGTTAATCTTATGAGCTCCAGTATGTGCCAAGTCTTCTCGTTTTAGGTATATCGTCGCACCACCTGCTTTTTTTGTAAGAGTTTTCGCAAGAGTTAATGGAGTTGGACGACCAGCATAGGTTTTGGAAAGTGAATCCAGCTCAGATAGAAATCCTGGATTTTGACTTGCACTCAAATAGGCTTCTTCAAGTTCCGAAATCGCTGACATCAATGTCTCAGGGACGAACTTACCTCCAAAACCTCCGAAGCGATCATTCGACCCTACTTTATCTTTTTGTTTCATGAGTATAGTTGTTCTCCTACTTATGATTCTATTACTGGTATTCAACAATGTAAAAAGGATTAAAATAGCTCAGCTTCATTTTCTATAAATTTGCTTTCCTCGCCTCGTAGATGAATCTTGCTATTTTATTTGGGTCTTTTTTCTTATTTGTTTCTACGCCGCTCGAAACATCTACTCCCCAGGGTCGTACATCGTTGATAATTCCTGCAATATTGTCTGGTGTGAGGCCGCCCGCCAATATACAAGGGTAAGTTTGAGTTATCATTTTCGCGGTTTTGAAATCCATTGACGCCCCTGTACCTCCAGGTTGCCCCTCTACTAGAGGTTCAATAAGAGCCATTGCTTTTTTCGACTCCGCATATTCAAATACTGGCTCTAATGTTGTTCTAATTTCTGTCTCGCTTGCGGTTGAGGGTATCCTTTTTGCGATGATCAATGGTCTTTCTATTGAAGCCCAGTATTCTTTGTCCTCGTTTCCATGAAGCTGGACCATATCCAGATCTAAATTTTCTGCTATGGAGTTAACTTCTGCGACTTCTTGGTCTACAAATACTCCCACGACGGGTGGTGTTGGTTCTTCTGTATCTCTAAAAGCGGTAAGCATTTCTGCAGCTTTTTCTACTGCAATTTGTCTCCATGCATCTGCAAATATAATTCCTAATAGATCAGCTCCGCTTGCTGTTGCAATTTGTAAGTCTTCCAGGCTGCGATTCCCACACATCTTGATTATGACATTCATTAAATTAGGTACTTTCTCTAATATCTGGAAGGTTGTCTGTAAGGTCGCTGATGAGGTTCTGCTGTTCTTCGATTAATCCGTTTCTTGGGTCATTAATATTGCTTAATTCCTCTATTAAAGTTGCTCGATTTTCAGATGTAATTAAAGATTCACCAACTAGTATTGCATCTGCCCCTGCTGCTCTAACGTTTCTGGCATCTAGCGAATTGTTAATCCCGCTTTCTGAGACGACAATTGTATTTTGGCCGACGCGTGGCGCTATACCGGATGTAACACTTAAGTCTGTTTCGAATGATTTTAAATCACGATTATTTATTCCTAATAATCGTGGGTTTAATTCTTGTACTCTAAAGAATTCCTCTTCCGAGTGAACTTCGATGAGTGAAGCGATCGATAGGGAATTAGCCAACTCTTGGAATTCTAATATTTCATCATTTGTTAGGCACACTGCTATCAATAGAATGGCATCAGCACCCCAATACCGTGATTCGTATATTTGGTATTGATCAACGATAAAATCTTTTCTTAATACAGGGATGTGATTTATGTGGGCGACGTTTGTTACCGTTTTTAGGTCTTCTAAAGAACCTCTAAAAAATGGACTATCGGTCAACACCGATATTGCCGTAGCTCCATGGTTTATGTATAGAGTGGCTAAATCTTCAACATCAAGGTTTTCGTCAAGAATCCCTTTCGATGGCGAAGCTCTTTTTATTTCTGCAATCAAATGCAGCTTGTCTTTTCGGAATGCTTGGTAGAAATCTATAGGAGATGGAAGATCTTTTATCTTATTTATTAATTCAGATTCTGGGACAAGCGAACGCCTTGAATCTAAGTCGAGCTTAGTTCTCGGTATGATTTTATCTAGGTAACTATCTGTAGTCATTATTAAACCTATTTATATTATCCTAAACATTTGATCTTATATAAACAAGATGGGTACAATGTGAGTCTTACTGAGAATTCCATTAGAAGAATTTCCTCATTAAATGACACTAAGCCCTTATACTTTAGCATATGGTGGGATATATGATTGATGCACATACTCATGTTTTCCCGGACGAGATTGTAAAGAATCCCGCCCGATACTTTTCCTTGGATTCTGAATTTGAACTGCTTTATAGCAAACCTGGCACGAGAATTGATAATGGTGACCAATTGATACAATCTATGAAGAATTCAAAAATTTCAAAAAGTATAGCTTGTGGATTTGGTTGGGCTTCAAATGAACTATGCGTACTTGGAAACAACGCCATCATAAGTTTGGTTAATAAGGAACCAGAGAAAATTATCGGTTTCGGTACTGTTTCGTTTGCCGAATCTTTTGAAGATGGGCTAGCGGAAATTCATAGATTGTCTAAACAGGGTATAAGAGGCATTGGTGAAATTCGGGCTGAAAAACAAGGTTTTTTTAATATCACCGATGAAGAATATGATAAGTTAGCGGAAACTCTTATTGAAAATAAACTAATACTTCTTCTTCATGTATCTGAACCTGTAGGTCATCAGTATCCAGGTAAAAAGGGGGCAAAACTAGAATTTATTGAAGCCCTTTTGATTAAATTAGAGGGCGTTAATATGATTCTAGCTCATGGAGGTGGAGGCTTACCTTTTTACTCTTACATGCCTGAAGTCAGAGACTATCTAGACAAAGTTTGGTTTGACACCGCTGCATTTCCATTTCTCTACGATAACGATATTCTAAGAGGGCTGATTAGTACCGTTGGGTCCGATAAGATCATTTTTGGATCTGATTTCCCATTAATGCCTCAAGAGAAAGTTATTTCGTATATTGAAGGATCGTCCATAGACCAAGATGATAAGACGAAAATTTTTTGTGATAATTTGAATGATTTATTGGAAAATAATACATTTGTAGGCTAGAGGTGTGAGTATGTTGAGGAAACACTATGTTTATATTGCTGCTATGGTAGGTGTATAAATCAGTATGTATTATCCAGATCTCGAAAAATTCAAAACCCTTGCAAGCGAAGGCAACATCGCTCCAATTTATAAGGAGATTCCTGCAGATATGGAAACTCCTGCGACTGCTTATCTCAAAGTCGCGCACGAAGGGCCGTCTTTTTTGTTGGAAAGCGTCGAGGGTGGTGAGAGGTTAGCGCGATACAGTTTTATTGGTACTCTTCCAAGTAAAGTCGTTAGTACTGGAAAATCCACAGATCTAGGAAGTGTTGACCCGCTAATCCAAGTAGAAGAAGCGCTGTCGGGCCTGAACCCAGTTCCTGTTGAAGGTTTGCCAAGGTTTTTGGGCGGTGCAGTTGGCTTTATAGCCTATGATGCTGTTCGGCATTTCGAGCCAAGGCTCAATCCTAACGTTAACGACGACCCTATGGGGGTTCCTGAATCAATATTCATGCTCACCGATACAATATTAATTTTTGATCATGTTAAACATGTTATAAAAGTCGTAAGTGACGCTCGATTGGACGGTGATATTGATCAAAATTATAAAGATGCCATTTCGAGAATTGATTTATTGGTAGAACGACTTAGCTCAAGTAATATTTTTGATAATAAAGGGTTAAACCCAGGCGAACCCACCAATTATAAAAGCGAAGTGGAGTCCAATCACTCAAAAGAAGATTACATGTCTCAGGTAGAAGCCGCACGTAAATTAATTGAGTCTGGGGAGGTAATTCAAGTAGTTTTGTCACAAAGACTAAGCCGTAAAACCTCTGCAGCTCCTTTCGATATCTATCGTGCTTTGCGTGCTTTAAATCCCTCGCCTTATATGTATTATTTGGATTTCAATGATTTCCATATTATTGGTTCTTCCCCTGAGACATTGGTCCGCGTTGAAGATGGTATTGCCACATCTGATCCTATTGCAGGGACTAGGCCGAGAGGATCTAATAACGAAGAGGACGAACAATATGCCGAAGATTTGATAAGCGATGACAAAGAGAGAGCGGAGCACGTCATGCTAGTTGATCTTTCCAGGAACGACATTGGTAAGGTTAGTGAGGCAGGAACAGTTAAAGTTGAAAAATTTATGGAAATCGCCCGTTATTCCCATGTTATGCATATAGCTTCTCACGTTTCTGGGAAATTAAAGAATGACATGACCTCTTTCGATGCCTTACGATCATGCTTTCCTGCGGGTACACTTTCAGGAGCTCCTAAAGTTAGGGCAATGGAGATAATTGGAGATAAAGAGCCCCACGCAAGAGGTCCGTACGGGGGCGCTGTTGGTTATTTTAGTCACTCTGGTAATATGGATATGGCAATATGTATTAGAACTGTTGTTATGAAAGATGGCGTTGCTACGGTTCAGGCAGGGGCAGGGTTGGTTTATGATAGTGTTCCTCAAACAGAATTTGAGGAGTGTTTGCATAAAGCAAGAGGTATGATGAGTGCAATCGATCATGCAGAGGAATTTACTAATGATCGCGTTCGTGAGGCTAAAACATAATAATGATTTTTTTGCTAGATAATTATGATAGTTTCACGTATAACGTGTACCAATATTTATCCCAACTGGGTGCTGAAATCACCGTTGCTCGTAACGATCAAATCACGATTTCTGAAATAGAAGATATGTCTCCGGAAAAGATTGTTATTTCTCCTGGGCCATCAAACCCCGATAATGCGGGTATTTCTAATGAAGTTGTAGAGCATTTCGCACCTAAAAAAATACCTATATTAGGTATATGCTTAGGCCATCAGTGTATAGGTCAGGTATTTGGCGCAAATATAGCGAGTGCTGGTGAAATTATGCATGGTAAAACTAGCTTAATTCACCACGATGAGAAAGGCGTATTCAAGAATTTACCTAATCCTTTTGAGGCAATACGGTACCATTCTTTATCTGTGCATTCTGAACAATTATCTGATGATGTCGAGGTAACGGCGTGGACCGATAATGGAGTTGTTATGGGTGTACGACACAAGGATTATCCTCTTGAAGGCATTCAATTTCATCCAGAAAGTATAATGACACCTTCCGGTATGGAATTACTTAGTAATTTTCTCACTAATTGAACGAGTTATCACTTCTTATATGTATACATTATTAGAGAATATAGAGGTAGGAAAAATTTATGATTAGAGAAGCGCTTACAAAAATTGTTTTGGGTGATGATTTGTCCCAAAACGAGGCTTCTGAAGTAATGAAAGAAATTATGGAAGGTGAAGTCACTCCGAGTCAACTAGGAGCATTTTTAACTGCACTTAGGATAAAAGGCGAAACAATAGATGAGATTTCAGGTCTTGCGAGTACGATGAGGAAAATGTCAGTTACGGTAGATATCGATTCACCTGAAGAGCTTTTGGATGTAGTTGGGACAGGAGGAGATTCTTCAGGTAGTTTTAATATATCTACAGCAGCGGCAATTGTAGCAGCAGGAGCAGGGCAAAGGAGCGCCAAACACGGCAATCGGGCTGCGAGTTCTTCTTCTGGTTCTGCTGATGTTCTAGAAGCTTTGGGGGTAAAAATTGAATTGGGCCCAGATTCAGTTGCGCGATGTATTCGTGAAGCTGGAATAGGATTTATGTTTGCACCTCTTTTCCATCCAGCGATGCGCCATGCTGGACCAACTCGGAGAGAGATTGGGTTTAGAACGATTTTCAATATATTGGGACCTTTGACTAATCCCGCCGGTGCAGGGCATCAATTAGTTGGTGTCCCTGAATTAGATTTAGTTGAAACGATAGCTAATGTGTTGGGACAATTAGGTACGGAACATTCAATAGTTGTTCATGGTGATGGTGGGCTTGATGAACTTTCGTTGAGCGGCCCATCTTTGATGGTTGAGTATCATAAAGGGCATGTACGTAAAACAGAAATAACGCCCCAGGCGTTGGGCTTAAACCCTGCAAGCTTGGATCAAATTCGTATTGATAGCGTTGATGGGAGCTCCAAAATTATTAGTAATGTTCTAAATGGTGAGCCGGGCCCACACAGGGATATTGTGGTTTTAAATGCAGGAGCTGCACTTTTAGCTGGTGATGCAGTGACAAACTTACAAGAAGGCGTACAAGAAGCGATTAAATCTATTGATTCCTCATCTGCAAGGGACCACCTAGAGAAATTGGTTGAAGTCTCTAATTTAGAATAAGAATTACCTTCGCTTCTTTTGTAAATTTATTGGTAGTGAACATATAGCTATTTACTAGGGTATTGATTAGCTAAGGGGGATTCCCCTTTTCTTACTCTCTCGGCGGCTATTTCATCTACTTCTTTTTTCCAGTTACGCTTGTAAGGGTCTGAAACATCAAAAGAGAATTCACCAATTTCACTAATACTGATCGTGCCTGTATCACCATCTTGTAAAGGGCCTAATCCTTGATGGTTGGTTCCACAGGCGATGATATCTCCTGTAAGAAGAGGCGTGACCGATGTAGTGAATTCTATGATTTCGGGTATAGGGTGTTCCATATCATCTGTGTTGTAGTCGTGTCTTAGTTGACCGTTCACCCACAATTTAATTGCGAGTGCTTGTGGATCTTTTATTTCATCTTTAGTTACAATACATGGGCCTATGGGGCCAAAAGTTGCGTAAGATTTCCCAAAGAAACTTCCAGCGCCTGAATCTGCTTTACCAATTGCACCTCGAGCAGATACGTCCACAAAAGCGGTATAGCCAAATATGTGATCCATAGCGTTAGCTTGGGTCACTTCATGTGAATCTTTTCCAATAATAATTCCGAGTTCTGCTTCATGGTGGAATATAGGATGTTCCCTTTTAGGTAGGATAACGGTATCGCCAGGACCAACAATAGACTCCGGAGATTTTAAGAATGTATCAATTGGTCTTATAGGTCGTTGAACTCCCTCTTTGTAATTACCGATCATGCATAAAACTTTTCTTGGCCTCGGAACAGGTTGGCGGAGCCTTACGTCGTTTAAGTTTTTACCTTCTCCTGATTCTAACGCGACGTCCAATCCTGGCTTTAATTGTTCGAAATTTTCAATGATGTTTTGGAGCGTCTGTTGTCCATCTTCGACTCTAAGGTCACCTAAAGCAGGAGATATATCAACGACTTCCCCACCCCTCAAAACTCCTGGAACAAATTCATCAAAGAATACTAACTTCATAATTTACTCCTTAACTATGGCAATAATTACTTGGTGTTTAAGGTGTTATACAGATTCTCGGATGTTAAGGGCATCGAATACAACCTGGCGTCGACAGCATCTGCAATAGCGTTTGCTATAGCAGGTGCAGCCATGGCATTTGTATGCTCACCTATCCCTCTAACTTTGTAGTGACCGTGCCCATCGTCGGATTCCAAAGCAACAGTTTGCAATGGGGGTATATCTCTCGATGTTGGTAACTTCATATCAGCAAAAGATGGGTTTGATACTCGGCCGCTTTCGTCGAAAAAGAGACCTTCCATCATAGCTGAGCCAATTGACTGAATGATGCCTCCTTCGACCTGTCCTTGCCATCCTAGAGTGTTCAATATACGTCCTGTTTCTTGTACAGCAGTATAATTCAACACAGTAGTCTCTGCTGTTTCTGGATCTACTGAGACGTCAACAATGTGAACGCCAAATCCAGTCCAAGGGCTATCAAAGCCTTGTTCCTCATCGGTTCTCCCGGAAACAGGCTCCCCAACGCGGTCGGCAATATCACCGAGAGATATTTTTTCTGCAGTGTTTGCACCATTTACTAGATGCGCGTCTTCGAAGATGATTTGATCTTCATCCCAACCATTAAACTCAGCCGCTAGCCGTTTGAGGTTGCCTTTCAACTCTTGAGAAGCTCCGAACCCTGCTTCACTATAGACTCTTGCTCCTCTACTCCCTCCAACGCCCATATCCGGAGTTTTCCCTTCACGGGTGGACCAAGGAACTATATCGATCAGTTCAGTTGGTATATCTAACTCTTCTGCGGCTATTTGGGCTAATATTGTAGCTGTTCCAACACCACCATCGAAAAGAGGGTGGTTAATTTCTACTCTCCCCGTGTTAAGCACCTTCATCACGACGTGTGCGGTCGCTCCGATTTGGCTATGGCTGCCGATTGCGATGCCACGACCAACATTTTCTCCTTTTTCTTTATAATAACCAGCAGATTCTGCGGCTTGTCGAAGTGCTTCTTCCGCACGAACATTCTGCCATCCTTCACCGGTAGGGTATTCGTCCCCATCTTTGACTATGTTATGCAGTCTGAATTCCAGCGGATCCATACCAACCGCTTTGGCTAGAACATCCATATGAGATTCTCCTGCAAAATGTGCTTGAGGGTGACCTGGTGACCTAACGAAAGTACATGGAGATGTGTTCGTATACATCTGGTGGGAATTAACTCTAATGTGCTCAATATCATAGGGTCCAACTATCGTTAAGATGCCGGTCATGGCTGGCAAAGGTGCGTATCCGGCATATGCTCCTCCAGCCAAATGAATTTCAGATTCCCATGCAGTGATTGTCCCATCGTTTTTTACTCCCGCTTTCACTCTCATAATTGCAGGATGACGCATTGTCATGTTTTGAAACTCCTCGTCATAATCAGAGGACCATTTGACTGGCATACCAGTTTTCTCCGCTGCCGCATATGTTAGACCAACCATTACGCCTGAAGATTTTCCTCCGAAAGAACCACCTACATAATTAACATTAAAGTTGATATTGTCTGGGTCCAAATCGAATACTCTTGCTAGTTCCTGGTGGGCTCCGTTTGGAGTGTCATTGTTGTTCCAAACTTGTACTATCCCTTCGTCGTCAATATATACAAGGCATCCGTGCGGCTCGAGATAGCCTGGATGAGTTAAGGGTGTTTTGTAGGTGTTTTCGATGACGATATCTGCTTCGCCAAACCCTTTTTGGATATCTCCTCGTTCATGCGATAGACCTGCGTACCTATTCCCAGGAGCGTCCATGGGAGGAGCTCCTACGTAGTTATTATAGTCAGGATGCAGTATTGGAGCATCATTTTGGTGTGCCTCTTCAGGATCAATAATCGCGGGGAGTTCTTCATATTCTACATCTATGAGGGCAACCGCTTCCTGGGCAGTGTCTTCATCTACAGCAACAACCGCCGCTACACAGTCTCCTACTAACCTGACTTCGTCCCAGCAGAGTAGGGGCTGATCCTTGATAACATTACCCGTTAATTTACCTTTAAGATCTTCTCCAGTTAAAACAAGACTAACGCCGGCCATCGATTCTGCTGCAGAGGTATCAATGTTTTTTATCCTTGCGTGAGGGAAAGGACTTCGGAGAACTTTCATCCATAGCATCCCGGGCAATTTAGCATCTAACCCGTAGAACGCTTCGCCGGTGATTTTCTCCGGTCCATCTACTCTTGGTATTGGTTGTCCGATTACCTTGTTAGTCGTCATATTATTATCCCCCCAAAAATTCATATAAGCAGTTGTTTTATACTATGAATATATGTATATTTCGCTGCCGGCTTATATTCTAACACTTAAGCTACAATTCTTATATTGTTAAAACGTCTGTTAGTGATTTAATCTTAGTTATGGGTTTCGTTTAAATACTAAAAATAAAATAATTGAAAAGTTATAATGGCCGCAGTGGACATATAAACTGGGAAATATTAATGAATGAAGGAAAAAAAGATAAACCGGTGGACAGATCTAACGATTCTTTATCAAATTCTGAGATGAAACAACATTATTTGAGAATCGCGGAATCTTACGATGAAGAAAATAACGAGGACCATCTGGTTGTTACAGATGCATTGAGAAATTTATCTCGTATCGCGAGGGAAGAATCTGATCCACTTTCTGCTTGGGAGTATTCGCAAAAAGTTCTAAATATAGATGAAAAACTATTAGGGACTGAGAACTCAACGGTATCGGCAGACCTGAATGATCTAGCTAGCGTCTTCCAAGAACTCGGTGACATGGGTGGCGCGAGAGAACATTATGAAAAAGCACTAAAAATTGCTGAATCTGTGGAAGGATCGGAGAACGCTACTGTTGCAACTATATTGAATAATCTTGGTGGCGTCATGCAAGAATTAGGACACACAAAAACCTCGAAAAAATACTTTGATCGTGCGCTAACTGTATTGGAAAGTATACATGGCTCTAGGCACGCTGATGTTTCAGCTGTAGTAAATAATTTGGGAGGACTTGCGCATGAGACAGGTGACTTGGAGGGCGCTCGAGAATTGTACGAGCAAGCATTAACTATTGATGAGGAAATTTTGGGTCCGGACCATCCAAGAGTTGCCGCGGTTACCAATAATTTGGGAGGCATCATGAGGGATTTGGGTGAAATGGAACAAGCAAAAGAATACTATGAAAGAGCGCTAAGGATAGATGAATTAGCGTATGGATCTGATAACGCGATGGTGGCAATCCGAGCTAATAATCTTGGAGGTATTTTGCAATATATGGGTGATATTGAGGGGGCAAGGAAGCTTTATAATAGGTCATATAAAATACTTCGTGAGACCCGCGGAGAGACGCATCCCGCCACCCAATTGGCTTGGACTAACTTGGATTCTCTTGTAGACCCTATATGAGTCATAAAATAAAATAGAATAACTTTGGGAGTGATTGGAAATTGTAAGATGACAGAACCTAATCAAAATAAACAGATATTGAATATTGATGAACTTAGGCATATAGCTGAATTGTCCAGAGTTGCATTCACCGAAGAAGAGCTTGCTCTTCTTAGCTCTCAATTGAATGATATATTGAATAGTATAGGTGAGCTTGCAGAAGCAGATACTTCAAACGTAGAAGCTACACGTCACATATCGGACGTTTCAAATATCTACAGAGAAGATGTGCCTGCCGAATCCTTGTCTCGTGAACAGGTTCTTGATAACGCCCCGTTATCCCAAGAAGGCTACGTTCGTGTTAGGGGGGTTTTTGATGAAGAAAACTGATGAATTATATGAGATGACAATGAGCGAGGCATCTTTGATGCTTGCTAAGAAAGAAATTTCGTCGGTTGAATTAACTAGTTCAGTTATCGCTCGTATCGAGCAAGTGGAATCTAAAGTAAAGGGTTTTCTCTATATAAATAAGGAAGATGCCATACAGAGTGCGGAAAACGCCGATAAACGAATAAGAGCAGGTGATTTCACTCCTATGACCGGTATACCTGGCGTCATTAAAGATAATATGTGTATTACCGGAGTTCCGACAACATGTGCTTCTAAAATATTGGAGAATTTTGTTCCTCCTTATACTGCGACCGCAGTTCAGAAGTTATTAGATTCCGGGGCAGTCTTAATAGGAAAAGCGAATATGGATGAATTTGCGATGGGGTCATCTACAGAGAATTCAGCTTTTCACGTAACGCATAATCCATGGAATTTACAGAAAGTTCCGGGCGGGTCTTCAGGAGGGTCAGCGGCTATAGTGTCCGCAGGGGAAGGCTTATTTGCGTTGGGCTCAGACACCGGAGGTTCTATTAGGCAGCCTGCTGCTTTTTGTGGTGTTGTTGGAATGAAACCTACTTACGGATTGGTTAGTAGATATGGGTTAATAGCCTTCGCATCGTCTTTAGATCAAATTGGCCCTGTCGGGAAAAGTGTGATGGACTCAGCAATGATTTTAAATGTTGTATCTGGGTATGATCCTATGGATTCAACATCTTTACGATCTTTAGAGAACAACGCTACAGACTACACTGCCACCATAGATCAAGGTGTCTCAGGTATGAAGATTGGTGTTATAAAAGAGATGTTTGGTGATTGGGTTGATGCACCTGTTAACGACGCGGTTACGAAGGCAGTTTCCCAATTTGAGGATATGGGCGCAACGGTAGATTGGGATGTTTCTTTGCCTTCTACGAAATACGCCATGTCTGCATACTATATTCTTGCTCCTTCCGAAGCTTCTTCTAATTTAGCCCGGTATGATGGAGTGAAGTACGGCTATTCTTGGGATGGTGAAGGATCGATGTGGGAGGGAATGGAGAATACCCGAGGAATAGGATTTGGTTCCGAAGTGAAACGTAGAATATTTTTGGGCACCTATGCTCTTTCAGCCGGTTACTATGATGCTTATTATAAAAAGGCTCAGGAAGTACGAACACTGATCAAAACTGAATTCGAGGAAGCATTTAAAAAATTTGATATTCTTGTTACTCCGACAACACCATCACTTCCATTTGAATTGGGGTCTAAAACAAGTGACCCGTTAGAAATGTACAGGAGTGATATGTGCACTATTCCTGCTAACATCGCAGGAATACCTGCAATTAGCTTACAATGTGGCTTTTCTGAAGGATTACCTATAGGATTACACTTGATAGGTGGTGCTCTTTCGGAAGAGAAATTACTAAGAGCGGCCTATTCCTTTGAACAAGCAACCGAGTGGCATAATAGGGTACCTCAAATTTAAGCCATTAAGGAGATTATTATGGAAGAAATACTCCGGATACTTGAAAAAAATTGCCGGACTGACCCATCCGAGATATCTGAACTTACTGGTTTGAAAGAAAAAGAGGTAAGAGATTTAATCTCGAAAGCTGAGGAAGATAAACTTATACTGTCGTACAAGGCCCAAATCGATTGGGGCAAACTAGGTGACGGTCCGGTGCTCGCCATCATTGAGGTCAAAATAGCCCCTCAAAGAGACGTTGGTTTTGATGCTATAGCAATGAGAATCGCACGTTTCCCTGAGGTGAAGTCTATGCATTTAGTTTCAGGTGATTATGATCTGGCAGCACAAGTTGAAGGCAAAAACATGTATGATATATCCAATTTTGTCACTAATACTCTATCCACCATAGATGCTGTCCAAGGTACTTCGACTAGGTTTGTGTTAAAACGATACAAAGAAGAGGGTACGCTCATTGGAGGCGATGATATGGCTGAGGGACGCCTCCCTGTCTCTTTTTAGCCACTTGTGTGTAAATTATGCCAGAATCAAATCCCAATAAATATTCACGTGTTTCCAGCAGAGTAGATAGGATTCCATCCTCTGGTATAAGAAGGTTTTTTGATCTTATAGCATCATCTGATGACATTATTTCTTTGGGCGTAGGAGAGCCTGATTTTATAACTCCATGGAATATTCGAGAAGCTGCGATATATTCGATTGAACGCGGTCATACTCACTATACATCTAATAGTGGTACGGTAGATCTTCGAAGAGAAATATCCAAATACGTTAACGAAAGGGCAGGGATTTCGTACGACCCCGTCACTGAAATTTTAGTAACAGTTGGAGTGAGCGAAGGGTTAGATCTTGCTCTTAGAACTACTACAGAAATTGGTGATGAGATCCTCGTTCCTCAACCGGCATTTGTTGCATACGAGCCGATTGTTCATATGGCTGGAGGGAAATTTGTTGGTATTGATACCTCCATGGAAAATAAATTTGTTCCTGCAATAGCTGACCTGGAAAGTAAAGTCACAGATAGAACACGAGCAATATTGATTAATAACCCCAATAATCCGACGGGAGCCGTTATTAGCAAGAAAGTCCTTTTTGAACTAGCCGAATTTATTCTTGCCAATGACTTGATTGTGATAACCGATGAAATATACGATCGATTGATTTATGGAGACAAAGACGCGTTTGTTCATTTTGCTTCTATCCCTGGAATGCGTGAAAGAACGGTGACGCTGAATGGATTTTCAAAGTCTTTTGCTATGACAGGTTGGAGAGTGGGCTACGCTGTTGGACCTGAGGAAATTATTGCAGGAATGACTAAGTTACATCAATACACGATGATGTCTGCTCCAACTGTTGCTCAACATGCCGCTAAAGAAGCATTAGTAAATGGAGATAGTAGCGTAAATGAAATGCTAGAGGCGTACTCTATGCGAAGACGGTTGCTTTTGAATGGTTTAAATAAAATTGGATTAGAATGTATTGAACCTGAAGGGGCCTTTTATGCTTTTCCATCGATAAAGATTACCGGATTATCGTCAGAATCGTTTGCAGAGCAATTATTGCTCGAGGAAAAAGTTGCTGTTGTGCCCGGAAATGTTTTCGGCCCATCTGGTGAAGGATTCATAAGGTGTTGTTATGCGGCCAGTGTCGCGGATATTAAAGAAGCTCTGGTACGTATTGGCAGATTTGTGGGCAAGCATAAAAGCGATCCGAGATGATAAATAAAAACGGAGGATAATGGATTATGACGAGTTCAAAAGGCCCTGCTGATAGCAATGGGCATTTAAATGATTCGTCTGGCTCAGATGAGGAAATCCGTGAGGATGATCTGGTAATAAATTTTAAAGGAATCTCTGCGGAGCCCCGTGAAGATGGAGCCATCGATGTGGTTATAGAGACTAACCGCGGCGACACTCCCGCAATATTGCATCCTTGCGAAGGTCAAGATGGTGTTGTTATGTTCATAGGCGGAGGTTCTGATCTTAAGGGGCCTGCTGGGGGTGTTTATGAGCGGTTGTCTAAAGAATTAACCGAAAAAGGGGTAACTTCTATGAGAGTCGGGCAGCGTCAGCCTGATGTTTTTGTTGAATGTGTCGGAGATGCTTTGGCAGCGATTTCTTTTTTGAAAGGCATTGGCGCGGCTCGGATAGCTCTGATTGGTCATTCATCCAACGGAGCGGTAGCGATTAAATCAGCGAATTTTTCTACACTTGTAACTTCTGTCGCTTCGCTGGCGGGTCAAACTTTTGGTGCTCAAGATGTTTCCGAGATTGCGCCCCGTAATCTTCTTGTAATTCATGGTAAATCTGATCAAGTATTGCCTTATTCCGATGCTCAACGTATTTATGATTGGGCTAAAGAACCTAAAGAACTTATTATTTATGATAAAGCCGGCCATAGCTTGAATGAGATTAAAGAAGAACTTTACGATAAATTGGTTGAATGGGTGATTGATCAAGTTGGGCCTCGTGAGCAGATAAAAGGCGCATAGCGTTTGGCTTAAACCGGATGAGTAGAGTGAAAAATGAGTCATAACATAAGAACTAGTGGGATCACCGATATTGGCAAAACTCGTGCTCAGAACCAAGACGCTTTGCTGATTATTGATTCAGAAAATGAGAAACTCCCTGATTGGTGTGAGTTGGTGGTTGCTGTTTTTGACGGCGCGAGTGGTATCCCTAATGGGCATATTGCGAGCAAGAGAGCAGCTGAGTATTTCGCAGATACTATTAAGCACGATTCAACACCCGTTTCCGTCACCGAGCAAATCGGACCAGTTCTCGAAGAAATTATTTTGAAAACAAATAAAAAATTAGTAGATGGTGCTCGCAAAAATGATAATTTCTATGCAACTACTATTGCCGTAGTTCTCTTTAATAACTTGGATCCTAAAATTATTCACTGTGGTGCTGTTGGGGACAGCTTAATCTATACAACAACACCTAAAGGATTGAATAGAATTTTTGATAAAGATTCATATCTAAATGCTCTATATAAGAGAGGGTTTGATATATCTAAATTAGAAGCAAACTGGGGGAAGGTTATGACGCAAACTTTGGGGTTTAATGTAGATATTGAGCCACACATCGTCGATACACGGATCAGTCGAGGACAGAATATCCTTCTTTGTACTGATGGTTTAACGGATTCTTTGGATCTCCCTCAAATGGAGCAAATTATTAGGAGTCATTATAAAAACCCCGAGCAATTATGTGAAAATTTGATTACGATTGCCAAAAAAGAGTATGGTGAAGATGATATTACCGTTGTTGCGGGGTATGTTGGGTAATATAAGGAATGAGTAAATTTATTTCCGAGGTCGCTCTGCTGCACTTAGGTTCCATAATTTATCACCGTTTTTGAGAACTTCTTGTTTTAAGTCTGATAGCCACTGTAAAGACATTTTTTCATAAGCTCTTTTTGTTATTTCTCTATCTTTTGAATCGCGCTTGAATTCGATTGTGATTGTATCCATCACAATCGTGATTTTACCTCTCCAATCTAATTCAAACTTGCGAGTTTGCTCATAATTTTCGTTTGAAACAACCCACTCTATCACCCAAGGAATATCTGAATTCAGTAGAGTATTTTCTTCTTCTAATGACTCTTCGCCGATTTCTATTAAAGTCTTGAATTTTGAACCTTGAACCCATGACGGTCCTTCTAACCAAATAGATTCCTCACATATCGAGTTCCAAACGGGCCAATTCTCCAGATCCCTGAAGATATTCCAAACAAAAGGTGGTTGACCTTCTATTTCGATTTGGTTCACTACTTCAAATATCTTGTTTATTGAGTCCATGGTTCTCCCTCTTAATTACAGATACCGTGCGATGCTCATCGATGAGAGTGCAACTAATAATATAGCGAAATTTAGGCGGCCCAGAAACCAAAGGCGGTCTTCTAAGCGTTTTACTCTATCTGACTCTTCGGGCCCCGGGGGCGTACCTTCTAAAGTCAGTATCGCAAGCTGTTTTCCGTAATCTCTCAACTTATTTCGTTCAATTCTTACCCAAATATCGCCCACTAAAAAGGCCAATATTGCTGCAGAGCCTCCGAAAATGATCATCTGGCCGTTTGGGCTTGCCCACCATGACTTACCTAGGAGAAAAATCATGACTGTACCTGAGCTTATTGTGAGCAGTGTTGCCCCTAATAAGAATGGGCCCATTATAGGTAATATGGATGTCATTTGGTTTCTCAACACATTTCTTCCTTGCTTCCGATAATGGGGCTCTAAAACTAACGTTAGAAAGGCAATTGTACCCACCCAAAAAACGCCTGATATCAGGTGAGTTAGTTTCAGTAAAGGCATTAATATTGGGTTTAGTGATTCCAAAGTTTACCCCTTAGTAATCTGTCCGATATTTTCATTGAGTATATTCCTATAATTATAGAAACTAATCACGGCCTTGCTAGTCTATACTGATCAGGCCAGTAATCAATCTGGTTATTTAAGTCGAGGGACGCTGTCAAACCAAAATTGGGGTTTCTAAGCGATTCTTTCCCTATGGCCACAAGATCCGCTTTTTTTTCTTCAACTATTTCGTTAGCGAAAATCGATGTGGTTATCATACCAACAGCAGCTGTATTTATTCCTGCTTCATGTTTTATTGCCTCTGAAAAAGGTACTTGATACCCTGGCCCTATTGGAATTTGTTGTTGGGGTGATAATCCTCCAGAAGAGCAATCCATGAAGTCAACTCCCAAGGTGGATAATTTAGTTGCTAATCTAACTGACTCTTCCAAGTTCCAGCCACCATCGATCCAATCTGTACATGATATACGCACGGATAAAAACTTTTCTTTGGGGAATACCTTTCTTACTTCAGACACAATCATTTCTAAAAATCGAATCCGATTGTCAAATGATCCACCGAACGAATCTGTACGCGAATTTGAAAGAGGAGACAAAAATTGATGTACCAGGTAGCCATGCGCTGCATGAATTTCTAGGCCGTCGAAACCTGCCTTGTCGGCTCGGATTGCAGCCGCGGCATATTTATCAATCATTTCGGATATTTCGTTTTCGGTGAGTGCTTCTGGAGTTTTCCATCCTTCAGCAAAACTTATAGCGCTTGGTGCAACTAGTCTTTCTGACGATTCATCACCTTTTGAAGATGTCCAAGCTTTTCTTCCTGAGTGGCCCAGTTGCATTCCAACAAACGCCCCCTGATCGTGTATAAAATTTACAATCTTATTTAATGGCTTAATGTGCATATCATCATATATTCCAAGATCGTTATGGCTTAAGCGGCCTTTACTTTCGATAGAGCTCATCTCCGTCATAATTAACCCTGCGCCCCCAATAGCACGCGATCCTAAATGCACAAGATGCCAATCAGTGGCTGACCCATCGTTCTCAGCCGAATATTGGCACATAGGGGATACCATAATTCGATTCCGTAACGTTACTGACCGCAATTGTATTGGGTCGAATAATGTCGGCATAAGGCACACTCCTCCTTGACGAAAATCACCTTCTAATTAACCTAATTCTTTAGAGACCCGTTCCCATATCTTAGATTGAATATATTGCTTATCTTTGGTTCCATCTAAGATAAAAAACCTTTTTGGTTCTTGTGAGGAGAGCTGGTGATACCCTTGGCGGACTTTCTCATGAAACAGTAGGCCTTCATTTTCCATGCGATGGTTTTTTCCGCGGGTTCTTTGAAGCCCAATCTCGGGGGGGACATCTAATAAAATAGTCAGATTAGGTATTAATCCATCAGTCGCGATATCGTTGATCTTTTTAACTTGGTCTATTTCGAGCCCTCTACCATAACCTTGATACGCAAGGGTTGAATCTGAAAACCTGTCACAGATTACTATATGGCCTCGCTCTAGAGCAGGTTTTATCACTTGATTGACGAGTTGAGCCCTGGCAGACTCAAAAAGGAAGAGTTCAGCGAGGCTATCTAAATTAATTGCGGTCGTAGACTGAGACCATCGACTATAGAGTCTTTTAAGGACTCTACTATCTGGATCGCTTATCCACGAATAAACCATTTCTCCTAGAGGGGTGCCTCCCGGTTCATGCAGCAACTCGACATCATATCCTTGAGCCTTAATGGATTCACCTAATAATTCTACCTGAGATGATTTTCCGGCTCCCTCGCCTCCCTCAAAAGTTATGAACATATTAAACCTATCTATTGTCCCGTTTTATTGTTTTTGCGAAAAACCTTCACTTTTCTATTGGGCTCGCGTCCGGAAGAGAAAGAATAAAGATGCTCTTTTTCAGCTAATTGATGTTGTAATTTTCTAACGTATGAATTTTGCGGATTTAACTCAATTTCGTCGACGTCACCCGATATCAATGCCAACAAACTTTGAGAGGTATTATCCAATATAGTTCCAATAACGTCTTCTGTGACACTTTGATCGACCAAAGTTTTTAGCGCATCATTTATTTGCCCCGGTGTATTTCTTCGAAGAACAATGACCGGTATTCCATTAGATTCTGCAGATTTTATGATCTCAGAACGGCGTTTATACATTTGTTTTGTGGTAACAACTACATCTGCGTTAGATAAATCGTTCGAAACAATAAAAGGTATTTGCTGCTCACTAATTGAATCTTCTAGTTTTGCTTTTACCACACCATACGGAAAAATAGAAATAGCAGATCTTTTGGTTTCGGATTCGGGAGATTCTTCATATTCTTTTTCTAGATCTGATTGGAATGTGTTCTTGGGTAAACTTTGTTGCTCATCTTCTATGCGCTCTATCTTTCCCTTTCTATTTATCCGACGGATTTGGGGTTTTATCGCAGCGCCTCTTAGCATCATGTCTACCGTTTTTGATACGTTTGAATGTACAGATACTTGTGATCGGCTATTTAGTTCTACTACAACATTGAACGTAGGGGCACTCTTCCTCTCTAAAACTGTTTTTTGAGTGCGTCTTCTCTTTGCTTCGTCGTCTCCTAATGTTACCGCGTGTATTCCTCCTATCAGATCAGCTAAAGTAGGATTACGTACCAGATTATCTAAGCTGGTCCCGTGAGCCGTCCCTATTAGCTTAACCCCTCTTTCAGCTATAGTTCTGGCTGCTGCTGCTTCTGCTTCCGTCCCAATCTCATCAATTATAATTACTTCAGGAGTATGGTTTTCTACTGCCTCTATCATCACTTTATGCTGTAACCGCGGCTGAGGTACTTGCATTCTTCTTGATCTTCCTATGGAAGGATGTGGGATGTCACCGTCTCCGGCGATTTCGTTTGAAGTATCTACTACTACAACCCTTTTATTAAGATCATCGGCCAATACTCTCGCAACTTCTCTTAGCATGGTTGTCTTTCCTATGCCTGGTGGTCCGAGTAATAGTAAATTGTTTTCTGAACTGACTAAATCATCGATTATTTTTATTGTCCCAAAAATTGCCCTGCCGACCCTTAAAGTCAAAGCGATTATCTCGTTTTGTCGGTTACGCATCGCCGAAATGCGATGTAGAGTTCGTTCTAAACCTGCTCTATTATCGTCATTAAAAGGGCCTATGCTATTTGCCACGTAATTAAGATGATTTTTTGTAATCTCCATATCTAGAATGGTTTCTTCACCTTCTGGAAAACGAGCTTTCGGAGGTCGACCAAGATCCATTATGATTTCAATGAGATCATTTTTTCTTGGGTCATTTGTTAGTGCCGATGAGATCTCATCGGGTATACAAGAAAAAAGAGTATCTAGATCGTTTGTAATACCATTATTCTCTTTAAATAGTTCTAACAAATTAACCCCCTTTGTTTAAATATTACTACAAACTGGCTGTTGCAAAGGCGCCTTCTGGCACAGTTTCACCAAATTCTCTAAATAAATTAATGTAAGCTCCAGAATATTTGTACCCCCAAGATTCCATTTGACGGTGGGATATATTGCAATGGTTTGGCAGTGATATGAGGGTTTCTGTACTAAATTGTTCGAAATTAAAAGGGTTAAACTGAACGTCTGCCGGTAAGGGCAGCATTAATTTCACCAGGCTAGTATTCTTTGAAAAGCTCGCGCTTCTAATCCACGTTTGTAGTACGTCATCTTTTGTAATAATAATGTCTTTTATCGAATCAGCATCTGCCCACTGACTATTTATTGTTTCAACCCAATGATCGAACGTGATACCCTCTCCTAACCTAACCTCACGAGGTAATTTTTTGTTGTATAAGGTAAAAAGTGGGTAATCGTCTTTGTTCTCTTTATTTCTATAAATGAAACTAGTCTCATCCGGCTTTGGGCCAAAATTAATGTTTCTCAGATTAGCACTTAATGAATAGAAACTTTCGGTTGAATATGATTTAAATCCAAACGTAGCCATCTTCTTAGCGATTCCAGATTGCGACCCTATTCTGAATAATATTCGTCTACCGTTATTTTTTATACTTGCGTTAATCGCGTCTGATATTGCTCTTGATAAAACCTCGGTATCTGTTCCTTCAACGAGAAGAAGCTTTATTTCCCAAGTTGAAGATTGTGCTGCTTTTTTCACGACTATGAAACCGGAATTTTTCAATCCATTTGTGACCAAAATTGATACCATGTTTCTATTTTTTTGTGTTACCAAAGACGATAATACTTCCCAGCCGAAATTTCGGGATGTTTGACTTTTTAATTCACTATAAGGAGCAGCTATGTTAGCTCCTTGGTGTATACCTAATCCGAGCAATCCCAGAAAATCTTTTGGGTAAACAGTGTGCAACATAATCGCCTTACAGGTTCTGTTTTATTCGTCTTGAATTTGATCTAACAGGTTTTTTGATACTAAATCTAAGAATAATTGATGAAACCGGAAATCTCTTGTTAACTCTGGATGGAATGTGGTTGCAAGAACGTTTTTCTGTTGCACGGCTACGGGGTCTTGATTGTCTAAGACAGAAAGTATCTCAACTCCTTTACCAACGCTGATAATTTTGGGAGCTCGGATAAATATTCCCTCGAAAGCACTTTTTGAGGTCAATTTATTTATTGTTAGACTTGTTTGAAAACTATCTAATTGTCGTCCGTAACCATTACGTTGAATTGAGATGTCTATGAAATTGAGAGGTTTCCATGGTTCTAGTCCTACTGCGCTTTTTGCAATTACAATGCTACCCGCACAGGTTCCCCAAATAGGGTTGTTTTCTTTGTAATAATCCTCTAGCGAGGTAGTAAAATCGTAATTCTCAATCAATTTTGATATTGTAGTGCTTTCTCCACCAGGAATAATTAGTCCGTCTATATCGTTTAAATGCTCTGGTAGCCGAACCTCAATCACGGAAGAGCAACCCATAGAGCATAAAATGCTTGAGTGCTCCTGGAAGTCCCCCTGGAGGGCAAGAATTCCTATTTTTGCCTTGAGTGCGGGTTCATTGGTAGACAAAATATTTACCAACCTCTGGTGGCTAGTAAATCCTCGGACTTCAAGGTTTTAATATCGATTCCTGACATAGCTTCTCCAAGACCTTTGGAAACTTCTGCAATGATTGCGGGATCATTATAGTGAGTTACTGATTTTACAATTGCTTCTGCTCGTGGCGCCGGATCATCGGATTTGAAAATCCCAGACCCCACAAAAACGCCTTCGGCACCTAAATGCATCATAAGGGCTGCGTCTGCTGGTGTTCCTACACCGCCTGCGGCAAAATTTACAACTGGAAGGCTGCCTGTAGTATGGATATCTTTTATTAAATCAAGCGGTGCTGAGATTGATTTGGCGTAAGAAGGTAACTCATCTTCTGGTAATCCGGTGACTATTCTTATCTCTGATTGGATAGAACGCATATGACGCACTGCCTCGACAATGTTCCCGGTACCTGCTTCGCCCTTGGTTCGAATCATTGCGGCTCCCTCCGAGATTCTTCTTAATGCTTCTCCCAGATCCCTAGCTCCACACACAAAGGGAATTTTGTAATCATGTTTCCACACGTGGTTATTTTCATCAGCTGGCGTTAAAACTTCTGATTCATCTATATAATCGGTTCCAAGTGCTTCTAATACTTGAGCTTCTACAATGTGACCAATTCGAATTTTTGCCATGACGGGGATACTGACTGATTCCATTATTTGCTCTATTAAACCAGGATCCGACATTCTTGCTACGCCTCCGTCCGCTCTAATGTCTGCCGGGACCCTTTCTAGGGCCATGACTGCACATGCTCCCGCATCTTCAGCGATTTTTGCTTGGTCTGGTGTCACAACGTCCATTATCACACCACCTTTTAACATTCGTGCTAATCCTGTTTTCAAAAGCCATGGATCCTGATCCATAATAATCAATCCTCACTTCCCAGCAATTAATTAAGGTTCGGTACAGTATAATTGCCATCGTGTTTTAGTTCGTTACCAATCATTCTACTAGCCAAGAGATTCTCGCGGCAAATCTAAACTGTTTACTTATTGAAATTCTCCTGTTATAAATATCCTTTAATGTCTACGGGAGCTGGGTTTCCTGGCTGAGAGGCCTTAATTCGATTAAGGCGACCGTTAGAACCTGTTCGGGTAATTCCGACGGAGGGAAAATTGTCGTGAAACCAGATGTACTGCCAAGGGAATCATTTTTCAGACGATCATTAGCTATTTGCTTAATAGCATGCACATTTTTTTTATTTGTTATGGTTATTGGCTGCTCTTTTGATAGTGAAGATTCCACTCAGACGCTAGTGATATTAACCCATGACAGCTTTGATATTGGACAAGAGGTAATTGAAGAATTTCAAAAAAATCATGGCGCCAAAGTCATTATTCAAAAGGGTGGAGATGCCGGAGAAATTTTAACTAAGGCGATTATAACTAAAGATGCTCCTGTTGCGGATCTACTTTACGGGGTCGATAACACTTTTTTGACCAGAGCTTTGGCTGAAGATATTTTTGTACCTTATCGACCTCCGTTAATTGACCAGGTGCCTGTGAAATTCCATCTTGATCCAGACTTCAGGGTTACTCCAATTGATTATGGATATGTCGCAATCAACTATGATTTAGCATGGATGAATTCCTATAATGTAACCCCTCCGACAGATTTATCTGATTTAGCCTCCCCAAAATGGGCTAGTAGGCTTGTAGTTCAAAACCCGGCAACTTCTTCCACTGGCCTGGCATTTTTACTAGCTACAATAAATAAATTCGGAGAACAAGGCGATTATACTTGGAAAGATTACTGGGCTGATCTTAAGTCTAATGATGTTAAGGTTAGTGATGGCTGGAGCGATTCTTATTACACTGCATTCAGTTTATGGGGTGGGGACCGGCCAATGGTAGTTAGTTATGCTACGAGTCCTGCAGCAGAGATGTACTATTCAGAAGAAATTATGGATTCGCCTCCTTCAGGTGTTTTAATGGATAACGAAGCTTTGTTTCTTCAGGTTGAAACAATTGGAATTTTGAATGGGTCTGACAATCAAGAACTTGCTAAAAGATTCATTGACTATGCCTTGAATAAGAGATTCCAAGAGGATTTTCCAACTAGGATGTGGGTTTATCCCGTGAACAAGAAAGCTCTTCTCCCGAACATCTTCGAGTTTGCCCCGGAGCCCGAACCGAAGCCGACTGTCTATTTGAATCCTTCATCTGAAGACCTTGATCAATGGATTTCAGATTGGGCTGATATTGTTGTACGGCGGTAGCCTATAGATGATCATGAATCTTTCTATTCTTGTTAAAATTTCGCCGCTGATATTTTTGATAGTGTTTTTGTATTTCCCAATAGCTAATTTGTTGTTTTCTCTAGATGAACTAAGTAATCGATCATATATTGAATCTCTATTGGCTATAGGTCGAACTCCATATTATTTAGATGTTATAGGATTTACTTTCTTACAAGCCTTGATATCTACTTTTCTTGTAATGGTTGTCGCCATGCCTTGCTGCTATGTTTTGGCAAAGTATAAGTTTCCTGGTAAAAGTATAGCGCTCGCATTATTAACGGTGCCATTTATAATGCCGCCTATAGTTTTGGTAATAGCTCTTTTGGTGTTTGTTGGACCTAATAATCCACTTATGAATATGTTAGTGGAGAGGCTAAACTTTTTTAATTTCGGAACAGGAGGAAACTTTTTTCTGATTTTGATAGCTCACGTAATATTTGAGTTCAGCATCGTTGTGAGACTCATATCTAATTTTTGGTCGAATTTGAATAAGAATATCTACGAAGTAGCTGCGGTATTAGGAGCATCACCTAGAAAAATATTTATTACCATCACATTCCCCATCTTAAAGCCTGCTATTATCGCAGCAGGTTCACTTATTTTTATGTTCACTTTTACTAGTTTTGGAGTGATTTTAATTCTTGGTGGTGGCTTTTTCTCTACGATGGAAACTGAAATATATTACTCGATCTTTAAGTATTTTGATTTAACTATCGCTGTAGCTCTATCTTTTATCCAAATTATATTCACGATAATTGTCCTACTTATTTATAGTGTATTTCAAAGTCGCGCTAATAGAACTCTCAGATTGACCCAAGGTGAAAAGCGTTATATTCCCATACGCTCTAAGAATGATTTGATACAGGTATCTTTATTTCTTTTGACAACGGTGATTGTGTTGTCTCCTTACTTATTTTTGCTCGTAAGATCGTTGTTTTTTGATGGATCTTTTTCTGTCGACCCCTACACCAGTCTCTTTATTAATATTGATGATTCGTATTTTTTTCTTTCCCCCTTAAAAGTGGTAGCTAACTCATTATTCTTTGGTTTTCTAACGGTGATAGTTGCAGTGCCACTTGGCATATGCGTCAGCTATTATTTGGGGAAGCAAAAATCGAAATTCGGAAACATATTGGATTCTTTTTATATGTCTACGCTAGGAATATCCTCCGTAGTGTTGGGACTTGCGCTTCTTATGGGGTTACACAATTCTGTAATTGATTTACGAACAACTTGGGTACCCCTTGTAGTAGCGCATATTCTTATTTCTTACCCGTTTGTGGTAAGAATAATTTTACCGACATTGAATTCTATTGGACCAAACTTAATTGGATCTGCTATTAACTTAGGGTCATCTCCCTGGAAAGTATTTACCCGACTGGAGTTGCCGATACTCTCGAAATCTATTCTAGTTAGTGCTGTTTTCTCATTTGCAATATCAATGGGTGAGTTTGGCGCAAGTTTACTCATAACAAGACCTGAGCACGCTACAATCCCTGTTCACATTTATAGGTATTTATCGCAACCTGGCCAAGCTAACTTTGAGCATGCTATTGCTATGTCTTGTATCCTCATGTTGATGGCTACGCTAGGTTTCATTCTAATCGAAAAACTTCGCTATAGAGGGTGGGGTGATTTTTAGTGAGAAATTCAGTTCTTGAAATCAACAGAATATCGAAAAATTTTGATGGGAAAGTTAATATTCTAAGTGATGTAACCTTTTCTCTGTTTGAGAATGAAATTGTTGGGATTCTTGGCCCAAGTGGCTCAGGAAAAAGTACTCTTCTAAGATTGATAGCTGGTTTAGAATTACCGGATTCCGGGATCATTAACTTAAACGGAATAGATGTGTCAGGCATAGCTCCTCATAAAAGAGGTGTTGGGTTAATGTTCCAAGATCTTTCTCTTTTCCCTCATTTAAATGTATTTGATAATATAGCCTTTGGCCTTAAAATGGATAATTGGCAGCAAGCAGATATAAAAAACAGAGTGGATGAACTGCTATCGTTTCTTCGAATCGATCATTTGCAAGCTAGATCTACAGACTCTTTATCTGGAGGAGAAAGCCAAAGAGTCGCGTTGGCTAGAGCTCTCGCTCCTAATCCTCCTTTGCTGATGCTTGATGAACCACTGGGTTCCTTAGACCGAAAACTAAGGCATGAACTTTTAAGGGAAATGAAAGACCTAATCGCAACCATGGGATTATCGGTATTGTATGTTACCCATGATCAGGAAGAAGCATTTTCTATAGGTGAACGCATAATTCTATTAAATAAAGGTTCAGTTGAACAAATTGATAGCCCTATACAAATGATTACGAGGCCCGGCTCGAGATTTGTGGCAGATTTTGTTGGTACCGTAAATATGATCCCTGTGGAACTACTAGATAGAAATAATAAGATCTTCGTTGATGGCTTTCTTGGTGTTTTAGAATTACCCAAAGAGAAACTTGTTGATTCTTATTCGGGCGATAAATTTACCCTTATAATTTCCCCATACTCCATAATTTTGGGCCAACAAACAACTGATTCTTTACTGGGCATGATTAAACAAATCAATGTTGGTCCAGGTTATTTAGAGTATGAAATACTTTTAGATAGTCAGAATATACTAGTTGCGAGACAAAACATTGGCAATAACTCACGAGAGTTAAAAAAAGGAGATTCAGTACCTCTTCGATTTAATATGGACGAAGTTGAACTGTTACCTTGGTGATTGCCCAATAGAGCCTTAAATTTAGAATTATTTTGTTTGACGATCTACCATAACTAGTAATAAACCTTTTGAGATTGATATTTCCACTTTTTTCCACAAGAAAGTATTACTCATCCCGCGTGTTGATCCCCGGGTAAGCGTAATACCTAATAAATCATATTTTAGTCCCCACGATGTTATGCCATGGGTTTCCGGTTCTATTGAAATCATAGAAAGGGTATCTTTAGATGTTCCCTTAATTTCGATAGATTGCCTTGATCTAACAACATAAACCTCGTGTTGACCATCTGTCATTGATATTGTTGTATCTTTCAATACTTCTGAAGTTAGTAGAAATAAATTTCCAATGCCGTGATCAAACCTATCTTCTCCCAGAATGCCCCCAATAATCCATATTTCGTGAGCTTTTTGTTCCAAAGCTTTTAATAAAGCTAATTCGCCATCGGTTTTATCTTTTTCTTCTGGAAAAGTTTCAATGTTCCAATTAAGTTGTTTAACTAATTCCATAGATTCTGATGTGATTGAGTCAAAATCCCCAACAACTAAATCAGGGACAATTTTGTGTTGGAGGCAATGTTCCACTCCTGCATCTGCGGCTACTATGTAATCAGATTTCTCTATAATGCTTCGAACCCGCGAATTCATCTCAAGGTTGCCACCGGTTACAATCAATGCAGAGGGCATTGGTTCCTCCCCTTCGAACATTTATACTGTAGTCCTTCATTCGTATTCGCTAATTGATATTAATACTAAAACATGACGGTTAGTTGGTATATTAGAGCTTTTCGGGGGTAATTTGTAAATGGCTAATGAACTAAGAATAGAAAAAGAATCAGCATTATCTGTAATTGACAATATAGAAAGAGTGATTATTGGTAAGAGAGACGTCGCAGAGCTAGCTGTTATAGCTGTAATTGGCGGCGGTCATATTTTGATTGAAGATTTACCTGGTGTCGGTAAAACCATGCTTGCGCGCAGTTTAGCCGTATCGATAGGTTTGAGTTTTAATAGAGTGCAATTTGTTCCAGATTTGTTACCTAGCGATTTAATCGGAGTTAATTTATTTAACCAGCAGACAGCAGAATTTGAATTTCGCCCCGGGCCGATTATGTCGAATGTTGTCCTGGCAGATGAAATCAATAGAGGAACTCCCAAGACTCAATCTGCATTACTTGAAGCGATGGAAGAATCACAAATTACTATCGATGGTGTTTCACATATTCTTCCGCAACCTTTTTTCGTTATAGCTACACAAAACCCTTTGGAACATGAAGGAACTTTCCTTCTTCCTGAGGCCCAGCGTGACCGATTTTTCATGCGCATAAATTTAGGTTATCCTTCGGCAGAGACAGAGTTAGAAATCGTTGAGTTGACCAAACTGGAACATCCCATACAAAATCTTGAGTCTGTAATTTCATCTGACCAAATACTGACATTACAACAATCTGTAAAAAATATATATGTAGATGAATTGGTGAAAAAATATGCCGTAGATATAGTTCAGGCTACTCGTAATCACCCATCTATTTTCCTTGGAGCTTCACCTAGAGGGTCGCTGAATTTAGTGAGGGGAGCGCAGGCGAAGGCACTGGTTGCTGGGAGAGATTATGTTTTGCCAGATGATGTAAAAAGTTTATTGGAGCCTATTATTTCACACAGGGTTGTTCTTACTTCCAACGCTAGGATGCAAGGAGCTTCGGTCAGTGAAATTATAGAAGACATCGTTTCCGGTATCCCCGTTCCAGGAGCAGCTCCGAGGAGCTGGTTGAAAGATTAGGAAAAGTTAAGTGTTGTTGAGACGTTTGGTATTTATTGTCCTATTATTGCTATCGCTTATGTTAGCTTTATCTTCTGGTTTTTTGCCAATGTCTGTCCTCGCGATAGTGATAGGAGTTTCATTCATTGTTTCTTATATTTGGAATAAGCTTTCTCTGAAAGGCTTGAGGGTACGAATTGAAAGAACGTCCAATATGGGCCATGTTGGTCAAGAAGTTGAGCGTTTGCTTTGGATTGAAAACCACTCTTTTTTACCCAGATTATGGGTTCAAATTAAATCAACTGGTAATTTAACTGGAATTAAACCTTTGGTTGTTGGGGTAAGCGGTCGAGCCTCAAGGACCTGGCATCGGATGCCCGCTATACTACAAAATAGAGGCCGTTATGACTGGGGTGATGTTATAGTTTCTTCAGGGGATCCACTAGGCCTTTTTACTTCTCATCGTCGTATTAACAGCAAAGCTTCAATAGTAGTTCACCCTCGTGTTGTTAATATTGATGATTTCGCTTTGTCTTCTATAGATCCTGGATCTGACTCTTCTGAGTTCTTGTCCTCATCAGATGTGACTCCTAATGTTGTCTCTGTTAGGCGTTATAACTCAGGTGATAGCATGAATCATATTCATTGGGTCAGTAGCGCCAGAATGAACCAGCTTATGGTTAAAGAGTTTGAACTAGAAGTACAGAATGATTTATGGATAATTCTAGATCTCAATGCTAAAACTCATTTTGGAGCGGGATTCGATGGAACCGAAGAAACTGCGGTAACGGTTGCCGCGTCGATTTCCAATCATTTTATTAAAAATAATAATTCTGTGGGGTTGATCGGAAACGATTCACACGAACATGTTTTGCCACCAAGGTCTGGTGACCGACAACTGTCCTACATTTTTGAGTATCTGGCAGCTTGCAAGGCTGACGGAGATGAGCCGATCAATAATATGCTTCTAAAAGATACCTCTAGAGTAAATCGTCAGGCCGGTGTTGTAGTTATAACAACCTCTGAAACTGATGGGATTTTGGCTGCAACAAACTATTTATCATCTAGAAGCGCACCTGGAGCAGTAGTTTCGCTCGACTTAGAATCATTCAAGGCTGACCAAATTGATAATAAAGAATACAAAGAGGCAATAGACACTAACATACCTATTTATTCTGTTACAAAGGGAGGAGATTTGTCTAAATCTCTCCGATTTGAGAACGCTCGCCCTTTTATCAGTGAGAGGGTTATCAATTGAGTTTAATGCAACTCCGTAAATGGTTGGTAGTACAGTTAATAATCACGACCCATACTATTCGACACAGCCCAACGAACACTTGGATCACTTGGTTGCTTGCAATATTGGTGAGCACGGTGGTTGCCTATTCATTTGTTGATGCAAGTTGGGTTCCATCTTTGCCTGGGGTGATTCCTGTGATTGGTTTAAGCGCGTTTTCAGCCCTCGCACTATCTAATACTAGAAAATTTGTCATAATGCCGCATATAATTTCCCATTCTTTTGGGATATTAATTATTTGCTTATTCGCAGCGTTTACTATTCACGGTACCAGTTTTGAATCTCAAGTCTTGTCTTTCACGTGGCGTTTAGATTATTGGATTCTGGCTTTGGTAGAAGGAGGGGCAAGTACAGACCGATTACCATTTATAGCTCTTATCTTGTATCTTATTTTTTCAGTTACTTATGTTACCTCTTATGTTGCGATCAAGTATAAAAGCGTTTATTCAATAATACCTTCGGGATTTGTATTGATCGCAAATTTAACTTATTTGCCAAGAGATTCTGGAAACTGGATGTATTTATATTTAATCGCAGCAGGGACTTTGCTTTCCTGGCTTGTTTTTGTTGGTATGTATACCCGCTGGAACCGAGAAGGATCAATTTTATCAAAGGGTATAACAAGAAGATTCGTCGTAGCAGGTTTGAGCTATTCAGTATTCGTTGTACTAGTTGGAAGTTTTCTTCCTTCTATAGATGGAGGCCCAGCCGTGGTTGGTCAAACTTGGAACCGTCTTAGAGCACCGATCAGCCAATTAGAGACTAATTTTACGAGGATATTTGCTTCTTTACCTGCTAGAAGGGCAATGGCACTTTATTCTTTTGGATCGGATTTACCTTTTAGAGGTAACATTTCATTAACAGATGATGTTGTCATGCACGTCGAATCTGAATTACCGTTTTACTGGAGAGCTAGGACTTATGATCAATATAATAGTTGGGGTTGGTCAACTAGTGAAACCGTTTCAGAATCAATGGGAACTTTAGATCCAATAGTGGTGCAGGATAAGTTCAACAAATGCCCAGAATGTATCCATAATGTAACTTTCGAACTTAAATCCCCAACCAAAACACTCTACAATTCCGGCATTACATTAAGGACGAGTTTACCCGGTGATATTACCTATCTAAAAAAAGATATGGAGCTCAGTGAAAACTTTATCAAATTTGAAAGTGAACGTATCATGCAACCGGGTGAGAAATACACCGTACAGATATATGTACCAAAATTTGGCCCAATCGAAAATTTTGGCTCGGAAAATAATTATCCCAACGATGTCGCTAATGCTTATTTAAACTTGCCAGATAATTTCCCTACAGCCCTTTCGGATCTTACTAAGGAGATAACTAAAGGGACTAATAATAACTATCAAAAAGCTATCAATATCCGTGATTTTTTGCGGACCAACCTTGAGTATTCTCAAGATATCCCTGCCCCCCCCCCAGGCAAAGATGCAATACAGCATTTTATTTTTGATGAAAAAACAGGTTATAGCGATTATTTTGGATCATCTATGGCAGTAATGTTGAGAGCTGCCGATATACCTAGCCGTCTTGCAGTAGGTTACTTGAACTCAGAATATGATGAAAAAGAGGATATATATATCGTTCGTGAATCAGGAGCTCATGCGTGGCCAGAAGCATATTTCTCTAATTATGGTTGGATTCCGTTTGAACCAACCCCAGGAAAAAGAGTAGGAGTTGTGGGTGCTCCTTACTATAATTATGTGGAAGAGCCCGCATCTTTCAATAGAATGAATTTAGTTGATCTTGCAGGGTTTGCTTTTGAGGATGAAGATCTACTTAGTTCAGATCTCCCGGTAGAGGAATACGCCCCTGAGTCAGTTTATGACACTATATTGGACTCTTTTGAGAAAAGTTCAGTAATGGTAGGTTTGTTCATAATCGTTTTAGTAACGATAATTATGGTAGTGTCTATTATTGTTATCTGGAGAGTTGTATTTTCCTATCCTAAATCTGTTGAATCTGCGTACTTTAAACTAATAAGACTCGGTCGGTTAGCAGGTATTCGGTTAAGATCTGGAGAGACCCCCATTGAATATGCAGATAGACTTGCTAAGGTTACCACCGGATCCCTTTCCAGTTATGTCGACCTTATAGTTCATTCGTATGGGGAAGCAATATATTATCGCAATAGCGGCGATCTAAAAATATCCAGTCATGATTGGAGCGCTTTGTCTAAAGAATTATTCATTGTAGCTAACAAAAATTTCTTTCGAGTTTTACGTGTGTGGTAACATCATAGTATGAAAGCCCAAACAAAATTATTTCTAGAGACTGATATCGGAAACTTTGGTTTTGTGTCTTCTAAGAAAGGCCTAAAAGCCGTTATTGGGCCAGAAGACCAAATAGAGAAGTTAGAAGATATTGTATACAAAAATTTTGGGTCTCTAGCTGAAGATCACATTATTTCAGAGGTGCTCGCGCAAGATTTCCGAAAATATTGCCAAGGTTTCATTAAATCGTTTAATTATGAATTGGACACAGATGGATACACTGAGTTTCAATCATTAGTTTGGGAGCGATTGAGGTTAATACCCTATGGAACTGTGACAACTTATGGGAAAATCGCGACGGATATAAAAAGGCCAAATTCTGCAAGAGCTGTAGGCCAAGCGGTTGGATCTAACCCATTTATTATTGTTGTTCCTTGTCACCGAGTAGTTGGAGCTGATGGCTCGCTAACTGGATTTGGACATGGTCTTGATTTTAAGGAACGATTATTGTTGTTAGAAGGTATCGCTGATGCTAGTGCTCAAAAGATTAAAACAGAAAACCGTAAAAATTTTAAACCAGCAAAAAGATCTACCAGGACAGAAACTTCGATAAAAAATGTATAGTTAAAGAAGCTGTTTTTGAATAGAAATTTTTCCCTCACCAAGGATTGCTTCTAGGTGTTCTTCTAGAATTTTACTGAATTGGGCCTTGTGGGGCAGTAAGAGGTCGACCCTTTCTTCTGCAACAATTATGTTGAGGTGAATCAAATCTTCGCCCGGGAATTCTCTCAAAGTTCCTAGTATTTTCGTGAGGACAGTAATATCCACATCTTTGTTATCCGTCTCTTTGAGTTCTAGGGTTACTTTGACAGGGTGGCGAGGTTCATCAGTTTGATTATTTTGGCTGCTATCAAAAATGTTGGATTCGTTCGAGGCATCGGTAGCGATTGTTCCCTCATTGTTAGAGACCTTAATTGCGGTTTCATCAGCTTTCTTTACATCGTCATTTTTGTTGTTTTGGGTTACATCTAGTATCTGTACTGATTCGCAAGATACTGTTAACCTTTCACCTTGTCCTCTTACTTTTCCATAAACTGCCACCGGAGAATTTATGCTCCAAATCTCCTCTGTATTTTTAAGAATATCGGGCCATACGGTGACCTCCGTCGAGCCGGTTTTATCTTGGATTGTTACACTCATTGCGGTCTGGCCGTTACGGATAGGAAACGTTCGTTTGGATATAACGATACCTACGATACTCACCTTTTTGCCTTGATAAGATTCGCTTAGGGCACTACAACTTATCGTATTGTCGTCGATTTTCTCTGCAAGTAGCTCAAAAGGATTATGGGTAAAGTATATGCCCACCATCTCTTTTTCCCAGGTACCCTTCTCTTGTTCTGTAACACTTGTTTGTATTAGGTTAATACCTGGCATATCTATTGCTGCATCTCCCTCCATCATGTCGAACATAGTACCTTGATTGGAGTCACGCCTCTTAGATTCTTGTATCGATAAATTGAGTATTTTTTCTGCTGATTTTTCGAGAGTCCCTCGATCCCCTAGATCATCAAGTGCACCCGCTTTGATTAAGCTTTCTAGTCCTCTCCTGTTGAGAGATCGAAGGTCTGCGCGTTCTATAAAATTATCTAAAGATTTATAAGGGCCATTATTCTGTCGTTCCTCTATGATCTTCTCAACAGCATTAAACCCGACATTTTTCACTGCTGTGAGACCTGCTCTAATAAAAGCTTTAGTGTCGTCAAAGCCTATTGAAAAATTGTGATCACTGTAGCTTACAGAAGGAGGTTTCACGTCAATCTCTAAAGCATGGCATTCTTCAGCGATAATGCCCATTCTGTCTTGTTGGCCAAGGCTAGCATTAAATAAACAGGTCAAATACTCTGTAGGATAATTTGCTTTAAGGAAGGCTGTTTGGTAGGCAATATACGCGTAACTTACACTGTGTGCTTTATTGAATGCATACCCAGCAAAAGGCTCTATTAAGTCAAAAACAGCGGTGGCTTCATTATCTGAGTAACCTTGCTTAGACGCTCCTTTTATAAACCCGTCTCTTTCTTCTGACATGATGGACAATATTTTTTTACCCATTGCTTTTCTAACGATATCTGCTTGGCCAAGCGTGTATCCAGCAAATTTTTGGGCGATTTTGAGTACCTGATCTTGATAAACTATTACCCCGTAAGTTTCAGATAACAGTTCTGCTAGATCTTCGTGGGGATACGTAATGGGTATTCGGCCAAACTTAGCATCAATGAATCTTGGTATGTGTTCCATAGGTCCCGGTCGGTAAAGAGCAATCATAGCGGAGATTTCTTGTATATTTTCTGGTTTTAGCTGTTTAATCCATCTTCGCATTCCAGCTCCTTCAAGTTGAAAGAGACCAGTTGTTTCGCCGGAGCAAAGTAATTCAAAAGTTTTTGGGTCATCTAAGGGGATTGTTTTTAAATCGATCTCGATATCGTGAGTTGATTTAATCAATTCACAAGTTCTACCTAGTATAGATAGATTACTGAGACCTAGGAAATCCATTTTAAGAAGACCGACTTCTGCTACTGTATTCATATCCCATTGAGTCATAGGCATAGAGTTGTCGGTTCCAGTTCTGGTTGGCCTTTGGAGTGGAACCACATTAGATAGAGGTTCTTGTGAAATTACTACGCCTGCGGCATGCGTGCTGGCGTGCCTTGACACTCCCTCCAGTTTCCTTGCAGTGTCGATGAGTTGTTTTACGTAGGGTCTTTTTTCATAGGCTTCACTTAGCTCATTATTTTCTTCTATTGCTTCTCCAAGAGACTTTGAACTTGTGGTGTTACCTGTATTGTTAGGTAGTAATCTGGCAATTTCATCTACATCGGAATATGGAATTCCCAGTACTCTTCCTACATCGCGTATTGCTGCGCGTGGACCCAAAGTGCCAAAAGTTATGATTTGCGCAACTCTATCTTCACCAAATCGGTCCATTACGTAATCTAAAATCTCATCGCGTCTTGTATCCTCGATGTCCAAATCTATGTCGGGCATTTCGATCCGTTCAAGGTTCAGAAATCTTTCGAAAACGAGTGAATACTCCAATGGGTCTATGTCAGTAATGTTTAGACAATACAATATTAAGCTAGCTGCTGCGCTACCTCTAACTCCAATAAGTATATTGTTGTCTCTCGCATATCTTGCTATATCCCAGACTACCAAAAAATAATCAGAGAACTCCATCTCTTTTATTACGCTTAACTCATATTCGAGTCGTTCTAGTGCGCTTAGGTTGTCATTTCGGTAAAGATCCTTGAATCCATCTCGACAAATAGACTCTAAGTATTCGAAAGAAGTTTGATTGTCGGGTATATCAATTTGGGGCAGTCTAAGGCGATTGAACTCTAAATCTAATTCGCATTTCTGAGCAATTACTGTTGTATTTTCGATAGCCTCAGGTACATCTTTAAACAGTTCTCTCATTTCTTCTTCGGACTTTAGGTAGTACGACCCACCGTCCATCTTCATTCGATTGGTATCTTCAAGCGTGGAGTTTGTTTGTATGCATAAAAGCACGTCTTGAGCTTGGTCATCTTCAGAATGAACATAATGTAAATCATTTGTTGCAACTAAAGGTATGGACAACTCCCTAGACATCTTTATTAATTGGTCGTTAACTGCTGTGAGATCTTCAACAGAATTATGTCTTTGTAGTTCAAGGTAGTAGTCTTCAAAAACCTCTCTATGCCAGATTGCTGCTTCCCTTGCGTCCTCTAATCGGCCTTCGGTAATAGCTCTTGGGATTTCCGCTGCTAAACAGCCCGATAACGCTATGATACCTTCGCCGTATTGTTTCAAAAGTTCTCTGTCGACTCTTGGGCGATAATAAAAGCCCTCCAAGTGACTAAGTGTGACTAATTTCAGTAAGTTGTGATAACCCTGTTTATTCTTCGCTAATAAAACCAAGTGGTAAGGTTGGTTGTCTCCCGGTAAACGGGAATGTCTTCCCTGGGGGGCAACATAGGCCTCTACACCTATTATAGGCTTTATACCTGCAGCTTTGGATTTTTTATAGAATTCTACGGCTCCGTATAATGATCCATGGTCAGTCAGCGCAATTGAATCGGAGCCGATTTTTTTTGCTTCTGCAACTAGGTCAGTTATCTTACATAATCCATCGAGTAGGCTATATTCAGAGTGAGTGTGAAGATGAGTAAACATTACCGATACATTCTCCAACCTGATTTGAGCTACCAATAAATCATGCTGTTGATTTTGCTTGATTAGCTTTTCTGCATGCCAAAACTACAGCCACTGATAGTATATCTGATTACTATGAGTGGGCTAGTATTATCCTACCGAGCTTCTAAGCGTAAAAATGCGAATTAGAGAGTTGGTAAGGTAAGTGTATAGCCGTATCTATAAATATGGATGTCAACTTTGATGTGGGGCTAGGTCCTTTTACATCTCTCACTTGTAAGTAAAAAACATACCACCTATGTTGCGCTCATAATTATTGATTATGGCGATGTTTAAACCTTTTTAAAACTTAGCGAATTTTTTTCCACATCTACGCTAACCTTGTCTCCAGAACTAAATTTTTCAGCTAATATATCTCTTGCCAGAACATTTTCTATATGCCTTTGTATTGCTCTACGCAGCGGTCTTGCGCCGTAGGTTTGATCGAAACCTGTGTCGCCCAGCCATTCAATTGCTTTTTCCGATAGCTCTATAGATATATCTCGTTCTGCTAAACGGGTTTGTAGCTCGGCGACCATTAGATTAACGATGGACAGAATTTCTTTTTTGGATAAAGGCTCAAATATTATAGTTTCGTCGATCCTATTTAGAAATTCTGGGCGAAATGTTTTCTTCATAGCTTGCTCAACTGATTTTTGTAATTCTGTATATTGCCCATCATTGGATCCAGGCAATAGTCCTATTTTTTCTTTGTTAAGAATTCCTGTTCCAAGGTTGCTGGTCATTATGATCACCGTATTTCGGAAATCTACTGTGTGCCCTTGGCCATCGGTTAGCCTGCCATCTTCTAATATTTGCAATAGAGTATTAAATAAATCGGGATGAGCTTTCTCAATTTCGTCAAATAAGATCACTCTATAAGGCCTTCTCCTGACAAGCTCAGTCAATTGCCCCCCCTCTTCAAATCCTACATACCCTGGCGGTGCGCCAATTAGTTTTGATGCTTCGTGAGGTGTTGAAAACTCGGACATATCGAACCTTATAAGCGCATCTGAGTCGTCAAAGAGAAATTCGGCTAATGTTTTAGCTAGCTCTGTTTTACCCACGCCCGTGGGCCCTAAGAAAATGAAACTACCTATAGGTCTTTTGGGGTCCTTTAGACCTGAACGCCCTCTACGGATTGCATCAGATAATGCGGTTATAGCTTTGTGTTGTCCAACAACTTTTTCGTGTAATTCATCTTCCATCCTCATCAACCGAATTGATTCACCTTCTAACATTTTTGATACGGGTATGCCCGTCCATTCTGAAACGAGCTGTTCGATATCTTTTTCTACTACTTCGTCCCGAATTTCCTTTTCCTTTTTCCAATTTTCTAGCTCACTATCATAATTTTCTTGGAGCTGTATGTTTCTTTGCTTTAGTTGTGCGGCTTGTTCAAATTGACCTCTTTGTGCTGCTGCTTCTTCTTGTATTTGTAATTGCCTGATTATTTGTTCGTTATCTTTTAGGCTTTGAGGAAATGATTCGGCATCGATCCTGAGCCGCGATGCCGCTTCATCAATAAGATCTATAGCTTTATCCGGCAGATGTCTATCGGCTATATATCTTGCGCTCAGTTTTACCGCCGCTTCTAAAGCTTCTTCTGTAATTTTCACCTTGTGGTGTGCCTCATATTTGGGGCCAATTCCTTTCAATATAGAAAGAGCATCTTCTATATTAGGTTCTTCAACGTACACTGGTTGGAATCGTCTTTCTAATGCGGAGTCTTTTTCGATGTGTTTGCGGTATTCATCTAAAGTCGTTGCTCCCACGGTTTGTAATTCTCCACGTGCTAACGCGGGTTTTAGCATATTTGATGCGTCGATAGCTCCTTCAGCTGCACCAGCTCCAACAACAGTGTGTAGTTCATCGATGAATAATATTATTTCTCCTTTACCATTACGAACTTCATCAAGCACATTTTTTAACCGTTCTTCAAATTCACCTCGGAATTTTGCTCCTGCAACTAAAGCTCCCATGTCAAGCGCGAGCACCTCGTGTCCTTGCAATGATTCTGGTACATCTCCGGCCACGATTCGCTCTGCTAGGCCCTCTGCGATTGCAGTTTTACCTACACCAGCTTCGCCAATAATAACTGGATTATTTTTAGTTCTTCTGACTAGAATTTGCATTACTCTTTGTATTTCACTCTGCCGCCCGATGACAGGGTCTAATTTCCCTTTTCTAGCTAGGTTCGTTAGGTTAATACTATACTTTGCTAAAGAGCGATATTTTTCTTCAGCTCTAGGGTCATCTATCCTTGCCTCTCCTCTAACTTCCTGCAGTGCCGCGTAAAGTTGCTCTTCAGAGATGTGGAATTTTTTGAAAAGGATAGAAATATCTCCTTCTCTTTCTTTGGCCATACTGATTAAAAGATGCTCTATCCCGATATATTCATCTTTTAATCTTGTAGCTTCAGTTTCGGCATTTTGGAACAGCTCTTGCAGCCTGGGTGTTACAAATATTTGAGTACTGTTGGGAGTAGAGCTTTTTGCTGCCTTGTCTAAACATAATTGAACCTCTCTCCTTAACATTGATACGTCAATACCGGCTATTTCAAGAATCTCAACTCCTAAGCTTTTGTTTTGTTTCATGATCGCGAGTAGGATGTGCTCGATATCCCATTGTGTATGGTTCATGCTTTGAACAAGTTCTTGTGAAGCAGCTAACACCTCTTGAGCTTTTTCAGTAAATCTGTCTGGACGCATCATTATTGGTTCTCCTTGTTATTTGATACACGACTGTGTATAAGGCATTTCTTTGAATCTGCCTATTCTTCAATTGTTTTTTCGGTGTTGTTAAGTTCGGATTCTAAATATTTGATCCGGTCTTTCATTGTGTTCATCTGTTCGTTCATTTTCATAATTACTTGTACTCCAGCTAGGTTGACACCTAAGTCATCAATAAGAGCCTTTATGTTATTAATCATAGTTATGTCCTCTTCACTGTAATACCTGACGTTCCCCCTTGATCTTTGAGGTTTAACCATGCCGTTTCTTTCGTAGTAGCGGAGTGTTTGGACGTGCAGTCCGACAAGTCTCGCTGCTATCCGTATTGAAAATACTGGCTCTTGTCTATTACGCATTAGCTATCACCCTATTTCGCGGATATTAATATGATTAAATTGTTAACTTATATTCAGCGTTATAATCATAAAAGGTGATAATGAGATTGTCAAGAAATATAATTATCTGTTTGGTATCTAAAGCTGTAAAACACCCTAATTTACGATAAGCTATACCCATATGATTGAATTACTTGATAGGGGTTTATGAGATGCCTAAGGTTTACACTCGTGGTGGAGATTCTGGCGAGACTGGTCTGCTATACGGGGGCCGGGTGAAGAAGAATGATCCTCGGACGGATGCGTATGGCACGATCGACGAAACTGTGTCTGCTTTGGGGATTGGACGCAGTTTTTCCAAAGAACCTAAGGTGCAAGAGATTATATTAAAGCTACAAAAAGATCTTTTTGCAGTGGGAGCAGAACTTGCAACCGATGTTGAGCATTACGATAAATTCCGGGAACATTTTGTTCCCGTTAGCGATCAGATGGTAGGTCAAATTGAAGATTTAATTGATGAATTACAAGAAGAATTTGAATTACCCCCGTTTTTTGTTTTGCCAGGGGCTACACCGGGATCGGCAGGTATAGATCTAGCTAGATCAGTCCTTCGAAGAGCGGAAAGGCTTGTTGTTCACTTAGAACAAAGTGGATCGATAAAACAAGGCTCTGCTGTATTGCCGTACATTAATCGTGTTTCAGATCTGCTTTTTATACTCGCGCGTTATGAAGATCGGAATATTGATACTGAATTATTGAATGGTGATAAGTAATATGAGAATTAAATGCGCATAGCGGTAGTTGATTTCGGCGCTGGCAATTTGCGATCTGTAGCAAAGGCGTTGGACAGAGTTGGCTTTCAAGTTTCTATAACCAGTGATCCCAACGATTTTAGTACTAGCGAAGGGGTTGTTTTCCCTGGTCAAGGAATCGCGGGGCATGCGATGGAAAATCTAAAATCTAGAGGATTAGATGTTGCGCTGAAAGATTATGTGATGTCTGGCCGCCCATTTTTTGGGGTTTGTTTAGGTTTGCAGCTAATGTTTGAGAAATCCGATGAAGAAAATACAGAATGCTTGGGAATTTTAGGTGGAGGCAACTCTAAATTCAATAACACTATGAAAGTTCCGCATATGGGCTGGAACAACGTCAGAATGGTAAAGCCCCATTATGCATTCGAAGATATACCGGATGAATTTCAATTTTACTTTGTTCATAGTTATTACGCCGTTCCAGCAGACGGAAGTGTAGTTGTAGGAGAAACAATTTACAGTGATAGATTTCCTAGTGTAGTGGCAGATAATAATCTATTAGCTACTCAATTCCATCCGGAAAAAAGTACTGAATTGGGAATTAGTATATATAAGAACTTTTTTTTAGGAGTTAAAGAGGGGCGCAATTGATAGATTTTGAAATTATTCCTGCTATTGACCTTCTGGATGGAAGCGTAGTTAGGTTATATCAGGGTGATTACGGCCGTGAGACCATTTTTTCTACTGATCCCGTGGATACTGCAAAAAGATGGGAAGATTTGGGTGCGTCGAGGATACACATAGTGGATTTGAATGGCGCGAGAGAAGGGTCTCTACATCATATAAATGTGATTGATAAAATGGTTAATAAACTGTCTATACCCGTGCAACTGGGTGGTGGCCTCCGTACTATGGAGTCTGTCAATGAAGTACTAAATCTGGGCGTACAGAGGGTGATACTTGGTAGTGTTATTGTTACAGATCCCGAGCTGATTTCCGAAGCAATAACGAGATTTGGTGATTCAATCATATGCGGCCTTGATGCCAAAAATGGGTTCATAATGGTCCAAGGTTGGGAAAAAGCTTCGAAATCTGATGTTTTTGAGGTTGCTGGAAAATTAAGGTCTATAGGTGCGCAGCGATTTATTTATACAGATATCTCGAGAGATGGGACTATGGAGGGTCCTAACATCGATTCACTTAGCACATTTTTAGCATTCTCTTCCCCTTCGAGGGTCATCGCATCTGGTGGGGTCTCGTCAATTAAAGATGTTTTAAAGTTGTCAACCATGGGTTTAGAAGGAGTGATTATTGGTAAATCTCTCTATAGCGGTGCAATCGACTTTACGGAACTAACTAATAGTATGAACAGGTAACTATTCTTCGTAGGGTTCGATCATCACTTCAGATTGACCGGTTAGGACTTCTTGCCCGTCTTGATTAACAACGCTTGCTTTTAATGTAACGAGACGCCGTGGAGCATTAATGCTAATTACTGAAAGTTTTGCGGTTATTGCGTCTCCTAAATATACTGGAGCTAAGAACCGCAAACTTTGACCCATATAAATAACTACCTTTCCTGGTGCAACTTTGGTTCCAATTGCGGCGGAAATTACTCCAGCAGTAAGAATTCCATGAGCAATCCTCTTTTTGAACCGTGATTTTCCAGCCATTTCATCATCTAGGTGTAGAGGTTGAGTATCTCCTGATGCATCTGCAAAACTTTCTACATCGTCTGCTGATAAAACCTTTGTAAATTCAAAAACCTTTTTTGTGTCAATTCCAAGTATGTTTTCAACCATTTAAAATACCTCTTTCTGTGAAATTCTACCTAATCAATTCTCCCCTTGTTTACTAGTGTCATATATTTTAGTTTGTGCGTAAAGGGTTGCTTGGATAAGATGGTTTAATGGTTAAGGAGATTCGATAGTGTTATCCAAAAGAATTATCCCTTGCTTAGATGTAAAAGATGGTAGGGTAGTAAAGGGAATTAAATTTAAAGACCATCGTGATGTGGGTGACCCCGTTGAGCTTGCAAAATATTATGATTTAGAGGGTGCTGACGAGCTTGTGTTTTACGATATCACTGCTTCGTCTGATAACCGAAACATAATGTACGAAGTGGTATCACAAGTGGCTGAAGCTATATATATTCCCTTTACAGTTGGCGGCGGCATAAGGAGCGTAGAAGATATTCGTTTAATGCTTAATGCTGGTGCGGATAAAGTTAGCATTAATACTGCAGCTGTTGAAAATCCACAGTTAATTAAGGATGCTGCAAAACTATTTGGAAGCCAATGTATAGTTTTGGGAATGGATGCGAAGGCTATTTCTGAAACACCAGATGATGGATTAAACGTCAGAGATGCTATTAGTATTAATCCGTCTTCACAATGGGAAGTTCGAATTCGGACAGGTAGTGGTGATGGGGATTCAACTAATATAGACGCCGTTAAATGGGCTCGATATGCAGTTGAGTTGGGTGTAGGTGAGATAGTACTAAACAGTATGGATATGGATGGCACGAGACAAGGTTATGACCTAGATTTAAATAAAGCTATATCAGAAAGGGTTTCGGTACCTGTTGTTGCGAGTGGCGGCGCAGGAGGAAACGAACACTTTTTAGAGGCATTTGGGTCTGGAAAAGTTGATGCCGTTTTAGCTGCAAGTATTTTCCATTATGGAGATAACAAAATTCAAGAAACAAAAAAATATCTGTTTGATAATGGAATTTCTGTCCGTTATGAGGGTAAGTAGCTATGCCAAAACAAAAGCCATTAAAAGCTATTTTTTTTGATGCTTATGGCACGCTCTTTCACTATGAGCCTGAGAAACTTTCTCAGACATTTTTCACTATCGTTTCTGAGCTCGGTTTGGAAATAGACCCCGATGTCTTGCTTAAGCAATGGCGAATTTATGAAACAGAATTTCGCGAAACAAGAGTTAAATTAAAGGATGGTTCATGGGTGGTTCCGGAAGAATTTACTTCTTACAAAAAAGCTTGGGCTTCTTGTTTTAAGAGAACTTACGAATATTTTGGGCGATCTGACATCTCTAGTGAAAAATCGGTAGATATAATATTGGAAGATTTGAATCAAAGGAAAATTTTTGGGGATGTAAAACAAATGTTAGAGAAACTAAGTGACGATATTCATATTGGTATCATTAGTAACGCAGACACTGACTTCTTGAGCAGAACCATAGAAAGTAATGGATTATTTTTTGATAAAATAGTATGCTCCGAAGCTGAGAGAATTTACAAGCCACACCCATCTATTTTTCTAGCCGCATTAGATTATTTTGAGATTGACCCCGACTCTGCTATCTATGTTGGAGATTCACCGCTAGAAGATATACAGGGTGCTCAATCGCTTGGTATGGGCGCAGTGTGGGTGAATAGAACTGGAATAGATTGGCCAGATGGGTTTGAGCATGAACCACTTTATGAAGTGTCTAATTTGAATGAGATCATCACTATTGTTGATTCCATCAATACATAATGTTACTCGAATAAGCGGGTTTGATTAGGAGGAAAACCAATTGGAAACGAATACATTGATATTTGACAGAAATGGACTGATTCCTGCAGTTATACAAGATTCTCAGGATCATAGAGTTCTAATGGTGGGATATATGAATAAACTAGCTTTGCAGAAAACGCTCGATTCAAAGCAAGTCTGGTTTTTTAGTAGATCTCGACAGGAACTTTGGCTAAAAGGTGAAACATCAGGAAATTATATGGATGTCGTTGATATAAAACCTGACTGTGATTCAGACTCGCTGCTAATAAAAGTCAATCCCCATGGCCCCGCATGCCACACAGGGGAGGACACCTGTTTTTTTCAAGAATCTGTGAGTGATGATTGGAGCGCTGATACTAAAACTACAGATAGATTGGACCTCGAATTGAGTGAATTGGCTAATATTATCGCCCAACGTAACAAAGAATTACCCGACGGTAGTTATACTGCAGAGTTACTGAGGAGTGGAATTAATAAAATAGGTCAAAAAGTGATCGAAGAAGCTGGCGAAACAGCTCTTGCAGCAATGGCGGAATCAGACGATAACACCAAAAATGAGGTTGCAGATCTTTTATACCACCTTTTGGTGCTATTGGAAGCAAAAGAAATATCCTTGAAAGATATAGCAGAGGTATTGAGTAGTCGCCGACGATAGTTACGGTGGTAAATATTAGTCGTTTACTGTAGATAATCGATCAGCTTCAATTGCCCCATTCATTGCATGTAATGCTACCTCTATTTGACTATCATCTGGCTGGCGAGTTGTCAGGGATTGGAGCCATAAATTAGGAGCAATAATTAATTTCATCAGCTTAAATGAAGAGTAATTACTACTCCATTTTATTATCTCATAGCTAATCCCAGTGATGATAGGTATTAAGATAATCCTAGATATGATTCGCTCCCATAGGACTGGGGGTGTCCATAAAACATGAACACTGATAGCGATTATTAGTACGACTAAAAGAAATGCCGTTCCACATCGGGGGTGGGGCGTGGGGTAGTCTCTAATGTTGTTTATTGTAAGCTCACGCTCATTCTCGTAGGCGTGGACGGTCATGTGTTCTGCCCCGTGGTACTGAAAAATTCTTCTTACGTCTTTGCTTAAACTGATCGCGACTAGGTAACCAATAAATAATACTAATCTAATTATTCCCTCAATGAGGTTAGAGGTGATATTTGTGGTTTGGTAGTTCGAGTCCACAAAATTAGTAGCTACCGTTGGTAGAATAAAAAACAGTCCTATACTCAGAAATAAACTTGTAAAAAGAGTGATGCCAATTGCCATTGATGACAGAGTTTCCTCCTGCTCATCGTCTTCCTCAATCGCCACTTTTGCAGAAAGCATCAATGCTTTGGTTCCTAATGTCATCATTTCAGCAAGTACGATGGTGCCTCGAATGAGAGGGATAGTACGTAGACGCTTAGCCCATTTCCAGCCTATTTGTTCGGTTGTCACAAATATCGAACCATCTGGCCGTCGTATGGCTACACTAATCGCTGTAATCCCACGTATTAAGACGCCTTCAATCAGTGCTTGGCCGCCGTAATTAGGAGCTGTTTTTTGAGTAAACAGATTCATAAGCCTATTTTTTATATGTGCGATATTAAAGGTTTTTGATCGATGAGTAGGAAGTGACTAATCTTCTTTTTTTGCATATCGCTTTCTAAGTCTTTCAACTCGCCCTAAAGTATCAACGATTCGTTGTTGTCCTGTATAAAATGGATGACATTTATCGCATATATCCACCCGGATACTTTCTTGTACCGATCCTGTTGCCCAGGTATTTCCGCACGCACAAGTCACCTCTGATCGGCCGTATTTGGGATGAATTTCTGATTTCATGAATAGTTTCCTTTGTTCACTATTTTCTGGGTATAACAATACCTTTTGGACTTATTTTATTGGGTAGACGCTAACTCTCTTCTTGTCTTTAGTTTGATGTTCAAATTTAACTGTTCCATCAATTTTGGAATATAGCGTAAAATCTTTTCCCCTACCAACATTAGAACCTTCAATTATGCGGGTTCCTCTTTGCCTAAGAATGATGTTCCCCGCTTTTACGATTTCCCCATCGTACTTCTTAACACCTAATCTTTGACCTTGGCTATCTCTACCGTTTCTTGTAGTTCCGCCACCTTTTTTATGTGCCATTTTCTATATCTCCGTATCTATCTAGTGAAACTGCGTTCTACTTAGTAAGTATCTGCTTAATCGAAAGCTGTGTAATTGGTTGTCTATGCCCCTGTTTCCTTCTATAACGAGTTTTGTTCTTATATTTAAAAACGATCAATTTTTTATCTTTTGTTTGCTGAAGTATTTCTGCAATAATTTTGGCCCCTTTTACATTAGGTTGCCCTACTGTCACAGAGTCATTATCTTGAAGCAGTAATACGTTATCGAATTCAACTCGATCGCCTGGTTGACCTGGCAACTTTTCGATATCAATATTTTGCCCGGGCGACACCCTATATTGTTTCCCACCGGTTTCAAAAACAGCGTAAAAAATCTTGTTTCTCCTGAAAATATATTGGTTGAACGGGATTAATTATATCTAAGCAAGTCATCCTAAACAAGGCCGTCATTTAACAGGGTCATAGTTATTAGATGAACCCTCGTAATTCAACTGCTTCTGCGACCTTTGCTATTCCTATTTGGAAAGCCGCATCTCTATAGGATAAATTTTCTTTTGCAACTTTTCCTTGTACAGATTCAAATGCGTTTTTTATGCGTGTTTTCAGTTCGCTGTTGATCCTAATTTCGTCCCACTGGAATTGCTGAATATTTTGGGTCCACTCAAAGTATGAAACAGTAACTCCTCCGCTATTTGCCAATATATCTGGAATTATCGTTACGCCTCGTGAGTGTAATTCTTGATCCGCGTCTGGTGTAACCGGGTGATTTGCTGCTTCTATTACTACCTTAGATTTGAGCTTGTCTAAGTTGTCTATAGTTATAGTGTTTTCAATTGCAGCGGGTATAAAAATGGTGGCATCAACTCCGATTAACTCTGCGTTTGATATAGTCTCTCCATCTTCAAATGATTTGATCGTTCCACCTTTAGCTATGTGATTGGTCAGCCGTGGAATATCCAAACCGTTGGAGTTGTAAATCCCACAATCGATATCGCTTACTGCTACGATGGAATAACCTTCTTGATAAGCGATCTGCGCTGCCCAAGAACCTACGTTACCGAATCCCTGTATTGCGATTGAAGTGTCTTTGTTAACCGAGAATCCCATTTCTTTAGCCAGCTCATTTAGAACGTAAATTACACCTCGGCCGGTCGCTGATTCCCTTCCAAGACTTCCACCTAGCTCTATTGGTTTTCCTGTCACTGATGCTGGTTCATACCCATGTACTTGCCCGTACGCATCCATCATCCAACCCATTGTTTTAGCGTTGGTACCCATATCGGGTGCTGGTATATCTCTTTGCGGACCAATTATGTGCTCGATGTTCATAATATACCGTCTTGTTAATTGTTTAAGCTCATTTTCTGAAAGCTGTAGTGGATCACATTCAATACCCCCTTTTGCCCCTCCGAAAGGTAAATTCAAGAGAGCTGTTTTCCAAGTCATCAGACTTGCAAGGGACTCCACCTCTTTTTTATTAGCATTCGGATGATAACGCACTCCCCCTTTGTAAGGTCCTCTTGCACCGTTATGCTGGATCCTATAGCCCGTGAATACTCCCACACCTCCGTGGTCCATCCTTATTGGTAAGCTCACTGTTAGTTCTCTCCACGGTCTCCGGAGTAGCTCTGCAGTACCGTCAGGAATATTTAATGCGCGCACGGCATTTTCAAAAAAAATATTTGAGCCACTGTTGGTTAAAATCATCGTTGGTTCCTAATAATTGATGTATTTATCTGACGCTCCACCATTTTACTGGATTTTCCATATCCAGTTCCTTGTTGGATTCTAGATGGATTATTTTCGTTTTAGGAGTTGAGCCTGCGTTTAGTTCCAATATTCCCACGGTTCCTGTTATGTGGTCTAAATTATGTGGGAGTGTAGGGCTTCCAGGGTTTATGCATAAAACATTTTTCACTTGAACGACTTCCTCAGTATGAGTGTCCCCAAACACTATTATATTAACTGGCTGACCAAACTCATTTTGCATTACAGATTCTATTGTTCTTTTCGGGGGCATTTCTGGTATTGCTAGCCCATGGGTAAGACCAATATCAAAACCTTCTACACTGATCACCCTTGTTGGTTCTATTCTGGGGTCTTTAATTTTTCTAAAAAAATCCCCATTTCCTTCGCACGCTAGTGTTGGTGCCACTTTTTCCAGCCAATCAAGGCATTCTGGATCATAGATATCTCCTGCATGCAGTATCATTTCAACTTCATTAGAGGTGAACACCTCTAGAACCGAGTCCGGAAGTGAAATGGGAGCTTCAGGATAATGAGTATCTGAAATTAAGCCGATTTTCATAATAAGTTGCTCCTAAAACTATTCTATTGAACTATTCTTGTTGTGTTTTTGAAATCAAATTTTGCGTTTTTGTGTAGCCATTCTACGCCGTGGTCAGATAAAATTTTCCGAGCGTCTTTATCTACTTTAGGTCCGGCACCTTTTGCAATATTAAAACCGATTTCATCGGATAAAATCTCTAATTCCTCAAGCCATGCTGCTCTGGCAATGATAGAAGCAGATGCAACAGCAAGATCACTTGCGTCTGCTTTTGGTGCTTGCATAAATTGTATTTGACTGAACAAAGGGTATTTTTCTTTCAAATCATGTAGTCGCGGCATAGTTTTCGTATCAAATTGATCGACAATAGCGGTTAAACTGTTCGTCTCCAGGGCATTTGCCTTTTTAGGTCGTCGTGCTAAAAGATTTTCGATTGCGGCGGAGTGCCCCAGACCGATCAACCTATTTAAGTTGGAAGTTTTTCGATCATGTAATTTGTTGTAGTCAAATGCGGAGTACTTGAATATTTCGAAATCTGGCAATATATTTTCGATCCCTTGGGCTAAATTCCTATTTTGGATGTCGGTAAATTGTTTACTATCTCTTATTCCAAAACTTTTCGTGTTTAGAATTTTCTCTACTTCCACCTCAGTCTTTTTTTCAAAAAGCACGGCGCATATGATTATCGGTCCGAAATAGTCACCCTTTCCTGACTCATCAGATCCAATCCTAGGTAGATTTTTATATTTTAATAGGGATTTGATTCCAACATCAGTCGTTTTTTTCTTAGCTTTAGTAGATACCGTTTGTTCTCCAAACTTCCTGCTTAAATCTGTAGCGATACGCTCGGAGTCTTCAAATATCGGATCATTAAATACTATTCTTGTTCCGGGTTTTGTTTTCGAATCGTATACGTTTATTTTTCGCTCTCCATAGGCAGTTCCAAATCTATATTGGATGCCATTTTGTATAGTTTGCTCAACGAGCGAGTAGGTATTGTTTTCGATCCAGTCCCGTATATAGTTAATGGTGTTTTCAAAATCCAGATCGACTTTTATGCTTTTGGGACTCATTGTTCGGTTCTCTAATTTTCAGTTTGTTTAATTAGATTCTAATTCATTTATTTTATTAATCCTATATATATCTATATATTCTATCTTTGAAAATCTGTAATAGCATTTATTTGTTGAAGGGTTTCTCTTTGGTTAGTACTCTGTATTTATGAAATCTTCACGGAAAAAATATAGACGGTTTAATCCTTCTTTTGCGTCCCAGGTTAACCTTGACGCTAATAATCGTGTAGTTGTTGCACAACTTAATGGCTTTAATAAATATGGGGATGCCGTAGGAGTTACTGAAGACGGTGAAGTGATAGATGTGGCTTTTGGGATACCAGGAGAAGAGGTAGAAGTCGAAATTCTTGGTGACCGAGATGGAACCCTCTATGGGCGGGCCATTAAGATTAACATTCCAGCTGAAAGCCGTACGATGCCTGAATGTCCTCACTTTGGTGAATGTGGTGGGTGCCAACTTCAACACATTGATTATGGCAAGCAATTGCAGTTAAAACGAGAGATTGTAATCAAAACCTTAAGGGAGACTGGAAATATTTTGGATCCACCGGTTTCAACAATGATTAAATCACCATCAACTTGGGGATATCGGAATAATGCTCGGTTTACTGTCCGGAATGAAGGGGACATCGGATTTACAAATTGGATTACCCACCGGTTCGAAGCCATTGATAACTGTAGCATAGTTGATCCAAGGATTAATGATATCAAGAGCCAGATAAAAAATTCATTGACTTCCGATGATAGCCAACTTTCGGTTAGGGTTGGTGGTAATACCGAGTCTTACATGATTCAACCAAATATTTCTAATCGAAACATGCCTGAAGAACTTCAAACTGGACAGGCATATCACATAGAAAAATTGTTAGGATTTGATTTTAAAGTTTCCTCACCTTCCTTTTTCCAAGTTAATACAGAACAAGCGGAAACTATGGTGAATATCGTTAGACAAAAATTGGCCCCCACGGGTGTAGAAACTTTGGTTGATGCTTATGCTGGGGTAGGAGTTTTTGCTGGTTTATTGTGCCCATATTATGCTAATGTTATCGCCGTGGAAGAATCAGCGTCCGCGGTGGAAGATGCTCAACATAATTTAGTCGGCCTTACAAACATAAGCTTGATTCAAGAAAAAACCGAAAATGTAATGGGGAACCAAAATTTTATTATTGATCATTTGATCTTAGATCCTCCACGTTCTGGATGTCATAAATCAGTTTTGGACTCTATCATAGAAAATCCACCAGCAAAGATAGCTTATGTGTCTTGCGATCCTATGACGTTATCCAGGGATCTTTCGCATCTAGTACTGGGAGGGTTTACCATCAAAGAAGTAATTCCTATAGATATGTTTCCGCACACCTCGCACATAGAGTCGATAACAATTCTTGAGCGCCCTACCAGAAGTTCGTACGTTCTTGCATCTACATCCAAGAGACGTGTCGAATTACTCCGATTGATTGATCGTTCAGCTACTATACTTGCGCCTGCGCTTGACGAAGATGTTTTTTCAAGTGGTTTGAAAAAAGATCTTTCGCCGCCAAATTACGCTATGGAAATTGCTTTGGCTAAAGCCGATTCCTTAAAAGGCGAATCTAAAAAGCCAGTTATTGCCGCGGATACCGTAGTGGTTTCTCCGGACGGTGATATTTTTGGTAAACCTAAAAATGCTGATGAGGCGCGTAAAATGTTATATGCGCTAAGAGGTAAAACACATGAAGTGATAACCGGTCTTGGGTTAATCGATCCTGGTTCGCAGGAAAGTTATTCCAGTTTTGCTACTACCAGCGTCCGATTTAGGAATTGTTCAGATAAGGAAATTGAAGAATATATTATGGCCGAACATCCTTATGACAAAGCTGGGGCATATGGAATTCAGGATATGGTACTTGATCCGGTAGAAGATTATTATGGTTGTCCCTTGAATATTTTGGGCTTTCCTATTTGTGACATACAAACTTTATTTGGGAAAATAGGCTTGGATCCGTTTAAAGATCTTCATAAAAACCCACCTAGAAATCTTCACAAAAATTGTCAAGAAATTTTTTCAATCTGGATGGCCACCCTATGAATTTTGGAGATTTAGCTATTATTGCTACTCGATGGTTACACGTTATGGCTACCGTAACTTGGGTAGGTGGCAATATTATTTTTTATATCGTATTAAAACCCGACTCAGATGACACCAAATCTAAGTTGCTTTCTGCTTCGTCGGGTAAGTCATTCGGTGAGGTTGTTGAACTCTCTAAATGGGTGTTGATCATAACCGGGGCGCTCTTAGCTTTGGATAATTTATCGACTCGAATCGCTATACCGTATTTCGCAATTCTCAGTTTGAAAATAGGATTGTCATTTTTAATGTTTATGCTTGGTTTTAAATTCTCAAAAAAAAGATCTGCTAAATCGGATGGGAAAAGATTTATGGTGCTACCTTTGAGCAACTTTAGATGGTATGGAACAGTCGGGTTTTTCAATCGGTTATCTAAATATATGAACACACGGAATATGATTTTTGCTTTAGGCCCAATCGTCATTTTTCTTGGTATTGCTCTGAGGGCCGTATAAATTCACTTGGTATATTTATCGGCACCTAGGAAATGAATAGAAACATAAGGCTCGTCTCCAACCACCCAACTATCATGCGGAGTTGATGGTACAAAGAAAATATCGCCTGGTTTCATAGTGGTAACTTCTCCATCTGGAAATGCAGCAGTGCAGAAACCAGAGACTACGATCCCAACGTGCTCAACATCACAAAAATCTTTTCCTATCAATGGACCTACATGTTCTGACCATTTCCAACCTGGCTCGTAGGTTGCTCGTCCAATAATCATATTGTTTATTGTTACTGTTTCATAGGAGCCTTTATCAAAAACTTTTATTTCATCAGGTGAATCGAACTGTTTTATTATTACGTCGAGCTCTTTCATCTCTTCTCCCTAATGGCATCTATGAATTAAAACAGCCCAGAATTGATGTGTCCGATGTTTATACTAATATGATTCTTTGTTTTAACCCTTTAGTATCAATAATGACATAGTTAAGCTTAAGGTCAACATAAATCCAATTACGGCTAATGCAGTTAGAGCTACTTTAGATCCGAGTTGTACTACTTCTTTTAGGTCAACATTTGTTCCTATGCCTACCATCGAGATAACAAATAAATAATGACAAAGGGAGCGAATATAATCCGATAGTTCTTCATCAATAAAACCTGTTGTTTTCAAAACTGAAAGTGATATGAATCCTATAATGAACCAAGGTACGTTGTTTAACGCACTCATATAGGTTGCTGCTTGGTTTTTTGTCATATCTTCTCCAGTTGTTTTCCAGAGGTTTGAGATTAATTGACTTATAACTAATATTGGGACCAATAAAATAACTCGAGATAGTTTTACAAGGGTTGCAACGGTTGCGGAAACACTACTAACACTTGCTGAAGCTGCGTAAACTTGAGCAACGGCATAGACTGTCATGCCTGCTACTATTCCATATTGGTAATCGTTTAAACCGATCATCGGTGAAAAGAGCGGTAAAATTATAATTTGCGAGGCTCCAATAACGCTACTGATTCCAAGGACCGTGGCTAATTGGGAAGGACTTGCATTAATTATGGGTGCTATCGCAATAGCAGCTGCATTTCCGCACACTGAATTACTAACCCCTATTAAAATGGCTATTTTACGATCCAGTTTTAAGAAATAGTGTCCAAAAATAAAAGCAACTATTAGGCCAAGCCCTACTCCCAATATTATTAAAATAGCGAGTGATATACCTCCCGTTACTAGGTAAGTCATGCTAATACTTCCACCGAGCAGCAGTATCGATATTTCCAAGAGGTATTTTGAGATAAAATTACTTCCTTCTCTGTGCCAATTTGAGCCTCCAAGAAAATTCCTAAAGAGGACTCCAACTATAAGAGCCAAGATTAGAGGATCTAGTAGTATGTTCTTTCCTAATGCAGAAGTGAAGTACACTAGAGTACCGGCAATTAAGCAAACGGTTACTCCTGGGATGTTTTTCGTCAAAAAATTGTTCATAAAGGATGATTGTTTATTGATTTGAAAAACGAGGATAGCTTCCTAAAAGTCGGATTCTTTTGCACACTGAGTTGGTACCATTACTTAGTAAATCGTACGATTCACTTAGAGGTCCTTCACTAATATGCCCCAAAAATTCTGCGAAGAAAGTATACTCCCAAATACCCGCTGATCTATCTAATTTGGATGGCCGTGATTGGAGCATAGTTGCGCTCAGGCCCCGGCTTGAAAATGTATCAAGTACTGAAACTAATGCACCTGATTGATTCTGAACGTCGAAACTGAAAGTTGTTTTATCATTCCCACTTGGCTTTGAAGGTTCTTCCTGACCCAATACCCAAAACCTTGTTGCATTATCCTTTTCGTCTTCCATATGGGTTCTAAGAATTTTAAGGTTATATTGTTCAGCTGCAATTTCAGGTGCGATCGCAGCGGACCCCTTTTCTGAGGATTGCGCAGCGCGTTCTGCACCCCGTGCAGTGCTAGCCTCGGTTATGATTTCTATTTTATGGCCTAATTCTTTTTCAAGAGCGGCTATATTTTTTCTACATTGGCTAATCGCTTGCTGGTGTGAATATATACGGGTTATTTCGCTGGTCTCACCATTGGAAAGAAGGTGATGCGCTATGGGCAGTATTATTTCGCCTACTACACTCAGGTCCTCAGTTGTGAGCACTGCATCCATGGTCGTGCCTACCGTCCCTTCAAAAACGTTCTCTATAGCGAGGACCCCATAGTCTAACGTAGAATCTTTAACCTCTTGGCAAATGGCGTATGTTTCCATTGGTATGTAATCAGCGTTGGAGCCAAACTGCTTCATCGCAGCAAGATGTGTGAAAGTTGACGCTGGCTGGAGGAATCCAACCTTAGGTCTTCGATTTTGGTTCATTTTAGCAACCTTGTTTTTATATTAATTTGAAGAAACCTCTGTTTCCGATCTTAACTATCTTCCCTTTAATACTTGAACTTAGAACTATCTCATTTGGCTCGGTATATTTTTCCCCATCGATCTCAATTGCCCCTTGCTTTATAAGCCTTCTCGCGTCCCCTTTGCTTGAAGTTTCATCTGAAAGCATACAAAGATCTAATATAGATAGATTTTCTTGAGCAGGGGTCTGAATTTCCAAGACGTCTTCCCTTTGTTCGCCTCGGGTAATTACTCTATTAAATTCTTCCCGAGCTGATTCTGCTAAATTGGCTCCATGGAAAATCTTTACGATTTCATAAGATAGCTTTGATCGATCTTCTCGCATTTCATGCCCAGCAGTAATGTTTTGTTTAATTTTTTCTATTTCATTATCGGAGGCATCAGTAAAAACACTAAAAAACAGGGGCAAAAGTTCGTCATTTACCTGGGTTAGCTTAAAGTACATATCTGCAGGTCGTTCATCTAGATCTACAGTGTTATTGTAGGTTTTACTCATTTTTCGGCCATCTAGACCGGGAATTAGTGGTGTCATTAATACGTGTTTGGCGTGGCTGTGAGCACTTCGAACAAAATCTCTGCCTACCATCATATTAAACATCTGGTCTCTTCCACCAAGTTCTGCATCTACATTCATAGCGACGGAGTCGTATCCTTGGAGAATTGGGTAAAGGGTTTCATGCATATGTAGGGGTTTATTTTCTTGAATCCTTTTTTGGAACATGTCTCTCTCAATCAATCGCTGAACGGTTATCTGGGACGATAATTGCATAATGTCTTCAAGGGATAAATTACTCAACCATTCACTGTTATATTTGATTTCTATTGGGTTATTTTTATGAAGATCTAGCACCCGGGAAATTTGGGAGATCCAATTAGTCGTATTGCTAACGACTTGGTCTTCTGATAATTGTTTTCTTTCTACGGTTTGACCAGACGGGTCCCCAATTCTTGCTGTAAAATCTCCAACTAAAAATATGACTTTATGCCCGTTTAATTGAAACCACCGTAATATTCTCAAGGATAAATAATGCCCCAGATGGAGGCTGCTACTGGTTGGATCAAATCCTTGATAGATTGTTAATGTTTTCCCTGAATTAATTGCTTCGTTGAGCTCATCTTGGACGATGATCTCCTCTATTAATCCCCTAGAAACAAGCCCATCAAGCGATATGTTCTTTAGGGTTTGGTTGATTTCTGGTACGTAAACAGAGTCTGTCATATTTTGGCTCATTGCTTGGTTACCTTTTTTGCTCTAGTTAATAATAACTCTTTTATCGTATCAATACCTCTAGGTAAAGTATGATTGGGTGGCAGGAGAGGGATTTGAACCCCCGTAGCCCTAAGGGCGCCAAGTTTACAGCCTGGTGCGTTTGACCGCTCCGCCATCCTGCCATTAGAGGGTAGTTTACCTGGAACCTAACTATTAAAGCTAGTTATTTCTAAATGGTTCTACCCATTGCCGTAACCACTTCTTCTAATTCTTTACGAAGTGCTGGTAATTCTTCAACTGGCAATGATTGAGGTCCATCGGATAATGCCTTACTAGGATTTGGATGCGCTTCAATAATTAAACCATCTGCTCCTGCTGCAATTGCCGCCTTAGACATTGGTACAACTAGATCTCTCTGACCAGTGCCGTGGCTTGGATCTACGATTACTGGAAGATGAGACTCTTTCTTTAAGATTTGAACTGCTGTTAAATCCAAGACATTTCTTGAAAATTCATCGTCAAATGTCCGGATTCCTCTTTCACACAATATAACGTTCCAATTACCTTCACTAATGATGTATTCTGCACTCAATAGCCATTCGCGGATTGTTGCATGGAATCCTCGCTTTAGTAGGACTGGCTTTCGGGTTTTACCAACTTCTTTTAGCAATCTAAAGGCGTGCATCGTCCTTGCACCGATTTGCAAAATGTCAGCATATTCGACGCACATTTCTACATCTGCCTCAGACATAACTTCGGTTATCACCATCAAGCCATTTTTATCGGCTTCCTCACGCAGAATTTTGAGACCTTCCAGGCCTAATCCTTGGAAAGCATACGGAGAAGTACGAGGTTTGAATGCTCCACCTCTTAGTATTGGAAATCCTAAATTCTTGTCAGCTTCTGCCATTGTTTTAACTTGATCTTGATCTTCAACCGCACATGGTCCAACCATCATCGTAATCTTGTTATCTCCTATTTTCGTGCCATTGGGTAATTCGATCACGGTGTTCTCCTTTCGGAATTCCCTGCTAACGTGCTTGTACGGCTTCATTATAGGTATCACTCGTTCTACTCCATCTAGCCCTTCTAATGTTTCTTTACCCCCTGATCTCGTGTCTCCAATAACAGCAACGACATTTGTAAATTGACCTTTTTCGACATCTGCCTTATATCCCAAAGCCTCTATTTGATCGATAACTTTATCTAGATTTCCTTGGGTTGCACTGTTACTCATCACAACGATCATTTTTTCCTCCTAAATAACCAACATTGTCTTTTACTCATAAAAAAACCCTCCCATATTTCCGGGAGGGTTTTTAAATTTCTTTAATTAAATAAACTAGACGACCACCACTCCCGCAGATTCTCTGCAGTAGTAAATAAAGTATTCTTTAAAATCGTAAAGTCTCATTTGCTAATCCTATTTGCGGGAATATGATTTGTCAAGAAATACAGAGCTTCGGGAACTATTTTTGGATATTTAAGGGAAACATGGAACTATAAATTGGTCTCAATGGTTTTGATTGAGTTAGATCAATAATCGCGCTATTAGATGCTTCTTTGCTAAGTTCAAACTGTAAATCTTCCTAGAATCACCATTGTCACCCCTATTAACACCAATATTGAGCCTAACACCATATTGACAGTAACCCTCTCCAGTTTTTGTAAGAATATATGGGTTAGCGCCATTGCGACCAAAGGGTTTATTGCTCCAATGGGTGATGCAACTGTTACCGGTGCGTTGGCTAGCGCACTAAACATGAAAAATACACCGAACGATGAAAAAATACCTGCAAGACCCATCATGAAGAAAGCTTTTTTGGGTGCTTTTATATCTTTTTTGATGTTGTTTAAAGACATAAAGAGCAAAAATATCATGCCAAAGAAGATGGTCCAGGTAGCACTGACGGAGGCCGGTGCTGTACTAGTAACTACGAACCTTGCTATCGTTTGGGTAGCACCATAGGCTGCGGCAGCTGCCAAAGCCGAAGCTAAACCTATGTATAGTTGTTTTTTTATATTGGTAGTTATCATTCGTGTTAGCTCCTATAAAGTACCATTGCTAAGCCTATTACTACCGCTACGATACCTAGACCAATCATTAAGGTTATTTGCTCTCCAAGAAAAATAAGTGCGAGTATTGCTGAGAACACTGGAGTCGAACCTAGAATCGCAGTTGCTGGTGCAACACCAGCATACTTTATACCATTGAAATTCAGAAAACGTCCGAGCGGGAATTGAATAAATGCGAGCAAAACAAACCATGATATTGTTTCTACCGAAACGTTAAACATTGCTTCATAATCAAGCACTAGCGCTATGACTAAAATTAGTAAGAAACCTGTTATTAGAGAGAAAAAAGTACCTGTGGTAGATCCCATATGTTGCATACCTATTCGAGCAAAAATTGCGCCTGTTGCCCAGGACGTAGCTGCCAAGGCAGCCAAAATTGCTCCCAATAAAGTGTCGCTCATTAACTGTTCCTTAATCGAGGTTCTATCAGAGGGGGTGTGAATGTTGTAAAGTTTGAATTAATTGCTCTAGCTTACGTAAATTTATCTGGTATATCAAGGATATTTCATTTACTATTAATACATGCGATCAGAAGGATATAAGCAAGCACCTTTGTTTATTAGTGACAATGGCGCCTCAAAAGGGGTATCGCGGGTTTTGCTCACCGAGCAACAAATTAACGCGCGTGTTAAGGAACTTGGCCAAACACTCACTACTGATTATTCAGAACGCGACGTTGTTTTTCTTGCTGTTTTAAAGGGCGCTCTATATTTTCTTGTAGATTTAATTAGGAATGTCGATTTGCCTCTGACTGTTGGCGTAACCAGTATTGAAAGATCACTAGTCGACGGAGAATATAACATAAGTAGCACTCTTAGGGATTCCAGCATGATAGAAGGAAAGCATGTTGTAATTGTTGAGGATATTGTGGATACCGGCCATACGATTGCAGCTCTTATAAAATCAGTGGAAGAGCATAATCCGACTAGTATAAAAATTTGTACACTACTTGATAAAGTTTCCAAAAGAGAGGTAGACGTCCCTGTTGATTACTTGGGGTTTGAAATCCCACCTTTGTTCGTTGTTGGGTATGGTTTGGACTACGAGGAATATTACAGGAACTTACCTTTCATTGGAGTTATCGAAGATGCCAACTGGGATCCAGTATCTGATCTTATCGCAAAAACCAAAGAATCCAACTCGTAAATCTTCTGATTTGTTATTATTCGGTAGTCAAACTGAATAAAAGAATTAAATTTTAGAGAGGAAATAAAAATGTCTACGAACATAAAATATAATGCTGTAATGGTTGCGAATTTAGAGGAAGGTGTAGAAATCTGGTCAAAGATGTTTGGCCTTGAGCCCCTTAATCAAATCTCTACCAATCAATTTGGAGTTACAGCTCAAATGTTGGGCGTCGATGGTGAAGCAGTTATTGAGGTAATGACTCCTGCTAATGCAGATACGGCTCTTGCCCGTATGATGGAGGAGCGAAAGAATGAAAGAAATCCTCTCGGAGAAGGTCTCTATATGGTTTGCTTAGAAGTGGATGATGTTCAATCTACATTAACTAATATAGAAAAAATGGGCGGAAAAGTAATAAGAGAAGAGGGCAATGATAAAGTTGCTTGGGTGCATCCTTTGAATCTTAAAATGGTCTTGGTTGAGCTCCAAGAAAAAGGCTATTCCAACATGGGTGCAGCAGGCTAACTCCGAATTAATTTGAATTCGCTTGAATGAACGCCAAAGATCCTATTTTAGATTTTGAAGTTGTGCAGTAAGGTTTTTCAATTTTTCTGCTGATTCTTCAAACCTTTTTCTCTCTTTTTCTACTACTGGTGCTGGAGCTTTGGATGTAAAATCGCTATTAGATAATCTATTTTCCAATTGTTTGATTCTTGATTCTACGTCCTTAATTTCTTCTTCAATTCGATCTTTTTCTTCTTCAATATCAACAAGGTTATCTAGCGGTACTATAATTGTTGAATAATCTAAGACGATGGAAGTTGTGTTCTTGTAAGACGAATCGTCTTGCCCCAGGGCTGAAATTATTAAGGGGCTTGCTTTAGCTAAAACCTCGATTATTTCTCTATTCCTCTCAAACACATCTACATATTTCTCTGATGATAGTAATACTTCTATGTTTACGTAAGGATCTAGTTTTTGTTCAGCTCTGAGATTTCTTATTGCCCTTGTGACCTCGAAAATTTCTTTAAGGTGATCTTCTGCTTCTTCATCGATAAGAGATGGATTAGATATTGGATAACTGGATATCATTATCGATTCTTTTTGATTCGATTTCTTTGGTACGATTTCTACTAGGGCTTGCCAAATTTCTTCTGTAACAAAAGGCATAAATGGGTGTAAAAGAAGACATGATTGCTCTAGGACTTCTGCAAGGGTATGAGCAGGCGTAAAATCTCCTCCGTTGATCCGAATTTTTGCCATCTCCAGGTACCAATCGAAGAATTCATCCCACAAAAAATCTCTCAGTAGTTGCTCTGCCTGACCGATCTGAAAATCTTGCAACATTTTTGTCACATCATTTTTTAGTTTTTCAAGCCTACTAATAATCCATCTGTCTTCTAGCTGGGCAGGTTTTTGATCTATATTGGTAATTTGAACGTTTGAATTCTGAATAGTGTTTATTACAAATCTTGCACCGTTCCATAACTTATTAGTGAAATTTCGACCTGCTTCTAGACGGGAGTCGGGAAGTGCTAAATCGTTACCAGGAGTGGTACTAATAGTTAGAGCCATTCTTAAAGCGTCAGTTCCATATTTTTCGATTGTCTCTAAAGGGTCTATGACGTTCCCCTTAGTTTTTGACATTTTTTGGCGGTGTGGGTCACGAACCAAACCATGTAGGTATACATTTTTGAACGGTGGGAGACCTGTGTTTTCGATGCCTAGCATTATCATTCTTGCTACCCAGAAAAATAGTATATCGTATCCAGTTTCCATTACAGACGTCGGATAAAATCTCGAATAGTCCTCGGTATTTTCAGGCCAACCTAGAGTTGAATGCGTCCATAACCCTGATGAAAACCAAGTATCCAAGACGTCTGGATCTTGAATTAGGTATCTACTACCACACGTCGGGCAAGTTTCGGGGTTCTCTACAGACACTATAGGCGTTGATGATTCTGCAGATTCGATGCGTTCAGAATCTTTCAATATCTGATCAAATGAAAATCCTGATTGAATAAGATCTCTATAGTTATGCTCTACAAATTCTATTCCGGATGAATCCGATGATGGGTCATTCATGATGACACTTAATTTATCTCCATCGCAATCCGCGCAATACCATACGGGAATTCTATGGCCCCACCATAATTGTCTAGATATACACCAATCACGTATGTTCTCCATCCAATTCATATAAATTTGTGTGAATCTCTGAGGAATTATTGAGATTTCTTTGTCGACTACTGCTTTAATAGCCGGATCCGCGAGCGGTTTTATGTCAACAAACCATTGGAGACTCGAGCGGGGTTCCACAATTTCTTTGCATCTGTAGCAGTGTCCGATACGAGTTTCATAAGGCTCTATTTGTTTTAATAAGCCTATTCGCTCTAAGTCAGAAACTATCTTTTCTCTCGCTTTGAAGCGATCCATTCCAGCGTATTCCCCAGATTCTTTGTTCATAGTCCCATCGGGGTTCATGACATCAATCATTTCCAAATTATTACGCTTGCCAATATCGAAGTCGTTAGAGTCGTGGGCTGGTGTTATTTTTAGTGCGCCGGTTCCAAACTCTATATCCACGTATTCATCACCAATTATTGGTATCAGCCGGTCGGTCAGAGGTAACTTAACTTGTTTACCAATGAACTTTGAATATCTGGGATCTTTAGGGTTGACTGCTACAGCTGTATCCCCTAATAGTGTTTCTGGTCTTGTTGTTGCGACAATAACCGAGCCAGAATCATCAGATGTGGGATATTCTATGTGCCATAGATTCCCTTCGATATCCTCGTACTCAATTTCTAGATCGGAAAGCGCCGTTAAATCTTGAGGGCACCAGTTAATAATTCTTTCGCCCCTATAGATAAGATTTTTTTGAAATAAATTATGGAAGGTCGTTTTAACAGCGTAAGAAGGGCCGTCATCAAGGGTGAATTTTTCACGTGTCCAGTCAGCCGAAACTCCTAACCTTCTGTGTTGTTTCTGAATTTCCCCGCCGTATTGTTTAACCCACTCCCAAACTCTTTCTAGGAATTTGTCCCGACCCATGGTTCGGCGATCTAGTCCTTCGGCTCGAATTGCTTGCTCTACAATATATTGGGTGGCAATTCCAGCGTGGTCGGTGCCTGGAAGCCACAGAGTTGCATCACCTTGCATACGATGCCAGCGGACCAAAGTGTCTTCTATTGTTGCTGTTAATGCGTGCCCTAAATGTAATTGTCCGGTAACGTTTGGTGGTGGCATTATCACGGTGAAATGTGGATTGTCGTCTTTGGTGTTTTTTGTCGGTTTGAAGTAACCTTTTGATTCCCACCACTCATATCTTTTCACCTCAAATTCGTGAGGGTTATATGCACTGGCCATGGAGTTTGAAAATGATTTATTCTGTTCAGATGTCATTATTTATACTTTCAATTGCTAAACGCGACTTAGATTGTATCTATCTACGACTACTAGGGTCAAGGAAACAGAGTACTCCTTCGGTTTCTGCCAGATCATTTTAAATTTGCTTAGTCAAAGACAATGCTTTTCGGTAGTCTGCCAGGGTGTTCATATTTACTATAGAAAGCTCATCTTCGCTAATAAATTTACCTACTCGGTTAGGATCTTTTTTAACTATCTCCCTAAGCCCAAATTTTTCTTCAGTTATAGAATAAATCTCATCTTTTAAAGTGACGGAATAGATACCAGGATGTCCCTCTTTATTGTCATGCCATGGGTAGGTAATTAAATTACCAGTAGATATATGTGAGTCAATTAGATCATTTATTAATTGTGCCGTTCGTGGAGAATCAGCAGCCCATAATATGATATCTTTTGAATTCACGGAGGTATTTTGAACCCCTAATTTAACCGAACTGGTTTTCCCAGAAAGCCAATCAGTATTTTCAAGAATATGTATTTCATCGATTGATGGACCTAAGTGTAATTTTAGTAAATTTTCGTACTCCCGACAATTGTTCCCCAGAATGACAATTACTTCACTCGCCTTAGATTTTATTGCTGCTTGAACTTGATGTACTAACAACGGCTCACCGTGCCAATTTAAAGTTTGTTTGGGCGTTCCCATCCTATCAGAGGATCCTGCTGCTAATAAAACAATAGATACTGGTAAATTGTTTTTATTTTCTTCCACCAAAAGCTCCGATTGATTTGATTTGTAATATTTTTCTATAGTAACTCTGAGAGTCGGTCCATAATATGGTCTGCTACTTCTAATTTGGTCAAAAGAGGTAGTTCAGTTTGTGTTCCTTTTTTATCCAGAATTACTACCCTATTATTATCGACACTAAATCCGGAATCTGTTGAAGATACGTCATTTGCAATGATCATATCTAAATCTTTTTCATTTAGCTTTTCAGTCGCGTTATTAATTAGGTTTTCAGTTTCTGCTGCAAATCCTATCTTTATTATCTTCTCAGTTGACACAGCTTTTAGTATGTCAGGAGTTTGTTTTAAAGAGAGTGACATCGTATTTTCCCCAGCTATTTTTTTCAATTTAACTTTTGATTGCTTATCACTTTCCCAATCTGCTACAGCTGCCGCCATTATTAGGGCATCTCCTGCATCTTTAATTGCTGCAGTGACTCCTTTAAGCATCTCTCTTGCTGTATTTATGTGAACTACCTTTGCTCCTGGTGGATCTGGTAGGGATGTAGGTGCGGTTATAAGTGTTACTCGTGCACCCCTCGATACAGCAGCAGAGGCAAGTGCATACCCTTGTTTTCCTGATGATCGATTGGTAATCACCCTTACCGCATCAATAGGTTCCTGAGTCCCACCAGCGGAGATGATAATGTGTTTTTCTTTTAGGTCCGTGGTTTGCTCTAGTATGTTACTTATTCCATTCATAATCGTATCTATCGATTCGAGCCGACCGTAACCGGATCCCCCTGATGCTAGGTGCCCCTCAGCAGGGCCGATAAATTTTATTCCCCTTTTTATTAGGGTAGCAATATTTTCTTGGGTAGCATCGTTTTGCCACATGTTTGATTCCATGGCTGGAGCTACGAGAATAGGTGAATTAGTGGCAAGTATAGTCGCGGTTAGGGCGTCATCAGCGAAGCCGTACTTCATCTTGGCAATTACATTAGCGGTAGCGGGGGCTACAACTAAAATATCTGCTTTTTTTGCCAACGCAATATGCTCTACAGGGTCTTCAGATTCCTCGTCAAATAAATCCGTTATTACTCTCCTATGAGTCAACGATCTAAACGTAAGCGCAGATATAAATTCTTGTGCAGATCGCGTTAATATTACGTCTACTTCTGCCCCTGCTTGAGTCAATTTAGAAGCAAGATCGATCGATTTGTAGCATGCTATGCTTCCTGTAACTCCAAGAACTATGCGTTTGTTATCTAATATGTTTGTTTCCGCCATTGCTGCTCCATCTGATGCTATTCAGAATGATTATCGATATTACCTTACTAATTATTTAATTCCCAAATCCTTTTTATTCCGTCTAATGTTAAATTGGGCTCTACTCGTTCTATACAATTAGATTTTTCTGAAATTGCAGTTGCTAACCCTCCTGTTGCTATGACGTTAGCTTTTTGTCCTAATTCTGTATTTATACCTTCGACCATTCCTTCGACCAATCCAAGGTATCCATTCATTAAGCCTGATTGCATAGACTCAACCGTGTTTTTCCCTATCCATTTCGATGGAAATTCTAGCGGAATTTGCGGTAATTTTGCCGCATTCGATGCTAGCACCTTCGAAGATAGGCTTACTCCAGGTGCTATTGTACCACCTATGTAGTCTCCATTCTTATCTACCACGTCAAACGTTGTTGCAGTCCCAAAATCAATAATGATTATTGGATTGTCCACAATCATGGTTGCGGAGACAGCGTTAATTATTCGATCAATACCAAGCTCTTTTGGATTATCAACTTTCAATTTAAGCTCGAGATTCAAGTTGGAATCTAGTACGAGTGAGCCTGTGTCGAAATAGTCCTGTAGCGATTCTGAAACTATATTGGTTAATTCAGGAACAACGCTTGCTATTGCTATATTTTTTATTTGTTGAGGAGTCACGTTATTGTTCACTAGCCAAGATTCAATCGATTGGAAATCTAGGAATTGCCTATTCGTTTGATCGGGTTCCGTTCTCCAAATTGAACTAAAGCCTGAACTTTTATATAGCCCAATTTTTACACTCGTATTCCCTATGTCTACTGCAAGAAACATTATGAGCCGATATTATAACCTTCTTTAGAGCAATCCTAAAACTTTTCAATTTATTTATCGGCTTTAGATATATTTTCCATTGTTATATGATGTTTGGTATTAATTTGGAATACTTAACTTTTCAAAAAGGTGGAGCTCTTGTTTAGACCATTTTATCTGATCATTTACTTTTTGGTTTTATTAACAATTGGCGGAGCCATCCTTTTGGCTAACATTGGAGATAATACAACTACTTCTTCTTCTGCTCCGTTATTCACGTTACCCGATCAAGAAGGGAATAAAATTTCCTTAAACGATACTCTGTTGGAGAATGAAACTGCGGTTCTTATATTCTATAGAGGATATTTTTGAGGTATCTGCAGGAGCCAACTCGGAGAGTTGCAAAGTAGATACGCAGAATTCGCGGAGAAGAATTCAGAGATTATTGCAATAAGTAGTGATGGAAATGACGATGTTAGAAACATGGCCTCTATAGTCCAGCCGGAGTTCCATATTTTGTCGGATTCCCAGGCAACGGCTTCCAAAGATTATGGGGTTTTTGATTTGCTTGATGATCGACTTGCTGCACCAGCTGTTTTTATCGTTGGCAAAGAAGGAACGATCTTGTGGAGAAAAATTGGGGAACACGCTGGTGATAGAGCCTCCCCGGACGAAATATTGTCACAGCTTTCACGATTAGGGTTTTAGTACAATTGAATCAAATCATAGAAAAAAGAGGTAATTAATTTGACTAGTTCTGCAGAAAGAAAAAAAGTATTGGTGATAGGTGCTACTGGAAACCAAGGTGGTGGTTTAATAACCCATTTACTTACTACAAAAGAGTGGTATCCAGTTGCTTTAACTAGGAATCCTGACTCGCCTTCGGCGCGCTCATTGGCGAACAGGGGAGTTGAAATAATGAAAGGCGATATGGATGACTTAGATTCTCTCCGTGTTGCCATCCGAGGAAGCCATGGGGTTTTTTCGGTCCAAAATGAAAACACAATTGAAACCGAAATTGAGCAAGGGCGTGGTGTAATTGAGATCTGCGTTGAAGAAAATGTCAATCACTTAGTTTATACGGCTTCTTGCGGAGCTAAAGAACCAAACAGAGGTGTAGATTATTGGGATTCTAAGCGAGTAATCATCGAATCAGTGAGAGAGAGTGGATTACCGTATACAATTTTACGTCCCGTGTCTTTTATGGAAAATTATATATCGAATAGGGCGGCACTTAGAGAAGGGAATATAAACGGTTTGCTGACCCCTGACAAGGAATTACAAGTAATCTCAGGATACGATATTGGACTATATGCCTCGCAAGCACTAGCTCGTCCTGGAGAATTTATTGGTCAAGAGATTGATATTGCATCGGAAACTATTACCATGACCAGAATTGCTGAAACCCTGAGTACCGTAGTTGGGTCAGATATAAATTATACTCAGACGGAGATTGGAACGGGGGTTTCTTCAGGCGCACTAGCTATGAGCCGATGGTATCAAGAATTTGGTTACGACGAAGACATCAGTAAATTGAAAGATAGATGGAAAATCAATACGCTAACATTCCACGATTGGCTCAATATGATCAACTTCAATCTGGAAAAATAATCGTTATTCCACTTATACGTGATGAAAATTAACGAAAGATTATGGATAAGCATTAGAGGGAGGTAAAAATGAGCACAGGAAGCAAATCGATATTGGTTATTGGTGGTACTGGAACCCAAGGTAGCAAGGTTGTACGGCTTTTGGTTGAAAAAGGTCATGGTGCTAGAGTGCTTACTCGTAATATTGAATCCGATGTTGCAAAGGACGTTGCGAGTTTAGGAGCAGAGTTATTTGCGGGCGACATGGATGATTTGAATTCTCTGAAGAAAGCTATGGATGGAGCATATGGAGTTTATTTTATTGGGATTGGAAGAGAAGATTCTAGTACCGAAATTAACCGAGGGTCTAATGTAGTTGATGCATCGAAGACGTCTAATGTGCGCCATATCGTGTTTAGCGGAGTTTCTGGAGGTAACCGAAGTATAGGTGTTCCCCATTTTGAAACAAAAGGAGCAATCGAGGAAATTATAAAAAATGGAGGTATTGATTACACAATACTTCGACCTGTATCTTTCACAGATAATTTTAATAGGAACAGAGACGCCATAAAAAACGGGCGACTATCTGGTATTTTATCTCCTGACAGGAACCAGTGGTTCATAGCAGTGCAAAACATCGCTGATTTTGCGGTAGCAGCATTTGAAAACCCAGAGCGCTTTTCGGGAAAGGAAATTGATCTCGCAGGTGATGTAATGACACTACCAGAAGTAGCGCAGGTTTTTTCTGAGTCCTTAGGAATCGAAGTAAATTACAATCATATTCCAGAAGATCAAAGAGATCGCGTCCCTGCACCAATGAAAACCATGAACGAATTTTACGAGCGAGAGGGTTACTTGGTCGATGTTGATAGACTGAAAATGGATTGGGATATCCCCGTAATGTCAGTAAAAGATTGGATACTTCAAGAGCCAGGCTGGTTGGACTGATGATTGCATCTACTAAGCAAGGTCAGTGGCGTTAAGCAGTGCAGCAACTTTTTTACATTATATTCAGTATACTCATAGGCTCTGGTATGGCTGTTCAGGTTACCATGATTTCAGCGATGGGTAGGGTAAGAGGCCCACTTGAGGCTACATGGTTGTCTCTGATGGCTACGGTTATGGGAGTCGCTGCTTTGATGGCATATAAAGCTTTTGCGGGCGGATTGGTGATCCCATCACCATTCAATAGAGTACTATTACTTGCCGGTATATCGATATTGGCTGCTTCCAGCTTAATTTTGGTCCTTCGGGGCTTACCGTTCTATTATTTTATTACTGGTTTATTTGCAATCCCTTTGCTTGTTGGTGCAGGATACTTAGGCCCTAAAATAGGTATCGGGTTATTTGTGACTGCCACCATTGCAGGGCAAGTTATAGGTGCGGCTCTATTGGATCATATGGGTGCCTTTGGTTTGCCGATCCATAAGGTAGATATTATACGGGGTATTGGAGTAATCACTTTACTTCTAGGAGTTGTGCTAATTAGAGGTGTTAAATAACAAGTGGTGTTTATGATAGGTAATCTTTTTCGCTAATTATAGTTAATTGATGCTCTAAATACTTGTCCATATCGCCATCTAATAGCATCTTAATCGTTTTGGGTATTTGATCAGCCACGTCTGTGGCCAAGATACCACGATCGATGGCATCCAGTTTATCGGCGGCTAATAGGCTAGATATTCCGTGGACATAAACCCCAACTTGAGATGCGGAGTATGGCTCATGTCCTTGTGCAAGCAATCCCGTTATAAGCCCAGATAGCACATCACCGGTACCGGCTGATGCGAGTCCTGGCCAAGCTAGTGGATTAATGGAAATGCCTCCGTTAGGGTTCCCGATTGCTGTGAAAGCTCCTTTTAGAACGACCACAACTCCCCATTCAGAGGATTTCTTTTGAACTAATTTTAAGCGGTTTAGTTGTACAGTTGCTGTTGTGATGTTACATAGTGTGGCCATTTCCCCGGGGTGTGGGGTGATCACGCATATATCTTTATTTTTATTCCACCAATTATCCAGCGATGCTAGGCAGGTAATCCCATCTGCATCGATGACAATTTTAATAGAAGGCGATGAGGATTTTCCTTTGCCAGTAGAATTAATTATTTCGTGAATGAATTGTACGGTATTTTTATCTAGACCAATCCCGGGGCCTATTAGTGTCGGATTATTGAAGTCAAAATCCAGAAATGCCTTAGTTGAATCTTGGTCAAATGATCTATTCCCAATTGTCGTTGGGAGGGGTTCGTGGATGGCTTCTGGCAAATATTCTGCTGATTGCGCTCCTAAATCTGCTGGAGTCACTAGAGACACTAGGCCCGCTCCTGATCGCACCGCGGCCCTCGCGGCCATCAAAGGGGCGCCAATATAGTTAGGTGAACCTCCAACCACTGAGGCTTTGCCGAATGTTCCTTTATGGCTATCTGATGGTCTAAGTTGAAGCATATTTGAAATTATTGAGGAATCTAAAATCTCTGGTAGTGATTTTGGAAAAAATTCCTCCGGTATCCCTATTGGAGCAACAATAATTCTTCCGGAATTTATCAGCCCATTAGAGGTTAAAAGGCCTTTTTTGACGGCTCCAACCGATACAGTACAATCAGCCTTCAAAATACCTAGCCTGCCCGATCCATCGTCTGGGTTCATTCCCGAAGGGATATCGATTGCTAGTACTTCAAGGCGAGTATTTTTGCGGCTGGTCATAATGTTTAGCTTATTTGTAAGTTCATATATTTTGGATACTGGCCTATCTTTGAATCCGGTCCCAAATAAGCCGTCCAAAACTAGATATTTGTCGTCCAACCGATCAATCTCGTCCAGGAAATGCAGGAATTTTTGGGAAGATTTAATGAGATTTTGGCGAGAATTGTTCAGAGAATTAATTAAATCTTCAGCTCTATTATCATTTCTTATGCTATGAATGGTTATGTTAGCACCCCATTTTGCTAGAACTAAAGCCGCTCCTAAGGCATCTTCACCGTTGTTACCTGGCCCTGCCAGTACAATTATGTTTTTGCCAATCACCCCGGTAAGTCTTTTCCGAACAACTTTAGCTATGGCATTTGCGGCGTTTTCGATTAATGTATGCTGGGCAAGGCCTGATTTCATTGCGCGCTGTTCTATAGCATACATTTCTTGAGCACTAACGATCCTCATAATAACAAACCTTCTGGCTCTCAACCTACGGTTGGTCGGCGTTTCCTACTGCAACCGATATCGCATATTCTATGGAGTGAGTTTGACTGATAGCTATATCTTTGAGGCCTATTCTGTTAGCGACATTTAGCGCTCTTCCATGGAGGTGCACTTCTGGTTTCCCACTTTTTCTAGGTAATATTTCGATATCTTTCCATCCTACGCCTCTTACTCCAGTACCTAATAGTTTCATTACCGCCTCTTTGCTTGCGAATCTAGCGGCAAGTTCAGGATCTCTCATACGCGAGGTTTTTTGCTCATTTTCCGTATAGATCCGATTTAAAAATCGATCACCAAACTTTTCTCTCGCTTCGCGTATTCTCCATACTTCTACCATGTCTACCCCTGTGGTTAGCATATTTGGCTACCTCTCTTATAATTTAGTTGAATAAACTCTGTTACCAGTAACTATAAATTATTAACAGATGTTACAATATAGCAAAAATGAAATTATCTTATTCGGAGACATGTGAGCGCCAGATTAATCGATGGCCTACGTATTGCAGCTGAAATACGTCAAGAGGTCAAACAAGAGGTTTTACAGCTTAGAGAGGCGGGGATTCACCCCGGACTTGCAGCGATACTCGTAGGGGATGATCCTGCGTCCAAAGTTTATGTTTCGAATAAAGAACGCGCTTGTAATGAAGTAGGAATATATACAGAAATTCATAGATTTGATCAGCAAGTTTCTGAAGAATCCTTGCTTGATTTAATTGATTCACTAAATGAAGATCCTAAAATTCATGGAATATTAGTGCAATTGCCTCTTCCGGCGCACATAAAGGAATCTGCAATAATTGAGTCCGTAAAACCGATCAAGGATGTGGATGGGTTTCATCCCAATAATATAGGTCACCTAGCGATAGGCGACTCACAATTTATTCCTGCTACACCGGCGGGAGTCATAGAGCTTTTTAACCGTGAGAATATAGAACTTGGGGGAAAGCATGCAGTTATTATCGGTAGGAGTAATATCGTAGGAAAGCCGATTGCTATAGCATGGATGCAGAAAGGTCTCGCTGAGTATCCAACCGTAACTATATGTCACACATTTGACACTGATATAATCAAACATACCGTTGAAGCAGACATCTTGGTTGTCGCCGTTGGGTCTCCAGAGATTATTACTGGAAAGATGGTTAAAAAAGGAGCTGTTGTCATTGATATAGGTATTAATCGCGTAGATGATTCTGAATCGCCGAGGGGGTACCATTTGGTAGGCGATGTAAAATTTGATGAAGTAAAGGAAGTAGCTGGCGCGATTACACCTGTACCGGGCGGTGTAGGGCCTATGACAGTCGCTATGCTGTTAAAAAATACTGTTAGAGCTGCACATTTGAATAAATAGAGGACCTTGAATATAGGGAGGTTAATATGACATCTGAAAGTACGTGTGTCTGGAATGTTTGGCGTAAGGGTAGCGATACTTTTGCTGAAAAACTAACCTTTCATTCCAAGGTTGAACCTAGATTGGGTGACAATGTGTATCTTAAGTTATCTCCTCCCTACTGGAGAATTGTAGATTGGGCCGTAGAATCGGAATCTTCGGATAATTCGGTTTTCAAAGTTTGGGTTATGCGGACATCTAATTGACACCCAGTCTGAGGAGTAATAAACTATCTCAGGCTTTATTGATCAGCCAAATAATTACTTATTAGAAGGTGTAGTTTTGTTGCAGAATATTAATTTCAAACTTGTGATTTTTTCTAGTGTTTTAATTGTGTTTATAGCTTTGGTTGGAGCGTGCAGTTCTGATTCAAGTTCTAATGTTGTTCAACCCAATCAACTAACAATTACCTCAGGTGTTGATGGAGCAGAATTTGCTTTTGATCCAGCTACGATTGAAGTAGGTGTCAGCGAAACAATAAAGATTGTCTTTGATAATAAAGGGACCATAGCTCACGATTTTGAGATTCCGGACTTAGAAGTGGTTATTGCTACTACTAACGCTGGCAATACCGGTGAGGTAACAATGGTTGCTCCGTCTGTACCTGGTACTTATGATTTTATTTGTAGCATTCCAGGCCATAAAGAAGCTGGAATGGTTGGTAAATTAATCGTTCAGTGATCACGGTCGTCCTTTGAAGCGCAGAGCATTTTCCCTATAATAATTATATGGATTTATCTACATTTGATTACGACCTTCCAAGTTCGTTGATTGCTCAAAACCCCATTGAGCCTAGAGATCATTCAAGGTTAATGATCGCTGATCGTAAGAGTCACCAAATCGAGCACAAACACTTTTATGATCTTCCAGATTATTTAGAGCCAGGGGATGTGCTATTGATCAATGAGACTAAAGTTATTGCATCGAGAATGATAGGCGAGAAAGCGGATACTGGTGGCAAAGCGGAAGTTCTTTTACTAGGAATCATCGATCATGACAATCCATTAGAGTGGGAAGCTTTAGTGAAACCATCTCGTAGGCTTCCAATTGGAACTAGTGTAATTTTTCCGAAATATCCAGGCAATCAGGTAACCGTTTTAGAGAATCTTGATTTAGGAAAAAGAAAAGTGCGATTGTCTCCTAATTTTGATTTGAATTCTGTGGCAAAAATTGCGTTCCCGCCATATATCAAACATAGTTCGTCAAACGATGAAAAATATCAAACAATTTTCGCCTCGATACCAGGAAGCATAGCGGCACCTACAGCTGGGTTACATTTCACGGATGATCTAATTAATGTTATTCAG
>DKAM01000003.1 GCA_002450835.1 Dehalococcoidia bacterium UBA6926
ATCCTTCGCGATCAATTTATACGACGATAGCAAAGAGCATCAAACCGCCTATGGTAAGCGTAGAGTATTCACAGGCTCACCTGAGCAAATAGCGTCAGATATATCTGAATATAAAGCTCTGGGAGCTGAATGTCTTATGATCGGGTTCGCAGTTGATCCAAATTCTACTGATGCCACGATTGAGCAAATGCATAGATTTGCCGATGAGATTCGGCCTATGGTCGGCGATTAAGATATTGATAAGATAGGTAAATAATAAAAAAGTCGTAGGGAAATAATTGAAATATAGACAATTCGGAAATACTGGATTAGAAGTGTCAGCAATAACTTTTGGAGGCTGGCCTATGGGTGGGACACAATACGGGCCCACCGATGACGATTCGACTATTCAAGCAATACATGAAGCAATAGATCATGGAATTACATGTTTTGATACAGCTGCTGCCTATGGATTAGGACATTCTGAAAAACTAATGGGGCATGCAATTAAAAACAAACGCCAAGACATCATTCTCGTCACCAAGGGGGGACTAACATTTGATCCAGACAAACGAAGATTATTTAGGGATAGTTCAGAAAAAGCGATCATCGAAGGTTGTGATGATAGCCTGCAAAGGTTAAATACAGACTATATAGATTTGTATTTAATTCATTGGCCTGATCCTACGACGGCATTCGAAGAGACTATGAACGCATTAGATCAATTAAGAATGGCAGGCAAAATACGTCACATTGGTGTATCAAATTTCATGCCTTCAATGATGGAAGACTCTTTAAAATATGTAGACCTAGCTACAAATCAGGTTGGCTATAGTTTATTTGAAAGGCGAGTAGAAAGAGATGTTAAAGATTTTTGCGAAAAACATGATGTTGGAATAATGGCTTATGGTGCTCTAGCTCATGGAATACTAGCTGAGAAGATGAACTTGAAAACTGAATTTGTAAACTGGGATTGGCGCTCTACAAAAAATGTATTCGGCATGCCTTTCTTTAAACCTGATTATTTTGAAAAAAACTTAAACACTGTTGATGACCTCAATACTTTAGCAAAAGAACATAATGTCACTGTACAAAACATGGCTGTTTCTTGGCTTTTAAGCAATAAGATAGTAACGACAGCGTTAATCGGATTCCGAACTCCTTCAGAGGTGAGAAACACTATGTCAAAAATGAATTTTGAATTAGACGCGGATTTGATCGAAAAAGTTGACAAAATTTCTGAAGAAGCATACAAATTTAACGTTGCTGGCGAAGATATGTCTCCAGCAGTGGGCACATGGAATCCTTGGGATCCCAAACCAAGTAAATTTGGAACTACAAGTAAATAATCACGGGGTACATAATTTAATTTAATAAATCCCGGCTTTGGAGAGCAATATGTTTGATCTATTGATAAAAAATGGCTTGATAATAGATGGAACAGGAAACCCTGGCTTTTTTGGGTCAGTAGGAATAAAAGATAACACAGTAACTATCGTTAGATCTGACTCCGGTCAAAAAGCAAAAAAGACTATCGATGCAACTGATAGAGTAGTCTCGCCCGGCTTTATAGACGTTCATGCTCACTCTGCTTTAATGATTTTGAATGACCCCGACCACTTACCAAAAGTGCATCAAGGTGTGACAACTGAACTTATCGGCATAGACGGGAATTCATATGCACCTTTTACTAACCTAGAAGACTTGAAACGAATGATTCAAATCAACTCTGGGCTTGAAGGAACCCCAGACCTGCCCGGGTTTTGGTCTTCAGTACCTGAATACTTAGACATGTATGATCGCAAAGTATCAGTGAATATTGCGTACATTGTGGGAAATTCTCCTTTAAGAGTCGGAGCTATGGGTTGGGACCAGAGAGCTCCAACGACTAAAGAGCTGGACAAGCAGAAAGGCATACTCAAAGAAAGCATGGATGCAGGAGCAGTCGGCATGTCGACTGGACTAGATTACCCGCCTGGAAGTTATGCTGACACAGATGAATTAATTTCCCTATCGAAAGAAGTAGCCAATATGGGTGGCATATACCACACTCACGTTAGATTTCCTTTAGGCGACGGATACCTTGACCCAAATAAAGAAGCGATAGAAATAGGGAGAAAAAGTGGAGTACCGGTTCACATCACACATTTACTACCATCAGATAATAAAGGGAAATATAAAGGGGCAAAACCCATATTGGATCTCGTCGAAGACGCACGAGAAAAAGAAGGCATAGATGTAACGTTTGATTGCTTCCCTTATTCCCATGGCGGCACACGATTGACATATTTCTTGCCGCAATGGACTGCGGACGGCGGACCAGAGCAAATAATGAAGTGCCTGAAAGACCCTGAGATCAGAAAAAAGATGCGAGCAGATATGGATGTCGGGTTTGCTCGTTTAGGGGGAGGTTGGGATGCAGTTATGATCACGTATTTCAAGAAACCTCATAATCAACAGTTTGAAGGCAAAACGTTAACTCAAGCTGCTGAAATAATGAATACTGACCCGATTGAAGCTTTATTCGACCTACTACTTGATGAAGACTTACAAGTATCATTTCATGCCCAAGGTATCGACGCTGAAACCCTTCCTTTATTTGTACAACATCCATTGCAAATGGTAGGCAGCGATGCCTTGCTATTAGGTGACTTTCCTCCTGCAATGGCATACGGCACATTCCCTGTAATAATCGCCAAATATGTACGAGAGGAAAAAAGAATGTCATTGCCAGAAGCAATTAGAAAGATGACATCCTACCCTGCTCAACGCCTTGATATACCAGACCG
>DKAM01000030.1 GCA_002450835.1 Dehalococcoidia bacterium UBA6926
CTTCGTTGGATGTTCGAACCTCCAGGGTTAACTCATTATTGCCCATTAATTGGTTGCTCTCTACGGCCCCAATGATCATCAATTCACCTATTCCCTCTTTCCGATGACTTTGCCTTACAGCAATACTAACGATGTGGCCTTGATCGATGACGGACCAAATCCCTATATACCCAACGACAAGTTCCGAAGTGGGTTCGATACTCTCCTCTTCACCTTGAAGGACACGCCAAATAGCTCTAGAAAACTTGTTACGATTGTTTTTTATAGGAACGGGCGCACTCGGTAAGTTATTCGATTCTGACCATTTGTGATATGGGGTAGTTTCGTCTATTACTACCAAATAGAGAGATAATTTATTCTGTCTCAATTCTTTCTTAAACGGAGGAGAGGAGTTATTTTCTGGAAAGGCTTCTTTATCTATTTGTGTAGCCTGAAATATATCTCCTTCATGCATAGGTCTCAGAAGGTACTTACCTGTATCCATTACTATTATCCCTAATATTTTTCATACCAAATTTATTTTTCATATTAAAAATGATCGAGGCCGCATTCTAGCAAATAATGAGATCGTTGTCAGATATACAACTCCTCACAAAGGATTATAATATCCAATATGAAACAAAAAGACAGCCGCTCAGGATTAAAATATAATTTGATAATATTTTTGCGACTGCAAAAATTCTTGCTACCGTATAAATTAGATATGATTTTGGTATACGGTTTTCTAGGCGTATCAAGCGTATTTGTTTTAGTAATACCAGCTTTACTTGGAAAAGCAGTCGATATTATTCAAACTCAGCCAAATCTTGAATCAATCACACTCGTTGCTTTAGGAATAATTGGATCCGGAATTTTAAGAGGTATGGCTTCTTACGGGCAAGCATATTACAGCCAAGCGGTGTCACAGAAAATAGCTTTCGATATTAGGAACCTTCTATACGATCGTTTTCAAAGGCAAAGTTTCTCTTTTTTCGACAAAACTCCCACTGCTGAACTAATGTCACGAGCCACTGCTGACGTGGAGGCGATAAGGATGTTAATTAGCTTTGCAATATTGCGGATGGTCCAAGTTGCAGTATTGCTCTTAATGGTAACAGGGATACTATTTAGTAAAAATTGGCAACTAGCTTTAGTAACCTTAGCAGTCTTGCCGTTTATTGGTTTCCGTACCACAAAAACAAGTAGACGATTACGCCCGATTTGGCTCAGTGTACAGGAGGGAATAGCAGCCTTAAGCACAATACTCCAAGAAAATCTTTCTGGAATGAAGGTAGTTAAAGCTTTTGGCCGAGAAACTGAGCAAACTGAAAAGTTTAATCAGCAAGCGATGGAAGTGTATTCTCGGAATGTTGCTGCAAACGGAGAGCAAGCTGCTAATACGGCCCTTATGACATTTGCGGTATACATAGCTGCAGGGATACAACTGCTTTACGGGGGTTCGCTCGTAATAGAAGGTACTATATCCGCAGGCGATTTAACCTCATTCATCTTTTATCTACTGACGATAACCGTATATGTCCGCATGATCGGGTGGTTGGGCAATGTCCTATCTAGAGCCGTTGCCGCTGGGGAAAGAATTTTTGACATATTAGATCTTGAACCTGAAATAAGAAACCTCCATACAACATATCCAAATGTTATTAAGAGTGGGAAAATAGAATACGACGACGTTTCATTTAACTATGAAAACGGTACCCCTGTACTAGAGAAAATTAGTTTCTCTGCAGAGCCAGGTGAAACAATAGCTATTGTAGGTGCTACCGGGAGCGGTAAAAGCACACTAATAAATTTATTATCCAGATTTTACGAACCGACTAATGGAGAAATAAGGATAGATGGTACGGACATAAAAAAGGTGCCTCTGGAATCCCTACGGGGAAACATCGGCTTTGTGCAACAAGAGATATTTTTGTTCTCAACCACCATAAAAGAGAATATAGCTTACGGTAAATCTGACGCCTCCATGGAATCCATCCGGGAGGCTGCCAAATTCGCACAGATGGACAAATTTATCTCCAGTTTGCCAAATGGTTACGATAGTATTGTGGGAGAAAGAGGGATAAATTTATCTGGGGGTCAAAGGCAGCGCTTAGCGATAGCAAGAACCATATTGCTAGATCCTAAAATTGTGATCCTAGACGATTCATTATCGAGTGTGGACACTGAAACAGAAGCATTAATTCAAAATAACCTGAAACAAATGATTGAACAGACTACCACGATCATAGTAGCTCAACGAATAGCTAGCATTTATAAAGCCGACAAGATTCTAGTATTAGATAGCGGAAAAATAATTCAACAAGGGACACATGCCAACTTGATCAAACAAGACGGCGCCTACAAGAATTTATATCAGCTACAGCTTACTAATCAAAATGGCAATCTTAGTACTGCAGCAGATAGTAATATATCGGAGCCATTAAGATGATGATGTCACGAGGAGGAGGTGGACACCAGAACTACGATGGTTGGGACAACAGCGAGCTTGGAAGCGTATACAACCATAAAATATTCGTTCGCCTTATTCCTTATATTAAACCCCATAAGATACAAACAAGCTTAGCGTTTTTGGGAATGCTATCTGGTACCTTAACTAACATCGCAATACCCCCATTAATAGGATTCATCATCGATGCAGCGATCGCAAGCTCGAGCGTAGCAGATCTCTGGTTTCTGAGCATTTTATTTTTCGGTTGTGTAACAATCAATTCCGTTGGCACATATCTCCAAAGTTATTACATAGCTAAGGTAGCGCACTCGATGTTAGTCAGCATTAGAACAGATCTTTTCAGGCATTTACAAAAACTTTCCCTGAAGTTTTACGATAGGCAACAGGTTGGTCGATTAATGTCAAGAGTAGTCAGCGATGTTGAACAAATCCAACAGGTAATGACTGGAGGGATTATAGGAAGTGCTGCAGATATTCTTAGCTTAGTAGGAATTATCCTTGTAATGTTTTCTATGGACTGGAAATTATCGATCGTGTCGCTCAGTGTAGTGCCCGCCCTCATAATACTTGCCTTCTTCTGGCAAAAAAGAGCACGTGTCGCTTTTCTAGCGGTTCGAAGCGCAATATCTGTCGTTAATGGCACTCTTCAAGAAAATGTATCCGGTGTGAGAGTTGTTCAAAATATGAATCGAGAACCAGAGAATATGAAAATATTTGAATCAATTAATGGCTCTCACCTTGACGCAAATCTTAAGGCATCTAGACTTTCCGCAGGAATGTTTCCTTCAGTAGAAATTATTGTAGGGCTCTCTACAGCGCTAGTGGTCAGTTTCGGAGGTTGGCTTGTGATAGAAGGGACCATGGGAGTAGGAACTCTTGTAGCTTTTGGTCTATTTGTACAGCGATTTTTTGACCCAATAAGGAACTTGACTATGCAATACACAGAACTCCAGAGAGCTATGGCATCAGGAGTACGGATCTTCGATTTATTCGATACCCAGCCATCCATATTTGACTCACAAACAGCGAGACCGATTAATAACATGAGAGGCCAGGTTTCGTTTAATAATGTTTCGTTTGGCTACACACAGGAAACTACTGTTTTAGATAAGATCAATATTGATGTGAGTCCAGGGGAAACTATCGCGCTAGTAGGCCAAACGGGAGCAGGAAAAACAACTTTCGTGAGCCTTATCGCAAGATTCTATGACGTTACGGAAGGACAAATAACAATCGATGGAGTCGACATTAGAGAAATAACAATGGGAAGTCTAGCCGCTCAAACTGGCATTGTCTTGCAAGAACCATTTTTATTCACAGGATCAGTCGAAGATAACATAAAATTTGGAAACCCTTCTGCTACAAAGGACGAGGTGGTTCTTGCAGCCAGAACCGCTGGAATACATGAATTAATATCACAAATGCCCCAAGGTTACCAAACCCTAATACAAGAACGCGGATCCAATCTGAGTATGGGCCACCAGCAATTAATAAGCATAGCAAGAGCAGTTGTCGCTAATCCACGCTTACTAATTTTGGACGAAGCAACCGCAAATATAGACACTCAAACAGAAAGAGTAATACAAAGTTCATTAAAGAAACTCCTATCAACGAGAACCTCTTTTGTTATCGCCCATAGGCTTTCTACAATTCGCGATGCGGACAGGATCGCGGTATTTGAAGATGGGAAGATATCGGGGCTTGGCACCCACACCGAACTACTCGAGGCTTCAAAGAAGTACAGAGATCTCCACTCGATGTCTTACCTTTCAGATGAAAGTGCTACATTAACTTAATTGATTATATTTATTGACCAAAAAAAACTATAATCATATGGAAAGGGAATGATATTGGAAACGTCTTACAATAATATTCGTGAGTTCATTTCATTTCTAGAAGAAAATAATGAACTCATAAGAATTACTGAGCCAGTTTCTTGGGATCTGGAAATAACGGAAATAGTTCAACGGGTTTTCAAACAAGAAGGCCCTGCTCTACTCTTTGAAAATGTCGCAGATTCAGATATGCCAGTTTTGATTAACGGGTTTGGGACGAGAAAAAGAATGAGCTGGGCTCTAGGCGTAGAAGATCTAGACGAAATTGGCGACCGGATCACAAAATTACTTTCTAATGTCCAGGGAGCCCCTCCGGGCATATTTGAAAAAATAGGTCTTCTAAAAGAATTATTAAGTGTCGCACGAATCGGACCTAAAAAAACAAAGACTGCCCCTTCCCAAGAAACAGTAATACTAGAAGATGAATTGGACTTAATGCAATTACCAATACTAAAAACATGGCCTTTGGACGGTGGGCGTTATATAACTTTACCCCTTGTCATTACAAAAGACCCTGAAACCGGTGTGCACAATATTGGAATGTACCGAATGCAAGTTTTCGATAAAAAAACTACAGGAATGCACTGGCAAACCCAAAAGGTTGGTAAACGGCATCAAGCACTCGAATTAAAAAAAGGTACTCCAAGAATGGAAGTAGCGGTCGCTCTCGGTGCAGACCCAGCCCTTATATGGAGTGCCTCCGCACCTTTGCCGCCAGATATTAGTGAATATGTTCTTGCTGGGTTCGTGAGAGGCAAGGGTGTACCTGTTACAAAGGGAATAACAGTAGATCTGGATGTTCCTGCAGAAGCTGAAATTATTCTAGAAGGGTATGTAGATCCAGAAGAGTCTCGAGAGGAAGGCCCGTTTGGAGATCACACGGGATATTATTCAATTGCGGAACCATATCCAGTCTTCCATCTCACCGCTATAACTCACAGAAAAAACCCAATTTATCCATCAATAGTAGTGGGAAAACCACCTCAAGAAGATTATTGGCTAGGAAAAGCTACAGAACGAATTTTCCTACCAATAATGAAGTTAACAAACCCTGAAATCAAAGATGTTAACATGCCTGCTGAAGGAGTCTTTCACAACCTAATACTTGTATCAATCGATAAAGAGTACCCTGGGCAAGCACAGAAAGTAGCTCACGCCCTATGGGGATTAGGTTTAATGTCTTTAACGAGAGCAATCGTGCTATTAGATTCAGATGTTAACCTAAATAATCCTTCAGAAGTGCTATTTCGAATAACGAGTAATACAGACCCCAAACGAGATATATTCTTTTCTGAGGGCCCTCTAGATGATTTAGATGTATCCTCTCCAACAAGTTATCTCGGAAGTAAAATAGGAATAGATGCCACCAGAAAGAATAATTCATCAGAAATGGGCTCTAGAATGTGGATGCCAGATATCACCATGGATCAAAAAATTATTGACATCGTTCAACAAAAATGGGACGAATACGGTATAAAATGAGTAACCCAGTTAAAATAAATAAACCTTGGTCAAGTATGGGAAGAATTGGAATTCTCCTTGACTCTATTAGATTTGAGCATTCTGTTTTTGCGCTCCCATTTGCTTATCTAGGAATGATGATGGCGGCTGACGGACTCCCAAGTTGGGACAAAGTTTTCTGGATCACTATAGCAATGGTATCTGCCAGAACGCTGGCAATGGGTGCGAATAGATATATCGACAGAGATATAGACGCTGCAAATCCAAGAACAGCCTTGCGAGCTCTTCCAGCAGGACTAATGAAACCTTCAGATATGGTTTTAATGTGTGTTATAAGCTTTATCGTATTTATATTTTCAGCATTTATGCTCAACTCTTTAGCTTTCTACCTTTCGCCTGTCGCAGCGTTTATCATAGTTTTCTATTCCTACTCGAAGCGGTTCACTTGGTTAAGCCACTTCTGGTTGGGCATATCGGACGGCATAGCGCCTGTCGGAGGCTGGATTGCAGTATCTAATACCATAACAATGGATGCAGCTGTATTATGCCTCGCAGTCTCATCATGGATTGCAGGATTCGATTTGATTTATCAGTGCATGGATCGAGATTTTGATATAAAAAATAACCTCAAGTCCATACCTGCAAATTGGAGCAATAAGGTATCCCTCTCGTTGGCGAAATTAATGCACGTTATAACAGTCGCAAGTTTGCTATCTTTAGGATGGACGCTCGATTTATCTCTGTTATACTTTACGGGTGTGGCAATAGCGTTGTTATTACTCATTTATGAGCATAGCCTAGTTAAAGCTGACGACCTATCTAAGGTCACGGTAGCTTTCTTCAACGTAAATGGGTATATAGCGGTAACTATATTCGCTTTTACAGCGGCAGCCATAATAATGAATTAAATCTTAAAATGGAGACTGAGCATGCCAACGGTTATCGTGGGAATAACGGGTGGAAGTGGCGTCATTATATCCAAAAAGATAGTTGATCTATTGCTGGAGAATGGCATTAGCGTCGCAATGATCTGTTCAAATGCAGCCAAACAAGTATGGATGCAAGAAATGAAAGAACCGATCTCCGAGTCTATTAACGAATGGAACCAAAATCCGAATTTCACTCAGTATGCGGTAAACCAAATCGGAGCCCCTATCGCCAGCGGTACCCATAATGTAAAAGGGATGATCATAGCACCATGTAGCATGTCAACAGCTGCAGCCATATCCCAAGGCCTCTCTGATAATCTTATTAGGAGAGCTGCCGATGTTACAATTAAAGAAGGAAGACCTCTCACAATAATGGCAAGAGAAACACCTTTATCAACTATCCATTTAAGAAATTTGAAGGACCTTTCAGAATTGGGTGTTACGGTCCAAGTACCCGCCCCTGCTTTCTATCTTGATCCGAAATCCATTGATGATATTACTGATTACCTCGCTCGAAAAGCGATAACGGCTTTTGTTCCTCAAGAAAATGTACTTTCTGAGGAATTTGAATATACCCAAGGTACTGATGAACAATAAAAATATTGGAGGGAAAAAAATGAAAGGAAAATTTCGTGCAGCAGTATTAGCCCTATTTGGAGGGTTAATTTTGCCTTTTTCGGTTATAGGATGTTCATTATTTGAGGATCCAATAGATTACGATCAACCCATAAGAATCGGGTTATTACCGATAATCGATAGTGTGCCATTTTATGCGGCAGAAGCTGATGGCCTTTTCGAAGAACAAGGACTCAATGTTCAGTTAGAAACCTTCTCTAGCGCCGCTGAGAGAAATGTAGCGCTACAAACAGGAGCCATTGATGCTCAATTGGCTGATTTAATTGCTACTGGGTTACTTAACAACGATGAGCATTTAGTGCAAATCGTTAAAACGACCTATCGTGCTAATGATCAAAATGGAATGATTGCGTTAATAGCAGGTAAAGACAGTAACGTGAAAACACCTAGTGATCTTATCGGCAAGGAAGTTGGAATATCTTCTAATTCTTTAATTGAATATCACTTAGACATGTACTTAGATGATGCAGGAATTAATCGGGACGATGTGGTTAAAGTTGAGGTGGCAAGTATACCCACAAGAATGGAATTGCTTTCTTCCGGACAACTAGAAACAGCCATCCTACCTGAGCCATTAACCACACTCGCAGTTAAATTCGGCGGGACTATAGTGATTGATGACCAAGATAGCCGGCTCGGTCTAAGCGTCTTAGAATTCAAGAAAGATTTCATAGAGAATCACCCAGGCTTAGTTGAACTCATAGTTGCAATTCATGATGAATCAATCGGTAATATAAATAGCGATCCATCAAATTATGAGCATCTTCTATCAGAAAAAGCCAGGCTTCCTGAAGTTTTGCAAGAAACATTCAGAATGCCGCCTTTCCCAGTCGGAGATATTCCAACTGAAGCGGAAATCACAAAATCGAATGACTGGCTTTTATCGAAAGGTCTAATAGATTCTGCAAGAAGTTATGAGGAAGTAGTAAACACAAGGTTCACGCAGGGAAATTAAAGCGAGAAACGATGGTTTCAGACCAATTGATTGCTGAGTTCAAGAACGTAAGTTTTAGCTACGTTTCCTCCATGCCGGTGCTGGATGATTTCTCTTGGCAAGTAAATTCCTCTGAATCTTGGTCAATAATCGGACCTTCGGGTTGTGGTAAAACAACTCTGATTTACCTATTGACCGGGCTTCTGTTTCCTTCAAAAGGGGAAATAGAAATTGAGGGTAGCCCTTTGAAAGGACCCAGAGAAACAACAGGGCTGGTTCTACAAGATAGAGGACTACTTCCTTGGGCAACAGTTTCACAGAATATTGCTCTTGGGTTGCAGATAAGGAATTTCAGCAAAGAACAAATAGAGCAAAAAATCGAATTATGGCTATCAAAACTCGGTATAGAAGAACTAGGTAGCAGATACCCAAATCAAATCTCCGGTGGACAAAGACAGAGGGTGGCCCTTGCAAGAACCTTGATTCTAGATCCAGACTTATTGTTGATGGATGAGCCTTTTACAGGCCTAGATGCAATAACTAGGGAGTCCCTATACGACGTGTCTTTAGATCTTGGGATCACCGCTGGTTTAAGCTCAATCATAATTACACACGACATAAACGAAGCATTACGGTTGTCAAAGAACATACTAGTGGTTTCTAATAGCGCTTCAAACAAGCCTATCATAATAAAAAACCCATCAGGAGGTCTCTTAGAATACCCTGAAACCAAAGAATTTCAAAACATGAAAATGCGGCTTACAGAGGCGATCAAAACATGAAAACCTCAGGAAAATACCTTGCCATAATTCGACAATTGACAACAGTTAGTATTTTTATGTTGATTTGGTACATTGCTTCCTATTTGGTGAATTCAAATGTGCTTCCGGATCCAATATCAGTGATACAAACATTCCTCCAAGAACTCGGTAATGGATTAATAGATCATATTATGATTAGCTCGTATAGAGTTTTAGTTTCGATAGTAATTAGTGCTTTTATCGGTACTTTAGCAGGTATATTTATAGGGATGAGCCCAAAAGTTTACTCGATATCTGCTCCTGTAATCTACTTAACGTACCCAATACCCAAAATTGTATTCCTTCCATTAGTTTTACTGTTCTTGGGCCTTGGAGATGTCAGCAAAATATTCTTGATAACCTTAATACTATTTTTCCAAGTAGTACTTCTAGTACGAGATAACGTACGAAATGTAAGCCCTGAACTGATACTATCCGTAAAATCGCTCGGAGCAGGGTGGGTGACGATGATGTCCAAAGTATATTTCCCAGCCGCCCTCCCGGGACTATTTTCAGCATTGCGAATAAGTACTGGAGTCGCGATTGCAGTGCTATTCTTTGTTGAGAGTTTTGGAACGCAAGAAGGCTTAGGTTACTATATTCTGATTGAATCTTGGGGTAGGTTGGCTTACGAAGAATTGTACTCTGGGGTATTAGCAATGGCCATACTAGGGTTGGTAATATACTATTCCTTGGATGCCTCAGAACGCTATTTTTGTAAGTGGAATCAACACTAACTACCTAATTTAAGTTCTACCGAACTAATCCCCCCGTTTGGGATTCCACGATGTAAGACCCCTTTGATCCTAAACAGCAGGGATCCCTACCAGCATCCGCTAACGACAATCCTGTTTATTCTGAACTTACTAACTTAATCCAAGTTGGATTAGTATCATTAGCATCATTAACGGTTAGCCTCGTCGGAACTCTCGTGTCAGAGCTTTGGATATAAATTTCAGGGTTACCATCTTGATCTGAAACATACGCAAACGTGTTACCGTCCAAAGCTCCACCCCAATCAGGTTGCGTCTGATTAGAATCTGATTGCATTGTTACGTTTGCAGGTCTACGGCCATCTGCTTCAACACGATAAATTTCAAAAACACCACTAGCATTCGTGCTAAACATTATTAAGCGTCCGTTGGACTGGTAAGTCGCAAAGTCTTCTGATGTTCCGGATGCCTGAAAATCATTGCTGGTCCTAAATGTTTCATTAGGGACCTTGCCCATGGCTTTACCCTCAAGGTTCAACAACAAGAGATCCAAACTATTCTTAGTAAGATCGCCAACAGATACGATATAACCTACACCCTGCATATTGGTTCGAGGGTGGTAATGAGACATAGTGTCATCTTGGCTCAATCTTGTATAGCCTGAACCGTCTGAGGAACTAATGGAGTAAATTTGATAATTACCATCTGCAACTTGGGGATCACTGACTGAAAGAACCAATTTATCCCCCTTGAATGACCATGTTACATAATCAATTACGCCTGGTATGGTTCCATTAGTTAAATTTTGCGCCCCAGTGCCATCTGGATTCATAGTGTATATATCAGTGCCGTTATTTCCAGATTTAATCCACGCCAATTTAGCGCCATCTAAACTTAAGCTAGGGATCGTGTCTTCAGCGGGGTCGGTGGTAAGCCTTTGAAGGTTCGTCCCATCATCCCATATCGAGTAGATCTCTGACTGACCATCTCGATCAGATTGAAAATATATGGGAGTACCTACTTGCTCGGAGCAAGCTGCGGATACTAAAAATGTTATGGCAAAGCCTAGTAATACTAGTACCCTTGTAACTATCATTTTAGATGCCTCTTTCACTTAACCTTAGCTTTTTCGATCTTCTCAAAAATCTAGTTACTTTAATATTGCTCCTGTTGTTTCAACCTAATGAAGGTTATCGCCCTCTTAGTCTTGGATCCAAAACATCTCTAAGAGCGTCTCCAAAAACATTAAATCCAAATACGGCTAAACTCAAAGCTATACCTGGATATATTATAACGTGAGGAGCTAACTCCGCGAAGTCGAGCGCATTTGCATTAAGCATGCCGCCCCAAGATGGATGCGGTTCTGGAACACCTAAACCAAGAAAGCTCAATGAGGCTTCCGTCGTAATCGCAGAGCCTAATTGGCCTGTAACAACGATAATCCAAGGAGCCATCGAGTTCGGGATAATATATTTCCATATCAACCGCCAATGTCCGGCCCCAATTGTTTTACCTGCAAGGACGTAGTCAGTGCTCACAACACTAAGTGCCTGAGATCTAACCACTCTAACCATTCTAGGCAAGGTCGGAACCGATATTGCAACGATGGTAGCTTCAATGCTGAATGTCTGAAGTATGGCAACAATCGCCATGGCTAAGATTAAGCCTGGAAATGCCTGTAGAATATCAACGATTCTTTGACCGATTAAATCGGATTTCCCACCGAAATAGGCACTCATTACACCCAGAACACCCGCAATACTACCTGCACCCAAGGCAACAGCAAAACCAACATATAATGATATTTGTGCGCCGTAAACTATTCTTGTGAACAAGTCTCTTCCGTAGCGGTCTCCACCCAGCCAGTTCTGACCATCAGGTGGGACTAACTGTGCAGTAGCGTCAAGAGCATACTTATATGGTTGGTCTCCTGTATAACCAGCCGCATTAGCTGCGAAATATGACCATAAATCAGCAGTTACGGCCGCCAATCCCAAAAAAGCACATAGGACCAGCCCTAGCAAACCTAGGGGGCGTCGTTTCCAAAGCAACCAATTCTGTTGCCAAATGTTCCTTCGCCTAAAAGCTCCCAAAACTTCCGTGACATCTGATTCTGTCTGGGCAGTCATAAAAAATCTCCTTAACAGTCAGTAATGTTTTAATGAACGATCGAACGCGATATTAATACCTAATCCGAGGGTCCAACCATCCGTAAATTAAATCAACTCCTAGGTTAGCCGCAACAACGGTGAATCCCGTCAGAGTCACAACCAGTTGAACTACTGGGTAGTCTCTTTGGTTAATGGCATCTACCATCATCCTGCCAATGCCAGGAAGCCCGAACACCTGCTCAGTTACAACAAGTCCGGTAACCGTGAGTGGAATAAATATACCAATCAAGGTTATAACGGGTATCATTGCATTTCTCATAGCATGGCGGACAATTATAATATTTTCTCTTAATCCTTTAGATCGAGCGGTCCTAATATAGTCTTCTCTCATAACCTCCAACATTGTTGCCCGCATCATCCTGAGGGGAACTCCCATCAAGAATCCCAAACCAATGATTATCGAAGGCCATATAAGTTGAGCTAAATTACGCATAGGATCTTCCCAGAGGGGCACATACCCTTGTTCAGGAATCCATCCCCAAAATCTGACGAATACCAATATGAGCATCATCCCACTCCAAAAAGTCGGAACGGAAATTCCTAATATAGCTATTACTCGAATTACGTAGTCTGCCCAACTATCTTGTTTAAGGGCAGCGATGACTCCACCAATGACACCCAATATACTTCCTCCGACTAAGCCCATAATTCCAACCTGGGCACTCAACGGAAGTTTTCTACTGAGTAATTGGGTCATTTCAGCATTGTAGAAATAGCTCTCTCCCCAATTGAACGTAATAAGACCCCATAACCACTCAAAATACTGTATATATAGAGGTCGGTTTAAACCTAGTTTTTCGCGAAGTGCTTCTAACTGCTCTGGGGTTCCTACTAAGCCTGAATCACCCCCCAATATCAGCACAGCTACATCACCGGGAGCCACTCTCATCACTCCAAAAACCACGACCGTAACACCTAACAGGGTCGGTATAGCTAATAATAAGCGTCTAATAACATAGGTCCACATGATTAACCTTGCCCTCCCAATTTCATGGTTAGTCAGATCTGAAAAAAATCAATCTTTAAAAACATTGATTTCGATCACTCTAGGCAGACATTCAACTCCTGTCAACCCATTTTCATGGATATTTGCAGGATACGGAATTTTATACGCAAAAAAAGTGTGTTTTTAAGGAAAATAAGGAGATTTAAGATTTATACCATTTTAATCGTAGGAATATCCCATTAAAACAACATCTTTAGTCTGCCCAAATAAGTGGGTCACAGAGGGCATAAGTCCCCATCGTTCGAATCTTTTGTTTTCAAAAAGCTTAATGCTTGGCAAGTTATCGGCATAAATTACTGCAATAAGAGTTAAAATATCCTTGGATCGGGCGTTTTCAATTACAAGGTCCACCAGTGCAGACCCTAAACCTTGTCCTCTATTTTCTGTAGAAACGTAAACGCTGACCTCAGCTGTGTGTCTGTATGCTGGGTTACCGTAATAATCACGAACGCTTACCCAGCCGCAAATATCTTGATTGCTCCCAATTGCCACCCATATTGGACGAGTTTTATTACTATGCTTGCGAAACCAGTCTACTCGATCTTCTACTGATAAACTTTGTTCGTGTGAGGTAAAACCTTGCATAACAGCTTGGTTATATATTTCTACTATCGCTTCTAGATCATCCTCGGTAGCGTAGCGAAAATGTATATCCATTATATTTTACTCATTCAAATCAAGCAGTGAATTTATTCAGCGATTTATACTTCAAAAACACACTATACCATCGAACCTGATCTATTTGGTGCCCCCAAGGGGGTTCGAACCCCTGTTGGCGGCTTGAAGGGCCGCAGTCCTAGGCCACTAGACGATGGGGGCAAATTAAATAGCCGTTCAAACTATACCCAACAAACATCCACGTGTAAAAGGGTTAACGACAAGAATATTAGATGTCTTGGCGAAAATTATGGAAAAATAGATCAATTTGACCTAAAACGAGTTGTGCTCTAAAGCGTTAAAAAAGGATAAAATTAATTGATTGTACTCAACACTTCGTTCAAATGGAGAACCATGCCGGGTCGGGAAGATATTGATACTAGTTTCCGCATTATCCAAGGCCGATCCTATCTCTAGCGCCTCATCAGGTCCAGTGTATTCATCTCCAGATCCTACAATTATTAGGGTTGGAGCCGTGATTTGGTTTAAAGGAAATTCGCCTGATTTACCTGGTGCGCCCACTACATGGATATATTTTTCGACATTATTAGACGTCATGATATTCCTGTGCCATTCAATGATTTCGGGCCGAGCCAAGACAAATTCGGGAGTGTAAACGCTTGATAGCCAACCATCAAATACTGAATCCATGCCACCCGATCGTATTGATTCTTTACGCTCTAATATTGCTTTCAACTCATCATCTGCATCAACAGTATCTGGATCTAATTTGCCTCCGTTAGAAATTACCAACGCCCAAACTTCTTCCGGATAGCTAGCTGAAAAATTTCTGGCGATACCAGCACCCATTGAATAACCTAGTACCGCTGTATTATTTATATTCAAGGACTGAAGTAATTCATGTAAATCCTCGACAAAAGTTTTTTGATTGACAGGAACATCCAGTGGAGTTTCTGTTGCGCCATGACCACGAACATCATAAGTTAAAACTCTATACGTTTTCTCTAACTCTCTTACTTGGTATTCCCAAGCGAGATGATTATCGCCAGATCCATGGATCAACGTGACCCAAGGGTGATCAGATTGACCACTTATCTCATAATATTGCCTTATCCCATTTGCTAACTTAAATTGACCTGTAATTTTTTGCTCCTTTAGATACCATGAATTACTAAATTGAAATCTGAAATTTACGGAAACAAAGCGAGACCCATCAAACCTTGTGTCTCTTTGATATCCAACATCACGTTCATATTCTGGATGGCCTGCCCTGCTGCCCCTTTAACCAGGTTATCTATAGCAGTTACTACTACTATTTTCCCCGATCGAACATCTAAAGTAGGATGAATTTGGGTCATATTACTACCTGCTACTTGCTTTGTATGGGGAGGTGCATCTGTGACTCTTATGAATGGCTCATCTCTATAAAATTCTTTAAACAAATCCGTCAATTGTTTTTGCCCACCATCATTCATGGGTAAAGCGCTATCTAAAGGATGGGTATATATCGTACTTAAAATACCTCTCGTCATAGGAATTAAATGTGGAGTAAAAGTCACTGCCCAATCAACAGAAGAATTTAATTCAGCTAATCCTTGCTCTATCTCTGGCAAATGCCTGTGACCTTGCAGCCCATATGCTGACACATCTTCGTTAGCTTCCGAAAAGTGAACATTAAGGCCAAGAGATCGACCCGCACCAGAAACACCTGATTTAGAGTCTACTATTACGTCTTTTGTAATCATAGTTTCAGAAACTAAAGGTGCTAACCCTAGTAGGGCTCCTGTGGGGTAACAACCAGGATTAGCGACCAAACGAGATACACTTACTTTGTCTCTATTTAATTCTGTTAACCCGTAGACCGCTTGATCCATATATTCTGGTGCTGGGTGTTCGACATACCACGACTCATACTCTTTTAATGAATCCAATCTAAAGTCGGCAGAGATATCGACTACTTTTACCCCCTGGTTTAAATATCCAATACACGCTTCAGCACTAGCCTTGTGGGGCAATGCAGAAAAAATTACATCAGGGTTTTCGATTTCCCCCTCATCTTTTATTAGTTGGTTCATACCATCAAGATGAGGCAAAAAGGTCTCCAATTCAGTTCCAGAAGCACTGCGGCCAGTAACGCCGACCAAATCTACATCAGGATGAAACTTGAGCAACCGTGCTAACTCCATCCCTGCGTAGCCAGTCACGTTAATTATGCCTGCTCTAATCATTCAATATTACCAACCCTTCTTAAGACTATCCTTTAATCAAATTACCCAGCCATACCCATAGTATAAAACAGAAAGCAAGTTAAAGTGATGCTGAAGGGCAAATTGTATTTAGAACGCACTCTTTACAATTAGGTTTGCTAGCAATACATACAGTCCTTCCGTGCTCAATCATGTCCATATGTGTTTGGTAGTATTTCTCCGGACTGATCAATCGTTCCAATAAATTATGCGCTTTATCTGCGGAAATATTCTCATCAATCAAGCTCAATCGTTTTGAAACACGAAGGACATGGGTATCGACAGGGAAAGCAGCCAGTCCAAAAGAAAAAAGCAACACGCAGGATGCTGTTTTTCTGCCGACACCAGGTATGCTTGTTAGCCACTCGATTGATTCACCAACATCCATTTTGTTTATTAAATCAATAGATAATTCACCATTTCTAGAAAAAATCTCAATCAATATATTTTTTATCCTAGGAGCCTTCACTTTGGAAAGTCCGCCAATCCTTATCGCGATCTCAATTTCTTCAACACTAGCGTTCATAACTTGATCCCAAGAACGATACTTCGTGGTTAAACGTTCATAACTTCTATATGTATTTAAATCAGAAGTATTCTGGGATAAAACAGTAAAAATTAATTCATCCAAGGGCGCCAAGCGTGGTTTCCATGATCGATTTCCATAGGAAAATTCTAATAGCTCTACAACGTCTTTTGACCTTTGTTCCCTAATTTTCGATAGAATAGACATGACAGTATTTTACACTGCGGCAGGATAGCAACAAAAAAAGAGAGGGTTGAATGCAAGATTTAATGGTAGACGCCTTGAAAGGGCATAATGCCGATTACGTTGAAATAAGATTGGAAACGTTAGATGGGAATCGCATCTCATACAGGGGTCGCGATTTAGAGGATATTAGCAGTTCCTTAAATAGCGGTGGCTGCGCTAGAGCCTACGTCGATGGGGCTTGGGGGTTTGTCACTTTTACGAAAACCGACGATCTAAGATCAAAAGTTGCGTTGGCTGTCAGCCAAGCAAGAATGGCAAATGGGGATGGGGGATCAATAATCGCGGCCGATCCTGTTATTAAAGAAATAGATCCTGTAATTGAAATGGATCCTTTTAAAATTTCAATAGAACATAAGGTTGCAACCTTAAAAGAGTACATCGAAGCACTCTGGACAGTAAAAACTTTACAAAGCACGAGCATAAATTATGGCGATCGAAAACGAACGACATATTTTGCAAATTCTGAAGGCAGCTACATCGCCCAAGAAAGAATTGATGTGACTTTGGGGGCAAGAGCTGTTGCAAGAAAAGACAGCGACGTACAACAATATGGGATTAGCATTGGAAGCCTTGGAGATTATGGAGTTGTTTTAGGTCTTGAGAAAGAAATGATGGATATCTCAATAAAAGCCAATGATCTTCTATCTGCACCGCAGATAGAAGGAGGAGAATACACGGTAATATGCGACCCCATTCTTGGGGGAGTATTCGCCCATGAAGCGTTTGGGCATTTATCTGAATCAGATTTCATATATGAAAATCAGCAAATGAGAGAAATTATGGTTCTCGGAAGAAAATTTGGTGGGAATCATTTAAATATAGTTGATGGTGCTAGCGTACCTGGATTACGGGGTTCTTACGACTACGATGACGAAGGAGTTCCTGCACAAAAATCCCAGTTAATACATGAAGGTAAGTTAGTCGGCCGGCTGCATTCAAGGGAAACAGCTTCTAAAATGGGAGAAAATACTACCGGGAATGCACGGGCGATAGATTACAGGCACCCGCCCATCGTAAGAATGACCAATACTTATATAGAACCTGGAGATGCGACTGTTGAAGAGTTGATATCGGAAGTCAAAGACGGAGTTTATGCAAAGAATTGGTATGGCGGCATGACCAGTATGGAAATGTTTACTTTTTCCGCTGGAGAAGCGTACAGAATTAGAAATGGTAAGGTAGAAGAACTACTTCGACCTGTTGTGTTATCTGGGAACGTTTTTACCACCCTTGAAAATTTAGATGCTGTTGCCAATGATCTTGATATGAATCAAGGAGGCGGTTGCGGTAAAGCAGGCCAATCACCACTGCCGGTATCGAATGGTAGTCCCCATATAAGAATACAGAATTGTCTTTTGGGAGGATCTTAAAATGGATGCTAATGACAAAAATTTATTGGAAATGACACTAGATTACGCTGCAAAAACATGTGAAGAAGCGGAAATATTATTGTATCAAAATATTTCCACGCCAGTAGGATTTGAGGCTGAGAAACTAAAAGACATTGAAACAAGAGAGTCTTGGGGGATCGGTGTAAGGGTTATTAAAGACGGGAGAATTGGAATCTCTTCTACGAATAATCCGACAAATTATCAGCTGGTAGTAGACCGTGCTAAAGATCTGGCGAAATTCGGTCCCGAAGCACATTTTAGCTTCCCTGCAAGTCAAAATTTTAGTGCCTTAAATACACTTGATCCTTCCGTAGAGACAGTACCGATTAAAACAATGATCGAATCTGGGAATAGGATGATCCAACAGGTGAAACAAGGGAAAAAGGATGTGCTGTTTGATGCTGGGCTTCAAAAATCAACGTCGCAGTTTGGATTGATGAATTCGAACGGACTATCTTTTTCCTACAACAAAAGCAGTTTTTCTTCCTGGCTTTCTGGCACCTTAATTAGGGGTACAGATATGTTATTTGTTTCAGAACGGAAAAGAAGCGTAGGGCCAGATTGGGATTTCGGACAACTGATATCAGGAGTCGAAAGGCAACTAAACTGGAGCAAAAAAACCGTGGGTTCACCTTCGGGGAATATCCCTGTTCTATTCATGCCTAGAGCAGTAATCTCAATATTATTGAGTCCTTTCCTTTCGGGCATAAATGGCAAATCAGTACTTCACGGATCCTCCCCATTAGCTGAAAAAATTGGAACGCAGATTTTCGACGAACGAATCTCAATCTATGACGATCCGTGGCTCGACAATAAACTTACGGCTCGGTTTGCTGACGATGAAGGAGTTGCAACTGTTCCAAGGCACCTCGTTAAAAATGGCGCCCTTGAAACAATTTTATATGACCTCCAAACGGGGGGGCAGAGTGGAAAAGGAAGTACGGGGAATGCATCACGAGGCTTAGGTTCGATGCCTTCAGTTTCTAGCTCTTACTTGACAATAGCCGAAGGGAATTCAAGCATGGAAACACTGCTCAACAAAATAGACGACGGCATCTTGGTAGAACAGCTTATTGGAATGGGACAAGGAAACACTCTGGGTGGAGATGCCGGAGGGAATATCTTATTAGGGTATAGAGTTAAAAACGGGGCAATAGAAGGGCGAGTAAAAGATACGATGCTCAATTGCAATATATACGATGCACTAAATAACCTAAATGAAATAGGTAGCGAATCCGAGGAGATCGGTGGATCTTTATTAAGCCCCCCGATACTATGCGATAATATTTCTATTTCTCCAAGAGAAGGTAATTAATTTAGATAATGAGCAACGAGAGTATCCTGAAATCGATAGAAGATGAGGAAACAACAATAGCTTCCCTAGAGGTTGGGTTATTATCTGATTTAGAGCCAAGCTCAGCAGCCATCATATCAGATAGCTTGTCTTCTTTATCACTAGAACGAGAAAAACAGCTTCTGGACCATCTGATCAATGTTAGTGAAGACAGATTCGATGTAAATTTCGATGAATTGTTCGCAAGAAAATTACAGAGTGAACGGCCTGAGATAAGAGAACTTTCCATAAAAGGTCTTTGGGAATGTAATGAAAGATCACTTATATCGACTTTACTAGATTTATTAAGAAAAGATGATGCAGATGACGTTAGAATAGCAGCGGCAATAGGGCTACGGAAGTTTTCTGTTCTAGCCCAAGAAGGCAAATTATTAGATAGAGATTCTAGTAATATTTACCAGTCTTTAATCACGATCCTAGATGATGACAGTTATGAAACGGAAAATGAATTTCCGATTGAAATAAGAAGACGAGCAATCGAAGCATTATCGCCTTACGACGATCCAAAAGTTCACGAGATTATCCTGGATAATTACCACAGTTTAGATGAACAGCTAAGAGCATCAGCAATATTTTCTATGGGAGAGAATGGAAACTCCGAATGGATATCCTATATATTAGAAGAAATGGAGAATCCCAATCCTGAGATTAGGTTCGAAGCAGTAGGTGCCCTTGGAAGAATTGGGGATGAAGCTTTGATCCCAGACCTAGCGAGAATGGCAAACGACGTTAATTTTGAAGTCATTTCCCAGGTTATCACTGCGCTCAATCTTATAGGGGGACCCACCGCCATTAAAGTATTAAAACGGTTTCTCCAGCATGATAATACTAATGTTAGATCCTTAGCTCAAGACGCCTTAGAAAATATGGAAAAAGAACAACTATCAATCGAAGAAATATCCAATGGAGACCTCTATAAATCTGCAGGCTCATCTGAAGAAGAAAATGAAGAAATTTTCTCCGAATTTGATGAAGGACTAGAGGATTTTGATGAATAAAACAAAAAATGTCGAATAAAAAGCATAAATGGGTAGAATCATCTGGTGGCGTAGTATTCCGTCACCAAGAAGATCGATTCGAGATTGTAATTTGTGGGAGGGGTGACCCCACACAATGGATGTTACCAAAAGGCACACCCATCAAAGGGGAAGAAAGAAAGCAAACCGCCTTACGGGAAGTCGAAGAAGAAACTGGATTAAAAGTCGAAATTGTAAGTCCTCTTAAAAAAGTTCACTACAACTTTGAGTTAGAAAGCACAATTATCGAAAAAGATGTATATTTTTATCTGATGAAGCAAATAGGTGGATCTTTTGACCGGCACGACAAAGAGTTTGAACTCGTACGTTGGCTGGTAGAAAGAGACGCTCATAAATATATGACATACGAAACTGATTTAGATGTTATCAAAACTGCTAAGCTTGCTGTATTACAAGGAGGAAAATTCAATTTCAGTTAACGAAATAGATGTGTCCGGGGACAAAGTAAGGCTACGAGAAAAATATGCGGAAGATTCTTGGAATGATTATGTTTGGCGAGCCGACTTTGAATTAGCGGAACTTGATGCGGCTCCGAGATTGAATATGCCGTTTGAGCAATACGAAAAAATACATAAAGAAGATTTAAGATATCCTACACCTAGAAGCCACAAATTTGCAGTTGAAACCATAGAAGATTCCATACATATAGGAAATTGTATGTATTACGATCTAGATACCAAACAAAACCAAGCTGAGTTAGGTGTGATGATCGGAGACCGGGGTTATTGGAATGGAGGATTTGGAAGTGAAGCAGTCACTCTTTTAGTTAATTACATGTTCCAATATTTAGAGCTGGATCGGATCTACTTGAAAACCTTAGAGTGGAATATACGGGCACAAAGAGCTTTCAAAAAAATTGGGTTCTCCCAATATGGAGCGTCCAGGCAAGGGAAATACCAATTCATACTTATGGAATTAAGTCGAGAAGATTGGCCGGAACAAGATAAATATTCTCTATAGAAAAACGAAAAAAGATTATAGGTCGGCTAAAATATTTCGAATTGAATCCCCAAATTGGCCTTTTTGCCATACGCGTATATCATCAGATTCTAATATCGCCTGATTCGTAGAATAAGTTGAGTGAGCAAGCTGACTTAAGTTATTTGTAGGCCATATAAGTGGTGGGTCCAGATTCAATTGTTTTCCTATTCCCTCCCTCCAACTTTTAAGATCCTTTAATCTTCGAGAGTATTCGGCATTTCTCCCTTTATTCGCGATTTTTTCTTGGACAGGTCTTGGTATCCCATCCCCTTTTAGTCCATCTTCTATTTTGGCCTTTAATCGTCTCATAAATTGCTGAGGCAATTTATGAGACAATCCTGGAACTTTATCAAATTTAGCATGCGGATTCTTGCTCAAATATATAAGGACCTCATTAGAAATTACCTTAAAAGGCGGAGTATCTCTTCTCCTCGCCTCTAAGTCTCTAAAAATATATATAGCTTTTAACACTGATCGTTCTTTGGGTTCCAAAGAATAACTTCCCTTCATAGAAAGAAAAGCGGTTTCAGGTGATGCCGGAGCTAGATAACGGACACTTTCGATACGAGTGAACTCTTCTTTAACCCAATCCAGCCTGCCAAGTTCCATTAACTTTTTCATCAATCCAGCTCGTAGCTTAACTAAATAAGCAACATCTCCTATAGCATAGTTCAATGCCTCATCAGATAATGGGCGAAGGCTCCAATTAGCTCGCTGCAATTTTTTGTTTTTCTCAATCGTCACTCCAATCGTTCTTTCAAGTACCACTTCCAGGCCACTTTTTTCGTAACCACAAAATTTACTTGCAATACTTGTATCAAAAATGTTTCTAACATTGAACTTTAAATCGCGGTCTATAACTCGAAGATCATTTTCTGCAGCATGTATAATCTTTTGGACTTTTTCCGACTCCAGTAATTCACCTAGCGGGTTCATGTCTTCAATTAGCAAGGGGTCTATAAGCCAAGCATTAGAATCTGTCGCTAGTTGGATCAAACAAATTTTGTCTGGGTACCCAAAAAAGCTATTAGATTCTGTGTCGATCGCAACAGTATCTTCTTGCAATAGTTTTTCTACTAAATTAGATAGATCGCTCGAGTTTATGACAAGTTTCCCAATCAATCGGAAATCTCCAAATTACTGATACTGGCAAGCAATCTTTTCACACCTTGACCTTTGAATGCTACAGTTACTTCAAAGTCATTGCCAAGAGGTGTTATAAGGCAACCAACAACCACCCCAGCGCCGAATATTTTATGCTTTACATGATCTCCAGTGTTATAAGGACTTGTCTTACCACCACGTTTCCGAGATTGATTTGTTAAGATGTTATTTGAAGATTCAGGTAAAGAGATATCGATCCCTTTCTTTAAAGAAGATTTGCCTTCAATTGATATCAAATCAGATGGGATATCTTTTAAAAATCGTGATGGCCCAACGGTCTGACTCATTCCAGGATTATAATTACCATACATGGAACGATTTGTGGCAATTGTCATATAAAGCCTTTCTTGGGCTCGCGTCATTCCCACATAACATAATCTTCTTTCCTCTTCGATTTCAGCAGCGTCTCCAGAATCTATGGATCTACGGTGCGGTAAAAGCCCTTCCTCCATACCTATCATGAATACAGCTGGGAACTCCAATCCTTTTGCCTGATGTAAAGTGATCAAAGTAACAGCATCTGGTCCACTGTCGTCCATTTGATCCAGATCTGTAGATAGGGCAGCCGATTCTAAGAATGCACTTAAACCTACCTCAGGAGCAAAATCTTGGTAATCTGAGATAGCAGATCGTAGCTCCAGAATATTATCCCATCGATCATCACTTCTATCTTGTTCCTCAATATATTTCTTGTACTGTATACTCTCTATCAATTGATCGAATAACTGGAGAACATCCGACTCCGACGCTATGGTGGTCAAACGTCCGAGCATAGACATAAATAATTCCAATTGCTTTTTCGATCTCGTGTTAATTTCATTGGGGTTAGAAATTTGGTGCTGAGAATGTTCTCCTATAGTATCAGTAACCGTTTTATACAAAGATAAATCGTTTAGCTGTGCCCACCCATTAAGTAAAGATAATGTTTTCTGACCAATCCCTCGAGCTGGAACATTTATTATCCGGGATAAACTTAGAGAGTCAAAGGGATTGTGAATAACTCTAAGATACGACAAGAGATCCTTAACTTCTTTTCTTTCCCAAAATCTAAGACCGCCTATAATCCTATAAGGAATTCCAGATCGTACAAAAGCTTCTTCGGGTGCTCTAGACTGAGCATTTGTACGATACATGATGGCTATATCTCCATATCGCAAGTTCTCTTGATTTACTAAGGTTTCGATTTCCGCTGCAACTGATAAAGCTTCCTCCTGTTCATTGTAATTATAAGAAACTCCTATTTGATTGCCCTGAGGGTTATCCGTCCATAATTGAAGATCGCTCTTGTTTGCATTTGGAGCAATCACACTCTGTGCAGCAGAAACTATGCTTCCTGTAGATCGATAATTTCTCCCCAAATTCACAGTCTTTACTTTTTCATTATCGTTTTCAAAGTCTAATATATTGGTTATGTCGGCATGGCGCCATGAGTATATAGATTGATTAGGATCGCCTACAACACATAAATTATTACTATCCCCTGCTACCATCCTCGTCATTAAATATTGCACTTTATTGGTATCTTGCCACTCGTCTACCATCAAAAATTTATATCGGTTCTGATATTTCTCAAGAACGTTTTGATCGGACTGGAACAATAAGACTGTTTTCAAAAGTAGATCATCAAAATCAAGAGCATGATTGTCAAGTAAGGCCTTTTCATATCTCACATATACGCGATTAACAATTTCATCAAAATAGCTTTTAGCGTGGGCGGCATGTTCATTCGGACGAAGCATTTTATTTTTTGCAGCTGATATAGCGTTATTAATAGCACTAGGTGAATATTGTTTAGGATCTAAACTAAATTCTTCAAGTGATTGTTTAACAATCGACTTCTGCTCATCGTCGTCATATATAACAAACTGTTTATCAATTCCAAGAATATCTCCATATTGTCTTAAAACACGAGCTCCGAAATTATGAAATGTTCCGAGAGTAATATTTGATGCCTGAGAACCCAATAGTTGGTTAACACGTTCCTGCATCTCTTTAGCTGCTTTATTAGTGAAAGTCACGGCCATTATACTAGCTGGGCTAACCCCCATTACTTGGACTAAATAAGCTATGCGATGAGTAATAACTCTGGTTTTTCCGGATCCCGGCCCTGCCATAATGAGTAAAGGGCCTTGTACGCTTTGTACAGCTATTCTTTGCTCTTCATTCAATCCTTCTAAAAGGTTTTCATTCGCTTTCGAATTCAACATAACAACAATTAAACTACTCCCCTAATAATTAACTTAATCCCGATGGAATTTGAGTTCTAAGTTTCTTGTAAATTTTTTCAGAAGTGGCGGGCAAATCACCGACTCGAACCCCACATGCATCTTGGATAGCATTCATTATAGCTGGGCAAGGCATGGTAATAGCACCTTCTCCAATTCCTCTAACATTATATGGGCCATGCCCTTGTTCTGACTCCAATATAAACGATTTAAATTCGGGTATATCAGTGACTACCGGAATTTTATATTCACTAAAAGATGGATTAATAACTCTACCTTGATCGATATTCATATCCTCCATAAGTGCTTGCCCTATACCTTGAAGAATACCGCCTTCAATCTGGCCTTCAAAACCTATAGGGTTCAAAACTCTACCTGTTTCCTGAACCGAACAATATTTCTGCAAAGTTACTTGACCTGTTTCATTATCAACTAGGACTTCTGCAACATGGGCAGCGTAAGAAACAAATTGATTACCTCTACCTTCATCGATGTGACCTTCTCCGGTGATTGGCTCCCCTGCCATATTTGCGAGTTCAAAAAACGGGACTTTACGTTTCTGATCACCACCGATAACATCACCACCTTCGATTCCTATTGAATCTTCGTCCCAACCATAGAACTCTGCAGCGAGTCTCTTCAGTTTAGTTTTAGCATTTTGAGCAGCTTCATAGCCAGCTATACTAGTAACTCTTGCTCCTCGGGAACCACCGACTCCTTGATCTCTGAATCCATCGCCTGTATTCCAAGGTTTCACTTCAATCTGCTCAACTGGCAAACCTAGTTCCTCCGAAAGAACTTGAGCAAGAATAGTTGCTGTTCCCATCCCGGGATCAAATGTAGACATATTGGCAAGTACTCTTCCATCGGGGTATATATGCACCGCCGCATGACCTTCAAATCCTATCTGACCATGCTCCGTTATAGCAATTCCCCTACCGACTCCAGTATTTTTGGGTCCGTAATATCCTGATTCCTTTAACGCCATATCGATTACTTCATTCATTAATATCGGCTGAGTATCTAAGTTAGCATCATCAAGTTTGTCTATATTTCGGTTACCAAAAATCATATTTTTACGCCTAAAATCAATAGGATCCATATTTATCGATCTAGCAATTACATCAATATGCGATTCTCCTGCAAAAACTGCTTGTGTAGAACCAGGCGCACGGAAGTAGCCACACGGGACCGTATTTGTATACACTTGGCGGGATTCAATTTTTACATTTGGAATATTATAGACATCTAGTGCTGATCTACCAGACATCTCTCCGAAAGGAGGCGAAGGAGCATATGCCGCATACCCGCCTGAAGCAAAATAACTGGAAACTTCCCAAGCAGTTATTGTACCGTCTAGTTTTACACCAGCTTTAATTTTGAAAATAGATGGATGGCGCGGATTCATAGCGCTAAATTCTTCTTGGTAATCCATCACAAATTTGATTGGCTTACCTGTTTTTTTAGATAAAAAGTAAGAAACCGCTACACCTGTAACATCCAATTTCCCTCCGTAGGAACCTCCTATATTTATGGGATTAATTACAACATCACTTCGTTCCAAACCAACCATCCTCGCTAAATGAACCCTTCTCGCGGTGGGCGCCTGATTGGAACACCAAATTTGTAAACGGCTTTCGTCATCTATATATACCAATGACGAATGAGGCTCTAAATATGCTTGGTGTACTCGCTCTGTCGAATAAGAACCTTCGATTATTACATCAGCAAGCTCAAACCCATTTTTTATATCCCCTTTTTCGTCAATAACGTGATGATAGACATTTGATGGCGTTTCTTGAGGAATAGCATTCCTATATTCAGAATAGTCAGGGTGTATTAAAGTGGCAGAGTCTAACGAGGCTTCTACGGGATCAAAAACAGCAGGCAATTGCTCATACTCTACATTTATCATATTTGAAGCACGTACGGCAGTATCTCTATCAACAGCGGCGACAGCGGCAATTTTGTCCCCGATGAATCTAACCCGGTCCCATGAGGAAAGTAAGGGCTCGTCTACTATAATATTCCCACCCCGCAAACCTTCTACATCCTGTCCGGTTAATACAGCTTCCACTCCATCCATCGCCAACGCATCAGCATAATCAATAGATTTTATTTTTGCATGGGCATATGGTGATCGAACAAAAACACACCACAGGTAGTTTGGAGCAATTAGATCTACAGAGTATTGAGCACGACCCAAAATTTTGTCGGCCCCATCATTGCGAATAATGGACTTACCAACAACCTCATAGCTATTCATTAGAAACACCTTCCAACATAATATTAAACCGGAGATAATAGAAATGTTAAGAGTATGGTTTTTAACAATATACAGATATAATACTACCAATAAATGATTTCATCATCATAGCGGGGAATAGTGCATCTTTACGGCAATAAACATTTTTTCGAAAAAATCGGAGGCGCAAAAACTATAAATAAGGTAGTTGAAATTTTTTACGATCGCGTTGAAAAAGACCCTTATTTACGACCCCTATTCCCTAAATCACTTCACCATGGCCGACAAATGCAAAAATTATTCCTGGAAGAATGGCTGGGTGGTCGCCCTTTATACTCCAACAGAGGAAGAGAGAAAGGTGCTATACAAGGAGGTATGCACGGAATCCATTATAGGTTTGTAATACCTGTAAAGGCGGCGGGGCGGTGGCTTCATCACATGGCTTTCGCGCTTACAGAAGCGGGAATAGAAGAAACTGATCGTTCGGGCATTATGGAAGTTCTTGCCCCAATCGCCCATGAGATGGTGAACGATGGGGTAGATTTTCCACAACTATTAAAAGCTCTTACCCTCACCAGTAATGGTGATATAGATGCAATCAAAAAACTTATTGGGAAAACACCTGAAATCGTTGCTCAAAGAGGTACCGCGGGACGAACACTATTGTGGGAATCAGCGAGAAATGGTCATCTTGAAATAACTAGATTACTTATAAATAAAGGTGCCAACCCCAATGTGCCAGGAGGCGCTCCTCTATTATTAACACCGTACGCTTTAGCGGTTTCAAGAGGGCATAATAATTTGGGGTCGTACTTAATGGATCATGGAAATATTATGGATATATTCACAGTTTGTTTTTTGGGTAACACAGACGATCTAAGGGCTATCCTTACTGAAAATCGCTCTTCAGCGAACTCTCTTCAACCATACGAAGATATCAACCCTGTAGTTCCTCTTCACTACGCAGTGCACGGGGGAAATATAGATGTAGTAGAAATTCTGCTATCTTTTGGTGCAGACGGGAAACCATACAAATCTGAACTTACCGCTTTAGCCAGAAGCATGAATAGAAAAGATATTGTTAGCCTACTAGAAAAAGCCTGAAACTATTACTTCCCCATCAATCTTGCTGGTGGAGCGAAATGGGCAAATGTACTAGGGTTGGATTCAATAGGTACCTCGATGATAGTAGGTTCATTAGCTGAAATTGCTGCCTTAAGCTCGTTACTGAGGTTTTCGGGACCGTCAGCTTTGCGCCCTACGACTCCAAACGATTCAGCTAGCTTAGTAAAATCAGGATTATCAAGTTTACTACCGAGTAGCCGCCCTCCAAACATGTCTGACTGGGTCCTACGAACATTCCCATAAGCTCCATCGTTAAAAATGATAGTTATTAAATTAATACCATTCTGAACCATAGTAGACATTTCTTGAACGCCAAACATGAAGCCGCCATCGCCCGCTACAGACAGTACTGTTTTTTCTGGGTTACCAACTTTTACTCCTAAAGCAGTTGCAAATCCATATCCTAAGGTTCCCTGATAACCAGGAGTTATATAGGTTCGAGGAGAGTAAACAGGAAACCCATGATAAGCGTAATAGCCAACTTGGGTCATATCAGTTACTAAAATACCGTCTTCAGGCATCGCGTCCCGGATAGTATCTGAATATGCCGCTAAAATTGGAAAAGCGCTCAGCTTGTCACTTGTATTAGCAGCTACAGCATTCATTTCGTCTTCCCTGGAGGATCTACTCTTGTTATATCGAGGAACTCTCTCAACTAGATCATCAATCGCACTTGCTGCATCACTTATAATCTTAATATCAGGTTCAATATTCCTATTAATCTCATCTGGATCGATATCTATGCGGATTAATTTTTGTTCTGTGGATACAGGCCATGAAACAGGCCCTGGCAATACAAAACGTGTTCCGACAGCTAGTATCACGTCCGCCCCCTCAATCAGGTCATAACCGGCGATTAGAGGATGAGCCAAATAATTCCTGGATGACAAAGCACCTTTCCCATTGGGTGACATTATTGTCGGGGCCTGAAGCATATAAGCCAACTCATCAAGTTTTCCTGAAGAGCCATTAGCTACGGTCCCTCCTCCTGAAAAAATGATAGGGTTCTTCGCTTCACCTAATAGTTTAGCTGCCAACTCCAATTGGCTAGAATCACCTTTTTCAACATTAACGTTTCCGGGCTCGGTGAGGACCACATTCTCAGATTTGGCAAAAATATCCTGGGGTACTTCAATCTCCACTGGCCTAGAACGACCAGTTTTCAAATTAATAAACGCATCGTGCACAACCTGTGTCACTTCCTGCGGATTCATTGCCCGAGCTGCCCACTTTGTAACCGACTGAACTGTTTCCAGCTGGTTCTTTATTTCGTGTAAAGCGCCCCTCTCTTGACCTATATGATGAGTTGCAACCTGGCCAGCGATACACAAAACGCGTGAGTTAGAAGCGTATGCTGTAGAAAGGCCGGCCATTGCATTTAATAAGCCAGGTCCTGGCACCATCATACATACGCCAACTTTTCCAGTAGACCGTGCGTAACCATCAGCCATATAAGAAGTCGCTTGTTCATTTCTGGTATGAATAATTTTGATGTTCTCACGTTCTTCCCATAAAGCATCAAACGCCCAATCCATTTGGACACCTGGAAGGCCAAAAATAACTTCAACACCTTCTCTTTTTAAAGTTTGTACTAAAGCCTGGCCACCTGTCATGGTTCCCATAATTAACACCCCCAACCAATTCATGCTAAGCTAATCTCGTTCGAGAAGCTAGCAACCAAAAAAACTCTTGCGACTTCATTATACAGTCAAACTATGACTGGCAGGATTAATAGGTTAGCTCGCTTACAGGAGGATCAATGAAAGCTATAGAAATCACCCATAATGGGGGCCCAGACGTATTAATATACACTGATGTACCTACCCCTGAACTTAAACCTGGAACAGTGAGGGTTAAACTGGAATCCATTGGAGTAAATTACATGGACGTTTACACCAGGATCGGTTTATATGGAGACAATGTGCCTATTATACCCGGTGGAGAAGGAGCAGGGATCGTAACCGAATTTGCATCAGATGTAAATGATTTTAATATAGGGGATTCAGTTGCCTACACTGGCGTGTCTTCCTCTTACGCAGAAGAAGTAGTGGCACCGGCAGACCAGCTGGTTAAACTTCCAAGCGGAATCTCTACAAATATAGGTGCAGCGACTATGCTCCAAGGGACAACAGCACACTATCTTCTTTACAGCACCTTCCCCGTGAAAGACGACGATACCATCCTTGTGCATGCTGGTGCGGGAGGTGTGGGTCTTCTTATGATTCAAATAGCGAGGATGATTGGCTGCAAAATTATAACGACGGTTTCGAATAAGGAAAAAGCTCAATTGGCGAAAAATGCTGGCGCTGATCACATTATTTTATATACCGAAACCGATTTCCTAACGGAAGTGCAAAGTATAACAAATGGCCAAGGCGTTCAAGTTGCATACGATTCTGTAGGACTAACAACTTACGAAAAAAGCCTCGCTAGTCTTGCCCCAAGGGGTTATTTAGTTTTATTTGGTCAATCAAGCGGAGTGGTCCCCCCTATTTCACCCTTAATACTTAATAAAGGATCAAATTTCTTAACCCGGCCGGCACTTGGGCATTATCTGAAAAACAGAGAAGAGCTTAACTGGCGTACTGGAGACCTGTTTGAGTGGATTAAAAAAGATCGTCTTAGCATCAGAATTCATGAAAAGATTCCTCTCAAAGACGCTCGTAAAGCCCATGAAGACTTAGAAAGCAGAAAAACAAGCGGAAAATTGCTTTTAATACCATAGCTGGTAATCTAATCAATCATCCGATTTAACATCCGTCAGAGTAAAGTAAGGAAAGTATTAATCTTAAGCGTAGTTAACCTAGCTGCAAGAAAAAACGTTTTTAATCGCGAAAAGAGGTGTCAGGTGGAAAATCAGTATATCCAAGTTGAAAGAAATGAAAATGGAGTTGTAACAATAACTCTAAATGCACCTGAGCAGCTAAATGCTTGGTACATACCGTTGATGGAAGAAATGACTACAGAGCTGGATTACATTAAATCGAATACAGAAGATCGAGTTGTGATATTTACGGGAGCTGGCCGAGCCTTTTCATCAGGTGGCGACGTTTCAGCATTTCAACAGGGAGAAAATCAGCCGATACCGCACTTCATGAAAGAAAAAAAAGATCGTGCTCGAGGTGGTTGGAATGTTCCGACAATGGAATCAGAAGAACGGCTCAAGAATGAAGCTTTCAATGGGCGACGGATTCATATGCAAATATATAATCTAGACAAACCAACGATTGCAGCAGTTAATGGTGTCGCTGCTGGAGCTGGTTGTGATTTGGCACTCGCGTGTGATATCAGACTTGCCAGTAGAGACGCTCGATTCATTGAAGTTTATGTCAGAAGAGGATTGATTCCTCTCGACGGAGGTGCTTTCTGGGCACCTTTCCATCTTCCTCACGGCATAGCGATGCAAATGTTGTTTACAGGGGAAGCGCTAAACGCAGAAGATGCTTTCAAGTTTGGGTTAGTGAACAGCGTTCACGATAAGGAAGAGCTTATGGCCGCTTCGTTAGAACTCGCAAACAAAATCGCAAAAGGACCACCAGTCACACAACAACTCACAAAGCACATGGTCAGAGAATTCCACTTGGAAATGTTTAAGCACCACTGGGATTTGGTAGATAAAGCGTCTGCACATATACGAGAAACACGTGATTTTGATGAGGGTATAAGTTCTTTTATGGAAAAAAGATCGCCCGAATTTAAAGGGTTCTAATAGGCAAAATAGATAGTCTCTCTATATGATCCAGCAGAATTCCATTGGAGCGGAAGACGGGATTCGAACCCGCGACCTTCTCCTTGGCAAGGAGATGCGCTACCGCTGCGCCACTTCCGCTTATTAGCACCGGGTGCCGAGGGGCAGAATCGAACTGCCGACACCGCGATTTTCAGTCGCGTGCTCTACCGACTGAGCTACCTCGGCGTACCACGGGCAGACAACATCGTACGAAGAGGTATATTTAGTGTCAAGGTTTAGCATTTATTTATTTTGGATTGATTGGCCTGCTTGCTGAATAATATGATGAAATAGTTTACACTTCCCTTGGAATTGTTACCAACATGAGAAAAATATACATAACATCAAACCAACCAAAAGCTGGAAAAACGATACTGGCGCAAGCACTAGCAAAATTTTTTCGGTCTAAAGGTGAACAAACTGCATACTTAAAGTTGTCAACTAACACAGCATCGGGAGAGTACAGGCCGGAAGATTCTGAAGATTTGAGCTCAACCTTTTCAGAAATAATAGAGCACATCCAAGAACACAAAGCGGAAGACGGAATTGTATGCGAGCATGGTCTCGAAAACTTTACCAGTAAACTAAATGATTTAAGTGAAAAGTACGAATCTGTAATAATCGAATCAGATAATTTTTTGGATCTCGACAAACGGCTACGATCCGATAAAGACATAGCAGAAGCAATCGAAGCTAATGTAGTAAAAGTAATTTGGTATGACGAAGCATCAATGGGATACGGAGATATCACGTCTCTTCAAAATGAAGCAGCTTACTTAAAAGAGAATCTAGCAGCAGTTCTATTAAATGGGGTTCCAGCAAGTCGAACACACTACGCAAAAACCGAAATACTAAGCAAACTTACTGATAAAGGGATACCTATTGCCCAAGTAGTCTCTCAAGACCGAAACTTGAATTCACGAAGTTTTGGGGAAATAATAGATTTTCTTAATGGAGAAGTAGTAGCATTCGAGGAGAATTTAGACCGGCCAATCAACACGATAATGCTGGGTGCGCTCGCTTTGGACGGGGGTATATATTACTACGGGAAATACACCGAGAAAATAGTCATAACCAGATGGGACCGACCTGACCTCCAAATGCCGGCCCTCAATACCGGATGTCAAGGATTGATACTAACAGGAGGAAACGGACCCATACCATATGTACTAAACCGTATAAATGAACTCAAAACACCGGTAGCAATAGTTCCTAACGGCACAGTTGCAGTGGCCACTAACTTGAGCGGAGGGTTTTTCGCTGAAAAAGGTAGCCCGAATAAGAAAAAAGCTGCTCATTTATTGGATATATTAGTAGAAGAAAACACCGATTTACTAGATAAATTCAACTTAAATCAGTAAGAAATCGCTTATGTCCTTAATAAGGCTTGAACAATTAGACTAAAGAAATATTGCAGAAGGGGTCGATATGGCAGCACCGGATCATAAGATGGGGCCTGTTTCGTCCTTCCAAGCGATCTCAGAAGGTGCTCCAGGAAATCGCACATTCTATTTAAGTGCAACATCTTTAAGGGGATCAGCAATCATCTGGGTCGAAAAGGAACAATTAAACAGCATAATAATGGCATTCGAAAGAATTTTTCGACTAATTGATGATCAGAACGATGAAAATGATATGGCCCCACAAAATTATGTAAACCCAGAATTTGAACCTGAAAAAAACGACCTAGATTTAGACATAAAATCAGGCAATATGTCTATTAGGTATGAGCAAAAATATTCCTTGATTGAACTTATCGTTTACGGAGAAATTCAAGACGAATATGAAAGTCCCTTAGTAACACTTTTATTGCCCAGGAAAATCGCGGAAGATTTTGTGGAAAATGGCCTAGAAGTGTATGGGGCTGGTAGATCAAAGTGCCCATTATGTGAATCTCCCATAAACCCAGGAGAAAATCACGTATGCCCAAGAAGTAATGGGCATTCTGCTGCTTTATCTTAGAGAAGGGTGGCCGAATTATCTATGAATTACGACGGCTCACCCAGTGAATCAATCCTCGAACACGGCGATTTTCTTGATTTAAAAGAGATATACGCTGGAACTAATAGGGTATTCGAAGTACTGGTAGGAAGCCCCAATGAAAATATACGCGCAATATATAAGCCAATGACTGGAGAAGCTCCATTGTACGATTTTCCAAACGGAACACTCTATCAGAGAGAGCAAGCATCATATTTAGTTTCAGATGTGCTGTCTTGGCATATAGTACCGCTAACTACTATCAGAGTAGGTCCATACGGTATTGGAAGCTTACAACAGTACATAGACCATGATTCAGATGCTACCTACATCACCTTAAAGGCTGATAACATCCACAGATTCAAACAAATCGCTGTTTTTGACATAATTACGAATAACGCGGATAGAAAAGGAAACCATTTCCTAATAGATCAAAATAGAAAAATTTGGGGGATTGATCACGGTTTAACTTTTAACGAACAATACAAACTAAGAACTGTAGTTTGGGACTTCATCGGAGATTCAATACCAAAATCAATTATTAAGGACTTAGCAAAGCTTCATGAATTAATGAACACATCTGATCAATTGTCGGCTCATTTGGCTAAGCTAATCAACAATGAAGAAGTCGAGGCTTTTAAAGAACGAATTTCAGCGGTTGCAGAATCTAAAAATTTTCCTTTTCCAGGTTCAGGTAGAAATGTTCCTTGGCCACCGTTTTAGTTAACCCTCATTATCTAATATTACCACGCAAATCTTTTAACCACCTTATAAACCTAAATAGCAACCTAGGTCTGCGAACAAGTCTTCGGGATACATATTCGGTAACAAATTGGTCCCCTGCAAGTACAGTTCCACGCCAATCATAAAGCTCTTGTAATTTTCCATCTTTCGGTGCAAAAGACGTGAATGCTGTCCAACCACGCGTGTTTTCCACTCGCACTTTGACATCACCTCCTGCCTCTTTCACCAACAATACTCCAGCAGCAACATCCCATATCTTAGGGCTATAAAACAAAGAGATTTGCATTGAGCCTCTAGCGGTTAGAGCCAATTCATATACCACGCTGCCCAAAGAGCGTATTTCTCCGATTTTTCTCCTTAATTTATTACGAAATCCAAACATCGCCCAATAATAAGATGGTAAGCCAGTTAGCCTACCTCTCTGAGGTAATTCACTTCCCGTCAATTTAAGGGGGCGGTCATTCTCATAAGCACCATTCCCGATTCTGGCTCGAATTATAGATCCTTGATTTCTCCAAGGTAAAAAAATAACGGCAACAACCGGAACGCCTCTGAATAGTACTCCTATTGAGCACGCGAAGATTGGCAAGCCATTTACAAAGTTATTAGTGCCATCTAAAGGGTCTATTATCCAAACATAATCAGCAGAATCATCATCGGTATTATCGAATTCTTCCCCTACAATACCGTGATCAGGAAAAATTTGAAGTATACCTTTCCGAATATGCTGTTCTATATTTTTGTCGGCCTTAGTTACCGGATCTCTTCTGTCTTGAGATTTATACTCTATATCTAGATCCGTTCCAAAATACTCTATTAGCATAGCTCCTGCTTCTTTCGCAAATTGAACTGCTGATGCTTCAATAGATTCCAAATAAAGCTGATCGATGTCTTGCATAGTTACCCTCAATAAGCACACTCTATATATATAAAACATAGTTGGTCAATAAATTCCTAAAGTGCCCAATACCCTCACCGTCATAAAATTGCCTATATAGCTTGGATGCGGTTAAGATAGGTTGAGATCATTATTTGATCAATTATGAGGAGGTAGTTATGAGTGAACGAGCGAGAGTGGGAAATGTTGAGATAATGGCGTTTGTAGACATAGGGCCAAATAGCCGACAAACCAGTCAAGTATTTCCAGATGTACCAACAGAAAAATGGAACGAGTACAAACATACTCTAAACGAGGATGGTGATCTACCATTTCAAATGGGCTTCTTCGCCCTTAGAGTTGACGGGAAAACCATCATTGTGGATACAGGACTAGGAAAGGGACCCCACGAAGCAATGGGTGGGATTTCAGGACAGGCGCTAAATAATTTAGAGAAATCTGGGATTGCTGCCACAGACGTAGATTCTGTTCTCATTACACATTTGCATGGAGATCATGTCGGATGGAACATAACACGTGATGGCGATGAGATAAGACCAACTTTTCCTAATGCCAAATATTTTGTTCCAAAAGGCGACTGGGAGCACTTTAATCAGGCAGATGTACTACCAAATTCACCACATATGCCAGCGAGCGTACTGCCTTTACAGGACTTAGGAGTGCTGGAAATAGTTGATGATAATTTTTCTCTAACGCCTGAAATAACTACTCTTGGCACCCCAGGACATACACCGGGACACCAAAGTACTCTTATTACTTCTGGTGGAGAAAAAGCCTTAATTGCCGGTGATGCTTTTCATACTGTCGCTCAGCTACAGGAAACTGACTGGAATGTGGGTTTTGACGTGGATAAACCTTTAGCAGCAAAGACGAGGGGTGCCTTAATGGACCGATTGGAATCAGAAGGCTTTACTGTTGCAGCCGGTCATATGGTTTTAGGGAGCAATATAGGAAAAGTCATTCGACTGGACGGAAAAAGATCTTGGCAAGTACTTTAAACTAATTGCAATAATATAAGGAAAAGAAGGTAAGAAATTCGTTACAGCATAGTTAAAATCAAAAAAGCTCCGCGGGTAGGACTCGAACCTACGACTAATCGGTTAACAGCCGACCGCTCTACCAACTGAGCTACCGCGGAATGAGGTGTTTTATAAGCTTAAACGTGTCCAGCTTACAGACATGATTATAAGGTGACTCGAATGCTCTCTCAAGCGAACCTTGATGATTAATTAGTTTTATTTGCAGATTTATAGGTGGTGACGTTAAATGAATTTAGGTTTTATAGGCGGAGGTCAGATGGCAGAAGCCATAATTGACGCCATCACAGCTAACCAATTTATAAATGCGGGCGACGTGATTGTTGGTGATGTTTCAGAAGAAAGAAGAACTTACCTCAATGAAAATTTTTCTGTCATAACTACACCAAGTAATCTAGAGGTCGCTGAAAAATCCGATCTTGTGTTACTAGCAATAAAGCCTCAGGATGTTCCAGCAGCAGCAAAGGAAATTGCCGGATCGCTGAAACCTTCGTGCACGTTGGTGTCGATAGTTGCAGGAACTACTCTAAATACATTACAAGATTTATTCCAACATGATGTAATCGTTCGAGTGATGCCGAACACACCTGCTCAAGTTAGAATGGGAATGAGCGTCTGGATGCCTACCAAAAATGTTTCAGCTAGCGAAAAAACAGTTGTTATAAAACTGTTACAATGCCTCGGAAAAGAAATGGAAGTCGAAGACGAATCAGGGTTGGATATGGCGACTGCGATAAGTGGCAGCGGCCCAGCGTATTTCCTACTGTTTCTTGAACATTTAATAGAAGCAGGGAAAAAGATTGGGTTAACGGAATCTCAAGCGGCCTTACTAGCCAAGCAAACTTTATTTGGCACTTCACATCTAATCGATTTATCAGATTTTAGCCCCACTCAATTAAGAGAAAAGGTGACATCCCCTGGAGGAACAACCGAGCAAGCAATCAATAAGTTTAACGATTTGAACCTTTCTAGTATAGTTGAAGCTGCCGTGAAAGCGGCTTTCGAGAAATCAAAAGGCTTAGGATAAAACAAAGTAAATGATACAAATAATCAAATCATTCATTATTATCATTACGGATGTTTTATCGCTAGCAATATTTCTACGGGCACTGGTTTCTTTTTTGCCCATTCAGACGCCAAATAATTCTATTATTGTATTGATATATCAAGTTAGCGAACCAGTTCTTTCCTTAATTAGGCCGATAATACCAAGAACCGGTATGATTGATATAACCCCAATGGTTGCCATAATCGTATTGCAGGTTATCCAATCCGTCATATTTCGGATCGGATAATCATATACCATTATCAATATCCGTCGATTTCGAAAATACATATAAGTGAGGAGATATTTTGAGTAGCGAGAGTATGAGCAAAAATCTTTGGAATAGATATGTATCCGCCCTAAAACACAACGATTTTCGGCGCTATTGGTATGGGGCATCCATTGCTGCATGCGGTGTGTGGGGGCTTATTGTTGCTAGAGGTGCATTGGCATACGAGATATCAGATCAATCCTCTACGGCAGTAGGCTTGACTACATTTGCAGCGCTGATACCTTTCGTGATCGTGCCTCCTTTCAGTGGGATCATAGCTGATAGGTTTGATCGGAAAAAATTAGTGGCAATAGGTCATGGTTCAAACATCATTTTCGCTTTTATCCTGGCAATAATATATTTCTTCTCAACTACCGAAATTTGGCACCTAGTTGCTCTTAGTCTTTTCAGCGGTATAGCCCGAGGGTTCCAGCTGCCAGCACAAATAGCTCTCGTCCCCAATTTGGTTCCTAAAGAAGATCTGTTAAACGCAATTGCATTAAACGCGTTATCTTTACAGGGATCAAGGTTTTTTGGTTCCATCTTAGTAACTGGCGTGATGCTCACAGAATGGGGAATTGGCGCTGCATTTGTGGTAGCAGTAGTCCTTTACACAATTGCGATGCTACTAACTTTATCTTTAAAAACAGAATCTCGAGGAATTGTTGATAGTCGTGCTTCCGCATGGGAAATAATTTCTGCAGGAATAGTTTATGCCTACAAAAATCCTGGAGTGGGACTAATGCTGGTGCTTATTGGGTTACATTGTAGTTTCACGATGTCATTTGAATCAGTATTTCCATCCCACGTTACGACCAATTTTGATGTAGGGCTATCTGGTTTTTCAAGTATTATTTCTTTCTTCGGCGCGGGTGCAGTGGTAGGTGTGATTAGTATAGCAGCCATTAGGAGTGACGTTACAAAAGGAAGAGTTCTTATGCTAACAGGCCTGGGAAGCTCTAGTGGTGTGGTTTTGATGGCTTTATCTCCATCTTTAATGTATGGTCTTGCGGCTGCTTTTTTGATGGGGCTTACACAAGCTCCCTTTATGTCTCTAACCATGACATACCTACAAAGTGTAGTACCAGATGACATCAGAGGACGAGTTGGAGGCCTGTTCACACTCAGCGCATTAAGCCTCATGGCCATATCAAATCTTATATTAGGAAGTCTATCAGATGTTTACGGATCACAAATAGTCCTTATGATTCCAGGTATTATATTTCTTGGAATAATTACATTAGTAATCCTGTTTGTTCCGATAATGAATAGAATATTCTTTCAAGGGTTCCCAAAATTACCTGCGTAAGATCACACACTGGAAACCAGATTACAATGTGCCGATAATATTAAAATGTTAGTATGATTTATAGATAAGATAGAAAGTAAAATATAAGAGGTGTAGATGGGATATATACTAGGTTTACTGCTTGGTTATGTAATAGGTGCAACTCCTATTGTATATCAGATGGCGAAATCGAGAGGAATTGATCTGCGGTCGGTTGGAACAGGAAATGTCGGGACCTCTAACGCCTACCGTCACACAGGTAAGTCAATCGGAGCATTAGCGATTATCACTGATATGGGCAAAGGCTTCCTACCACCTCTGTGTATGTCCATGCTAGGATTCGGACCTGCCGTGCAGTTAGCATCCGCTATAGGAGCCGTTATGGGACAAATGTGGCCGGCAACCTCAAAATTCCATGGTGGACGAGGCAATGCGACGGCGGCCGGTGCTTGCTTGTTCTTTGATCAAACTTCTTTTTTAATAGCTTTGGTTTTTTTCCTAAGCACAACATTTTCAAAGGTTTATAAGATTCTTAAATCGGACAACTCTGGCTCTTCACCAAGAAGTAAAGTGGTACCCATTGTCGTAATACTAGCATTCGCTTTGTACGGTTTGCTATCCTTCAATTCAGGCCTAGGTATAGCATCTGTAGGATCAGTATTTTTCATCGGTTTGATTTTAGTTCGAAGGCTTACAGCACCCTGGCCACCCGATCCAATAACAGGTGATCTACCCCAAAAATCGATATTACGTATTTTAATTTTAGATCGTCCTAATTAAAATTGGTTTAAGATAGTGGGGGGTAATATGAATATAGAAATGAGTCAAACAAATCTATTAGATATGGATTTAGATTGCTTAGTATCCTATGTATTTGAAGACGAGATCGATCCAAGTCTGGAATCACTAGAATTAAATAAGAGCCTCTCGGATTATATAACCGACTTAATCAATGATGGAGAAGTCAATGGCCGCTTCGGCCAACTAAATTTAGTCCACACGCATAAAAACGCAAAACAAAAAAGAATACTTTTTGCAGGGATGGGGAAAAAACAAGATTTCAATTTGGACCGCGCCCGTAAGTTGGCCGCTAATGTCGCAAAATTCATTCGTAATAAGAATTTTAGCGTTTCTGGAGCACTTGCTGGACGTATTGAATTACCAAAAGCTATAGCAGTTAGCGACTTTTTTTCGGCGATAGTCGAAGGAGCAAGTTTAGGGCTTTATACTTTTGAAGATCATATGCGTAAAAAAGGTGATTCAACGAAACCTGAATCCAGTAGCCTTTTATTAGGTGGTTTAGGTGGATTGACCAATAAACAGCAAGATGCTGTGCATAAAGCAGTCGAGACCGCTAAAGTGGTGTCTGAATCAGCAAAACTGGCTCGTGACCTAGTCAATGAGCCAGCTAACTTAATGACCCCAACAATTCTCGCAGAAAGGGCGAAATTAGCCGCTAAAGATACCAAACTAGATTATCAATCTTTAACGAAAAAACAGATTGAAAAACTCGGTATGGGAGCATTCTTAGGCGTCGCAAAAGGCTCCCATGAAGAACCCAAATTCATAATCTTGAAATACTCTGGAGATCCCAAAAATCCTGACAAAGAGCTTGGGCTACTTGGTAAAGGCATAACTTTCGATTCTGGTGGAATATCCATAAAACCTGCTGCTAATATGTCTGCTATGAAAGGCGATATGGGAGGAGCAGCTGCGGTTATCGCATCAATGTACGGAGTAGCCCGTCTGGAATTAAAGATAAATATTACCGCCCTTGTGCCAGCAACTGAAAATTTACCTGGAGGATCCGCGACCAAACCCGGAGATTTATTGACCGCAATGAACGGGACCACTATTGAGGTTGAGAATACCGATGCAGAAGGACGATTAGTTTTAGCAGATGCTCTGGCCTATGCGAATGATCAGGGTTTATCACCATTGATCGACATAGCGACATTAACGGGAGCGATAGGTGTCGCCTTAGGATCAGTTTCAATGGGACTATTTTCAAATGATGATACCTTGGCTAATCAATTGAATGAAAGTAGCTTGGATACAGGAGAAAAAATGTGGCGCATGCCATTATGGGATGAATACAAGGATCAAAATAAAAGTACTGTTGCAGACATAAAAAATACAGGAGGAAGGCAAGCAGGTTCAATTACAGCCGCGCAATTCCTCCACGAGTTCGCGGGAGATACCCCTTGGGCACACTTAGACATAGCATCAGTCTTTATGAGTTCAAAAGTAGATGGCATATATCAAAAAGGTGCAACTGGACAACCTGTTCGGACGTTGATTTCATTATTTACAAAGCTAGCAGCAAAATAAATATGATTTTATGCTTTGAGATTTTTTAATGTGAATCTTTTTCTAGCTATCGGTTAGCTTCTAATCGTATTATTATCTCGATGGCCTAGTACCCAACGTGACCGAGACATCCATAAGTTCCTTATCTCGAATAACAGTAAAAATATGGGTTTCTCCAGGCTCTCCTTCATTAATTAAATACGATACAACATCGTCAACACCTGATATTTCTCTACCATTTATTCCCACAATAATATCGCCTCCGATAGGTATAATTGAACCTTCAATTTCAGTTTCCCCAGAAGATCCTCTAAGCCCTGCTTTTTCAGCAGGGCCGCCTTCAACTACGCTAGATATGAAGGCACCTCTAGTATCTCTGTCTAATCCCAATGCTTCAGCTACAACAGTACCTACGGCAAAACCTTCAACACCAAGCCAAGCGTATTCATGTTTACCATAAAGAATTAAGTCAGGTATGACTTTTTTTGCAATATTCACAGGTACGGCGAATCCAATCCCAGCACTGGAATTGCTTGTAGTAATAATCTGGCTATTAATACCAATAACCTGCCCTTTCCGATTTAATAAAGGCCCACCCGAATTACCCGGGTTTATGGAAGCATCGGTCTGTATTGCTTCGGGTATAGAGTATTGGCTATCCCCTTGTATAGATCGTCCCACCGCACTTATAATCCCGCTTGTTAATGTGAAGTCTTGGCCAAATGGAGTACCTATAGCGGCAGCTAACTCCCCCACCCGAACAATATTACTATCTCCAAGAGAAACAGGCCTGTAGCGACCATGTTGTAGTTCTGTTTTTAAAACTGCTAAGTCAGAGTCAGGATCAATGCCAACTACTTCTGCTTTCAAGCTCAATCCATCATAAAAGATAACGTTCACTATATCGGCATCAGCGACTACATGGTGGTTTGTCACTATATACCCGTCTTGTGACCACAAAAAACCCGATCCATCGCCCGGCAAATAATATTCCTGGCTTTCGTTACGTCCATAACCCGACACGTTCACTTTTCTCTTTATCTCTACATGTACAACGGATAAAAGTAAATCTTGATAGATGTTGTTAAGTACCGTTTCTTCAGCTCGAACTATTTCCAAAGCCTTTTCTAGATCTTGGTCAGAAACAACAATGCGCCCCGACAATCCAGACTTTGCAGGCTCTGGTACTGCAAGGGTAGACGTTTCAGGAGTTTGATCGCCACTATCTAAAGTTTCATCATTCTGAAATATCGAGCAGCTGATACTAAAATTAAGAAACAAAATAAAAACAAATATTAATCTTAGATGATACAAGTATTACCTCTTTCAGTGGTTACGCCAATATTAGAGCCGCCGATAATCAAATAAAATAATACACCATCATTTTATTGACAACTATCTTAGGCTCACTTTTGACAAAATCTAATTATTGATTACAATCTAGTTTCCAATACCACCACCGAGCTAGTGTGGGGAACCAGCTCGGTGGCCAGGGAGTAAAGGAGAAAAAGGGTAATTTATTACAATGTAAAAAAATTAGTATTAATTAGCATTTCGAATAGCCGCATGAAAAGCACATTAGGCAACCTTCAGTAAAAACCAGGGATGCATAGCAGTCCGGACATTGGGGACTAGTAGATGCCTGATCATTAGCTGAAGCCTTAGGGAACAAACTTGGCTGAACTATATGAGTTGGGATTTCTCCATCGCTCTCTTCATCTACTATAGTATTGGTTTCAGTATACTCAGTTCCAGGTAACATCTTATCCGAAAAAGCTTTCCTCGCTCTCCTAGCGAGTTCTTTACGCTCTTCATCCTCTGGAACCGCGTGTCTTATTAGAGCTAAAGCAACGGCATCAGGTGCGCTCAATACCTGTTGACCTTTATCCCAAGTAGGTAGATCAGTTATTCCCCTCAGTTGATCTACCACTTGCGCAACATCTACGCCAGAGCGTAACGCTAAAGAGGCCATGCGGCTAACTGCTTCCAAATACGCTGCATCACTCGATCCTGCTTTACCAAGATTTGTGAAAACTTCAAATGGGCGGCCTTCTTCATTAAATGTGATTGTCACATAAAGATTACCGTGGCCAGTCCTAATGCGATCCGTAACAGCAGGTAATGTGGTAGGCCGTACTCGGGGTGCTCGGTTAGCAACTCCATCTTCATCGCCTTCTGTGGCATCAGCTTTACCAGTTTCTAAAACCTGCATACTCTTGGATCCATCCCGATATACAGTAGTTGCTTTACAACCCGTTTCCCAAGATTGCCAAAAAGACTTTGCAATATCCTCTACAGAAGCGGAGTTAGCCAGGTTTATCGTCTTTGAAACAGAATTTGTAGTATTATCTTGCCAAGCTGCTTGCATTTTTATGTGCCAAGCAGGGTCTATAGCCATAGCTGTTCTAACACCATGTTTATCAATTATCATTTCAACGGCGTCATCACGCCATTGTGGATCATCAGCCAATTGTCTTAGGACTGAATCAGCGCGCTCTCCCCCGACTTCATCAATCAATGCTTGTCTCACTGGTAGGGGTGCATCTAAAAATCTAGTGCTTGTACCATCATGATCTTCCCATAATATGTTAGACCACCAAGCCAAAGCAAAATGTGGTTCAATACCAGAAGAACAATCCGCTAACCGTGATATCGTGCCAGTCGGAGCTATGGTAGTTACACTTGAATGGCGAACCGGCGGCATACCATTCTCTTGTAATCGAGATCCTTGATAAGCTGGGAATTCACCCCTTATTATGGCCAGTGATTCTGATTCTTCCCACGCTTTTTCCCTTATAAAAGAGCCTACTTTTTTAGCAAGCTCAAGTGCTTCTTCAGAATTATAGGGAAGATTAAATTTGACTAGTGAATCTGCCCAACCCATGATTCCCAGTCCTATTCTTCTAGTTTGCAGATTCATTTCCCTTAACTCGGGTAATGGAAACGTGTTAACCTCGATTACATCATCTAAAAATCTAACTGCTAACTTAACCGTTTTTTCTAGCTCAACCCAATCAAATTGATTATCTCCACCGATATGTTTTGATAAATCGATCGATCCTAAGCAACAATTACCGTAATTCTCTAAAAATTCCTCTCCGCAAGGATTGGAGGTTTTTATCCGTCCAAGCTGAGGGCTAGGTTGGGTATCCCAAACTCTGTCGATAAAAACCAATCCGGGATCGCCTGTCTTCCACGCAGATTCGGCGATGTCATGCCATAATTCTCTGGCGTTAACTGTATTTTCCACGACATTGCTCTTGGGATTAATTAAGTCCCATTCTTTATCATCCTCAACTGCACTCATAAATTCATCTGTAACCTGAACAGAGATATTGAAATTCTGTAAGGACGCATCATCATCCTTAGCATGGATAAATTCCTGTATATCTGGATGGCTAACGCTTAATTGACCCATATGGGCCCCTAACCTAAACGAACCTTGAGTTAAAGTGGCTCCTACTGCCGAATACAGCTTCATAACTGCTATGGGACCACACGCCATACCGTGTGTAGTGGCGATTGGATCTCCTTTCGGACGCAAATCAGAAAACCCAAACCCGATTCCACCACCCCATTTTTCAATCATTGCAGCATCGTGGGCAACTTTCATAATAGATTCCATATTGTCTTCGGGTGATACAACAAAACATGCACTCAAAGAGCCCTTATTATCTTTTCCAGCATTAACCAAGGTCGGTGAGTTAGGTAAAAATTTCAAGCTAGATATCAACTCATAAAATTTTCTAGTCCACTGAGACACTTCTTCAGTATTATCGGTAAAATTCTCTTCTCCTGCTGATATAGCTCTAGACACCCTGTAGAATAAGCCCTTGGCATCTTCTATCGGGTTTCCTTCCTCATCCCTTGCCAGGTATCTTTGCTCAAGTATTGCTAGAGCATTAGGAGACAGCGGTGGTTCGGGCTCATTGCCTAAATCCCAGCTAGCATTATTCGTTGATGTATCGACAGAAGCTGGCTTATGTCCGTTACCGTTTAACTCGTCAGTTTCTTCAATAATGTCAGAAAGCCATTCTTTAAATCCCTTACCATTTTGAGATCCGTTATTTAATTTGCTCAAGCCTTCCAGGTTGTTAGATCCTTCTGAATTTTCGATGTAAGACATAATTTGTTCAGTTAGTGTTTCAGTGTCAGATGATTTTTCACTTAAAAGACTTTCAATCGCACTTTTAAGCGCATTCCTATTTGCCGCTGAAAATGATGTAGGGTCGATCTCGGTTGCCATGATACTTGTAAGCCTCCTAATAAATGCGCTATTAAAACTATATAAGCGTACCAACGCCCATTGCTAACTATGATTTTCTAGGTCTTCCACGCCTCCTTGAAGTCGAATGATCCGGTGGGAGTAAAGCTAGTTGCTCCGTTGAAAACAAAGTGTTCTCTATTTGGAGACCTTCTACGGCTTCTCTGAAATCGTCTTCGTCTGCAAAGTCACGATAAACGCTCGCGAATCTTATGTATGCCACTCGATCCATTATCCTTAATGCGTTCATTGTCAGCTCTCCAATCAATTTACTAGAAATTTCCTCTCTCCCTCGCTTATGTAATTCCTCTTCTATTTCCTCAACTATTTTCTCTGCTGAACCAGATGGCAGAACCCGCTTCGCGAGCGCTATACTAATCCCGTTCAACAATTTCTCTCTATTAAATTCCTCAACTCTACCGTCTTGTTTAACCACAGAGAGTGTGGATGTCTGAAGCTTTTCAACCGTACTATACCGACTTCCACACCTCAGACATTCGCGTCTCCGCCGAATTCCTGTTTGCAAATCTCTCGTGTCTAAAACCTTTGATTCATTATCTCCACAATGCGTACAACGCATCGAAATCTCCCGCGACTCCGAGTCTTCTTTCTTTCGATACCCTCCCGGTCAATAAATTAACTAAAATGTCCTATATATCGGAGCCGCAAGCCATAATTAACTACCTGTAGGGTTTATTTGTCAATCCCCTAAAGCATGATTTCAGTGTTTTTAAGGCGATATTGGGTCGATTTATGGTGTCTATTCCGTGATTTACATACAGAGGCGTTAATCATGTTTGCGCGCGGACGATATAATAAGGAAACAATGAACACTAATAAACACAAAAGAAAATTAAATAAAACTCGATCATCTGACCAGCTGATCTCTACGAACCGTGGTGCTCGGTTTGGTTACCATATCCTCAAAAGTATGGAGGCGGGAATTGCATTAAAGGGTACAGAGATTAAATCGATTCGCACAGCCAGGGTTTCCTTGCAGCATTCTTTCGCCCGAATAACCAAATCTGAGGCGTGGTTACACAATATGCATATACCCACGTACAAAGAAGGGAACATATATAATCACGATCCTGCACGACCGCGTAAGTTGCTTCTTCGAAAGACTCAAATAACAGAACTCGAACGAGAGATGAAATCTTCTAATTTAACCCTTATTCCGTTGCGCTTATATATAACAAGACATAAAGCGAAAGTGGAGATAGCTCTCGCCCAGGGCAAAAAGCTCCGCGATAAGAGGCGACTGATTGCAAAAAGAGATACAGATAGAGAAATTTCCAGACGTCTTAAAAACCGGCAGGCACAATAATATGAATGAAAGCAACCACCGTAGATAGTCACGCTGATCAATTTCTATAGGGAGTTTGAAGCTGGAAATATATAATCTATAATACTTTCTACGGGGGCGCGTGGTTTCGACAAGGGATCAACCCCGGTGATAGAGCAGGTCGAGGTGCCACCACCTCGTTAAACTGATGGCAAAAAATTAGCTGGCAAAAAACAGCTTGCACTCGCTGCGTAACTAATACGCTGTGACGTTCGAAAATCTCTCCTCCTACTGGAAATTTCGAACGACAATTAAGTAGGATGCGGCCGCTAGGAGGCCGGGGCTTAGCAGCCAAAGATTTTTCCGGCTGGCTACGATTCGACCGTGTCGGTTGGGTCCCATCGTGGCGACATTATAACCGACTAAACCTGTAGCGCTTCACTTAGGGCATCCTTTGGACGGGGGGTTCGACACCCCCCCGCCTCCACCAACAACAAATTGGTGTTAAATTAATATTGTCTTAGCTGGACGGCAATTTTGTACCAACTAACAATAAAAATAAGGCCAATAGACGTTACTACCGTGACAGCCACCCCGGGTCCTAATAATTCCGCTAGAGCCCCAAGGCCAAACATTGAAAGAGGCAAAACGCCTATAGCCATGTTAAGCATGCCTATAGCTCTCCCCCGAGTATCCTCGTCAGCTAATAAAAGCACTAATGTAGCCTGCATAGTAGCGAACCCCGCTACTCCTATACCTGCTACCACCAAACTTAGTGCGGAGATAACATACGTAGACGATAAAGAAAATATTAGTAACCCAAGAAGTGAACAAAAAGCTCCTCCGATATAGTAAGGGTATTTCCTGTATGCCTTGTTTCTAGAAACTAAATAAAATGCTCCTAATAGTGAGCCAAAACCTTGCGAACTTCCCAGTATACCCATCGCCACAGGGCCAACATCTAAAACTTGTTCAGCAAATACAGGGATTAGAGGCAAATAAGGGAAAAAACTAATATTGATGATTATCGTTATACCGAGCAAACCTAATATCGCTCTATTAGCAGTAACAACCCTTAGACCATCTACTAGCGCACGAAATATATTTTGTGGTGAAGATCCCTCTCGTTGTTTTTTGGGAACGTTAACTTGAGACAAAAAGATAATAGAAATCAAAAACAACACAATAATACTAAGGTAAGCTCCACCTGCGTTGGCTGTTCCACCAATGATAGAAACATCCAACAATATACCCCCTATCGTAGGACCCAATATCAAAGCGCTAGTCGCGGACAAGTATTCCAGAGATATTGCTGTCGCTACTAAATCAGACCCCACGAGGTCGTACGCTAAAGTCCTTCTAGCAGTTATATCCAAAGTACCAGCCATGCCAAAAAAGAAAGTTAGAGCTATAACTTGCCAGGATTCTACAGTCTGGGAATAAACTAAGGTAAAGCACAGTGCGACGACACTCAGGTTCCACATATGAGCTAACACCATTAAGAGTTTTCGGTTGTAAGAGTCCACAAGGGCACCGCTAACTAATCCTCCTAGGAGCATCGGCGCGAAATATGCGACCCCAACCAATGAAGTCTGTATGATTGAACCACTAAGTTCGAGTACGAGATACCCTGAGACTAGCATCCACATCCAACGAGCTAATTGCCACAAAAGGCCATTTGGCCAAAGATGACGATAGCTCCTGTTCGATAGAACACTTCTTACGGGGTGGGAGTTTCCTTCTTTAGATAGGTTAACTGTCATCTCTTATCGTATTCTGAGGGATTTCAAAAATTCCACAACCGCTTTTTGATCCCCCACCGCCAAATTTTGGAATTTGACTCTCGATTCTTCGGCTTCACCTCCGTGAGCCTCGATAGCTTGACTGATCAGCGTAGCTCTACCGTGATGTAAAAACGGTGGTTCAGACGCAAATCCCCACAATTTTTTCGTCAGCCACTGACTCGAAGGAATATCGAAGCACCTGCCAGAATTTGATCTCTCGCATTGACCAACTTTTTCATTATCTAATTGATCACCCATGTCATGCCGTTTGAAATCTGTGAAAACGGGTATCATTATTCGACCATCGGAATCTGTCTCAAAATTAGCATTCGAATCAAGCTTGATTAAATCAATTGAGAAAGGTGACGCTCCACTTTCCTCCCTATAAATCCGTGGAGGGTTATAAGGGTTGGGCTCTACAAAAACGGAGCTTTCAAGAGGTAATTTAGGTATATGGCACGAGGCACAACCTATAGTTTCAAAGATATTTTCGCCTAAAAGTGCTGCCTCTTTCACTTGATCTGATTCAGGATAATTTATGCTAGGAGCAGGTAGAGCTGCTTGGAATAAAGTAAGTGCTGTAATATCGCCTACCGACAATTCATCCGGTATTCCATCTTTATCGGGATCTTTGCCAAATCCATAAGTCTCAGCGGCTTGAATACCGTGATGCAAATTTAAAGCAAAAATCGTAAATTGACGTAGTGAAATCATCGAACCTTTCTGGCCAAAGGGTTTGATGATTAGATCTTCATCTATTCCCTCTGTTTCGCTAGTATCAACAACTCCGTTTGGATGAACGGTGATGAAACCAAAATCAATACCCTTAGAAATGAGTTGCACTCTTATTATTTCTTTAGTTATTTTGGATTTCCAGAACGCATCATACCTAATTTGTTCTAAGTCGTCGGTAATTTCTCTCGCTAATAACTCAACGTAACCAGAACCAAACATCCCTAAAGTATTCCTCTCATTACCTACCTCGGATAAAGGCATGTCTTCAACAAACGATAATTCACCTGATAGAACAAATACGTTAGCGACATTGTCACCACCGCCACCAGTCTTTGGTAGATTATGACATCCAGAACAAGCATTAGCATCTGGGCCAGATATGCGATTAAAATTATCTGGGATTTCCCTACGTTCCCTAGAATCAAAGTCACCATTGGTTTCTGGGCGCCCAGCCCCATCTAAGCTGTTAAAAGAAGCTAAGAATAGAATTTCTCCCTTTCTCAGAATTTCTTCAACACTTAGCTTATTTGACAATATATCCTCTTGATCGATATGAACGGAAATCGAAGGTGCATCCCCAATTGTCTCAACGAAATCTCCATCCCCTGATGGGTCACTCAGGTTAAACCCACATCCGATAATTAGAAATGTGCCAATAAGGCTCGAGACAATTAATCTATTAGGCATCATAGTTAAACAACTCACCGGTTATCATATAAACGTCACTTTCTTATAACACACACTATATCTGTTTTCCTAAATTAAAAAGCAAAAATCCTAACCATTTCGAATGATAACCGGCACTAATAAAATAAACGAACATTCGTATATATTGATACTAATGCAATAATCTCAATGTTCAGGTATAAATAACGTCAAATATATTACATTTTAAGGAAAGGCATTAATAATTATGAATTCAGCGGTTCAACAAACCCTAATAGCTGTGGTTGTAACAGCGCTACTCGTAGGTGGTGGAGTCTGGTTTAGTTTACAAGGCTCGCTTGACACTGCAAATGAGAAGATAGATGTTCTTTCAGCTAACACTGCTTCAGGCGGAGGAATGAACATAAAACTTCTACCTGATCAAGAGACAATGGAAGCTACAGTACCAATGGAAGAAGTCTTTAGTTTCGATAGAAATCATGCGATCTGCTGGGTAGAGAGCAACCCAATCGCGTTCACAATGCCAACATTTGCAATGGGAGCAGTTCCTATAGACGAGAACGGCTTCTTCATGTCGATGGTGGCAAGCAGCGTGGACACCTATGAAGTGAGCACCAACAGCGACGGTTCCACCCAGGTGGAAATGACAGGAACATTAGGATGTAATACTGAAGTGTTCTCTGGTGGTACACAATTTGGTGACAGAGCGGCATCAGAACCAGCAACTTACAGAGTTGTAGCGGTAGATAACGGAATCGGAGGAGGCCAAGCTGGCGATACTTTCGCATACACGGTCTTCTTTGATGAGGCCACCGCACCTTTGAACCATGCGATTTTTGGTCCTGAATTCACTTTCACCGGTGAAATGAACGCTGGTGAAATAACGATTGTGGATCCTTCCTAGCATCCAAAGATAAGAACCAACCTAATCAAGGCGCCTTGTTTTAAATGGGGCGCCTTGATTAGGTTGTAGAAAACATCATGACCAAACTACACTAGTAATGTTACTTAGTGTAATAAGCGATATCCAACTAGGGGGGGTAACATGGTCAGAACGATGATACGTGGGAAATATGTTTTATTAAAAGCTGATTTAGAAGGTAATAGCGAGCTCATCGAAGACGGGGCTGTAGTACAAGATTCCGGTACAATTATAGAGACCGGGCCCTACTCTGAATTAAATGGGAAATACCCCGGCACAAAAACAATAGGGACCGGAGAACAATTCGTAATTCCAGGACTCATCAACGCCCACCATCACGGGAGAGGGATAGCATCTGGGCTATTGATGGGGCAAACGGATGGACATTTAGAAACGTGGATTCATCGTGGTTGGGGAAAGCGACCACTAGATCCTTACCTGATGTCGATGGGAACATTGATGCAACAAATTCAGTCAGGTACCACTACCATAATGTTCAATCAAACCGCTGGCCCCGTGTCCCAAATTCAAACTGAAGCTAACAAAACGTTACAGGCATTTGGTGACATCGGAGTTCGTGTCGCGTTTTCAATAGCTTTTAGAAATCAATCTTTTTTAGTGTATGGCGATACCGATGCGTTTCTGGATTCCATAGACCCTGAATTAGCTGGAAGAGCAAGGGACAAAGTAAACTCAACTGTAATCGATTTTGAAGAATATTGGGATTTTACCAAAAAATTAAATGATCGCTACCAAGAAAACGACAAAGTAAAGATTTTGCTAAGCCCCCAAGCATATCATTGGGTAGATGAAAAAACTCTTGGTGAGATCGGGGATCTTTCCCGTAGTAACAATATGGGTATCCACCTACATATGGTAGAAACAATGTACCAGCGACTGTATTCAGAAAGGATAAATAACGAAACTCCGGTGAGCAGGCTAAACAAGTTAGGAATGCTCGGCCCAGAGGTGTCCTTTGCACACGGTGTTTGGCTCACCCAAGATGATCTAGATTTAATGGCAGCAACGGGTACATCAATTAGCCATAACCCAAGCTCGAATCTAAGGCTAAGTAGCGGGATAGCACCGGTAACAGAAATGCTAAAACGGAAAGTTGTTGTAGGAATTGGGACCGATAGCGCAGGGATTAATGACAACGATGACTTGCTCCAAGAAATGGGTTTAGCGCTGAGATTACATAGGCCTCCAGGACATTACAATAAATCTATTTCCGCAGATGAGATATTACACATGGCAACGATTGGGGGCTCAAAAGTAACGACTTTTGGAGAATCAATAGGGACGCTTGAAGCTGGAACAAAAGCGGATATTGTTCTTATCGATTGGAACCGTATTACTAGATCCTATATTTCAGAAGATTTGCCACCATTAGAAGCGCTAGTCTCGCGAGCTCGAAAAGATGACGTACAAACAGTTATGATTGATGGAGATGTCGTTTATGACAATGGTTTATTCACTAACATTGATAGAGACAAAATATACGAAGAAATAAGTCTGGAACTTTCCAGTCCAACCCCAACAGCTGTGTTTGAAGATAGGGATTTAGCTAACCAATTAGATCCACACATAAGAGAGTACTATGCAGACTGGAAACTAGAATCAGATCAATCTTACCAATTTAACGGTTTAAATTGAACTACTCGCTATAGTCACCAGCTCCATAAGGCTTCCTTATTTAAGATACAGAAAAGATCTCACTTATTTCAAATAAGATTTCATGGAATCTATTGTTTCTTCCGCTTCGTTCACCAAATCAAAAAATATTTCTCTGGCGGGGCGCCTCTCTGTTAACATTCCGCCTATTTGGCCTGAAGGTATTTGGGCTAAATCATCACGTTGAGCAGCCTTAATAGCCTCATTCAGTGGCTCATTGAGGACACCTTGCAAAGGCATAGGAAGAGTTTTAAGGCCTGAATTAGCCCACGCCTCGCGAACAATATTATGATAGGCTCTTTGTTGCTTTCCAGATTGACTAGTACTAATTGAGAATTGTTCCGATCGCGCACCAAGGATTTGGTCTTTTTGGACTTCAGGGCTATTACCTTCTTCAGCTACCAAGAATGCTGTACCAATCCACGCTCCCTGGGCCCCCAGAGCCAAAGCTGCAGCTACTTGTGCGCCTGTACCAATTCCACCTGCTGCTAAAACCGGTTTAGGGCTGAACACATCAACAACTTGGGGTACTAAAACCATCGTAGAAATACTCCCTGTATGCCCACCAGCTTCTGTTCCTTGCGCTACAACTATATCTGTACCCGCTGCCATCTGCCGCTCAGCATGACGAGGAGCCCCTGCCATGCCCATTAAAATCATACCGCGATCATGTGCCTTTTCAGATATAAGAGCGGGATCCCCAAGAGCAGCAGCAAAGATTGGTACGTCATTATCCATTACTACATCGATCTTCTTTAAAATGTGTTCGTAAGTCATGGGAGAGCTTTCTGGAACATTCACTTTTGTTAGCTCTAGCTCTTCAATCATTCTTTCAATAAATTTAACATGGTCAGGATATTCTTTTTTTATGTCGTCATGAATTTCCAGATTACTTCTCGAGCCAACATTCTCGAGTTTTGCGGGAAGCATAAAATCAACACCATAAGGCCGATCACCAACCAAACTTTTCAATTCTCGAATACCTTGATCTAAATCCTCTAATGTCAAAAAGCTATCTCCTAGAACTCCTAGCCCTCCGGCATTGGTAATTTCCGCAACAAGCTTGACGGGGGTCGGCGATTTAGACTGCCCTGCCCCTCCGCTATTCATGCCCGCTAGAAAAATTGGATACTCTATACCCAACATATCACATATAGGCGTATATAATTGACCGGACATTTTTCACCCCCTAATTATGACCCTGCGTAACGTAACTCATGCTAGAATAAATGTATTCGTTTGAGTTACAAACCTGCTCAAACATTCTATCAGATCAAAGTTATTGGACAAATTTATTAATAAAAGGGCGCTTTGATATTGGATGATTTTAGCAAATTAGACTTGAAGATAGGGTCTCTGGATCTAGCAAACCCTGTGCTGCCAGCATCAGGTTGCTTCGGACCAGAGTTGGGACAATTTACCAAGGTTAGCTCTCTTGGAGCGATAGTCCCTAAAACTATTTTTTTACATCCAAGAAAAGGAAACCCCTCTCCAAGAACTGCAGAAGCCCCGTATGGCATGCTGAATTCAGTAGGCATACCTTCTAAAGGTTTAGAAGATTTTCTAGAAAACAAAATACAAGATTATTTAAGTATGGGCCCTCCTTTGATAGTAAGCATAGGAGGACTAAACGTTAGCGACTACTGGGATCTAGCCGAACACCTCAACGAGATTTCTCATGTTAAAGCAATAGAAATTAACGTTTCGTGTCCGAATATTGAAGAAGGCGGCCTCGAAATAGGCAGTAACCCAAAAAACTTGGCAAAATTAGTAGATGGAGTTGTAAACAGGTTTAGCAAACCCGTCATTACAAAATTAACTCCTAACGTAACATCTATAACGGACATCGCAGTCGCAGCTGAAAGTTCGGGTTCCACTGCAGTATCCCTAATAAACACACTTGCGGCTATCGGCATCAACCCAAACGGGAAAATTTTGACTACGGGCATAGGAAAAGCGGGACTATCGGGCCCTGCGATAAAGCCAATTGCTCTCAAAATGGTATGGGAAGTCAATAAGCACATAAGTATCCCAATAATCGGTATGGGTGGTATAGAAAACACAAAGGATGCATTGGAATTTATATTAGCTGGTGCTTCAGCAATATCTATAGGCACGGCCAATTTTACAAGACCAAATACAATGCTAGAAATAATTGACGGATTAGAATCTTACGCGGTAGAAAACAATTTAAATAACATACAAGACATTAGGGGTGAAATAGGTTAAAAAGTGAACTGAAGGCCAAACGTGAACCCTAGGTTCCTACTATAAATTTTATAGAAAGAACCTCTAAGCAAATCCAAATCTGCTATCAAATAAATCCGCAAACGGACCTCAAGGGTAAAAAATAGTGGGCGAGCGATTAAACAGCTACAGCCCACTACTGACTAAATAAGTCCTGCCAGCTCACCTAAAACTACTAGGCCAGAAAGACCAACCAATCCATATATGACCTTGGATATTGTGTTGGTTTCTCCAAACTTAGATCCGGTGACAGCCGCAACAAGGTCAAGGCCAAAAAGACCAGCGAGACCCCAATTAACAGCACCTACTATCGCCAAAATAGTTGCAACCAATATGACTGCATCCATTACTGCCTCCTCCTTAGCTATGCTAAGTCTTGAGTTATTCTAGACGAGCTATATATATACCACTACATAAGTATTGTCAAGGATTTTAATTCCTATATATAGGGGGAGGCACCGGTAATAACTCGCTAATCGCCATATTACCTAGCATTCAAAAAGATTCCCCTGAATAATTGATTATACCTTTGATAACCGAAACCTATGGATAACATAGTTATACCTAAGACCACAAAAGCGACTACTCTATAACCACTATCCAGCAAGAAAACATCAAATATAAATAGTTTACCTATTGGTATCACTAGAAAAAGAAGTCCAATCATTCTCAAAGCTCTCTTCTTAGAAAAGAAACCATACATGAGAATCACGACAGCATGAAGAGCCCAAAGCAAGGTCAAGCTCAAATGCATAGCACTCATAGTGTCCAAAGAGGAAACGTAAACCCGGCTTTCAAAAAAACTAATCAGTTCTGTCGTTAAAGAGAAAATAACCAAAGTATTGAAACTAACCCACAAGGATTTATTAAGAGTTGGATAGTGAATTTTGGGAGGGTACCATGACTTCGCCGATACGATTATCAAAAGTAACAGTAAAGTTAATAGAATTTTCATTACAAAATACAAATTATATATTGCAGTAAATTCGAAGGGGATTACAAGGAAATTGGGATAATCAACAATTACTAACTTAGCTAAGGAAACTACCCCGACCCCAAAAAATATATACCACATTATTACGGATTTCGTCCTGCGGGCAATCGCAAAAGCAATTACAGAATAAAGAGCAAGGAATACGGTTATAATCAGTGCCCCTGTAACTTCTGGTGGTTGGCCCAGAAACAGCTGCTCACTAGCGAACGCCATGTGGCGAAAGTAAGCAATGGTTTCAGTGGAAAATAACCATATTGTCAAAATCGTACTCAATATCATTAGCCACCATCTGATGGGCCAAATATTGTTCTGACTGGCAAAAATGTCTTCTTCAAGTTCAAAATTTCGGTTTAGGTATAATACATAAGAGGCAATATAAGAAATAGTGATCAGCAAAATTGAAGCAACTAAAACATCATCACGTAATGAAAAAAAACTTTGAGAAAAATCTAATAAGTAGAAATCCGGTACCTGTAATAGTCGGAGCGACGCGACAGTAATCAACACTAGCCCTAAAGATCGAGCTCTCCATTGATGTAACAAAAGCCCCGCTACTACCAATAGTAGTCCTTCAGCCCCCCAGGCGACGGATACCCACTCCCCACCAAATTGCATAGGTATAGATACTGTAAAAAATAGGACGGCTATCCCAGCTGAAAATAAAGGGACCCGGGGCGAAACTAGTGCCACTCGATAAGATATATAGCCGACTACTAAATAGAAGGCGCCCAATATCCAGCCTAGATTTTGGACATAGTTTTTGCCAAGCTGTTGTACATCCAAAAAAGTGACACTTAATATATAGTAAGCGACTGCGTTGAGGATCATCAGAGAAAGGTCAGGATACTCCGGACTTTTCTTCGAATAAATATGGTAAAAAGTTGTAGCACCAACAAAAATAAGGAAAATAATTGTAAACCCTGCTTGCAAAATCATGATCTCTGACAAAGCAAATTGCAGATTGTCAGCATACACAGATACGACTATCGAGAACATATAAAAATAGGATCCCGCAATAGCAACAGATGTAAGCATTCGCCAATTTTTTAGAAAAGCTAATGAAAGGACCGATAAATTAACGACTGCGATGTAAAGAATCAAATTTTGAAAATCTGCAAAACCTAGTAAAACTGGGTTAACAAAGGCTATACCAACGCTAAGAATTGCAGTCAAACGAGCATTATGTCTCAATGCAAGAAAAGCACCCATAATAGAGATGCCACTAAGTAAAACTAGGGCTCCCCAATACGGCACAAGCTTATAAGAATCAAAAGCCACATACACAGTGATAAGCAAAATAGCGAGTCCACCACCCACAACTGCTCTAGACCATATTGAATAACGATCTCTCACATAGTCGCCTAAGAATATCAACAAAGTGCCTACGGCTATGCCAATTATTACTCGACCGAAATCGTTAACCCAGTTGTTTTCAAAAGCGAGTAGTAAGAAAAAAGCAATCCCTATTGATAGGGCCGTAACGCCAAGAATTGCAAACCAATTCCTGCCTATAATACTTTCTACATCACCTTGCCAGTATTGTCTAAAGTACGAAGAAAATATATTACCTGCGGAAGAATCGACTTTTAAATTATCAATAGCTTCATCGGACGAAGGAGCTGTAGCCACTCCTTCAGGATCTGGTACTTCTGGAGGTAATGAAGTAGGCTCCTCTATACCAGAAACTATATTACCCTCTAAAGCGTCAACTCTCCGATTTAAATCTGTCAATATTCTCCGAATACCGGCAATTTCCTCATTAGCATTACCCACGGGGCTAATCCTAGAACCACAATATATGCAGAACACATTTGCATCTGAGTTTTCCTTGTTACAATTCGGGCACTCAATCATAGTTCACCGATCTTCTATATGAGAATTTAATTCGCCTGTAATCTCAACTACGTTCTCAATGATACTTTAAATCAATTATAGAACTCCAGCACCGTTTAGTATGGATAGAATACCCGCAAAAAAAACAATCAATAGAGCAATTCTCTTATAGATCATCTCTGAGAGAAGATCATTATATTTATTCCCCGCGAGCACTCCTAAGACCAGTGCAGGCACAAACCATAGCGCATATAATACCGTCTCAAACGTTAGCAAGCCCGCAACATAAAAACTGATGTTTGCTGCTACGCTTACGGGGGTGAAATATGCCGCTATATTAGCCCGAAACTCTTCTCTAGGAACTTCTTGGTTGGTAAAAAAAAGGATCACAGGAGGCCCCCCAACAGCTATACTACCACTCAAAATTCCGCTAACGATACCAACGAAAGCGGAAGCAAGCCGCTCTCTAACAATGTTTAATTTAATCCCCAAAGACATCAAAATTGCTGATAAAGTTACAGCCACGCCAATGAAAAGTCTTAAGTGATCAGGGGTCATATAAGTAATCATTAAAGTCCCCAGAGGGATAGTAATCACCCCAGCAAAAGTTAAAACATAAATTCTTCGAATATTGAGATGAGCTTTAGCGTTATTTAATACCAATAGATTGGTGAAGGAAGTATATATTACCACCATGGGAGCAATCATTTTGGGAGAAATAATAAACCCTAGAATTGGCACAGCTACTAAACCAAATCCGAAACCTGTCAAACCTTGGGTTAATCCAGCGAGAAAAAATACTATTGTCCCCATCAAAAGAATTTCGGTTTCAATAATCATCGATAGATCATACCCTAATTTAGCCTTTTTGGGATAAATCCCTGTATTTACGAATGGAAAGTAATCTATTGGACTTTTTGCAGTAATAGGTTTACATTGCATTTAATATCATAACAGTCCATCAAATGATGGAGGTAGGGGGATACAATGAGATACAAGTTATTAGCCGCAATTGCGAGCATTATGGTTCTTGTAGCAGTACTAAGCGTAGGCTGTACAACAACTGATGATAGCGATTCGAGCGCAACTAGGCTAGACACAGTAACAGAAAGAGGTAACTTAATAGCAGCCGGTAGAACTGATCTTCCAGGATTTGGATTCCTAAGAGAAGATGGTTCAAACGCAGGGTTTGATATAGACCTTGCTCGCGCAGTTGCAGCAGCAATTTTCGGCGATGGCAGTAGTTTGGAAGTAGTTCCAATCAGCGCTGCAGAGCGCGGTCCAACAATTCAAGGCGGCGAAGTTGATGTACTCACCCGAAACGTTACATGGACAACGTCTAGAGACGCACAATGGGGTAACTTCACTAATGTGATGTTCTATGATGGACAAGGCTTCATGGTACGAGCAAATAGCGGGTTTGACCATGCAACCGACTTAAATGGAATTACTGTGTGTGTTACAAGTGGTACTACAACAGAATCAAATTTGGCCGACTATTTTAGGCAAAATGGATTCTCGCTGGACACAGTTGTCTTCGAAGATTCAGCTTCTGTCTACGGAGCTTATGAAGAAGGCAGATGTGATGCAGCCACTTCAGATAAATCACAGCTAGCAGCAATACGTTCTGGCTTACAGAACCCGAACGATCACAAAATTCTTCCTGAGACAATATCAAAGGAACCACTAACACCAGCGGTTCCTCACGGAGATGACTCATGGTTCGACCTCGTAAAACTGGTAATGTACGTACTGGTTAACGCTGAAGAGCTTGGAGTAACTCAGGCCAATGTAGAGGCATCGAAATCGAGCGACAGCATCCCAGTCAGAAAATTACTGGGAGTTGAAGGTTCCTTCGGTCAAGCTGACGTTGGGCTAAGTGATGATTTTGCTGTCGATGTTATAAAGGCTGTTGGTAATTACGGGGAAATATACGATCGCTACATGGGACCAAATGGCGAATCGTTCACACTACCTAGAGGACCTAACGAGCTTTGGAATAATGGCGGGTTAATTTACGCCCCTCCAGCAAAATAAGAAAAGAAATAGCGTAATTATAAGGCCAATCAATAAGGGTAAGATAATGGCGGCGCAAGTCGCCGTTATCCACCCTTTAATTGGCTGGTTTGATACTAGGAAAGACCACCTGGCATCTAGAATAATATAGACGATGGTTCTTTATAGAAAAGGAATACCTATCTGGCGAGACACGAAAATAATTTCGTGGGCCGCTCAAATACTATCCACAATCCTAGTGATTAGCCTACTCGTATTCTTAATATCGAATCTCTTAAATGCCGCTAACAATAGAGGCTTCTCATTAGGCTTTGATTTTATACACCAAGAGGCAGGATTCCCTATTTCAGAGTCAGTGGTCGATTACAAAGAATCTGATTCATTTCTTCATGCTTTTTACGTGGGTATACTTAACACAATCAGAGTAGCTGTCATTGGTATATTTTTTGCAACAATTCTTGGAACTTTATTAGGTATTGCAAGAGTTTCCACCAATTGGGCGCTAAAAAATCTATCTCTCGTGTATGTCGAAATTTTCAGAAATATACCCCTCTTAGTCCAGCTATTTTTCTGGTATTTCATAATATTTCAATCATTTCCTAAAGTTCAAGATGCTATATCATTACCTGGGGGAATATACCTTTCCAACAGAGGGATCTTTTTACCTAATCTAGTTTTTTCCACAGAATCAGCAATCACTTTATTCGCTTGCGGTTGTTTAATAATTCTTATGATTTTTTCTCTTTATAAGATCACAGCTCTGCCGGAAACATATTTTGCCCGAATCAAACGCATTTTGGTCTACATGGCAAGCGCTATAACAATTGTGATTCTAGTTTACGTTTTGACGACACAACTCCAGGTAAGCATAGACACACCTGAACTAGGTAAATTTAATTTTGAAGGCGGCCTCAGAATAACACCTGAGTTCGCTGCCCTCCTTCTCGGATTAACAATATATACTGCGAGTTTCATAGCCGAGATAGTAAGAGCAGGAATTCAATCTGTGCCGAAAGGCCAATATGAATCAGCATATGCTTTAGGCCTATCAAAAACCGAAACACTTAAGTTAATCATTCTTCCGCAGGCGCTCAAAGTTATCATCCCGCCAATGATAAATCAATATTTGAATTTATCTAAAAATTCCAGTCTCGCTATAGCGATAGGATATCCAGATGCATTTTTTGTCGGCAGAACTATGATAAATCAAGCAGGAAGAGCGGTCCCCATTTTTGGAATGGTAATGCTATGTTACGGACTTATTAGTTTGATGTGGTCTGTTATGGGGAATCTTTTCAATCGCAAGACTAATGTTGGGAGAAATTAGATTGATTACTGAACAAGAAAGGTCAATCTTTAGTATTACCACTAGCATCTATAATTGGGTGCGGGAAAATTTGTTCAGTTCACCTCTAAATGTTTTGATTACTTTATGCGTTTTTCCGTTTGCATTTTATTTATTTATATCTTCTGGTGACTGGATATTGAATAAAGCTGAATGGGATGCAATAACACGCAATACAAGAATTTTTCTTATCGGACAATATCCCCAAAGCGAATTATGGAGAATTGGAACAGTTGCTTTTATAACTACAAACCTACTAGGAATCTCTTGGCATCTAAAAGGAGTGGTGTTTCAACGATTAAGTTTAATAATTTTAGTTCCTTTAATATCCGTTATTTTAATACCACCTATATTCCTAGATATAAGTATTGGACTTCGTTCATGGTTCGCTCTAGTAAGCATGGGTTTCTTGCTGGGCTATTTGCTCTCCAAATTCCAAAACCTTTCTACCAGAGTGCTTCTAGTTTCATGGTCGCTAAGCATGATTATCGATTTCATACTCCTTAGAGGAATCGAAGGTTTCGGGGCACTGCCTTACGTATCGACAAACGAGTGGGGTGGCCTGCTCCTAACGTTTTTCTTGGCCATAATTGGAATAATGCTATCTTTTCCTTTGGGAATTTTCCTGGCATTAGGAAGAAGAAGTAATTTGCCATTCGTAAAAGGAGCTTGCGTAATTTTTATTGAGTCGATAAGAGCTGTACCATTGGTCACTCTATTATTTATGACCCTGATAATAGTGCCGCTTCTACTACCGGAGGGTTGGCGTTTAGACAGGGTTGGACGGGCAATTGCTGCCATAACTATATTTAGTGGAGCTTACATGGCAGAAAATGTGAGAGGCGGCCTCGCTTCCGTTCCTGTAGGTCAAACTGAGGCAGCAAAAGCATTAGGATTGGGTCCTCTGTTAACAACAACATTAATCGTTCTACCTCAAGCATTAAGAAACGTTATACCTGCTATAGTTGGGCAGTTCATAAGCCTGTTCAAAGATACGAGCCTTGTTGTTATAGTTGGCCTATTAGATTTAGTCGGTATTGGAAAAGCAGTAGTTCTTGGAAACGTCGAATATATAGACCAACAGGCAGAGGTATACGTTTTTATCGCTGCCGTGTTTTGGGTATTTACATTTTCAATGTCATACGTCAGTCAAATAATAGAGCGGTCGCTCGGGGTAGGTGATAGATGAGTTCCAAGATAGATAAAAATTACCATATAATTAGTTTCGAAGATGTCCACAAATGGTTCGGAAATTTCCACGTACTCAAAGGAATAAACATAACAATAGACAAAGGTGAGGTCGTCGTAGTTTTTGGACCTTCAGGATCTGGTAAATCCACATTTATCAGGACAATTAACCGGTTAGAAGAACATCAAAATGGGAAGATTACTATTGATGGTATAGAACTTACGACTGACCTAAAAAATATCGACGCTGTGAGAAGAGAAGTCGGTATGGTTTTCCAGTCTTTCAATTTATTCCCCCATCTCACAGTAAGAGATAACATATCGCTTGCGCCAATGAAGGTACGAAAATGGTCAAGGAAGGAAGCCACCAGAATTTCCGACGAACTATTAGAAAGGGTGGGAATATCGGATCAGGCAGACAAGTACCCTGCACAACTATCGGGAGGCCAGCAACAAAGAGTCGCAATAGCAAGATCGCTAGCAATGCAGCCAAAAATAATGTTATTTGACGAGCCAACATCTGCTTTAGACCCTGAAATGATCAAAGAGGTTTTAGACGTCATGAAGGAATTAGCATCTTCCGGAATGACTATGGTTGTTGTAACACACGAAATGGGTTTTGCACGTGAGGTAGCAGATCGTTTAGTAATGTTTGACGAAGGAAATATAGTCGAATCAGGCAGCCCGGAAGAAATATTTGAAAACCCAAAGAATGACCGGACGAAACTATTCTTATCCCAAATACTGTAAGTGAATACTTTACACACGATGAATAGGTATGTTACTTTCTGAACAAGTTATTGATACTGGTGCCTCATTATTAATTGAGGAGAATAGGGAAGACGGTTCGAGTCCGTCACGGATGCGCCACTGTAAGAAATTTCGGTCTTGCCATTATTTGTACTAGACCACTTTTTAAGTCAGGAGACCTGCCAGTAACAAAGGCTATAATTCTCTTCGCATTTCAAGGGAAAAGTCTTAGGCCAAGTATTATTACTGGACTAATTTGAACCTCTGAAGTCGAATGATTTGGAGGTTAGTTGTTAAGTAATATCACTACATGGGATAGAAAAACCACATTGCGAGCAAGATTATTGCTTGGGGTTTCAATACTATCAGTACTGCTTAGTTCTGCTATGTTGGTTTCTGTTTCAGTCGGCCCCGTTCCTATTTCACTCGCAAATGTTTTGAGCGTTCTTTTATCTATCGGCCCTATTGAAACTACTTTACATACCCCCCTAGAATCGTTGATAGTCACAGAACTCCGCTTACCAAGAATCATTGTAGGTATCTTTGTAGGGATTGGGTTGAGCGTAGCAGGAGTTACAATGCAAGCGCTTTTCCGAAACCCAATGGCAGACCCAGGAATCATCGGTGTATCAGCAGGAGGTTCATTTGGCGCGGTGATAGCGATCACACTACAGTTGGATAAATATTTGTTTATCTCAGTCCCAGCATGTGCTTTCATCGGATCATTATTAGCATCAATTATCGTATATAGTTTTGGGCATTCAAAAGGTCAACTATCAATGCCAGCATTATTACTGGCAGGAGTAGCGGTATCAGCGTTTTTCAGTTCATTAATATCTGCGATAGTCGTACTAGAAAAAGACACGAACTCTGTGCGTGAAATACTGTTTTGGCTTGCTGGGGGTTTAGACTCTCGATCTTGGGAACATGCAATTACTGCAGGACCATTAATAATACTTGGGGCCATCCTAATCATGTTTTATAGCAGAGATTTAAATTTACTGAACTTAAATGATGATGATGCAAAAGCCATGGGAATTAATGTAAATGTGACCCGGCCTTTTTTAATAATTTTGTCTGCTTTGCTAACGGGAATGGCGGTTGCAGTAAGTGGAACGATAATATTTGTAGGCCTTATAACGCCCCACATATTACGTCTTATCGTCGGCCCTGATCATCGAATTCTAGTTCCTCTATCTGCATTGACCGGAGCACTTTTCGTAATATCAGCAGATACATTAGCTAGAACAGTAATTCAGCCAGCTGAATTGCAAGTAGGGATGGTTACTTCATTTTTAGGGGCCCCATTTTTTCTGTTCCTGCTTGTTAAAAACAAAAATCGGTTACACAGCCTATAGGAGGATCAAGTTTTGAATCAACTAAACCCTAAAAAAAATAGAATAAAGCCACTATTACTCACAATAATATCTTCGCTCATGGCCTCTATATTATTAATAATTGGGATTAACGTGGTAAAAGATCCTGCCACCAGTACTATAGAAAAAAAAGACCCAGTGGTTGATCAAAATATCTGGCCTAGAGAAGTAAATGCGTTAAATGGTACAGTTCTAATCTTAGATAAACCTCAAAGAATCTTAACAGCATCAGTTGGTCACGATGAGCTAACCGTCGCACTCGTAAAATTAGATAAACTTGTTGGTGTAGCGGGTATTACAAAAAATCAAACGTATTCAAATGTCGCTGACTTAGTACAAAGTATTCCAGAAATAGATAGAGATCCAGAGAATATTGTAGCTTTAAACCCTGATATCGTCGTGACAAGTGAATATTTCCCAGAGGAATCCATTCAAAGATTGAATGATCTAAACATACCCGTTATCCAAACAGGTATGGCATCTAGCATCGAAGAACAAAAGGATACTATATTACTGTTGGGGCGCATCTACGGTGAAGAGCAAAGAGCTACTCAATTAGTCGCAGAAATAGCGGAAAGATATGATTTCATCCAATCGGTAATCGAGCAACAGAATGGATCCAAAAAGAAGAAGGTGCTTTCGATCACCCGATATTCAGATCAAATATGGGCCGCAGGAAGTGATTCAACAGAGGGAATGATCATAGAATCTGCGGGTGGGATAAATACCGCTGCAGAATCGGGAATTAAAGGAAACATGACAACGAGTATCGAAGGTGTAATCGAAATGGCCCCCCAAATCATCATAATCGCACAACCAAGAGAGTCAGGAGGAGATGAATTCCGAGAGTATTTAGTTAATAGTAGAGTTACGCAACAAATACCAGCGGTATCAAATAATAAAATCTACTTTGTAGAGACCAAACACTTCACTACCCTATCATTCTGGAACATAAGAGGAATCGAAGAGCTCGCGAAGCTTTTATGGCCAGAAGATATAGGAGACAAATCATTTGGCGGTTTTAGTCTTCCGTAATAGGTAATATAATTAAGGAGATATATAAACTAAATATATGTATACTGTTCACTTAAAATAAGTAAACAATTAATTCTGGAGATCAGAAATATGGAAGCGGAAACTACAACAATTGTGCCTATTGTGTATACCTTAAAAACATGTCCTTCTTGCATTGTTCTTAAAGAGGACTGGGAAAAAGAAGCGATTGAATTCGAAGAACGTCAGGTTGACGAAAACCAAAAATGGTTGGATGAAGCTCGGGAATTTGGTGACATAGTCCCAATCGTTGTATATCCGGACGGAAAAGTAACTATGGGCTATAAAGATATGATAGGTTGTAATATAGGTTAGGTAGCGGAGCAGGAGTAAATTTAATGTCTAATAATACAAGCGTCGTAAGTTTAGAGAGATACAATTCTGGCTTAACTTATGAAGACTATGTGCTCAATATCAAAGTAAACAAAGATAGATTCGAAACGTACTATGAAAGCGCAGAACTAAAAACGGAAGATAAAGATTTTTTTTCGTCTATTTCATCAACTCCTAATGGAATAAAAAAATTAATGATCATAGGAGAAGATTGGTGCCCAGACGTTTTCAGAGGGATGCCAGTATTCGCGAGAATTGCTGAAGCAGCTGATATCGAAATGCGAATATTCCCAAGAGATGAAAACCTCGACATTATGGATGAGTTCTTGAAAGATGGCGAATTTAGATCAATACCAGTAGCTGTATTTTATGATGACCAACTAAATGAAATCGCTAGATGGATTGAAAGACCAGTTATCGGATATGAACAATCCAAACAAATTACGGATCGAACAGAAAAAGACATGGGAACCGCTAGTGACCAAGAAAAAAGGAAAAATATCCGAGATCAGATATATGCTCTATATCCTTCTTGGCAACAAGAGACGGTGGTAGAAGTAAAACAACTGTTGAGCGTTCAGCTAGTAGATAAGGGCTAACTTCTTTTAAATAAATAATCAAATTGGTGGGCAATATATAGCAATTTATCACCGTCTACTTGTTCGTGTCTTTCTTTTATCCATAATTCAAGCTGTTGCTTATCGACTTTTGGTTTTCCTATAAGAGCTTCGTGAACTGTATTAATAATGTAATGTAAGAAATACTGCGTATCAGCATCATATCCGAGGGCAGGAGGATAGATAACCCAATCCGAACTACCAACCGATAAGATCTCACCTTCAGAATCTACAAATCGGGATAAAAGGTTACGACCAGTCTTACTATCAAACATTGTTTGGTGATACTGCTCTTCAATAAATGCGTCAAATTCATGATCTATAGTTGGGCCAAAATATGTTACACCGTCAAAATTTATTGACGAATATAAAAGGCCACCTGGTTTCAATGTTGCAAAAATACTAGGTAAGGCTTCTTCAACGTTTAGCAGATCAAGGACAGCCTGCGCAATAACAAGATCAGTGCTCTCGGATTTTTCTTGGGACTTTATAATCTCAACTGCATCTTGGTCATACAGTTTTAACGTCATAGAGAACGAACCTTTCTTTAAGAACACTTCGTAAGGTGCTAGGTTCTCGATTACGTAATCGTGTTTTTTTGCGAAAGCGATGATCCTCTTCTTTGCTTCTTCTATATTTTTTCGAGAAATATCAAAAGCTTCATATTCTCCACTGGGCATCAGTTCCGCTTCCAAGAGGCGCTCAATCATAGTTCCTACACCAGCGCCAATTTCGATAGTTTTGAATGGTCGCTCAGTGTTTCTAACATTTAGTTCTGCAGATAAAGCTCCTAAAACTCTTTGATTTAATGATAAATCATCAATGTATTTCTTCGATGCAAGATACCTTTGATAACTATACTCAAGATCCATATTGCTTAATACTCCTCTAAAACTTTTACTAGAAAATCTCTTGAGTTAATCGCAGAATCTTTCCATGTTGGATACCCTGAATAAGTATTCAAAGCCTTCCAACTCATATCGATCAAAGTCTGCGGATGTTTGATCAATGATTGCAGGTAGGAAGCTAATGTTTTACTGTCACCTTTATCAATCAAATAGCCATTTTCTCCATGCTGTATAATCTCTTTCGCTGCGCCTTCTGTCGTTGCTATAGCCGGCAGTCCGAAGCCCATACCTTCTAAATAGACTATTCCGAATCCTTCCCAAGATGAAGGCACAACTAGTAAATCTGAATTATTTAACCGCTCAGATAATTCTATGTCTGACAAAGCTCCGGAAAATGTTACACGGTCACGCAAACTCAAATTATTCACTAAGGTTATTACATTATCAAAGTATCTAGAATCGACATCAGTCTTACCAACAACATCTAAATGCCAAAGATCAGATTTAATCAAACCAAGTGCTTCAACTAGAACCATTAATTGCTTCCTAGGTATTACATTACCAATAAAAATAATGTTCAACCGGTCACTAGAAGCTACCCTTGAACTAACAAAATCTCTGGTGATTTTAGTATTAAATCGATCCCCACCGGGGCTCGAAATCACGTATGGCTTATCCAAATTAGTAAGAGTTTCGACACTATCCTTGGTGGTATTGCTATTAAAAATATAGCCGTCCACTGACTCCAAATATGCTTTCTCAATTTTCTGATATGCCCAATTTGCAACCCTACCGCGCTCTTCATTAGATCTTAGGTGGTGCACTATCGAAATAATAGGGTAATTCCCACGGATTTTTTTGTTTGCGTGAAAAAGAGATGGATGGTTCAATTCATCTTGTAACATCAAATCTATATCAGGGTCATTCATCATCTTTATTAGCTCTTTAGACCAATTATCTGCAACATTAGAATGATAAGATTTATTTGGGATTGATATGACTTTAACATCATCCCCTTGGGATTTTAGATAATCGACTAACATCCGATCGTATAAGTAACCACCTGAAAGAGTATTTAAACTTCCGTAGATGACCAAAGCAATTTTCATTTTAGAATTCTTGTGTGCGATGCCCATGCTAATGAGTCTTCCCATAATCTAACTTCCACAGAATAAACATCCGCAACTGACAAGCTCTTACAAAACATGTCACCAATAATTCTACAAAAGTTCTCCAAGCTAGGATTCAAATTTTCAAACTCAGGGAAATCATTTAGAGTATTGTCTTTGTAAGTACTAACAATATCATTTATTACGTTTTCAACTTCAACGATATCCACGAGATAACCATGTTGATCCAGTTCCTCGTTTTCTATGGTGATCTCTAGTCGATACTGGTGTGAATTCAAGTCGTTTTCAGATCCCCAATCTCCTCCAATTAAATAATGCTGAGCAATAAATTCCCTCAAAACTGCTACTTTATACATACTTACCTCCAAAATAATAAACCTCTATACGCCTAAGTATCATATTTGAGAATTACCTGTAAAATATCATCAGAATTTTGGTGAAGATTATCATATGCTACTTTAGCTTCCTCGATGGGGTATTCGTGAGTAACCAATCTTGAAGGCTTAATAGCTCTTAACATATCCCACGCAACACTAAATCTACGTTCTTTAGTCCATCTACCAGAAAATTTCGGGTCAATAGTGCTTACCTGACTAGTAATTAGGTTAATTCTGCTTCTGTGAAAAGAATCCCCTAGGGATAGCTCACTCTTCTTATTGCCATACCAGGAACCAATAATAATCCTACCGTTATATCCAGTTATATCTATAGCATTGTTTAACGATCCTGGATTTCCAGAGACTTCATAGACAAGATCAAAACCTTTATATTCCTTATCGAATATCGAATTCATCATAGGTTCTTCAAAAGAACCAAAGGTATGAGAAGCTCCGAATTCTAATGAAACTCGTCTTCTTTTAATAATCGTATCGAATGTCACAAGATTATCTAACGGAAAAGAATTAAGCAAACTTGTAGTCAACAGACCAACTATGCCCTGACCGATAACTGCAACATTCTCCCCAATAACGGGTGAACCATCCATAATAAGGTTCAGGGCTGTTTCCATATTTGGCAAAAATATAGCGTCTTCGTAACCAATTCCATCTGGAATTTCTATAAGATCTTTGACACTCGTAAAAAAGTGACTCTCGTGTGGATTAAAGGAAAAAACACGGCGACCAATCCATTTATTGTCCACATTGGCACCAACATCTATTACTTCTCCCACTGTGGCATAACCATACTGTGTGGGGTAACTAAAAGTTTCACTAAATTCAGGAATAAGTGGATCTAGAAGCATCCCTTCAGGTATTTCACCTCGATAGACTAAAAGTTCAGTACCAGCGCTAATACCACTACAAAAACTCTCCACAAGAACTGTATCATCTGGAACTTTTACATCGAGATTCCGCTCTTTAACTAAAATTTCAAAAGGATTATTAAACACCAAGAATCTATTTTTCAATATTCTCCCAATCAGGGGTTCCCCAAACTATGAAATCATCTCCGAGTTTTTCATAACCTATATTTCTAAGTCTTGGACGGAAATTACCTAATTTGTTAATGTCGCCAATAGCGTTTAATCCGCCTAGCAAGCTAGGGGTAAGAGTAATCACAACATGGTCAACTAGTTCACTAAGTATAAATTGGGTTATAACTTGTCGTCCCCCTTCTACCATAATAGACCGAAATCCCTGTAAATATACGCTCTTGAGAATCTTTTTCAGATCAAGTTTCCCTTCTGCATCCAGCATAACGGAGGAAACACGTAACCCTGCGGCCTCTAATTCCCTTCTCTTATCATCTGGGGCATCTGGGCCACAAAAAATCCAGGCAGGTGGCCCAGAATTACGCAATAAATTCGCAGTTATTGGAAAACGTAATTGAGTGTCAAGAATAATTGGCTGAGGATTTATGCCTTCCACTTCTCGCACGGTCAAATCAGGATCATCAGATATAATCGTACCGATGCCCACCAATATCCCATCATGTTCCGAGCGAAGAGCATGTGTCATAGCATTTGCTTGTTGCCCACTGATAGAAAAAGGGACCCCCTCATCCAGAGCAATCGAGCCATCAATACTCTGAGCATAAGTTAAAGTTACAAATGGTCGTTTAAGCTCTGCTTCTTTAGATATATTTTTGGGCGCAATCGGTATTGGAACCCCTCTATAAGCTTTTGTATCAAGATCCAACATGTGGCCCATACGTTTCGATTTTGTACTTAAATAGTCGATATTATCTTGATTAGGTATAGTTTCTATGGGTTCACGTTTGGATACATCTATACCAAATTTCTCCAAAGCACTAATCTTCAAAGAGTTGTTAGTCAAAAGTTTTACAGACTGGACACCCAAGTCTTCGAGCATAAGACAAGCTACCCTATAATCACGCTCATCCGCTTGATGTCCCAATTCAATATTTGCATCAACGGTGTCGTATCCTTCGTCCTGAAGATTATACGCTCTAAGTTTATCCCTTAACCCAATGCCTCTGCCTTCCTGTCTCAAATAGATCACTACGCCAGATCCCTCTTCCGATATTTTTTCCATCGCCTGGCGTAATTGATTGCCGCAATCACACCTCCGGGACCCAAATACGTCACCAGTAAAACACTCAGAATGGATTCGAACTAAAACATCGCTTTTACCTTCTAAAGGCCCTGTTACTAAAGCGACATGTTCCTTATCATCCTTATTGTTAGAGTAGTAAATCAACGAGAAATCCCCTTCTTTCGTCGGAATTCTCGCAGAAACATCGCGTGTTACCCTAAGATCAAACATAGCCGTACTATTATATAGATCCAAATTAAAAGGTCAATTTATAAGGCAATTGGCAAATCTTCCATTCGGTGTATGGCCTCTTTCCAAACTCCAGCTTCTTGAAGCATTTGATTCGCAGTATCCGTAATATTCGTACTAACACCGTACATATTCATTATCTCAGCGTTTTTTTCTGCTCCATTGATGTAAGAATTCTCACTTACCGTTCGGCCGTTTACTTCTCTTTTTTCAATTCTAATATGATTATCTGCAAACATGGCTAATTGAGGAAGATGGGTTACACAGATCACCTGGTTATTTATTGAAATTTTGCTTAATTTTTTTCCTATCACGGATCCCAACCTTCCCCCAATACCATAATCAATTTCATCCAATACAATTGACCTTCCGCTATCAAAATCAATCGAAGAAGCTTTTAACGCTAGCATTAACCTCGCAGCCTCGCCTCCTGAAGCTATTGTCTGTACCTTTTTAAATGATTCCCCCTTACCAGGTCTTATCATAAATTCTAAGCTTTGCAGCAGTTGCCTTTTCTCTATACGATCCATATCTAACCGCAATATGTCTTCTCGTTTATCAGACAAAATTCCGTCTGTAATATTAATACAAATATCTGTTGAGTCCATACCTAATTCAGCCAATTCACTTCTGACCGATTCTATGAATGAATCGCAGGCCGCTTTCCTATCCATAGATAGGCTATAATTAGCGGTCTGAAAATCTTCAACAGCACTCTCAAATTTTTCTATCGTAGATTCCAATTGCAACTCCACATTTTCGCTAGCTTCCATCTCTTTACCCAGTGAAGCTACACGCTCTAATAAAATATCAATCGATCCCGCATCATATTTATTCATCAAGGTTTTGATTAGATGAATTCGCTCCAGCAACACATCTAAACGCTTGGGGTTATCCTCCAGCCCATCAAGATATTTCCTTAGAAAGTTCCCTGCGTCATTCAAATCATTCGCGATGATCTCAAAATTTGAGTGCACTAATTCAAATTCTTGATCAAAATTTGAAGCCTTAGCTAGATGCGTTAAAACACTATTTAATTGATTTCGAAGTGAATAATTTTCATCTGTGGACCCATAGATAGCTTCCAAAGATGACTGCGCTGAATCGACCAAAAGCTGGACATTCGACAAAATTTTTACCTGGGCCTCAAGCTCTTTAAGCTCTCCAGATTTAAGTTGTGCCTGGGATATCTCATCATATTGTTGATTAATAAGGTCATGATTTTCTCTATTCTCCAACGAGGCATGTTCCAGTTCAAATATCGCTGATCGATATTCCAATAGACTAGAAACCATACGCTCAACATCGTTTGCTCTATCAGAAAGGCCAGCATGCGCGTCAAAAATAGTCAGTTGCTGTTCAGATTCATATATCTTATTATGATCTCCTTGCCTATGTATGTCAGAAACTATACCGCCAATCCGATTGAGCAATTTTAATGATATTTTTTTTCCATTTAAATACGCTATGTTTTTTGATTCACGAGTATACCGTCTACCTAAAAGAATGTCATTGGTCGTATTCAAATTGACCAATTTACCAAGATCCAATGTTTCTAATTGTTTTTTAGATTCAGCATTTAAAGAAAAAAGACCTTCTACCAGAAATTCATCTTCCCCAAATCGTATATCGTATACCCCTGGTTTTGCTCCGCAAATCAAAGCGATTGCACGTACTATCAGGGATTTTCCAGAGCCGGTCTCGCCAGTTAGCACAGTAAACCCCGACGTAAAATCGACATCAATTGAATCTATTAAACCAAGGTTTCGAATCAACAGTTTCTTCAACATAAAGCACCTCTATTATCAGAACAATAATAGAACATACGTTCTCTGTCAAGAAGGGCTCTGCCTATTTATCGCTCTCAAGTATAGTAACTTCCTCGAGAGTCTGGCCAGGAGTAGCAGAAGATGCTGGGTCACGAGGTTCTATAGCAAGAGCAATGTCGAGACCATCTATAACACGGCCAAACACTGCATGGCGATCATCTAAATGTGGTGTTGCGACAAAAGTTATAAAAAATTGACTCCCATTAGTCCCTGGTCCTGCATTAGCCATAGAAAGAATACCAGGTGAGTCATGGCGTAGTGTCTGATCAAATTCATCATCAAATCTATACCCAGGTCCTCCCATTCCGGTACCGCTGGGATCACCTCCTTGAGCCATAAACTCTGGGATTACTCGGTGAAAAGTAGTTCCGTCATAATATTTATCTCGGGCAAGAAAAACAAAGTTGTTCACGGTAACCGGAACTTTATCTGCAAAAAGTTCAACTGTGAAATCCCCTGCTGATGTTTTGAATATTGCATGGTACGTCTTATTAGGGTCAATCACCATGCTAGGTGCCTCATTATATTTATTCACCAACAACTCTCCTTCATTTTTTTCCTCTGTCAAACATCCAATTGATATTAACAATACAATACTAGAGAGTATAACAAGTTTTACAATTATTTTATGTAACATTTGTATCCTAACGACAACGATTAAAGCTTGATTGCAATGGTACAGATGTATGCTATGTACTAGCACTAAACTGATTTGTTATTCAACAATTTTGAGATAATATAGATTATCGCCATAAATCACCTTGCTATAAATATATCAATAAACACAAATTGTAAAATTGAGGTTAAAAACAGAACATGTCGAAACTCATAATCGGATTAGTGGTCTTTTCTTTGTTATTATTTGGATCCATTTCTTGCGGTGGTAATAAATTGAGTGATTCTGGAAACCCTGGAAAACGATTGGTAACCACTGGGGATACTGTATGGGTGCATTACGTTGGGACTTTGGAAAATGGAGAGGAATTTGATAATTCAAGGGAAAGATCTCCCTTTTCATTTACCTTAGGTGAAGGCCAAGTAATAAAAGGGTTTGAAACAGGCGTTTTAGGATTGGCAACCGGAGATAGCGTGAAGGTCACACTCGAACCTGAAGAAGCATATGGACCATACAATGAACAATTAGTTTTTCAATACCCAATTGCGGGGGCCCCGGAAGGAGTACGAATTGGTGATGAGGTAGTACTAGATAATGGTAGCCGAGCAAGAATTAAGTCAATAACAGATGAAATTGTAGAAATAGATGCAAATCATCCATTGGCGGGTAAGATTCTTATATTTGAAATTGAGCTTATGGGTATCGAATAAATATCTAAGCCTAAAAAAGTTCTTTACTTAACGCGAACAATTCGAAGCACCAGCCTGTAAATACTATAATGCACTATATGATATTTTTGCACATATTCTCTAATAGCCCCGGTTATGGAGACGAAATCGCTAACTTTGGTTTTATAATTATTATATTGATAACCTTATTTGTAATGTCCTATCTCGGAAAAAAACGGAAACCTTAGCATATACCAATTTCCTGATCATTTTTTTTCAAGGTTCTCTTCAGCAGCAGATTTTCTCAAATAAACAGGCTGTAGCTTTGTTGGATCATCCATAAGACCTTGCGTAAAACGCCTATACCCCAAGCGCGCTAATTCTCCTGAGCGACGCTGTCTTTCTGGGATCGGTGGGATATGAATGATTGTGTTATTCATTTGCACTAATCGATCTTCTAGATCATCAGTTATTTCGCCACAGATAATCATGGGGCCTTTTTGTTCATCAATAAAAGAAAATAACTCATCAACCGTTATTATGTGATCTTCAATAATCTTTTTATAAGGCGCCAATATACTAGAATCGTTCTCATCATTGCGGAAAACAGCGCAACTAAATTCGCCCCTACCTGCAGGCAATAACGATATAATTTGATCTCTCTGATTGATGAATGGAAAAGCCGCTACATCAAGAGTACTTATGCCAACAACAGGAATATCCAAAGAAATACTAATCGCTTTGGCAGCAGCAAGGCCGATACGAATCCCAGTAAAACTCCCCGGCCCAATTGTTACTATCAAACCTTTGAGATCATTAATTCCAATTGCAGATTCAACAAGGGCAGATTCAATAGCTATATGTAGTTCAGAAGTATGGTTTCTATTAGATAACCAATTTTTCTCGTGTATAACATGGCCTGCCTTATTCAGTAAAGCAACGCCTGCATGCTCGGTAGCTGTATCCAAAGCAAGAAACATATTAATTCTATTCCTGTCTACTAAATTCCCAGTTCTTTCTAATCATGCCCAAGGTTATCTCAGATTCTGAGCCTTTCGACTCAATTATGATATCCCTAACATCGTCAGAAACGACCTCGATCGTTATCACAATATGATCATCTGGGAAAATATCTTGTGCTCGATCACCCCATTCCACAACAATCACTGCTCCCGTGAACATATAGTCATCTAAACCCAACAACCAGGCCTCCTCTGTTTGTGCTACGCGATACAAATCTGCGTGCACAAGCGGAACACGACCCTCATATTCATTGACTAAAACAAAGGTTGGGCTTTTCGTGTATTCGTTTACTCCAAGGCCATTCGCTATACCTTGAGTCATCGTAGTTTTACCGGCCCCCAATGACCCAACGAGCAAAAAAAGTTCATCACCCACAAGAGTTTCTCCCAACTTCCTCCCAAACAATAAAGTTTCGTCAGAATTCGACGTTCTAAGGGTCCACCGCATGAGATAATGCTCCTATTGGAGAATGATTTATGATCAGCAACGATATGATACTACAAAGGCGACCACTTATTTTATTTAACAAACAAGAATTTTGGCTGTAAAAGTAAAACCAAAAGTACAGATATACTTAAAACAGTTCCCATTGATATCAAAGCGAAGGCAGGTCCAAAAAATTCTGCAGCGTACCCTGCAACTAAACTACCCAAAGGAACAAATCCCCGGTCTAATAAATATAAGCTTATTACGCGGCCATGGAACCGGGCTTCCGACAAGGTCAGAAGAAGTCCGTTTGTAACGGTCCTCTGTGTTGAATCAAAAAAACCAACTAATATCAGAACTCCCATGGCCAGAATCAGAAACGGAGCCAAGCCCAAAGCGACCAACGCAATACCACTTAGGCACATAGTGACAGATATCATTGCTCCCTTGCCTTGAAAGTCACCCATAAACGCTAAGATCAATGGGCCAATTAACGACCCAGCCCCCATCATACTAACCAATAAACCAAAACCTTCCGGCCCTATGTCAAATCTCTCATCCGCAAGCGCGGGTAAAACAACCATAAATGGCTGTAAAAGCAAAAGCGACAAAAATCCCAAAACCAGAAGGATCACTATACTTCTATGATTTCTTACGTATGCGAGGCCCTCTAATGTGCTCTTAATAGCCGATTTTTCAGGTTTACCAAGTCTCTTATCTTTAGGAACCTTTATATTTAGCCAAGCGATAATCACAATAATTTCAAACAAAACAATTACTGCAAATACCAAGGCAGAACCAGCAAAAGCAAACATCAATCCAGTAAATATCGGAGATATCACGCGGGTTCCATTAAACAAAAATTGTTGAATCGCAACAGCTGAACCAATATCTGCTTCTTTTACTAGTGAGGGTATTAAAGCTTGCCTAGGAGGTTGGTTAAAAGCTATCATTACCCCCCTCAAAAAAAATAGTGAATACACGTGCCAAATCTCTAAAATGTCCATTAGTAATAACGCTAAAATCGAGAGGTAAACAAATAAGATACCAATCTGTGTAGTTACTAATATGATTTTCCGGTTTACCCGATCCGCTAAAACGCCAGCAGGTACAGCTAAAAATAAAATCGGTATTGTCCGCCAAAAATTAACTAAGCCAACTGCTGCAACAGACCCCGTCATCTCCCAAATAAGCCAATTCCTTGCTACTATCTCCATCCACAAGGTAAAAGCATGAGATGTAACGCCTATCAATAGGTACTTAAACGAACCTTGACTCAATAGCTCGGACAAATTCCGAAAGGCACCAACCTTAAAAAAACGCGTTAGTTTAGTGAACATTATTAAAGGTTAGCCTAAAACCGTTGATACCCATTGAATAAATTTGCCCTCTTGGAAATCCAAATTTTTTGTCACTAATCCAAATTGTAAATCCGTTTTGAAAAAAACATGTAGTAGCCTGTTACTAAAATCAATAAAGCGGCGGTGGTTCCCACAGCAATTTGAACTCCAATAACATCAGCGATCAAAGCAACTATAAATATCCCTATGCTGGTCATTCCCCAATTAAGCATATAAATGCTCATAACCCGACCTCTATATTCGGGTGCACTATAAGCTTGAGCTAAACTATTACTCAAGGCCATCCTACCCGCTTGACCCAATCCCAGAGGAATAAAAATAAGTAAGGCAACAAAAAAGGAATCTGTAATACTAAAGATTACTAGACTCACTGCCATAAGTAGTATGTTAATCAGCAACCATTTACCCCTATTTCGATCAGGCATTGACGCAATAAAATAGGAGCCAATCAATGCACCAATACCAGAGACACTCAGTAGTAACCCTTGCCTTGCGGCAGAGTTAGATAGGGTTTCAAAAAATCCTCCTACTAAAGGCACAGACCCTATAGCAGAAAGCTTGAACCCGATTAACCCATCCGATATATACGATGGTAAAAATATTCCCTCAGCTGAAAGTGTTTTACCCATTTCAACCATTAAAATAGTATCTGTAAACGCGGGCAACAAAAACATATATGGCATCGAAAAAACAAACGACATCAATGTAAAGATTAAAAGAGAGTAAATTGCTTTATTCGAGTAAATGTAGCGTACCCCCTCCCCTATATCAGACAATACACCAGTGCCTTTTATACTAACACCGCCGGAAACTGGCAATTTTATTAGGAAAAACGCCCCATACATATATAAAACTGACATGACAAAATACACACCTTGTATACTCCACAACGCTATTAGAAACCCTGCTAACGCGGGTCCTATAAGGCGGAATAAGTTCATTGCAGCACCATTTAAAGTTACAGCATTAGTTATAAGTCTAGGGCCAACAAGTTCAGGAATAATTGCCTGCCTTGCCGGCATCATTAAACTCATCACAACACCTTGTAAGAAAGAAGCAGCCATTAGGTGTACCCATGTTACTGACCCGAAAACGATAGAAAAACCAACCATCATTGTCACTAAAGCAGATGCTATATGTCCCGCTATTAGAACTTTTTTCTTAGAAATATTATCAGCTAAAACTCCTCCGAATAGTGAAAGAAATAACATTGGGACAGCATTTGCTAGCGCTAAAACTCCAAGCAAAGTTATGTTGTGAGTCAATTCATAGACAAACCAGGACCGAGCAACCATCTGCATATTCATCGCAGCCATTTGACCTAATATTACGATGTAATAGGTCCGAAAAGACGGAACAGCAAGCGAAGCAAATGTCGATACGCGAAACCCATCATCAGAAGAATTAGAAATCGAATCACCGTCAGGACTCCCAACAGGTTCACTCTCTTCTATTCCAGATTTCTCAGTATCTAATCGGCTCAATATATCTCCTATTCTGCTCGTTTTATTGCGGAAATTAACGCTCTCAATCCTACTAAAGAATCTTTAATTTCATCCTCGTTTAATTCACTAAGCCTGCTATCCCACCAACTCTTACGAGAGTAAAGTAGGCTCTCAACCAGTTCTTGACCTTTTTGAGACAATTCACAAGATACAGATCTGCGATCATCGGTACCCGTTTTGCGGACAACAAGATTTTTCTCTACTAATCTATCAACAAGGCCAGTACTATTAGGCAACGATACCCCTAAAAGCGAGGCTATAACACTCATACGAGAAACACCATTTCGGTGAAGTGCGAACATAACTCTCACCTGAGGCATGGTCAAGTCGACATCCATCCATTCTTCTGATATTCGAGACCTTAAGTGATGAAACAGATTGTCCAGCAAGTGGTAAAGTTCACTGGGGGGGTTAGTTTTAACTATATCAGGCTTATCAGTACTATTATTTAACATTAGACTACTTATGATACAAAATAATTAACCTTATGTAAATATTTAACCTCATCTAAACTATTATATCTAGGCCCAATTCTCTAATCCCTGCGATCAATCGCTCCAAATCTGATACTATTAAACTCGGTATTTCAATTTTGAGGGAGATTTTATGTCAGTGGAACAGACTTTAATACTTGTTAAGCCAGATGGCGTTCAAAGAGGTTTGACGGGTGAAATCATAAACCGGCTGGAAAAAAGAGGGCTACAAATAGTAGGCGCAAAGCTGATTCACCCGACAAGAGCGATTGCAGAGGAACATTACCAAGAACATGTTGGGAAACCCTTTTATGAGGGGTTAATTGAATTTATCACTTCAGGGCCGGTCCTTGCGATGGTCATTCAAGCGGAAAGAGCAATCGCCATATCAAGACAGACCATGGGGTCGACTGATCCAGCAGAGGCGGCTCCTGGAACAATCAGGGGAGACCTTGGTTTAACCGTTGGCCGGAACCTCGTCCATGGTTCAGACTCTGCAAAAAGGGGCGCTGAAGAGATAAGAATATGGTTTGATGAATCTGAGATAATTAACTTTGAGCAAACCATGCAGCCTTGGATCATTGAATCCTAACCAAATTCTTAGCATCACGCCAGATGCGTTCTAAATCGTAATAGTTTCGACCTGTAGGAGAGAATATATGGACAATAACGTCACTGTAGTCCATCAAAATCCACCCAGACTGGGCATCGCCTTCCGAACGAAGCAACGCTCTTTTACCTTTAAAAATATTTTTATCTATAGCTTCTCTAATAGAATTTATTTGACGGTCCGATGTGGCGGAAAGCAAAATAAAAGCGTCGGCATACGAGCATATCTCTCTTACATCCAGCAAAAGTATATCGTGCGCTTGAAGATCTTCAGCCACACCAATAATCTCCCTGGCTATTTCAAAAGATTTCACAGAAACATCATCTATTTTAGTTTTATCATTAACCATGTTTTTTATTTTATTGCACTAAATAATCACCTTCAACACAAATTAAAGTTCAATTAGGAGTTAAATAATGTCATTAGCAATATTATTGGCAGGAATCGCCTTACTCATCGGAGGTTTGGCTGATTTACTCTACAGAGTAGCACAGGATCGAGGTATTGATTCAGGGGTATTTGTATTTTGGCAATCGATCATTTTCTCTGCAATTTTGTGGGCCTATGCGATAGCTTCTGGTGATATTTCAAAATTAGATACTTTCACCTGGGTAGTCGGTTTACCAGCGGGAGCTCTAGGTTACGCGGGATTGACCCTATTTATAATTAGTGTGAAAACTGGTGACGTTAGTGTAAATGCACCAATATTTAGATTGAATTTTGTGATAACTAGCGCAGGAGCGATGATTCTCTTAGGAGAGTCAGTTGTATGGGCAAAGCTGCTGGGAATTACGTTTGCTCTCCTAAGTGTAGTGTCTTTTGCTGGTATTAAATCGCTTAATTTTAGTAGTAAACAAGCGTCATCTCTCGCTCTTGTTTCAGTAGGATCCATAATTTTTGGTGTGGTAGGGATATTGATCAAATACGCCCTGAATAACGACGCTGAGCCTATACCATTATTAATGACTCAAACTATCGCTTTCCAAATAGCTGCAACTATCTACGTCGTGTATGCAAAAAAATGGAAACCCAACAGAGCAACGAGTTTGTACTCTCCTTGGATCGCAATATTACAGCTAATCTGGGCTTCTTTAACGTTAACAGCGTTATCATTCGGTGAGGCTAGTATCATTTACCCTATAGTCCAGTTAAGTTTCGTTGTAACAGCAATACTCGGAATCATCCTTTTACACGAAGATCTTACAAAGGGGAAAGCGGTAGGAATAGTTTTAGCTTTAGGGGCAGTAGGGGCACTTGCTATCGCCTAGCGGGGCATCTCGTAAAAAACGGCTGAATCGCTGTGATAATTGATAGCCAACCTTATTGGCATTTACCTATTTTTCAAGTATGCTGATGCCCATCATGAAAACAAAAAGTCGCGTCGTAGTCGCTATGAGCGGAGGAGTTGATTCCTCCGTAGCAGCTTATTTATTAAAAAAGCAAGGTTATGAAGTAATCGGTGTGACTATGAGGCTTTGGAGTACAGAAGTTGAAATGGCTTCAAAACACAATCGCCAATGTTGCTCCATAGAAGATACCCAAGATGCAAAAAGAGTCTGCCAAATCCTAGGAATTCCTCATTATGTATTAAATTTTGAAAAGGAATTTCAGAAACATGTTATGGATTATTTCATCCAGGAATACAAACAGGGGAGAACCCCACACCCCTGCATCGCCTGTAACGATAAGATAAAATTTGCATTCTTTTTGGACAGAGCTATGACTTTAGATGCAGATTTTATAGCAACTGGTCATTACGCAAAACTCATTAAACAAGGAGAAGATTTTCATTTGGAAAGGGCCGTCGATAAGGCAAAAGATCAAACGTATGTTTTGTACGGATTATCCCAAAAAGATTTGAAACGGTCTCTATTCCCTATTGGAGATCTACCAAAAGAAGAAGTGCGCACTATAGCAAAAGAACTAAAACTACCAGTCGCGGACAAACCAGATTCCCAAGAAATTTGTTTTGTACCCAACGGTGATTATCGGGAGTTCCTTATAGATAAAATTGAGTTCACGCCTGGCCCTATAATAGACCTAGATGGCAATATCATTGGTAGCCATAATGGGACTGCAGCCTATACAATTGGCCAACGTAAAGGACTCCCATCAAGTAATACGGGTAAACGTCAATTTGTTGTAGATATAGATGCAGAATCTAACACAATAGTGGTAGGCGACCAAGAAAGTCTCTTTTCTGGAGGTCTCTCAGCATCAGATTCCAATTTCATTAACGAAAATATGGTTGAGGTACTCAAGAAAAATCCCGAAGTGACAGCGAAACTGCGTTACCAAGCACCTATGATAAAAGCAAAGTTTATACCCAGTGAGAATGATTCCTCATTTTCCCTAGTTTTTGATTCACCACAAAGAGCGGTTACACCCGGCCAAGCAGTAGTACTTTACCAAAACGATATATTGATAGGTGGCGGGAAGATTGATCGCGCTACAGAAATTGATTCTGACGAACCATCCCGAAATAGGGTAGAATTAGCCGCGGGGGAAAAATAGATGTCCATTATTGCAATCACTTTGGCTACTAGAAATTGGCTAAAAAAGAAAAATTTAGATACGGGTGGGGCTTACTATGATGGTGATTCCCAAGGCTACATATCTACGGATTTCCTATATGGTGCGATCGAGGCGGCAGAGCAAACTATTTTGCAATCAATAGAAACATTCTCTGAGAAAGAGATGCTTTGGAGACCGTATCCTGAAACACCTTCTACTGGATTCTTGATATGGCATGTCGCCCGAGTTCAAGACGTTTTAGTACACAAGTATATTCTTGAACAACCTGAAATATGGTCTAGTCAAGGATGGGCACAACAGTTCGGGCTCCCTTTGGACGAGACAGGCCAAGATTACACGGGTGAACAAATTTCACATTTCGAAGAACCACCTAAATCAGAATTGATTGAATATTTGAAAGCAACTTTCCGAGCAGCACTTCGTTCTGTCGAGCAGTTAGGTGCGGATCAAAACACTCTTTCAAACGAAAAAATGATGCAAAGCATGCGCTACCTGATAATTTTGAACACTCATGTTAACCTTCATGCAGGTTCAATCAACTACATTAGAGAAGTTTTAACAGCATCAAGGGAGACTCCTGAAGTCCCATACGAAGCATCTTAAACTGAATAATAATGCCTAATAATCCAACGGAAAAACCCACTTTAGCATATGAGCTAAAATTAGCGAGGCTAGGAGCAACCAGTATTGCAGGAGTGGATGAGGCAGGAAGAGGATCCCTAGCAGGGCCAGTTGCTGCGGCAGCTGTCATACTACCTGATGACCCACTTCCGTGGTTTGAACAGGTCAATGATAGTAAGTTGCTTACAAGCAGAACAAGAGAAAAGTTATACAAAAAAATCATTGAAGATGCCCGCGTCGGACTAGCTATGGTCCCGTCAACCACTATTGATCAAATAGGAATAGTACAAGCTACTGAACGAGCGATGTTAGATGCCATTTCTGTAATAGCGCTAAACCTAGATGGTCTTTTAGTTGATGCTATGGAACTTCCCAAAGCTGCTATCAAACACAAATTATCAATAATCCGGGGAGATCAACTATCTATCTCAATAGCTAGCGCATCAATAGTAGCAAAGGTAGCAAGGGATTCTTTAATGAGGGATTTAGATGGGCAATTTCCTGGATATGGTTGGGTAAGAAATAAAGGGTACGGGACGGACGGACATCTAAAAGCTCTTTCTAAACTGGGCCCAAGTCCACTTCATCGACATAGTTTCCTTTCAAACCTTGATTGGTCTTAAACTTGACACTGGTTGCCAGCGTGATTACTATGTCCGGACATGGATAGGTGGTAAGGGAGATCAAGGACCCAATATATTTTGAATAACAAATTTACTTTTAATACCGGTATCGTAGTCAATAGACTTCAGACTAGTAATTTAATCAAAATTGCTGTACGACCCATTTTATGCTCAGGAATAGCATTATCAATTGATCGCACTGAAACCATTTAAATACTTGATCTTTAATAAGGAAATCATAAATTGATCGCACTATCCACCCTGCTCTACTCAGTCGAATTATTGATCGTATTTATCTTTGTATTAGGACTTTCTGCGTCAGAAACAGCTTTTTCAATCGTAAAAGGAGACAATCTCGAGCGAATAGTACAAAGAAGATCAGCTGGTGCACGTAGACTGGAGGCACTACAAGAGAAAAACACTTCTGTCATGATATCTCTATTGATGACGAAAACGGTACTTATCGTATCCTTTATCGTTATAAGTATAGATTTTGGTAAAACATTATATGACGGTCCTTGGGGCGAGGTTGTATCTGCAGCAGCGGGCCTGGTGATCGTGCTAGTAACACAAACCATTGGCCAACTCTGGGGAACGAATAACCCAGAGAGCATCGCCCTAAAATTTACTGCACCCGTTTCAGCATTAACTAAAGCATTATCGCCTTTAGTAAAGATTGTGACATCTCTCGCAATTCCTCCGATAACGAAATTATTGGGCAATAAATCGGACGCAAATGGTAACGGGAATGAACCCCCAAACATTGAAACCGTGGAAACACTAGGGACAGATAACGAGTCTTCGCGAAACACAGAAGACAATGAACTGGGCCGCCAAATCATGCGAGGGGCTTTACGACTAGAATCAATGTCAGTTAAGGAAATCATGGTTCCTCGCCCAGACATAATAAGTATAGCAACAGACAAAACTGTGAGAGAAGGAATAGAGGTTGTACTTAATGAAGGTTACAGCCGTATCCCCTTATATCATGAAACAATAGATAATATACGAGGCGTCGTGTACGCAAAAGATCTACTGGCAGTATCCCAAAAAGAACCTGCAGCAAACCTTGCAAGCGTTGCGCGATCTGCACTACTTATACCCGAAACAAAAAAATTAGGTTCATTACTTCGTGAATTTCAGGACAAAAGGATACAGATAGCTCTAGTCATTGACGAATATGGAAGCTTATCTGGCTTAGTTACTAATGAAGACCTATTAGAAGAAATAGTAGGTGATATAGAAGATGAATTTACAGTAGCAGAACCTATAATTGAGCAAATCAATGAAGATACAGCAATAATAGATGCGAGAGCGCCTTTACAATACGTCAATGATCTTTTCAAAGTTGATCTTGAAGCTGAAGGATCAGCTACCTTAGGTGGCCTGATTTATGATAGATTGGCCAGAATGCCTCACCCCGGAGATATAGTCGAGGATGAACAAGTTCGGATAAGGGTACTAACAACCTCAGGGCGGAGAATACGAAGAGTAAGAGTCAACCGCCTAGATACCCAACAAATTGGAAATTCTAATTCAAGCAGCAAATAGCATTAGGTACCCTTTAATATCATTTATTTATAGCTAAGGATAGGCTACAACCAATTGTTTGAGCACAAGCTTTTAATAAGAAATCCTGGCTAACAGATTGTCTATGCATACTCCATAGAGTTATATTTTTTGTATGCCCATACCTGCCTCTTTTTTTTGTGCGGAATAACAACATAAAACACGCTAATATATCGCTAGACATAAATTGATTAATCAAATAATCAATGTCTGCAGGTTACAAAACGAAAAAATGATTGGCTAAAAATAAAAGAACCCCCCCGAAAGGGGGTTCTTTTATTTGAATTTGCCCTTAGATTATGTAATCTATTCCCCGGTTATAGGATCAGGTAAGAGAGTAGCTTTTACATGTAAAGCGGTTGTTGCAGAAGCTCCATCACGAGCTGCTGTTGCTTTAAGTGTATACACTCCAACACCAAGTCCAGATGGAATCGCTGGGCTACCAGCTGAACCTAGAGTTTCCTCTACGGCTCCCGACCCATTGGTCTTAGCACTGCCTACCGTATAATCACCGCCAGGGCCATCAGCTTCAACTATAGTCACTGTGATTGTATCTTTACGGGGGAATCCCGCCAAAGTTACTTTCAAGGTCTCTTGACCAGCAACATTCCTAACTGTGGATACAGCTATTGAAGCAAACCTAGCAGCATTGCCGTCAGCGCCGTTTTTACCGTCTGATCCGTCTGATCCGTCTGCGCCCGCTGGTCCTGCTGGACCTGCTGCGCCTGCCGGACCCGCTGGACCTGCCGGACCTGCTGCACCTGCTGCACCTGCTGCACCTGCCGGGCCTGCTTCACCAGCAGGGCCTGCACAAGCAGAGATTAACAACATTCCTACTAAAGATAGTATAACTAGGGGGTAAATCGCTTTCCCTTTGAACACGACTGTTCCTCCTTCTAGGAGATTGAGATTTATCAACGGAAATCTATTCCGATTAACCACATATGTGGTCCAATACGGTCATGATAGGCATTCTAGGTTAGGTGTGTCAAGTAATTTGACATAGGAAATCTTTTAAATGTACTTAATGTTAATCAAACGGACCAACCGCTGCTATAATAACAATCCGAGATGCTAGCGTCTTTTTGGAGAGGTGGCCGAGCGGTTTAAGGCGTCGCTCTCGAAAAGCGGAGTCTCCTTATCGGGGACCGTGGGTTCGAATCCCACCCTCTCCGCGGAGAGATGCTGGAGTGGCTGAACAGGCACGCCTGGAAAGCGTGTAGAGTCTGTAAGGGCTCTCGCGGGTTCGAATCCCGCTCTCTCCGCCAGTTTATCAGTGATGAGGAATATACTTATGGATATATCAACCGCTGCTATTAGTGTAATAGTCCTATTTGGTTTAACGTTATTATATTTAGCCTGGGCATCCAGATCTAAAACAAGCCGTAAAGAGGAATATGAGGAAATCATAGAGACCATCATTAAAGAACAGTTAGGAACTGCTTTCCCGGATGCGATCAATAAATCTTCAGATTATTTAATCAAATTAAACCAACAGCACATGCAATCCTTAACAAAAGATTTTGAAGACAAAAGAAACCAAATTGAAAAAAGTATGGAAAGAATCTTCGGCAGTCTTCAGAATTTGACAACTTCCACTGGAGAATTAGGAAGCAAGATTACCACCGAGATAAAAAACGTTGGACAACAAACAAGTGAATTGAGGAACACGACAACCCACCTCAACAATTTGCTCGACAATAATCCTAAAAGAGGCCAATGGGGTGAGAGGGTTACAGAAGATATACTGAGATCATTGGGTTTTGTAGAAGGCATAGGATATCAGAAGCAACAGAGCCATCATGGAGAAGATGGCGGAACAAGACCAGACTATGAGTTCCCTCTACCCGGTGGGCTCAAAGTATATATGGACGTTAAATTCCCGTTCACAGCGTACGAAGAGTACTTCAATGAAGACTCGCCACCAAAAAAAGAAGAGCATAGAAAACGTTTTCTGCAAGATGTAGAGAGGAAAGTAAAAACTTTACCAAAATACATAAATGTCTCAGAAGGTACAGTTGATTACGTTTTCATGTTCATACCAAATGAAGCGGTAATGTCTTTCTTATACGAAAGCGATCAAAGCCTCTTCGAAAAAGCTTTACGCCAACGAGTACTACTTTTATCACCAATTACTCTTTACTCGGCGTTATCAACAATCAGACATATCTTAGATACTATAAAAATAAGACAGTCAGCGAATGAAATTACTGAGTTAATGAGTGTTTTTGATGCAGAGTGGAAAAAATTTAAGTCCCAATACGACAAACTTGGCAATCAAATTCAAACTGTACAAAATACTTATTCAGATGATTTATCAAGAAGAATCAGGATGTTAGAAAAACCTTTAGACAAAATAAACGAATTAAAATCAGATATCTATCTAACGAGAACTGAAAATATTATTGAAGATAGCCTAGAAACAATTGATGAAGATGCCTAGAATCTCGATATAAAACTATCCTACCCTAGGTTATTTAACACTAAATATAGAAAAGTAAGAGAGGAAGGATGGAAAAAGACCTAGAGTTTTGGTTGTCTTTCCATGCTATACCTGGTTTCAAAGCAAATCATTTTGTTTTGCTCAAATCAGGATTTGATAATTTAGGGAAAGCATGGAGGGCGTCAAAAGATGATCTTGCTAAATTAGGAATACCAAAATCAATCATTAACCATATTGTGTCCAAGCGATCTAAGCAAAACCCGGAAGAGCAACTGGAAAAATTGGAGAGATATGGAGCGAATGCTATTACTAGCGATAACCTTTTTTTTCAAGAGAACCTACAAAAACTTTTCCCAGTATCTCCCATTATTTACTATAAAGGGGAGCTATCATTACTTGAGAAAGAATCCATTTCTCTTATAGGCGGTCATCAAACTACAGACTACTCCCGACAAGTAGCACAGAATATTATGAAGGACCTTATTGCATATGGGTACATTTTTATTGGAGGATTAGCAAAAGGCATGGATTCACTTTGCCATAATACGGCTCATATCCAAAAAGGTGTCACAGTAGGAGTACTGTCTTCAGGGATAGATATTATATACCCTACTGAAAATCTAGATCTCTCTAGAGAAATCACTGATACCGGTGTCCTCATTACCGATAAACCTTTAGGAACTAGGCCTTCAAGAAATGGTTACTTATCGAGTGGGAATTTAATTACAAGGATTAGCGTTGCCTCAATATTTATAGATGGTAAAACCGACGGTATTGAGTCATCGATAATTTCCAACGCTATTAAAGAAAAAATCCCTGTGTTCGGAATACCAGGCAACATATTCTCAGAGACCAGTCGAGGTCCAAATTTATTCATAGTACAAGGAGATGCCACACCTATCCTGCATTTCAGTGAAGTCGCTGAGTACCTTGGAAAATCTTAATATTTATAATACTCTGCAATAGACTGGTAGACATTCTACATAATACAAATAACCCAATCTCAACAGCATTGCAGGTATTAAATTATCAATATATGTTGACGAATCCACAAAACAAATATTAAATGAGTATGCTTACAAGGAGACTTAGACCGATGGCAACCAAAACAAAAAATAAAACGAAGAAGTCTGGCAGAGCAGCTCCTACCGCCGATAAAAGCAAGTTGGTTATTGTAGAGTCACCAGCAAAAGCCAGGACCCTTTCAAGAATACTAGGCTCAGAGTATTCTGTTATCGCATCTATGGGTCATGTAAGAGATCTACCCAGCGGAAAATTAGGAATTGATATAGAAAACGATTTCGAGCCTCAATACAGAATCCCGCGTGGTAAAAACACCATAATTAAAGAGGTTAAAGCCGCTATAAAAAATGCTACCAACGTTTACCTTGCAACAGATCCAGATCGAGAAGGTGAAGCAATCTCTTGGCACTTAATGGAAGCTGCTTCTATCGATCCAGATATTGTTGAGAGAGTAGTTTTCCACGAAATAACAAACTCAGCAATACTAGAAGCATTCAAAGAACCTAGAAAAATTGATTGGAATTTAGTCGAAGCGCAACAAGCAAGACGAGTACTGGACCGATTAGTTGGTTACACGCTAAGCCCAGTTCTCTGGAAGAAAGTTAGAAGAGGTCTATCAGCCGGACGGGTTCAATCCGCTGCTTTGCGCCTGGTGGTTGACCGCCAACAAGAAATAGATGCTTTCAACCCAAGAGAATATTGGTCGATTGAAATCAAACTTAACACAAATAATAAAAAAGATAACGAATTCATCGCAAAGCTCCATAGAGCCCTAGGCGAAAGAAAAAATATTGAAATCAATAGCGATGATGAAGCACAATCTATAGCAAAGATTCTACGAACTTCAAAGTATGAAGTTGCTTCTATAAATACTAGACCTACAACCAGACGACCATCCCCCGCGTTCATTACATCAACTTTGCAACAAGAAGCCTTTAGAAAATTAAGATTTACAGCTCGAAGGACGATGTCCGTCGCACAACAATTGTATGAAGGAATTAACTTAGATTCTGAGGGTTCTTCAGGACTAATAACCTATATGAGGACCGATTCAATCAATATGTCATCATATGCAATTGATCAGGCGAGAGAAGTAATCAAAGAAAAATATGGAAGCGAGCATATCCCAGAGAAACCAAAGTCCTATAAAACGAAAGTAAAAGGAGCGCAAGAGGCCCACGAGGCGATTAGACCAACTTCATTTTCTCGGTTACCAGAATCTATTAAAGACAATCTTACTAATGACCAATACCGGCTATATGATCTTATATGGAAGAGAGCAATAGCATCTCAAATGGCAGATGCAAAATTTCAGCAAACCTCTGTGGATATTCACACGGAAAACAACGAGTCCGACATGCGCTATTTACTTCGAACAAGTGGATCGATAATGACATTTGACGGATTTTTAAAAATTTACACAGAAGGCCAAGATGAGCCAAGTAATGATTCTGATGACGGACGAATTATTCCAGAATTATCTGAAGGCCAAGCACTGACTGCTTCCGATATTGCTCCAAATCAACATTTCACTCAACCACCCCCTAGATACACTGAAGCCTCTCTTGTCAAAGCTTTAGAAGAAAAAGGAATTGGGCGACCAAGTACTTATGCAACCATAATGGGAACTATTCAAGACAGAGGTTACGTCGATAAAGAAAATAATTCTTTCAAAGCTTTGCGATTAGGAGTGGCAGTCTCAGATCTTCTAAAACAATTCTTCCCCGAGATCGTCGACTTGGATTTCACGTCTGAAATGGAAAATAAATTGGACGACATAGCTAATGGAGAACTCGAGCGCATTCCCGTTATAAAAACTTTCTACAATCCATTCAATTTTCAAATTGAGTCTGCCAAAGAGAATATGCCTAGAGTCACCGACATCGACGAACCTTCGAACGAAATTTGCCCTCTCTGTGAGAGTAAGATGGTTATAAAAAGAGGTAGGTTTGGTCCATTTTTATCATGCTCAACTTTCCCAGAATGTAAAGGTACGAAAAAGATCGAATCAAAAATTGGTGTAGACTGTCCAAAGTGCGGCAGTGAACTATTGGAACGAAGATCTAATAAAACAAAAAGGACCTTTTACGGATGCTCAAGCTTCCCAAAATGCGATTTCCTTGTAAATCAGAAGCCACTAATTGAAAAATGCCCAGAGTGTACGGGTTTGTTAGTTGCCGCAAGAAAAGATGAAGCCAAATGTGTTGATAAGGAATGTGGATGGAACGGATCTACAGAGGAATTATCTGCCACAGCGGTAGATACCGCATAAGCTAGAGTATACATGGGTATACTGAGCCCAAACAAAAAACGTTAGGACCACCAGGTGTACAATTCTAAAATTCAAACGAATTTAGACCAAACTAAAGAGATAATTGAAGTATACCAATCACATCTAAAGAACGAACGCTTGCTTTCTGGGTACACCATACGTAATTACACAGAAGACACAGTGTCTTTTCTGGGTTTTGCACTAGAAATTGGGAACAAAGATTTACATGAGATCGATAGATCCCATATCGAAAAATGGATCTTTCAATTAAGTAACGCTGGAACAGCAAAATCATCAATCGCACGAAAACTTTCGGCAATACGCAATTTCTGGAATTTTCTCGCAGATAAAAATATCGTTAATAATAGAGAAATGCCTGCACGAGTCCCATCGCCCAAAAAAGGTCGTAGCCTCCCAAGATTTCTCTCACAACAAGAAATCGAAATTCTCATTAATGGCCCAGCAAGAAAATATAAATCTCTACAACTACAGAACACCAAACATCATTCCATTGAAAAATCCCGTCTAGATAGAGATACGGCTATACTCGAAATCTGCTATGGAGCAGGCTTGCGCGTCTCTGAACTTGCTCAACTTGACACTGAAAATATTGATCTAAGAAAAGGCATTGTAAGAGTTATCGGCAAAGGTAACAAAGAACGAGAATCTTTCTTCGGCGAGAGCTGCAAATTGGCCCTAAAAAATTATATTGAAAAATCAAGACCTCAACTTATGAAAAATCAACTAGAGACTGCTTTGTTTATCAATAACAGAGGAACAAGATTATCAGTTAGGGGATTCGAACTTGTAGTAAAAAAATGGGCATCTGAAGTAGGAATAGAAGGGGAAATTCATCCCCATACTTTAAGGCATTCTTTCGCAACCCATCTGCTAGATGGAGGAGCGGATTTAAGAACTGTCCAAGAGCTTCTAGGGCACTCATCAGTTGATACTACAGAAATATACACGCATGTCACTCAAACACAAATGGCAACCGTTTACGCGAGATCCCATCCTAGGATGGATCAAGATTAATACAAATTATGCCAAAAAAATTGTTCTAGATGCTAGAATGCATTAAACATATCTATAGGAATGAACATGCATATACTTTTGGTTAATGGGCCAAATCTCAATATACTCGGTAGCCGTGATGCCGATCACTACGGCACGATAACGTTGAAAGAAATCGAAAAAACGTTTACAGAACGAGCATCTGATCTGAATGTAGATTTGGTTTCAGTATTTCAAGCAAATAGCGAAGGGGACTTAGTTGATTTTATCCAAAACAATAAAGCTGATGCAATCGTAATCAATCCAGGGGCTCTAACCCACTATGGATATAGCCTAAGGGACGCTTTAGAGGATTTCGGTAAACCAGTTGTAGAAGTACATATTTCAAACATCTACGCTAGGGAAGATTTCCGGAACAAAAGTGTCATTGCAGACATCGCAACAGGACAAATTTCAGGGTTAGGCTTGAACGGATATCTAGCAGCTCTCGATTTTTTAATTGGAAACAACCAACCCTAGTAAGCGAGTATAATATTTATGGTGGACTATATTAGTCGAATTCAACACTTACGCGATTCCCTTGCAAACGAAAACTTGCAAGGGGCGATAATATCTCAACCAGAAAACAGAAGATATATTAGTGGATTCACAGGATCATCGGGACTTTGTATCATTTCCGAAAAAAATGCCCTTTTATCTACAGATTCAAGATATACAGAACAAGCAGCAAAGCAATCACCTGAATTTTCAATTTTTCAAACAATTGGTAACTTTGATAAATGGCTACCAAACGTGCTCGATAATCTTCCACGGGGCAGCAACTTAGGAATAGAATTTGAGCATGTAACACATGGGACATTTAACAGGTTCAAAGCAGTTGCAGACGATATGAATATAACTTTAAAGCCAATGAATGGCATATTAGAAAAACAACGCAATATAAAAGATGAAGATGAAAAACATTGGCTAAAAAAAGCTATTGAGATAACCGACGCATCAATAGAAAAATTGATGGGAACTATACATACAGGAATGACGGAAAAAGACGTTTCATGGGAAATCGAGCAGAACATGCGAAATCTGGGTGCCGAAGGAATCGCTTTCGACTTGATAGTAGCTTCAGGGCCAAATGGAGCAATGGCTCACCATTTCCCTTCAGACCAAAAAATAGAAGCAGGAGTACCCATCGTTATCGATATTGGCGCTAAATTTAACGGTTACCACGCAGATTTAACACGAAGCTTTACGTTAGGAAAATCAGACAAAAGATTCAATGAAATATTCGATGTAGTGCTAACCGCCCAGGAGACAGCAATAGCAACAATACAATCTGGAATCACAGGGGAAAAGGCTGACAGTCTAGCACGAGCAATCATAGAGGACGCTGGATTCGGAGAAAACTTTGGGCATTCTCTAGGCCACGGGGTAGGCCTGGCAGTGCATGAGTATCCTAGGCTCGCTCAATCGGCCGAAGAAATATTAGAGGATGGAATGATTTTTACCGTAGAACCTGGGATATATTTAAGTGGCTGGGGTGGTATTAGAATAGAAGATGTTGTCGAATTAAAGGATGGCCGCTGTTGGCCACTAAGCCAAGCTTCAAAAATTAGAGAGGTTTAGAGAGGAACCTGGAAATGACATTAAACACCGGAGATCTTCACAAGGGAGTGACCATAGAAATAGACGGCGTCTTATTCCAATTACTCGACGTGCATCACATAAAAGCTAAGCGGTCAGCGCAGGTCCGAATGAAACTACGTGACGTCAAAAACGGGCATACCGTAGAAAAAACAGTCTTTTCTGGAGAAAAATTTGTTAAAGCTGATGTCGAAACAAGAGAAGTACAATATCTATATAACGATGAAGATTTATATTATTTCATGGACACTGAATCATTTGATCAGTTCCCGTTGAATAAAGAAAGTATCGAGAATGTTATACCATTCATTACAGATAACATTCTATTAGAACTAGCTTTCTATGAAAACGATCCTATCGGTGCACAAATGCCTACAACGGTCGTACTGAAAGTAGATGATACCCCGCCCTCACATAAGGGTGATACTGCGACATCTGGAACAAAGCCCGCAACTCTAGAAACAGGCCTAGTAATCACAGTGCCAAGCTTCATTCAAAAAGATTCTCGAGTTGTGGTTGATACTCGAACTGGGGAATACGTGGAGCGTGCTTAACCAACAAAAAGACGAAGATAATATAGAGCGAATCCGCGCAGATTTTCATATACACAGCAGCTTTTCACCAGATTCAAGATTTAAGATCAAAGACCTTATTAAATCTTGCACCAAAAACAATTTAAACCTCATAGCGATAACTGATCATCATACGATTAAAGGTGCGCAAGAAATTCAAGCGGAAGCACCGTTTCCTGTCATCATTGGCCAAGAAATATTATCATCCGACGGTGAAATAATCGGCTTATTTTTGAATAGAACCATTAAGAAACACATGTCTGCGAAAGAGACGGTTAAAGCGATAAAAGATCAAGGCGGGTTTGTGCAAATACCCCATCCTTTTGATCGATTCCGGAATAATCACATAAATAAAAAGGCTCTAGTTGAAATACTAGGTGAGGTAGATATCATTGAGGTTTTTAACGCCCGAACAATTTTAACCAAAGATATTGATCAATCAATACAATTTTATTTAGATAATAAAGAGAAGTTTAATCTCCATAAGGTAGGTGTTACAGATTCTCATACCAGCTATGAAATTGGAAAAAGTTACACTGAGTTACCAATGTATGACGGCCAAGACCATTTCTTGGATTCTCTTAATCACGGCACAGTTATCGGGAAAAAAATGAGTCCTTTTATACACGCTGTTACAAGGTACAACACGTGGGTAAAAAAATTAAACTGGGCCTAGTGGTCAAGCGGTTTTTCTGATTGATTCCCAGTCTAATTGATTCCCATTATCATCCACTAACGCAGGTAAGATTTTCTTCTCTGCAACTTCTTTTGAAATAACGCAGGAATGAGCATCTTCAATACTGGGGATTTCATACATCAAGTCAAGCAATACATCTTCCATTATTGTCCGAAGTGCTCGCGCTCCTGTATTCTGCTTCAAAGCTTTTTCTACAATCACATCAAGCGCATCATCTGTAAATGAGAGCTTAACTCCATCCATCTCAAACAACGATAAGTACTGTTTGATTAAAGCGTTCTTAGGCTCTTTCAAAACCTTAAGCAAATCTTCCTTCCTCAGTGGGTTTAATGCTACAGCTAAAGGCATTCTTCCTACAAATTCTGGTATCATTCCATACTCTAATATATCGTCATGGCTTAAATTCATCATAGTACTAGAATCTCCATCTGAATCATGTGTGGTATTAGTAGATAAATTAAAACCAACCACATGACGATTCTTAGAAATTCGCTTTTCAACAATTTCATCAATTGCCTCGAAAGCTCCACCACATATAAACAAAATACCCGACGTATCGATCTGAATAAATTCTTGCTGAGGATGTTTACGGCCGCCTTGGGGCGGCACGTTTACAATTGCTCCTTCGATAATCTTCAATAAAGCTTGCTGGACTCCTTCTCCCGAAACATCCCTAGTAATAGAGGGATTTGACGCTCTTCTTGCAGTCTTATCAATTTCATCAACATAGATAATACCCTTTTCAGCCTTTTTAACGTCATTGCCAGCAGCCTGAATTAATTTCAACAATATATTTTCAACATCTTCCCCAACATATCCTGCCTCGGTTAGAGATGTAGCATCCACAATAGCAAATGGAACTTCAAGAATTCTGGCCAAAGTCTCAGCCAACAAAGTCTTTCCTGATCCTGTTGGACCCACTAACAATATATTAGTTTTCCCTAATTCAACAGATTCTGCCATGTTAGTACGCTGAGATTGTACTTTTTTGTAGTGATTGTACACACCGACACTCAAAACACGTTTAGCATGCTCCTGCCCTATTACATACTCCTGCAACCGGTCGTATATGAATTTTGGTTTTGGAAGATCTTCTACCTGAATTCCATCAAAGTCTGTCGTAGCTAAATCGTTTAAGCTGGCTCCAGAAATTATTTGGGTACACACAGCAACACATTCATCGCATATATAGACTTGCTCCGAACCCGCAATAAGGCGTTTCACTTCAGTTTGGGGTTTTGAGCAAAAAGAACACGAATAGGATGACTCATCACCACCAGATATGTCGCTCATACTTGTACCTCTTCCTTGCCTATATGCATGCAAATATGGACCATTCGATTTTAGGAGGAATCGCCCGCAGACTCTTCCTTGCTTAACACCTGGTCAATAAGCCCATAGTCCATAGCTTGGTCAGAAGTAAGGTAGTAGTCTCTATCAGTATCTCTAGCTATTTTATCAATTGGTTGTCCGGTGTGTGTGGAAAGTATACCTCGAATTATCTCCTGAATTCTGAGTATTTCTCTTGCAGCAATCTCAATATCAGAAGCCTGCCCTTGGGCGCCTCCCAACGGTTGGTGCATGTGAATCGTAGAACTCGGAAGAGCATAGCGCTTTCCTTCTGCTCCAGCACAAAGAAGTATGGTCCCCATACTTGCAGCCATGCCAACACAAATAGTAGAAACATCTGCCCTAATCAATTGCATAGTATCGTATATTGCTAAACCAGACGTTATGACGCCCCCCGGGCTATTAATATATAATGAGATGTCTTTATCTGGATCTTCTCTATCTAAATACAATAGCTGAGCGACAATTAGATTAGCTACTTGATCATTAATCTGGGTTCCCAAAAAAATGATCCTCTCCTTTAACAGAAGAGAGTATATATCAAAAGAGCGCTCACCTCTTGCTCCTGACTCGATTACCATAGGTATAATATTTTGTGGGTCATTGATCAACGCCATCTCATAATCTCCTTAGATATACTAAATTATTAATCGCTTACTTTTTTTGTACTTTTTTTCTAGGCTTAGTTTTTGTTCCTGTTGATTTACTTGCCTTAGTAGTAGTTTTTTTCTTGGCGGGGGATTTCCTTTTCTTTTTAACTGGTTGAGTTGCAATATCACTCAAAAAATCAACCGTCTGGCGAGCGGTTAATCTTCTGTTAATCGTATCCCTAGCAGCCGGATTGGTAAATAATGCTACAGCTTGTTCTCTTTGATCACCCTCCGGCTGTTCCTCAATAAATCGATCGATTTCATCTTGAATTTCTTCCTCAGAGGGAGTAATTTTAGCTACCTCAGCTAACTCTGAAACCAATAGTGACTGCTTAATCCTTTTCTCCGCCTGTGGTTTCATCGATTCTCGTATACTATCAGGATCCTGGCCACTACTTTCTAAATATGCTTCCAATGACATCCCCATACCACGCAACTGTTGATCTTGATCCTGTATCATGTGATCTATCTCAGCATCAAGCATCAGCGGCGGGAAATTCAAGGTCGCTTTCTCTTCAAGTAATGTCAATATTTGTTCTTCATATTGAGCATCTGAATCTTGTTTTGCCCGTTCTTCAATATCGCCTCTAATCTTATTTTTTAAATCATCAAGGCTCTCATAGGATTCGTTCTCGCTAAGCTCTACCGACTTAGCCCATTCGTCGTTAATTTCCGGTTTAACCTGATCTTTGACTTCATGAACCGTCACGACAAATTTAGCTTCTTTCCCTTTCAGTTCTTCCATCGAAAAATCGTCGGGGACTTGGATAGAAAACTCCCTAGTATCGCCTTGAATTGCTCCTACAAGGTTATCTGCAAAGCCTGGTACAGGATAAGTTACCTCGTTATTAATCAAATAACTTATTGATTTTTCTGCCATAAACGCAGAATCAGAAACTTCTCCATTATCTTTGATAACATAACCGTCAATATCTACAGTAGAAAGATCTCCTAATTTCAACCCTCTATCTACAGGTTCCCACGGTGTCCTTTGCATAACAATATTTTCTATGACCTCTTCAACCTGGCTCTCATCTACTTCGATTTTCTCTTTTGGTAACCGTATCGAATCATAGTCACCTAGGTTTACCTCCGGCTTGAGAGGAATCACAGCGGTAAAGGTAATAGGATCCAATGAGTCGATATCAGTTATTTTGGGTGGAGCCACTGGTTCCAATTTTTCCTCTTGAACCGCATCTACCGTCATATCATCTAAGAATTGATCAAGACCTTCTTGCACTAAAGTTTCTGAACCTATAAATCTTTCTAGAATAGATCGAGGCGTTTTACCTTTCCGGAAACCCGGAACATTGTAGAGCCCCACTAATTTTTTATATGAGCGCTCTTTATGCTTCTCAATTTCCTCTGGCTCTAATTCAATTACCAGTTGAACCTGTCGATTCTGTAGATCTTCTGAGGTGATCTTCAACGTTTAATACTCCTAAAAACAATCCGTGAAATTACTGAACCTATTATACACAGCGAGGAACAATTTATTACCTGTTATTCCTCAACAATGTCATTAATACTAAGCCCAATATCCTGTAATTGCTGCACATCAACCAGGGACGGTGCCTTGGTCAATAGATCTTGGGATGTCTGAGTTTTTGGAAAAGGAATCACTTCTCGTATGTTAGGTTCACCAGCAAGAACAGCAACAAGTCTATCTATCCCAGCTGCAATACCTCCATGAGGGGGTGCTCCGTAACTCAAAGCATTCAAAAGATGGCCAAACCTACCCTCCATTTCCTCCTGAGAATACCCGATAAATCTTAATAGATTTTCTTGTAACTCTCTTTCATGAATTCTTATCGAACCTGAAGCTATCTCATATCCATTTAAAACACAGTCGTACGCCCGAGATCTCATATCTCCAGGCGACTCATCTAATAAGTGCATCTCCTCCAATTTAGGGGAAGTGAAAGGATGATGGGTAGACTCCCATTGTTCCCGCTCTTTACTCCATTGAAACAGAGGAAATTCCGTTATGAACGCAAAGTTAAGTTTGTTAGGGTCTTTCATTTCTAATTTATCCCCAAGAAAATTCCTTAATTCACCTAGGGATTCATCCACAATACTTCTTTCACCTGCAACTATTAACAGCATATCACCAACACTAGCCTCCACTTTCGCTGCGATATCCTTTACCAGACCAACTGTTAAATATTTCGAAAGGGGTGACTTTATATCATCCATCTTTACATCAGACAACGAAGTTTGAGCATCACCCTCTATGGCTACGGTTAGTAGCCCTTTTGCACCTCGCGAACGTACAACTTCAGTTAACTCGGTAATCTCACGTCGAGAGAATTTAGAACCACCAGGTGCAACTATCGCTTTAATTATTCCATTTTCATCTATAACCGACTGAAATACATCCATTTGGCTCAGGCCGTTTATATTGGTAATGTCCGTCAGTTCCATCGAAAATCGTAAATCAGGCTTATCAGATCCAAAGCGATCCATCGATTCTTCATAGGTCATAATAGGAAAAGGGCCAGCTAACTCCAACTCAGGGGTAATTTCCGAAACTAAATTTGTAAACAATTCTTCAACGAGTTCAAAAATGTCGGCTTCTTCTACAAAACTTATCTCCAAATCTAATTGGGTGAATTCAGGTTGCCGATCAGCTCTTAAATCTTCGTCTCTGAAACATCGGGCGATCTGGAAATATTTTTCAATTCCTCCAATCATTAATAGCTGCTTGAGCTGTTGGGGTGACTGAGGCAAAGCAAAAAAATGACCTGGGTATACTCTAGAAGGCACCAAGTAATCTCTAGCCCCTTCCGGGGTACTTTTCATCAAAATTGGTGTTTCAATCTCAAGAAAATTTTGGTCATCGAGAAAATCTCTTATGAATTTGACAACATTATGCCTCAACAAAATATTTGAATACATTCGATCTCTTCGTAAATCAAGATAGCGATATTCAAGCCTCAGAGATTCATCTACATCCGATTCTTCATTTATATAAAACGGAGGATTAAGGCTCTTGTTTAATACTTCAAGTTTGTGGGCGTGTATCTCGATTTCACCACTGCTTATATTCGGATTATTTGTACCGTCGGGTCGACTAGAGACACTGCCTTCTATTTTAACTACCCATTCACTACGTAACTCTTCGGCTACGCTATAAATGGCTTCGTTCTTATCTGGATCAAAAGTCACTTGAACAATTCCCGACCGATCCCGGAGATCCAAAAAAATTAGTCCTCCGTGGTCCCTCCTCCTATTAACCCAACCAGCGAGCGTCACTTCCTCGCCAACACTAGCACTATCCAACTCACCGCAATTATGGGTCTTCAACATACACTACATTCCTAACACGTTTATGTTCTCACAATTAGATATATCAGATCATAGCACGGCAACTAGTAAATTTGGATCAAGTTCTTGAAACGTCGCTCAAAATCCTATTATGGTTTAACATTAAAACAGTGCTAAGGAGGTGAGCTCGGTTTGGAAAATAAAGCTATATTAGGAATAGGACTCTCAATACTAGAACAACTAGGGAAAGAGGCTGCTGCACCATATTATGAAAAAAATGTTTCCTTACTAATAAAACAGATTCTAGATAAGCACAATATTGCATATACAGAAGATACCTATGGAAATATAATTGCCTCTTATCAGAACCTGAACAAAGAACACTCCATACCAAAAGTGGCTTTCGTATCGCATATGGATCATCCAGGTATTGAAATATTATCAGTTGAAAATTCTAAAATAATAGGCAAAATGATCGGCAGAACTTCGGACTCCATATTCACGGAAAAAATACCGTTAATCATACACGATTCCCTAGGCCAAAAAATTATAGCTGAATCTACAGGAGAACAGACGGATTCAAAAGACGAAATATTCATAACAACTCTGGAAGAAAAGCTCCCTACTCTTCCAGCTTTCGCAGTTTTTGATCTTCCTGAATTTCTTCTGGAAGATCAAAAAATACTAATGAGAGCATGTGACGACCTTGTAGGCTGTGCTGCATCTCTCGCTGTGTTAGAGTACCTAGCTAAAGAGAATAAACCGGGGAATATACAGGCTATTTTTACAAGAGCAGAAGAAGCTGGATTAGTAGGTGCAAGGCTGATGGCCAATGACCAATTCTTAACACAAGAAACAATAATCATCTCAATAGAAACATCGAAAGCTATACCGGGGGGAGAGCTGGGGAAAGGCCCAATAATAAGAGCCGGAGATGCTCTAACCACTTTTTCACAAAAGGCAGAAGCATTGCTGAATTTTGCTAAAGCAAATCTACTACGACAAGACAAAACCATTAATATCCAACGACAACTAATGGATGGTGGGGTGTGCGAGGCTACTGCTTTCATTTTAAATGGTTATGAAGCCACAGGCATAGCTTTCCCTCTTGCGCACTATCACAACGGGCTCGGCGAACCATCAATACAAGCCGAATTCATCGATGTTAATGATTTTAATGGAGGATTACAATTGCTTCTCGAAACAACCTCCGTCGATGCTGATCAGGATCCACCCTTTGCCTCCAGAATTAAATCTTATCCGGTAGAACAAGCTGAGAAATTAAAACATCCATAGATCATCAAATACTCACACCCAAACTGTCTCTGATTTTCTTCAGACGAAGGACATTCTCTAAATCAGGACCTGTTCTTCCTTTTATACCGGGTACCTCTAAGAAAAAGGGCACATTTTCAAAAGATTTATTACCAATAATCGCTTCCCAACCATCCAAACCAATAAATCCGTCGCCAATATTCTCGTGGCGATCCAAGTTGCTGCCTAAATCACTCTTCGCATCGTTAGCATGTACAGCTACTAACCGCTCAGCACCAACTTTTTCGTCGAATTGCATCATGACCTTACTTAAGGAATCTTTTTCTCTTATATCATAACCTGAAGCAAGCAAATGGCATGTATCCAAACAAACTCGTAATCGATCGTCTCCCACAGCCCCAATAATTTCTCCCAATTCATCGAAATTAGAACCTATCTGATTCCCATGCCCAGCATTATTCTCTATACAGAGCGATACCCCATCGCTCGGCGATCCATCTAATATTTTATTAAAACTATCTATAATCTGGGGAAATACAGCTTCTAATCCTGCTCCCTTGTGGCTACCAATGTGAAAAATGACTCCTTGGGCACCAAGTTTTTCTGCAAAATTCATATAGTAAATTAGCGAGTCTATACTTTTGTCCAAATTAACTGCGTTGTCAGTAGCTAAATTAATCAAATAAATTCCATGGAAAAAAACAGGCCCTATATTAGTATTCTCTCTCTTTGACCTAAACGATATGATTGATTCTTCAGTGTGTTTAGTTTTTGCCCAACCTTGAGGCGGTGTTACAAATAACTGTATAGCTTCAGCCTGGATGTCTTCTGCTCTACCAATTGACTTATCAATCCCACCAGAGGAAGAAACGTGAGCCCCTATTTTCATTATTTATCCCGCCTGTTTTTTTGTTAGAACAATACTAAATATAACAAAAGTGAATTAATAATCTAGTAACTAAAGAGAAATATTAAAGTATAATTAAAAACAAATAATTTCTATTATGACAAATGTGAAAGGTAACTCGCTTTAAATGAATCCCCTAAAGAAACCTCAATTTCTTCTTAGGGTTATTTTTGGATTTGTGGTTGGTGTCATCTTCCTATTCTTTACAACCAGAGATATAAATCTGAATATATTTATCAATAGCATTGCTGATCTATCGTTCAATTTCATTCTACCATCAATCGGGTTCGTGGTACTTAGCTTGTTTACTAGTGCCTATCGATGGAAAACACTTTTCACTGAACACCCACCTTCCATATTGAGGCTTTTTGTTGTGGAAAATACAGGAGTAGGTATAAATAGTCTAGCTCCCATCCGTATATTGGCAGAGCCAATACAATTTGCATATCTAACGGTAAGAGATGGGTACAAGCAATCGCAGGTATTAGCATCACTTATATTAGTTAGAATGGTTGACCTTGCAATAACATTAATCACAATCGTTTTCGGCTTACTGCTATCCCCTCCTCCACATGAACTCAAAGATTTTATCTGGACGACTTCATTAATTTTAGCTTTGTTCTTAATGGTCATCACTTATATTTCATTAACGATTAACCGATGGGAGTATTTCAAGAAATATCCTTTAATAATTGAATACGGTACTGTGTGGAGAGATTTATTTAGACAAGCGTCTCGGCTATTTAAGGTACTGCTTATAACAAATATCAAATGGCTTTTATTAGGAGTAAGTGGTTGGTTAATCGCCAAAGATCTAGGGTTGGCAATTCATTATTGGCAGCTTTACGTCATTATTTTGATAATCACAACTATAGCTTCTATCGTTCCGGGCCTGCCGTCTGGCCTCGGCCCTTTTGAATTTGCGTCAATCGTTTTTCTAGGATTACATGGAATCGAGCGCGAGTCTGCTTTGGTATTTGCCTTAGCGGCTCACTTAATCTATTTCCTGCCACCCATCATCATTGCAGGCATTAACATTGCCATATCAGGTAGCCCATTTCCTATTTGGGATCGATTAACAAAGTTTAGCTTTTTAGACAGAGTCTTTAATACCACCAAACGTAACTGATCTCATTTCAATACCAAGCGTTATTCGAAAATTGAAGATTAAAGCAAATTTGGTTACGATGCACTATATAAATTACCGTAAGAGCTTATATAAAATGACGGTCTATCTATTAAGTACTGTTGTTTTCGAAAATATTTAGAGTTGAAAGGATTTCCAAATGCTTAACTCCGGGTGGGCAAAATTTGGATTGGCTAATATAGCTCTAGCTAGCGGTTTATATGTGGTGAAAAGCAGTTGGGACTTCGCCGCTTATATATTCGACGTATTAATAATTATATTTATGGCCTGGATCGTATCATTAGCAATGAGGCGCCTTGTTTCTAGAATAAGGGCCCTTCTTCCAGCAATCGACCAAAGATTAAATATTATAGGTGCTCAAATAGACCCTATGTTTTCCTCAATAATTGAAAAAATAACAAGAATTTCTGATGAAAATACTAAGTCGCTCATATTAAACAGAATTAATTTATTGAAGAACGAAAGAATCTTTCAAAGATTATTGTGGGCGGCTATACCGATATCATATCTATTAGTTTTACTACCGGTTGTTGTCATATTCGTAATAATTGTTCCCATCACCTTAGAACAAGCAGTCGCGTTATCTAAAGATCTTCCTAATTTTGCAGAAACTTTATCAGGAACCATCAATAGGGGAGAAGATTTGGCAGCTTCTTTGGGTTTGACAAGTACTGAAGCCTCGAGCAGCGATAATGCTACACTTTTAAGAGCCGGAGAAGTAATTGGTAACTGGATGGAAGCAAACGCACTCGACGCCTTAAAAGGCGCCACTAGCATATTAATAAGATCAGCTCTGATTATGGCCTTATCAGTTTATATGGTAATCGAGGGAAGCCTAATAATGAGCACAGTTTACAAGTTAATACCAGAAAGTTATCACCAAAATATTAGTGCAAGCCTAAATCATTTAGATAGAATTTTCTTCGGCTACTTAAAAGGGATTTTTACGATAATGTCTTTATATAGCATAATGATTGCGTCAATCATGATGATCGCAGGACTCCCATTCGCCCTGCCGATTGGTATATTATCTGGCCTGATACAATTAGTCCCTGTTGTAGGAGAAGTTGTTGCCCTCGGGATGCCAATCCTAGTAAGTTTCTTGACAGGTACCCTTTCAACAACGGCCTTTGTAGGCATTACCCTCATTGGCTGGAGCCTTCTGATGAACAACGTTGTGCTGCCAAGAATTATGGGTAATGCTCTTCAGATGCCTGGCTTATTTGTCCTATTGGCCGTCCTACTAGGAACTAGGCTTGCAGGTCCATGGGGTGCAGTTCTGGGTGTTCCGATAGCAGGTTTTATATATGCGATAGTCCTAGCTTGGGTCAATCCAGGAGACGACACAATGTCAGGCAACCAGTATCGGCTTACCGTCCGAAAAGAAGAAGAAACTTAGAACGCCCCCAGCGTCTTAATTAATTTCTACGCTCGCTCCAGCTTCTTCTAGTTTTTTCTTAATATCTTCAGACTCTGATTTCGCAACATTTTCTTTTATCTCTTTTGGAGCAGATTCAACGAGGTCTTTCGCTTCTTTCAAGCCTAAACCGGGAACTACTTCTCTAACGGCCTTAATAACATTAATCTTGTTAGGGCCAATTTCCTTCAAAACTACAGTTACCTCGGCTTCGTCTGCATCTGCGTCTCCGCCAGAAGCTGCGGGTGCAGCATCACCAGCACCTGCAGATGGTGCTGTAGCAGCCGCTGGTGCCGCTGCTACAGCAGTAACTCCCAGCCTCTCCTCTAAAGTCTTAACTAAATCCGCTAGATCTAGAACAGACATTTCTTCTATCGCTGCTACGATGTCCTCTTTTTTTGTCGCCATTATTTATTCCTTTCCTCCACCTGTATTCTTCTTTGTTCAATAGTATTAACCAATTTTATTAAAGCGTTCTTAAGCACTGAAACTAAACCCTGGGATGGAGCATTTAATCCACCCAGCAGTCGAGATAGAATGACATCCTTAGATGGCAATTTAGCCAAAGTGTCAATTTGCTTCGCATCAACAATCGCTCCGTCGATTAAAGCTCCCAAAATTTTCATGTCTAATCGGTTTTCATTGATATAATCACTCAGAGCTTTAGCTACAGCGACGGGTTCCGAATGTGATGTTACCAATCCCGTAGGTCCATCAACTATCTCCGAAATATTATCGCTGTCAATATTATTTGCTGCTATAGCTAAAAGGCGGTTTTTTACCACCCGATAACTCGCGTCTGACGCCCGAAGTGCACGCCTTAACCCTTGCATATCTTCCACGTTCAGACCGCGATAATTAGTTCCTATAATGATAGTGTTATCTTTTAGATAAGATTCTAGTTCTTCAACTTGTTCTATTTTCTTTGTCGCAACCATAAGTTACTAAGCCAAACCTCTCATATCCGATACCGCATTAATATCCATTTTTATACCAGGACCCATCGTGCTGCTTAATGATACACTCTTAATATATTGACCCTTAATTGTATCTGGTTTGTCGGCAAGAATTGCATCCATAAGTACGGCAAGATTACCAGTCAGTTGATCTTCATCAAAACTAGCTTTACCGATAGGGCTATGAATTATGCCAAAACGGTCAAGCCGGTACTCTATACGCCCTTTCTTCGAATCCAAAATCGACTTTTCAAGATCATCCGGTTCAACCACAGTTCCTGCACGAGGACTCGGCATCAATCCTTTTCTTCCTAGTACTCTTCCTAGTTTACCAATCCGAGTCATAATATCAGGAGTTGCCAAAGCAACATCGAATTCAGTCCATCCTTCTTCAACACGAGCAACGAGCTCATCTGCCCCTACAAAATCTGCTCCGGCATCTTCGGCAATTTTTTGAGCCTCACCCGCAGCAAACACAAGAACGGTCAGTGTCTTACCAACTCCGTGGGGTAAAACAACAACTCCTCTGACCTGTTGGTCAGCCTGACGTGAATCAACATTTAGTCGAGCATGTAGCTCTATAGTCTCATCAAACGAAGCCGTAGAGCTATTTTTTACTAGATTGATAGCTTCAACGGGTGAATACAACATTCCACTATCAATGTTCCCTTCAGATTCAGAATATCTTTTACTGCGCTTATTACCCATGCTAGTTTCTTTCTAATTCTCCTATTTAGTTCTCAGATACTTGAATACCCATACTTCTTGCGGAACCAATAACCATATTTACAGCCGCATCCACATCATCAGTATTGAGGTCTTCAAGTTTTATTTTCGCAATTTCCTTAACTTTATCTAGACTAACGGTTCCAACATTCTCTGTCCTTACATCAGAACTTCCTTTATCAACCCCAACTGCTTTCCGAAGTAAATCAGAAACCGGAGGAGTCTTTGTAATGAAAGTAAATGATCTATCCTCATATATGGTAATGTCAGCTGGAATGATGTTTCCACTTTGCGATGCAGTTTTTGCGTTGTACTCTTTAACAAAACCCATAATATTAACCCCGTGCGGACCCAATGCGGTCCCGACAGGAGGTGCCGGTGTTGCTTTACCTGCCTCGATCTGTAATCTCACAACTGCGCGTACTTTTCTAGCCACCATAGCTCCTAAAATTTAGATATTTATTAGATTTTTTCTACTTGCAGAAAATCTAACTCTACGGGCGTTTCTCGACCAAAAAACGATACCATAACAATGACTTTCCCTCTATCTTCATTAACCTCTTCCACAGAACCCATGAAATCCAAAAATGGGCCATCCGTGATTTTTACACTCTCGCCTGTCGAATATCCTACACTGACTCTAGGAGCCTCTGCTTCCATCTGATGAAGAATATTCCTCACCTCAGAATCAGCTAGGGGAACCGGTCTGGGTGGATCTCCACTACTAACAAATCCGGTAACTCCCGGTGTTTCTCTAATCACTCTCCAAGTGCGATCATCCATGATCATTTCTACTAATATGTATCCAGGAAACACTTTTTTTGTTACGGTTTTTTTCTCGCCACCTTTAATTTCTATTTGCTCTTCAGTAGGTACAACAACACTTAAAACCAAATTCTGAACATCCAGAGACTCTATCCTGTTCTCTAAATTTCGTCTGACTCTCTCTTCTTGGCCAGAATAGGTATGCACTACATACCAATCGGATGTAGGGTTATCAGTTTGTTCTGTATCGACCATGTATAAATCTCTAATCTCTTAAATTACACGTTTACAATAAAGGTTGAAAAAATCTTACTAAAAACAAAATCAGCCAATCCCAGTACAACTCCCATGAAAGCAGAAACAACTAGTACCATAACTGTAAGTCGCCTAGCCTCTTCTTTAGAAGGCCAAGTGGATTTTTTTAACTCAGAAATAACTTCTCTAGGAACTCTTAAAAGCCCTCCTGATCGAGAATCTCTGTTGGTCCTAACTGGGTTCCTTGTACTCATCGTTACTTCCTATCGAACCTCACGATGAATCCTATGTTGGCGACATCGAGGGCAAAATTTATTGAACTCAATACGATCAGAATCATTTCTCCTGTTTTTTTCAGTAGAATAAGTCCGCTCACTACACTCCACACAAGACAGCGTTACCAGCACGCGAGCTCCGCTTTTTTTTGCCATTTTTACATACAAGTCAGCTCAAAATTTTACGGGTATCATATTTAGTCTGAGACTTTAGTGATGACACCAGAGCCAACCGTGCGTCCTCCTTCTCTGATAGCGAACCTCAATCCTTCTTCCATCGCAATAGGTGTAATAAGCTCAATTCTCATCTCAACACTATCACCTGGCATAATCATTTCAGTTCCATCTGGGAGATGTGCGCTCCCAGTCACGTCAGTCGTCCTAATATAGAATTGTGGTTTGTAACCATCAAAAAACGGAGTATGCCTACCACCTTCATCTCGAGTAAGGATATACACTTGGGCTTCCGCCTTCGTATGAGGGGTTACGGTGTTAGGTTCGGCTACTACTTGACCACGTACGACTTCTTCTCTATCAATTCCTCTAATCAACAATCCAACGGCATCCCCTGGTTCAGTTTCATCGACCTCTTTATGAAACATTTCGATACCAGTCGTGACAGTTGTTTTGTTATCGTCAAAACCAATAATGTCGATAGTATCTCCTACCTTAAGAGTTCCTCTTTCAACACGGCCAGTTACCACTGTACCTCTTCCTTTAATTCCAAACACATCTTCGATTGGCATCAAGAAAGGTTGGTCCTTGGGTCGATCTGGTTCTGGTATATAACTATCTACCGCTTCCATTAATTGAACAATGGGCTGATAAACTTCTGCACTTATATCTTCAGAAGATTCCTCAAGAACACCTAGGGCGCTCCCTCGAATTATTGGAATCTCATCTCCTGGAAAATCATACTGAGAAAGCAGCTCTCTAACTTCCAATTCTACAAGCTCAAGTAACTCTTCATCATCCATCTGATCAACCTTGTTCAGAAAAACAACAATACGAGGAACTTCCACCTGTCGAGCTAACAAAATATGCTCTCGCGTCTGAGGCATCGGACCATCGGGGGCGCTAACCACAAGGATAGCACCATCCATCTGCGCCGCTCCTGTAATCATATTTTTGATGTAATCGGCGTGACCCGGGCAATCTACGTGTGCATAATGCCGTGTTGCCGTCTCATACTCAACATGAGATATATTGATTGTGACGCCACGTGCTCTTTCTTCAGGCGCATTGTCTATACTATCAAATGCTCGGAACTCACTGGTTCCAGCAGTATTTAATACTTTTGTGATAGCAGCAGTCAACGTTGTTTTACCATGATCCACGTGACCAATCGTCCCCACATTCAAATGCGGCTTGTTCCGCACAAATTTCTGTTTGGCCATGACCTTATCTAAGCCTCCTTCACCATGGAGCCCACAACCAGACTTGAACTGGTGACCTCGTTCTTACCAAGAACGTGCTCTACCGCTGAGCTATGTGGGCCCGCTTAAATCTAATAAATCCGATAAAAATTTTGTTCTTTACGGGTACACCAGTAAATCAACATTCTCTTGGAGCCCGAGAGGGGATTCGAACCCGCTAACCTGCCGATTACAAATCGGCTGCGCTACCATTGCGCCACTCGGGCCACGCGACTGTCAAACCCTGCTCGACACCACAAGAAAATAAGCTAGCAAATGCTAGCGGATTTAAGTATGAATGTTAGGATGGATCACGTCAAGTTAATTTAATCAGGATAATATAGATTTAATAATAAAATATTACTAGGCGATTTCAGAATTTTTTGATCGCATCTTCAATATTATTCACCTTAATTAGATTTATATCTATTTCATTTAAAGAATCGCTTGGAACAAACGACTTTGGCACTATTACCCTTTGAAAGCCCAGTCTTGCTAACTCTGTGATACGCCTTTCTATGTATATAGACTTCCTAATCTCTCCAGTCAAACCCAGTTCTCCTACTGCAGCCGTGCTCGCCGGAAACTCTTTATCAAGAGCACTACTTGCAATCGCAAGGGCGATACCTAGATCAGCAGCAGGTTCACTAACCCTAATACCACCGACAACATTTACTATTATATCTTTCCCTATAATATCAACCGAAGATTGTTTCGAAAGCACTGCAGATATTAAGACTAATCTATTAAGCTCTATACCGTTTGCCGTTCTCCTTGGCTCAAACGAATTTCCTGTTTGGGAAACCAAAGATTGGACTTCGACTAACAATGGTCTTGTGCCCTCAATTATTGGAACTACAACAGAGCCAGGAACACCTTCTGGTCGTTCTGAAATCAAATCACTTGAAGGGTCAAGAACTTCAACCAAGCCATTCTCTCGCATTTCCAAAACAGCCATCTCATTTGTAGAGCCAAATCGATTTTTTAGACCATGCAAAGATCTGAAAGATCCAGAAGCGTTACCATCCAATTGGAGTACGACATCAACCGAATGTTCTAGAACCTTAGGCCCTGCGACTGAACCCTCTTTGGTCAAATGCCCACTCATAAAGAGGGGAACCTGTGAAATTTTAGACCAAGTTATTAGTTTGGAAGCGCAAGCTCGGATTTGAGCAACAGAACCAGCAACTGAATCTAACCCAGGATCGACTAAAGTTTGGATAGAATCTATTATGACAATCGATTGTTCATGTTGATTCAATTCAAACAAAATCGAGTCAACATCGGTTTCGGGAAATATCTCTAAACGCTTACCTTCAATCCCAATTCTTTTTCCTCTAATACCTATTTGATCCGGTGATTCCTCACCCGCAATATAATAGATCCTCCCATCATTGCGATCGCTCAATCCATCCGCTAAATGTAATAATAGGGTCGATTTACCTATGCCAGGTTCGCCAACTAATAAAGTAGTTGAACCTTTGACCACTCCTCCTCCTAGAACCCTCTCTGTTTCTGGCATGCCAAAAAGAATCCTGTCAGGCGCTTCCGCAGACCCCAGTATTTCCGAAAATTTGTATGATTGTACTGAAGATTTATCTTTGAGTGTTTGAGCCCCTGAGTGTTTTTCAATCTCAACTAAAGATCCCCAAGCATCGCATATGGGGCACCTTCCCAGCCAACTGTTGGACTCATTTCCGCAAGCAGTACAACTATATGCTAATTTGCCTTTAGCCATAATAAATCCTAATCATTCCACCGATTGTTACGAGTACAATAATATGCCTGCCCGGAAATAACCACACTAAATTAGAATTTGATAAATAAAGCGACCCCATTTAAATCTATAAAAGTTAATTAAAGCTACGCGACCGGGCTTTTCTCACCATCAACTTCAGAGTCATTACTTTCTTCAGATGCATCAGAAGCTTCCGGTGTGATTACGCTAATCGAAATCTCCTCATCCACAAAATCCACCAGAACATCATTTCCTTCATCGATAGTGCCATCCAAGATCAAATCGGATAATTTATCCTCGATCAAATTCTGTATGACCCTCCGGAGGGGACGAGCACCATAAGTTTCATCGTAACCTTCACGGCCAATATAATCTCTAGCTTCGTTCGTAACCTCAATGGTAATTTGTTTTTCTGAAAGTTGTTTTTCAAGGTCCGCAATCATAAGATCAACAATTTCACGTATATGCTCTTCCGATAGCGCATGAAATACAACCTGAGCATCGATCCGATTAAGGAATTCTGGCCTGAAGAATTGCTTAACTTCATTAAGAACTTTATCCTTCATCGCTTCGTAAGATTTTTTCCTAGCCTTAGCGCCATCTGCTTCAAGTGAAAACCCTATATTAGAGTCTTTCTTAATCACCTCTGCACCTATATTTGATGTCATAACAATAACAGCATTACGGAAATCTACTTTTCTCCCTTTGGCATCGGTTAAATGGCCGTCATCAAATATCTGAAGGAGAATATTGAAAACTTCTGGATGCGCTTTTTCAATTTCATCAAGCAAAATAACACAATATGATTTCCGGCGAACGGCCTCTGTAAGTTGACCTCCATCATCATATCCAACATATCCTGGGGGCGACCCAACCAATCTCGCCACGCTATGACGCTCCATAAACTCGGACATATCAAGACGAATCATTGCTTCTTCAGACCCAAACATAAAATCTGAAAGGGTGCGGACGAGCTCGGTTTTACCAACTCCTGTGGGTCCTAAGAACAAGAAATTACCTATCGGACGTCTAGGATCCTTTAAACCAGCCCTAGCTCTCCTAACCGCTTTTGAAACGGTCAAAATAGCTTCATCTTGGCCAATTATCCTATCATGCATTGCTTCTTCCATATGGATCAATCTGGCTGTTTCTTCTTTAGCCAAACGCATCACGGGAATATTTGTCCACATGCTGACCACTTGAGCTATATCTTCTTCAGTTACCTGTGGTTCTACGTCGGTACGCTCTTTCTGCCATTCTTGCTCAAGCTTAGCAATTCTCTCAGCTAAGCTTACTTCTCGCTCACGCATCTCAGACGCGAAATCGAAATTGCCTGATTCAACGGCTGTATCTTTCTCAGTTCTTACTCTCTCTAAAGCGATCATCGCCTCTTTCACCGACAAAGGTGTTGAAGACGCTTTAATACGAACACGGCTCGCAGCCTCATCAATAAGATCTATTGCTTTATCCGGTAAGAAACGATCGGCAATATACCTGGAAGCCAAATTAGCGGCCGCATATATAGCTTCATCAGTTATTTTCAAGTTATGATGCTCTTCATAAGCGGCTTTCACCCCTTTAAGAATCTCTGCCGTATCATCTGATGAGGGTTCCTCAACGGTTACCGGTTGGAAACGACGCTCCAAAGCGGGATCACGCTCAATATGTTTGCGATAATCATCTAAGGTGGTAGCCCCTATGGTCTGAATCTCACCACGAGCCAGAGACGGCTTCAATATATTTGAAGCATCAACCGCGCCTTCTGCAGCACCAGCTCCAACAAGAGTATGCATTTCGTCTATAAACAAAATAGTATTCTTAGCAGTTCTCATTTCATCAACTACTTTTTTGAGGCGCTCTTCAAACTCTCCTCTATACTTAGTACCAGCTACCAGAGCACCCATATCTAAAGTCACTAACCTCATTCCAGCGAGGCTTTCTGGTACATCGCCGGAAACAATCCTTTGAGCCATAGCTTCTACAATAGCTGTTTTACCGACACCAGGTTCCCCGATTAAAACGGGGTTATTCTTGGTTCTTCGGGATAAAATTTGTATTACTCTTTCTATTTCCTTTGATCTACCAACGACTGGATCAAGATCACCTTTTTTTGCCATAACGGTTAAATCAACTCCTAGTTGATCTAACGTTGGAGTTTTTGTGGATGAGCGAGATCCGGATTTTTGGCCACCTTCATTCAATATCTTAGTTGTTGCGTCTCGAGATTTGTCTAAAGAAACGCCCAAGCTCTCGAGAACCCCGGCTGCGACACCTTCTCCCTCGCGAAGAAGACCTATCAACAGATGTTCGGTCCCTATGTATTGATGAGACATCTGTCGAGCTTCGTCAACAGCAAGTTCAATAACTTTTTTGGCGCGGGGGGTCAATCCAACATCACCTGTAGTGGGTTTTTCACCACGCCCAATAATGAATTCAACAGCCGACCGAACTTTAGAAAGATCGATGTCCATTGATATTAAGACTCTAGTACCAACTCCTTCAGGCTCTCGTACCAAACCTAATAAAACGTGCTCAGTTCCAATATAATTATGATTAAAATGCTGAGCTTCCTCTTGAGCCAAGGATAATACTCGTCTAGCTCTCTCTGAAAATTTCTCAAATCTGCTAGCCATAGTTTAACTCCTAAGTTTCGTTTGCTTTGGTTTAGACTACCTCAATTACTAACCAGATTTACCTTCCTCTACATCATCCTCTGATGTGTCCGCAGAAGCAACATCACCAATAACTAATTCCTCATTACCCTCTGATGCGACCTCCGAAGTTTCATCCATATCCTCCGGTGAATCATCTGATTTCTCTGGAGTTCCTTCAACAGCTTGATCCTCCAAAGTAGTTTCGTCAACTTTTTCGGGTGACGTTACATCTGATTCTTCCTCAGAAGAAGCAGTTTCTTGTTCATCAGGTGCTATTTCTTCAGACGCGATAGTCTCAGATACGTCCACGGTATCTTGAACCTGGCGAATACTCAAACCAAGTCTTCTTCGCTCGGGTTCAATACGTAATATCTTAACTTGATGGGAATCACCTTCGTGAACAATTTCCTTAGGATGCCGTACATGGTTTTCAGACAATTCAGATATGTGAATCAGACCTTCTATATTATCTTGAATCTTAGCAAAAGCTCCGAAAGGTGTTAGCCGTGTAATCGTTGCCTCAACTATGTCACCTTCTGAAAATTTAGATATCTCTATTTGCCATGGATCTGGCTCGGTACGTCTTAAGCTTAAAGAGATTCTACCAGACTCCGTATCCACTTTAAGTATAAATACATCTATTTCATCACTTGGTTGAACTATATCTGACGGAGCCTCTACTGGTTGCCATGAAAGTTCAGATATGTGAATGAGTCCATCAATGCCTCCTAAATCAACGAAAGCACCAAACTCCCTAACACCGGTCACACGACCTTTTACAATTGATCCTTCTGTCAATTCGGACATCAATTGCATCCGCTGCTCATCACGCTCTTCTTGATTAAACACTCTTTCAGACAGGATAGCGCGCTGTCTTCTTTTGTTTACTTCAATAATTTTTAATGATAGCTCTTCACCTATCATTTTTTCCAATATCTCAGCAATCTGTTCTTCATTACTTTCCTGCATCTCAGATCGACGATCAGAGGATAACTGCGAAAGAGGCACAAACCCTTGTACACCCAAAGCGTCTACAAGGAGGCCCCCACGGTTATATCCAGTCACTGTCACTTCGATGGAATTTCCGGCTTCCATTTCTTGCTCAAGCTGGATCCATCCTCTTTCAGCCTGTGCTTTGTCATAAGACAGCAAATATTGGCCATTATCTTCCTGTCGCATCATTATTGTTACGATGGGATCTCCTGGGCTTAAAGCCGCAACTCCGGAATCCCCCAAACTACGAATTTCTCTCATTGGGACAACACCTTCACTTTTTGCCCCAATATTGACCAATACACCTTCTTCATTAATAAGTATTACTTTCCCCTCAAGAGCTTCACCTCTTCTCAGAGAAGGCATCTTACTAATTTCTTCTTCTAGAAGCCGCGCCATCTCGTTTTGTTCACTCAACTCGCTAGCATCTAAGTCATCACTTTTGTCTCGAACCATAAATTAATCCCACCGTAATACCCCTTTTGGCGAAAGCACTAAGTTTGTGCTTCCAGGTCTATTACACACACATTATACACCCGAGGAGACCCACATGTATTTTTAATGGATCGAATAAGCCGATAAAACTAGTTTACTGAAATAAAATACTGCAACCATCTCCATAAAAAAGGATGCAGCTAAGTTATTATGGCATGCTCAGAAAACCGATTATATGGTGTATGTTATTAAGAGGTATTTAGATAAACCCGACACAAGGAGAATGCTATTAATAAAGTAAATTCTGAGTCCTATAAGTGGATCGTCGCTTTAATAGTAGGCTTTGGAGTATTAACTAGCACCGTTGATGGCAGCATCATTAACATGGCTCTTCCTTTCCTCACCGAAGAGTTTGAGACGGATCCCAGCGTTATAGTTTGGATATCGATAATCTTCCTACTAACCAGTATCGGAATCATACTAACCTTAGGTAGTTTGGGAGACTCGGTCGGGCGTAAACGGGTTTTCTTAGGTGGATTCATAGTTTTTGGAATTGGGCTTATATTGGCCCCTCTGAGTAGATCATTACCTTTTCTCTTTTTTGGCAGAGCGGTTCAGGGCATAGGGCAAGCCATGATAGTCTCAAACGGAAACGCTCTCTTAGTTCAATCCTTCCCAGATAACCAAAGAGGAACAGCTCTTGGGATTGAGAATGCTGTGGTAGGCGTTGGTCTCGCCAGTGGCCCATCTATAGCAGGTCTTATCTTAGAGAATTGGGATTGGCAATCATTATTTTATTTCCGGGTTCCTTTTATGATTATATTTTTTGTGATTGGCTTTCTATATCTAGAGAAGGATCGACAAAGTACCTCGCAATTCCAGTTTGATATCTATGGTTCTATAAGTTTATTTATTACAATGACCTGTTTCCTTTTAGGAATCACTTTTGGAAGAAATCATGGCTGGATTAGTTCTTGGACAATTATTCCTTTTAGTATCGTCCCCTTAAGTTTCGGCCTTTTCATCCTCGCCGAGTCAAAAGCGAAATTCCCAGTCTTAGAACTAAAATTATTCAGAAGCAGATTGTTTTCATTCGCAAATGCAGCTAATTCACTACAGTTCTTAAGCCAAGGTGCAATAATCATATTACTACCTTTTTTTCTTCTTGACGCAAGAAATCTTCGACCAAAAACAGCGGGCCTAATATTAGGAACTTTGCCAATAGTACGATTAATCGTCGGTCCTTTAGCTGGGTGGATAGCAGATAAGACGGAGTCAATAAAAATAACAACTACAGGGCTAGTAATAATGGCATTTGCGTATTTTTTCCTTGCAAAAATCGGTCTTGGAACTCATCTTGGGTTAATCGTGATAGTTTTGCTTATTGAAGGAATTGGCACCTCCATTTTTGGCCCCGCAAACAATAGTGCGATAATGGGATCGGTGCCTCAAAGGTACCTAGGAACGGCGTCAGGAATGATAGCAACCGTCAGACAGGGAAGCATGGCAACCGGGATAGCCATATCCGGCACTTTCTACTCGATTTTTTTCACAGAAAAGAGCAATGCACTTTCCGCTCAAAATTTATCTACAGAACTTATTGCAAGAATGTCGTCTGCTCATGGGTTTCAACAGGTGCTGAACATCATGCTAGTTACTCTAATTATCGCAACATTACTGTCTTTATTACGAGGAAAAGATAACCCTCGTAATATAAAATCGTTTTGAAATTTATAGACCTTTTACTACCTCAAGAGATTCACGAGCATGGCGTTCCATATCCCCAGGGTCATCAATGATATGGCGCAAAATCCCATCCTTATCAACAACATAAGTAATTCTCTTAGTTAATCCTCTTTCGTCGTTGAAAGCGCCCAAAGTTTTAGCCCCGTCATGGTTAGGAAAACCGCTAACTGCCTTGAAAGATAAGCCACAGTGATCTGCGAATGCCTTCTGACTAGGAGCCAAATCAATACTAACAGCCCAAACTTGGGTGTCTAGCTTTTGGAATTCTTCATAGTTATTTTCAAATTCCTTTAGCTCTCTTTCTCAGCCCCCGGTAAAGGCCATAACATAAAATGCTATAACTAAATTTTCCTTACCCTTCAAATCTGCAAGAGATACTGTCTCTCTATCCGCTGTTCTGAAGCTAACCTCGGGGCAAGGATCTCCGATCTTAGGTAAAGTCATAAACCAGTCCTCCGAAAAATCTTTATTACATTCTAGAGCAAAATGTAAGGAAATTTAAGAGGCACCCAATAATCATCGATTTTTAGCAGAATAATATTGGTACCAAATGATTCCCAATATCCATTCAACGTTTATAGGGCCTAAAACCCTGCTATCAGTACTGTTGTTGTAATTGTCGCCAAGAACGAAATATTCGTCCTTTTTTAGAGTCCATTTCTGGACATTTGACCTATCGCCTTTATCTGACAAGCTTACCTTCCCATAATCAACATCATTGATTAAAAAAGCGTTGGAAGATAATTGCACTACGTCCTCAGGCGTCGCAACAATTCGTTTCACATAATAGAGGTTGGTCAATGGGTGGTGGAAAAATATCACATCATCATTCTTAAGATTAATCATTCTATATTTAGACTTAGTAGCCAAAAACATATCCCCATCAAACATAGATGGCTCCATGCTAGACCCTGAAATTCTAACTCTTGAAGAAAAAACTATGTCTGTAAATAATTTGATGACTTGAGATAGATAGAATAATATATTGTGCATGTCACCACTATATACTGATACACAACTATGGGCGCCTTTTGGCTTTGATATTTTCCCCTATTGAGTTGCGATCAGGCTCACTGGTGGTGTAAACTCGCACCGGTCTACAATCAAAACCGTCGGCTACAGGGAGGGAAAATGTCAACCAGTAAATATTTAATATCTTTGGTGGAAAAAATATCACCTGCTCGTATCGGATACGCACACTGTGATATACCATGCGGGATTTATGATCCCCATCAAGCTCAAATAGCTGCTTTGAGTGTGATAAGGATGGTTCAATTAATCGAAGACTTGGATGATTCCAATTCAGCAGAAAATCAAAACAAGTTATCAAGGTTTATAGCGGTTAAAGAAGAAAGTGCGGAACAAGCTAAAAGCGAACTCCGCGTTCTTTGGGGTGATTACTTTAAACCAGAACATCTGGAAGAATATCCAGATTTACATAACCTGTTTTTCTCTGCCATGAAGCAAGGATCACAAGTGAGACAATCGGTCAACTTACAAGCAGCGGAAACATTCCTTGCAACAGTTCAAGATATCGCAGAAATTTTCTGGAAAACTAAAGGAGCAAACCCTAGTAGGCAACCTTCCAGACAAGCTGTAGGCGGGGAAATCGTTTATCCGGGATAACAGGATAAAGAACATTTAAAGACGCCTTTAGCGTTCGGTATTCTTAGCTGATATGGAATGCTAAAGGCGCATAAGTTCGGTGGTTTGCTAAAAGCAAAAAAACTTCTCTAATATTACAAATTCTTAAAGAATACCTTCGCTCCATTCCGTATTAGAATCGAAAAATCTGATCTTATAGAGCAACCTATCAAGACCAAACGATTCTCTATCCTTCACGGATATCCCAAATCCACGGAATATGCGGGCTGACTGTAAACATTACCAGTTTCTCCAAGATACCAGCCATATTGGCCACTTGGGGCATTGGTAGCGGAAGAGTTTTTTATTGAATCGGCAGAGCGAATTACTGCAGAGTCCGTCAAAGATCCTGTGAGAACCATTTTTTCGAAATCCAACCAAGAGCAAATTTCTCCAATGTCAGAGTCATCACATTGATATCCTTGAATGTTCCCCTCGACGGGAAAACCTACAGACCCAGACAAGGTAGGCAACTGGGATAATGGAAATATGTTTTCTTTATGTTGCTCCACAGCCCTTTGAAGTGCTTGCTGGTCGGCGGTATAGGCTCTTTGCTCAAATTTTGAGATAATAAAAGGTAAAACAATAAAACCCATTATTAAACCACCTATAAGAATAATCATTACAAAAATTATATCGTTACGAATCTTATTAATTAGGGGATACGGGGAAGGCTTATACATCAAATTATAGTCCTGGAAATGCTTCCTACTCGTTTTTATGTATCTCTAAGCTCTCTCCAGGTCGAAGAGCCACTCTTCTGACGCTGACATTATACTTCAGAAGCCAGTACCAAAGAGTACCTTTACTAATACCCAACTCTTCAGACATTCCTGGTAAACCAAGTTCATTATACAAATCTGGCAAGACCTCTTCTAATGGTCTCCCATATTTGCTTTCCACTTGTTTCATTAAACGAGTCTTTTGCCGAGCCACCGAACCTCCAATTGCGCAAACGAACCTTATTGATTAATCTTAAAGACATAATATAAGCAAGAGACACATTTTAAACCAAATTTAAACTAAATACTAGAATATGGTTTCTGTACATAAAATAGCGAGCGATTTAATACAAATCTTAAGAATTATTTGTATATAATTATCGAATAAAGGAGTGGGGTTATATGGGGTCTAATTGGCTAACTTCAGTGAGGAAAAACCATGCCGTAGAGCATGCTACTATATCCATTCTTGGTCGTAATCTAGATAAATATGGCCAGTTCGGTGGAAGCTCAAACGGCAATGGTTATTACATTTTTGGCCCTGCGACCAAAGAAAATATTTTGGACGCCAGCACTGAAGCAATTGGTCGGCTAAATTTAGGGGAGCATCAACTAGCTATATCACCTTTTTGTGGCACCAATTTTCTTTTAGGTGGCGCTGTAGCAACACTGACAACCGGCGCAATTCTGGGGAAAAAAAATAGACTTGCAAAAATTCCCGAAGCGATTGGATTATCAGTCTTAGGTCTTGTTGGAGCTTTTCGATTAGGATCGATTGCGCAAAGAAAATGGACTACTATGGCTGAAATCGGTAACCTAACAATAGCCTCTATAGAAGAAATAAACGAAGGTTTATATAGGGTTAACACTAATATTGATTAGCTTCACTAGTCCCTGTAGCTCAATTGGATAGAGCAGCTGATTTCTAATCAGCAGGTTCCGGGTTCGAGTCCCGGCAGGGGCGCCAGCACACAAGCTAGTTCTTAGAGAACTAGCCTTCTACTCTACTCAGAATAATCAGAATCGATGACTCCATTTTCGATAAGGTCATTAATCTTTTCTAGAGAATATTTAGCTATGTTTACTAATACTTCCTCGGTGTGTTCGCCTAAATCCGGTGCGGGACCCAAGCTGTCTGGCGAAGTCCTAGAAAATTTAAAGGGTGTATTAACGACGGGTACTGGTTCAATCCTCTTATGCGGAACCTTCACAATGGTATTTCTATGTTTGATTTGCGGGTCATCTACGACACGGTCAATAGTATTTACCGGACCGCAAGCAATACCCAAATCACTAAAGGTTTTTAACCAGTGCTCTGCAGTGTTACCGCTGATCGCTTCTTGTAAGACAGGAATTAAAGCTTCATAGTTTAAAGTTCTACTGTGCCCATCAACATACCTAGGGTCATCGATTAGCTCAACCTTTTCTATAGCAGAGCAAAAAAGCGGCCATTGATCGTTAACTCCACCCACTATCGCAACCACAATCCAAGCATCCTTTGACTTAAATGCTTGAAATGGCGTGAATGAAGGATGCCGAGTTCCTATAGGTCCTGGTATGTCGCCTGTAGAGTAATAACGCCCTACTGCCGCTTCTAAAGTCGCAACCTGGCTATCTAGCATCGATAAATCAATAAATTGTCCTTTTCCAGATCTCTCCCTTTCATAAACTGCGGATAAAATCCCTGTGGCTGAAAACAATCCTGCCACAATATCCCCTAGGGAGGATCCAGGTCGTACGGGACCCCCTCCCTGCTCACCAGTGATACTCATAATCCCACCCATAGCTTGGACGATAATATCCAAAGCGGGTTTATCAGAATAAGGTCCAGTTTGCCCAAATCCGGAGATAGAGCAATAAATTACTCTCTCATTAATCTCAGAAAGCGTTCCATAGTCCAAACCAAATTTCTTCATAGCTCCAGGGACAAAATTTTCGATAAGAATGTCGCACTCTGGTATTAAATCTTTAATTACTTGTGCGCCTTCAGGAGAGGACAAATCAACAGTAACGCTCTTCTTTCCTCTATTTACACTAATAAAATAATAACTCTCTCCCTGTATAAAAGGGGCTGTACCTCTGGACAAGTCGCCACCCTCTGGACGTTCGATTTTTACCACTTCGGCACCTAGGTCCGCAAACATCATCGTAGTAAAAGGACCAGACAAAATCCGAGTTAAGTCCAAGACTCTTAATCCGCTTAAAGGGCCACCCATCGATCTTCCTCCATCTTTCATTCTACTGTTATCATTGTATCTTCGTTAGAAAAGATATGCTGGCAAAAAAAGCTATGTTTGTAGGGATATCGAGTACTTTAAATAATCGTAGGTATTTTTTGATTATTGGCAATAGAACAACTTAATAGTGAGAAGGGTTCGACAATATGGATAAAATAGGGCTTACGGGCATGACTTTCTATGGAAGACATGGAGCAACCCAGGAAGAAAAAGCTTCTCCTCAGGAATTTATTGTAGATATAGAAATTCTGAAAGATTTACAAAAATCAGGAAATACAGATAACTTGGATGATACGATCGACTACTCCAAGGTGTATATGGTAATAAAATCTATCATAGAAGAGACGTCTTTTAATTTAATTGAAGGTATTTCTGATGCGATTGCTACAAAAATCCTGGATACGTTTCATGTCCATAAAGTAATTATTAAAGTAACAAAATCCAATGCTCCAATGGGGGATAACCATCAAAATGCGTGGGTAGAAATAACAAGAGAACAAGGTAACTAATAACAATTTTGACAGCTATATTAAGTTACTCGAAAAATATGAGATTCAAGATCCTGTAGAACCAAAACCACCCGAACCCCTCTTGGTTTCCGTTAGTTCATCAGTTGTAACTTGGATATCAACATCAGCCAAATGGTTAAAGATAATTTGGGCAATTCGATCACCCTCTTGGATCTTGTAATTTTGATTTGCCTTCAACGTATACATTGTGACGAAAATTTCTCCCCTATAATCAGAATCAATCGTACCTAAAGGTCCAATTACCCCTTTGAGCGTTAACCCCGATCGAGGCCTTATTTGGGCGTCAATACCAAATGGAACTTCTATTGCTATGCCAGTAGGAACTCTTATAGGATCGTTACCTATTTCAATGTAATCTTCACCTTCACCCAAGCAAGCAAAAATATCGAATCCTGAAGCTCCTTTTGTGGCTTTCTTAGGCACAATTGCCGACATACGTAAAAGTTTTATAGCTATTTTTGTTTCGTCCAAAGAAATATCCCTCGCCTATGAGCTTGTTAAAGGATTTTATTGTATACCATCAATTTAGTAGATCTTTGTGGATCACATCCCACTGTCTAGAGTCAACAACATTTTTCCAAGATACTGGGAGTAGATCAGGTAAGCCTAATAACCCTTTAAGTATAGGTGCTAAACCAACCAAAATCCCGAACATTTTAGAAGGATAGTCTATATCACCATAATTATTAATTTTTGACCGAAAAAGAGGAAGGCGGAAAATATCCATAAGCCTATTCAGTTTATCATCGCCTAAACCTAAATATACCTGCCTTATATCTAAGCCGCGCTGCATCTCCTGCCCAAAATCTTCTGTCCAATTTTTTTGATAAACACTAAGAGATTCATTATCCAGCGAATCTTCATCTAAATTCTCATTTATTGCCTGCGCCGCGTAGGAAGCAGCCTTTAAACTCGTGTATATTCCCCCGCCGCTCGTGGGTTTAACTTGAAGCGCAGCATCACCTACTAATAAAGCACGGTCATCGTAGGTAGACGATGCACTATACAAAGGAATGAAGCCCCCGCCGAAAGAAATAATTTCAATACCCTTAAAATGTTCAGGAAACTCATTTAAAAGGTCATTCAATAATTTTCGAGGTTTTAAAGATGTGCTATGCATGGCCGCCCCGATACCTATCCTCACTCGGTTAGTTCCAGTAGGTATTGACCAACCAAACCACCCTGGAGCCAAATCTTGGGAAGCATAAATTCTGACCATGTCCATCGGATGACCCTCTAATCTTGCTTCCGCCCCAATGCACCATATCATTTCTCCAGAATCTCTTCCGAGATCTTTTGCAACTATCGATCGAACACCATCCGCACCAACAACACATCGAGCAAGATACTTTATTGGTTTTTTGTCATGAATAGCCAATACCTCGACAAAAGAGTCTTTCCTTTGAACAGAAACAACTTTGTTATTCATCTTAAAGGATGCGCCGGAATCACCAGAAGAACTGGCTATGGACTTATCAAACAACTCTCTGTCCACGACCACTGCTCGCTCAATATCACCACCTAATATTAGTGGTTTTGCTTTATTATTTGAATAAACTAAAGCTCCTTTAACAGAGTTCATGACGATACTAGATTCAATTTGTGCAATATCAAGAGTTCTCGGCGTTATAAATCCAGAACAATGAACAGGAAACCCGACCTCTTGATGTTCTTCAAGAACGATCACGGAATGGCCACGCTCTGATAGTAAAGCAGCTGTCCTGGCTCCTGCCGGGCCAGCGCCAACAACAATTACGTCCGCGTCGAAGTTGTATCCCATCAATCCCCAACTCCGTTCAATAATTAACAGAAAAACCGGACAATACGATCATTATCTTTGATCTAAATTCCACCATCAGGATGTTTTCTACGGGACGAGGACTACTTTACCTACAGCCTCATCATCTTCTACTATCCTTTGGCCTTCTCCTCCATCTTTCGTCGGAAGAACACTATGAATAACAGGTTTGATATATCCAGCCTGCACAGCATCAAGAGACTCCTGAAGATGGAAAACGGTACCCAGTGTAGAGCCCACAAGCTCGACTTCTCTGAAGAATATATGTCTGAGGTCTATCTGGCCTTCATACCCACTAGTAGCTCCACTAGTCACCACAATTCCGTTCCAAGAAGCCATCTGAACACTCAAGCCCATTGTGGCCTGACCTGGATGCTCGAAAACAATATCAACTCCTCGTCGCCCGACGATATTCCGTACTTCTTTTCTGACGTCTTGAGTATTTCTATTGATTACGTGGTCTGCACCAATTTGCTTACAAAGTTCCAGTTTTTCGTCTGAAGAAGCTACCGCTATTACGTCTGCTCTAAACATTTTAGCGATTTGAATTGCCATTACTCCCAATCCGCCAGCTGCACCCCAAACCAATACAGTATCCCCAGGTTTTATACGAGCTTTATGAACGAGCTTGCGCCATGCAGTGACTAAAACCAGTGGCAATGATGCAGCCCCTTCAAAATCTAAATTGGTAGGCTTAGGTGCCAGATTTTCACTAGGAACGCAGACATACTCTCCATGAGCACCATCAAGAGCAGGCCAATCATATCCCCATATATTGTACTGTTGACCTTCTCCTTCTTTGTTACCTCGAGCAGGTCGTCCGCAATGAACTACAACTTCGTCACCAATTTTAACATCGGTAACTGCATCACCAATTTGGGTGACTATACCTGCAGCATCACTTCCAGAAATATGCGGCAAAGGAACTTCCTGAGGTGCCCCTCTCCTTCCCCAAATATCATTGTAGTTAACTGCAGACGCTTTTACTTCAACAACTGCGTCGTTAGGACCTGGTTCTGGGTCAGGAACATCTTTCCATTCAAGAACCTCTGGGCCACCATATTTTTCAAAGACCAAAGCCTTCATAGTTTTTCTCCTTAATAAAAGTTAATGATACGACGATATGCGATAAATTTTACCCCATGCATCCATCTAGAAGACTGTAGCATAAGCTTTCTATTTGTATCAACCAGTTTTAGATATTTTATTGCAATTTTCAAAGAGGGCGTCGTAAACCGTCGTTTACGGCGCTCGATCAGGACGCTTCATCTGTGCCTGTGCTATCGCATCTTCCTCAGTATACCCATCGTTCATAAACTGAAAACCTGCGCGCATACCTTCTTCTGCCGTTACACGATTAACATCTTGAATACCGTGAGGAAGTGCCTCTGGAGATGCAGAGTAGGATGCCCACATGAGATTATCTGCAAATTCTAATGACTGGAACATCCCTTGGGCTTCATAATAATGATTTATTGCACGTTTGTTTAACCGCGTCGATGCGGGAGGAAGTTTTGATATCGTGTTCGCTAATTTCCATACTTCTTCATCTAAATCTTCCCTACCGACAACTTCACTTACCAGTCCTACTCTCAATGCTTCCTGAGCGTCCATCATATTCCCTGTAAACGCTAACTGCTTTGCTTTTTTCATGCCGACTAGTTCTGGCCAGATCATATTAGTCGCTATACTAGCATATCTAGCAGGCGGATACCCAAACAACGCATCCTCCGACGCTATTGTTATATCACAATGCAATGCCAGTTGCCCGCCTCCAGCCAATGTAAAAGAATGAACCTGTGCTATAACTGGTTTGGGATTATTCCACATCCAATCGATAAAAACTGAAGTTCCATCGGGTCGTTCAGTTATCATAGTGACCGCATCCCTATTTGGAGAACCTTGCGACTGCACATTCATGTCGTAGCCAGCGGAAAACGCTCTCCCTGCGCCTTTAATAACGATACAGCGAACGTTATCATCTTTCGCACCAGCCTCTAGGGCATCACCCAATTCTACAAGAAGCGCCTTACTTAAAGCATTCAGCCTCTCTGGACGATTTAATGTGACATATGCTACGCCCCCACCGGCTCCTTCCCTAACTTCGTAAATAATATTTTCATATTCTGCCATCTTAAATAACCCTGCCTTTCACGACTCATTTATTGATAGATCCTTGTCTGACTCAAAAACGGTTTTTATGGAGCTCGATCGGGTCTTTTCATTTGGCCTCGCGCTATTGCATCTTCGTCCGTATATGCCTCATTCATATATTGGAATCCTGCACGCATCCCTTCTTTTTCTGTAACACGGTCGACGTCTTGCATACCATGTGGAAGGGCCTCCGGAGACGCCGAGTAAGACGCATACATCAAGTTTTCAGCAAACTCAAATGACTGGAACATTCCTTGGGCTTCATAATAATGATTTATTGCACGCTTATTCAATCGAGTAGAGGCAGGAGGTAGTTTTGATATTGTGTTCGCTAGTTTCCAAACCTCTTCATCCAAGTCTTCACGTTTAACAATCTCGCTTATTAGTCCTACTCTCAATGCATCCTGAGCATCCATCATATTGCCTGTAAAGGCTAGCTGCTTTGCTTTTTTCATACCCACTAATTCCGGCCAAATCATGTATGTAGCAACGCTTGCATACCTTGCCGGAGGGTACCCAAATAACGCATCCTCTGAAGCTATTGTTATATCACAATGGGAAGCTACCTGCCCTCCCCCAGCCAGAGTAAAAGAATGAACCTGCGCTATGACTGGCTTGGGGTTATTCCAAATCCAACGTTGATACATTTCAGTGGGATCAGGGCGATTATTTATCATTGTAACCGCGTCCCTTGAGAGAGCACCTTGCGACTGCACATTCATGTCGTAGCCAGCAGAAAACGCCCTACCCGCGCCTTTAATAACGATACAAAGAACGTTATTATCTTTAGCACTTGCCTCCAATGCGTCCCCTAATTCTGACAGAAGCTTCCGGCTCAAAGCATTCAATCTCTCCGGGCGATTCAATGTGATATATGCTATACCCCCGCCAGCTCCTTCTATAACTTCATAAATGATGTCCTCATAGTCAGTCATCTCAATGTACCCACCTTTTCACAGATACCGTATTTCAGAACCTAAGACCTGATTTGATGAAGTTACGGAGCTCTGTCAGGGCGCTTCATTTGGGCTTGCGCTATTGCATCTTCGTCCGTATATGCCTCATTCATATATTGGAATCCTGCGCGCATTCCCTGTTCTTCAGTAACACGATCAACATCCTGCAACCCGTGTGGCAGTGCCTCGGGAGATGCAGAGTAGGATGCGTACATCAAATTCTCTGCGAACTCAAATGACTGGAACATCCCTTGAGATTCATAATAGTGATTTATTGCACGTTTGTTTAAACGGGTTGATGCCGGAGGAAGTTTTGATATTGTATTTGCTAGGTTCCATACCTGTTCATCTAAATCACCTGCAGGAACAACTTCACTCACTAGTCCAAGCCTCAGTGCTTCTTCCGCATTTATCATGTTACCTGTAAACGCCAGCTGCTTTGCTTTTTTCATACCGACTAATTCTGGCCAAATCATGTAGGAAGCCACACTCGCATATCTTGCCGGCGGATAACCAAATAAGGCATCGTCTGCGGCAATTGTAATATCACAATGGCACGCGAGTTGTCCTCCACCAGCTAAAGTAAATGAATGAACTTGTGCTATAACGGGCTTGGGATTATTCCAAATCGATCGCCTATACATTGCTGTAGGAATATTATCAGCGTTGATCATAGTAATAGCATCTCTTGGAAGAGCACCTTGTGACTGTACATTCATATCATAACCAGCTGAAAACGCTCTACCCGCACCTTTAATTACAATGCAACGCACATTTTCGTCCTTAGCCGCATTTTCCAAGGCATCACCAACTTCGGCTAATAAATCGCGGCTTAGAGCATTCAGGCGCTCAGGGCGGTTCAGAATTATATAACCAATTCCTCCGCCAGCTCCCTCTCTAACCTCATATATAATATCTTGATAATCTGCCATTTCTTTTACCCCCCTCACCTCATATAAACGTTTATACAAGGAATATATATTTTATATTTGCTCCTATCAAAAAGAATCAGTTCTCATCCATCCATTTACCTATAATACCAACATCCCTTGGGAAAGCCATCTCTGGTAACTCACTTAAAGAAAAATATGCTACTTCTTCGCTTTCTTCTCCGGGGGATGGAGATCCACTAATGATCGCACCTTGATATACAACTAAAATAACTCTGCTACCTTCTTCTGAATAGACTCCTATCAATTCTCCTATTTTTACCTCGACTCCGACCTCTTCCATCACCTCTCTTTTTGCAGCGGTTTCAACTTGTTCACCGTAATCAACGTATCCAGATGGGTAACTCCAAAAACCTTTTCTTGGATGATGGGCTCTTTTCATCAGTAAAATGCGATTGTCTTGATCTCGAATTAACACACCAACCGCAACCTTCGGATCTTTATAGTGAACATATCCACATTCACAGCTTAAAATCCTTTGCCCATTTTCGTCCGAATACACAGCTGTTACGCCACAATTCGGGCAATAATTAAAGTCGGACGTCCCATGCATAATATCTAAGTGTGTCATCGATGAAATACTTACCGGAAGTCTATTCCCTAAAAGGGCCATCTCGAGCATCTAAGAAAGCGCGCATTCCTTGCTCCTGCCGAACTTTTGCAAGCATCTCTTTTTCAGGAACATCAGGAGTTAATCCCTCAATCATTCTAAGCATTAAATGGTCATCCCTGCCTTCAGTAAACCCCTGTGCTTCATACACCGCGTTTATCGATCTTTTCATCATTTGCAAAGCAAAAGGTGGATTTTGAGCTATTCTTTTTGCCATCTGAGTCGCCTCTGCTAACGCAGTTCCAGCTGGAACAACTTTATTGACCAAACCCCATTTCTCTGCCTTATCAGCATCTATAAAATCACCGGTATAATAAAATTCTCTTAGGTGGCGATTAGAAGTCAAATAAGGTAACAATACATGTGGAGAATGTGCCACATGGCGAATTTCAGGCTCTCCGAATTGGGCGCTCGTTGATGCAATGACTAAATCACAGCTCATAGCAAGAACGTTGCCTGCGGCGGCGGCTGGCCCATCTACCGCAGCTATAAAAGGAACACGCGAATACCAAGGTCTCGAAACCAACTTGGCTTGCCAATGAGTATTATCCCAGCGTTCAGTTGCAGAAAATGTTGGTCGCGCTTGGTTAGGAGTCAAATCGTAGCCCGCGCAAAAAGCAGGCGCAGCGCCTGTTATCACCGCTATACGCACATTATCATCACTTTCGATTGAGTTAAAAGCATCTTCTAACTCATGCATCAGGTCATGACTCAATGCGTTTCTTCTTTCAGGACGATTCAAAGTAATAGTAGCAACTCCATCGCTATCAACTTCATATATGATTGTTTCGTAATCCGACATCTAATCCCCCTCCAATATTTATTCTTCAAAGAGTATAAAGATAAACCCATTAACAAAAAAGATCCAACTTTTTAAACTAAAGTTTAGATATACTCTTTCACTGTATTCGCGAGTTTCTCGCTCATGCCAGGAACTGCCTTAATTTCTTCCGTCGAAGCCGCTCGAATCTTACTTATGGATCCAAAATATTTTATCAAGTATTTTTTCCTCGTAGGCCCTATCCCTGGAATTAGGTCAAGTTGAGAAGCTACTGAACGGTTCGATCGAAGTTTTCGATGAAATGTAATTGCGAATCTGTGGGCTTCGTCTCTAATCCGCTGAACAAGATACAAGGCATTAGAATTACGTGGCAACAAAATTGACTCAGCAACATGTGGAACAAATATTTCTTCTCTTTTTTTTGCTAATGAAGCCACGGGGATATTATGAATACCGAGATTTAGTCTCATCACCTCAGCGACCGCATTTAGTTGGCCTTTACCTCCGTCAATCAAAATCAAATCAGGTTTAGAGTTAAAAGAAGCATCTTTGACTACCTTAGTTCGCGAAGAGATCGCGCCTTGGGGCATATCTTTCATGTATTGTTTCTTTTGCTGTTCGCTAAACCCAGAATCGGTTGCTGCGTCACCTACAAGGCCACTATTCGTAAACCTTCTCAAAATTACTTCCTGTAAAGAGGCGAAATCATTCGGACCAGAAACTGTTTTAATCTTAAACCGACGATAGTGGCTTTTCTTAGGTAACCCATTTTCAAATACGACCATAGAGCCTACTGAATCAGTTCCTTGAATATTAGAAATGTCATAGCATTCAATTCTTTGAGGCGGATTCGGCAGATTTAATTCCTCCGTGATTTCCTGTATAGCAGCCGCCCTCGAATCTTGTGCCGCAAGATTCTTCAGGTGATACGAATTCAACCCCGCCACAGCATTTTCCGCAACCATTCTTATTAACCTAAGTTTCTCTCCTCTCTTAGGTACTTTTAGGTTTACGCGCCTAGAATCTGTTTTTGTTTCTAGCCAATCCGCAATCAATTGAGAATCAGCGACTTCTACTTCCGTTAATATTGTTCTGGGAATATTCAAACCATTTGAATAAAATTGCTTCAAAAATTCAGATAAAACTTCTCCATCTGTTACCCCTCTGGCGCCTTCTAGTAAAAAATTGTCTTTACCTAGAATTTGACCATTTCTAAGAAAAAATATTTCTACCCACGCTTCATCATCATCTCGCGCTAAAGCGATGATATCTTCATTCACATAGCCTTGAGACGCCGCATTTTGTTCCTGCGTCACATGCTCAATTGCTTCTATTTGGTCTCTGAAAACAGCCGCCTGCTCATATTTGAGCGATTTAGACGCCAAATCCATTTTATTATTTAGTTCTTTTATGATGCCCGAATGTTTTCCTTGGAGAAAAGATATGACTTGATCTATAACGTCCATATAATCTTGCTTATCAACTGCACCTATACATGGGCCCAAGCATCTATTGATATGAAAATCCAAGCATGGTCTTGGATCAGTCCCCGTAATTATCTTAGTACAGGATCGATAAGGGAATAACTTATTAACTAAATCCATAGTTCGTCTTAAACTTGACGCGCTAAAATAAGGGCCAAAATATTTCGAGCCATCTTCTTTGATATCCCGAGTAATAGTGACTCTTGGCCAGTCTGATTTAGTATCAATTTTTAAGTAGGGATAGGATTTACCATCCTTAAGTCGAATATTAAAAATGGGTTGGTGTTTTTTTATTAATGTATTTTCTAAAATAAGAGCTTCGGCTTCATTACGAGTAACAATATAATCTAGGTCCTCAGAAGCATGGTAAATTCGTGAGTTTTTTGAGCCCACTTTCTTTGACTCTGCACCAAAATAGGCTCTAATTCTATGTGAAAGTCTCGAAGCTTTACCAACATAAACTGGATTGCCTTTTTGATCTTTAAATATGTAAACGCCAGATTTATCTGGAAACCCGCGTGCTATCTCAACAAGATTCATAGCCAAAATATTAGTTAGAAATAACAAACAAAGTGAGTGCTAGAATACTAACCAAGACGGTAATTCCCGTTCTACGAAGATCATAGATCGCGTCTGAAATAATTCTGACTTCTCTTTGTGAATTTATTCTGCTATCAGAAGAACCAACTTCTAAATCACTATCCTCATCCTTAATCAATACAGACGCGTCTATATTCCCAACAGGTGTCTCTGATCCTTCCCTAGAAATCTCAGTAAACCGGGTAGTCTCTTTCGGCTCCACCCTTTTGCTTTGCATCGGCCTTGACGGACGACGACCAGTCGTTTTTTTCCTATTCTTTCTACTCTGTTTCGATGGCATTTGTTAATAATCTCCTATTCTTCAATAATTTAATTATACAATGAAAATTAAATTTTAAGCCCCACCTACAACTCTTGCATCCAAACCTTTTGCTGCCTCACTTATGACAGCGGCATATTGAACATTTGACAGCCTATGCGTCTGAAGAACTAAATCAAACCAGCTAGGATCCAAAGCATCAGCACCAAAAAATTTCTTTATAAAAGCCGCTCGGAACTTTTCTCTGTCTCGTACAGCTCTAATAGCTTGCTCCTCTGACAAATCATCATTCTGCATGGCCCAAAGAATACGGTTTTCCTCAGGCGAAGTAATGAGAACATGCAGTACCCTAGGGTGTTCTTTAAGAATATATGATGAACCTCTTCCCACGATTACCAAGTTAGGTTGGGATGCTAATTCCTCAATAATACTTTTGGTGATCTCCAAAAATTTATTATCGTCAAGCCTTTGCTCTTCATTTTGGGGTTCATCACTTTGTTGCGCATAAGTTCGAGATATAAGAGGTTCTCCACTTAAATACGGATCACCCAAATAGGCAGCACCCGAACGTGATAAAAAATTTTCCAAAATTACTGAAAGTCGATCCTTAACGGTATCAATTTTCATATCTTTTTGATCCCAGCGGTCTATACCGATCCCAGTACGCTGCGCAGCGGTCGCTAGTATGTCTCGATCCACAAGGCTAAAATCTAGTAACTGCGCAGTTTCTTTGGCAATCTCAGATCCTCTGCTACCGTATTGACCAGATATTGTAATAATAGCCATAACGAAACCTACTCCCCTTACCCGATTAAGCAACGTTATTTAGCTACAATAGTATAAATATATAAACGGATCAAGATTTTATCTGAATTTACAACTTATAAGATTTGGCTATTATCGAACTACGCCAGAACGAGGGTGAGCTTTCTCGTATTCTCGTCTAAGCTTATCTGTGGCTAAATGAGTATAGATTTGAGTAGTGGATATACTGGAATGACCCAATAGCTCTTGAACGTAGCGTAAAGCTGCACCTCTATTAATCAGATGACTCGCAAAACTATGCCGAAGAGAATGCGGTGTGAGTTTTTTTGAAATGCCAGCACTTATAGCCGTTTTTTTCAAAATTAGCCAAAAACCTTGCCGAGTTAGCCTCCTACCCCTAAGATTCAAAAACATCGCATGTTTTTCAGTACTCACGGCAAACTGAGGTCGAGCCAAATTTAAATAATCCGAAACTATCCTAAGAGCTTTAGGGTAGATGGGAACCATGCGCTCCTTGGATCCTTTTCCGACGCACAGCACATAACTATCTTCAAAGTTAATATCTTGGATATTTAGATCAACGAGCTCTGAAACCCTCATACCCGTCGCATACATTAATTCCAGCATTGCTGCATTTCTCAAATCTTCGGGAGTGTTTTTTTCTTGAGATTTATCTAGTAGTGCTTCCATATCTTCGACAGATAAGGTAGTAGGCAAGACTCTTCTTCTCTTCGGAGGATGTATTCCTTCGCTTGGGTCTTTATCAATCAGTTTCTCGTCAGTCAAAAAGCCAAAAAACGATCTAAGAGACGCGATTTTTCTTGAAATAGTAGCAGGAGAATATTCTCGATCATTGAGTGACGCCATATAGCGGTTTATTGATTCTCGGTCAATTTCAGACCAAAGAGAACCTTCGGGACTATATGCCACTACACGATCTTCTAATATTTGGTTTAAAAGTTGTTCTAAATCGGACCTGTAGGATTCAACGGTATTATTAGAATAGCCTTTAATCGCAGTTATATATATGAGGAAATTCTGTATATATTGATCCATAATAATAAGCACTTTTATAAATTAAGCTGTACCCTCATTATATTCTTATTTCATTCAAAAAGAACCAACCTGGCTTCACAAGACATCATAACTACGAATATGTTTTTGCTTAGACGACTTAAGTGTAAGGAGATATAATGCTTCAAACGTTTAAATAAATAATCATAATAAATATGGAGATATAACTAATAATGGCTTCTCTTTTATTCATACAAATAGGGATGGATCCAAACATTTCAGGGATGACTGTGCCAATTTTAGGCCCTTTAATTTTTTCATGGCATGGTCTTTTCACCGCCATTGGTATAAGTTGCGTCCTCATTTGGGCGATACGACGGGCGAAAAAAGAAGGTTATAGCGAGGATATTATTTACGGCATTGCTATATCTGCCATAGTAGGTGGACTCGTAGGAGCAAGATTAGTTCATATAATAGATTTCTGGGGATACTACTCATCCAATCCTGACGCAATTTTGAGGGTGTGGGCTGGTGGTATCGGCCTCATGGGTGGAATTATCGGGGCAACTGCAGGAGGCTCTTTATATATATGGAGACATAGGTACCCTTTTGGGAGAATATTAGATATAACAACCCCGGGAATCTTAATCGGGCAATTTGTCGGAAGAATTGGTGACATAATAAATGGTGAACATTTGGCCAATTTTCTGAACCAACCTTGGGCAATACAATATACCCATCCAGATAGCCCTGCTTATGGCAGAGGACCAATGCACCCTGCAATCGCATATGAGATGATATTGGATATCATAATTTTTGTAATTACCTACAAATTGATAGGGAAAATCAAGCCGGACGGCATGGTATTTGCGACTTACCTTGTCTTATATGGGTTTGGGAGATTCTTCATACAATTCACTAGGAAAGACTCCACTTGGATAGCTGGCTTGCAAGAAGCTCATTTCCTTGCATTAGGAATGTTACTCACGGGCCTCTATATACTCGCTACCAAAGCGAGTATTACCCCGAAAGCAGAGTCTGAAGATCAGCCAAGCCAATCATAATAGCTGCTTCTTTAACTAGACGTTAGTGATTTCAGCAGAGGCCAAATCACTACATAAAATCTAAGATTTCTAACTCATAAGGACTTCCAGTATTATTAGGCTTATTGTAGGTAGTTTTTTTAAGCCTATAAACAACATCGATAGAGTCGTCTAAAGTGTTTGTCTTGTTGGCTAAGCCGAAGGCAATTGCATCCCAAATTAAACCTGAACCAATCTCTCCTAACGAGAACTTAACATGGGTTCGATCTTTACCAACTACCCTCTTAGATAATATTTTCATCGTTTTTGCTAGGAACACAGGGGGGCGATTTTGGGCACCAAATGGTGCCATTGAGCCAAATATGTGCTCCAGCTGGGAAAGAGCGCTAGAAGGCAGGATTTCAGCATCTATATTGATAACCGGGCTTATTTTTTTGCCACCTAATTCTTGATTAGATAATAATTGAAGGCGAGTTTTTATTTCTGATAAGTTTTGAACAGGGGCAACAAATCCAGCAGCTTGGTGATGACCTCCATATCTGGTAAACAAATCCCCACACTTTGATAGCGCCCGAGTAATATCAAACTCTGCAACGCTTCTACACGAAGCTTTGATTTCTCCGTCAATTTCTTGGTAAATAACGCACGGTAAGTTATACTCTTCTGCCATTCTGCTAGCTGCTAGTCCTGCTACTCCAGCAGGGAATTCTGCGCCTCCAACGATAATTATCGTTCTATTTGAAGAATCCTCTAGGTTCCAATTTTTTTCTGCGCTCTCAACAATCTGTCTAGTCATTGTTTGCCTTACCAAATTGAGTTCGTCTAGAGACCGAGCTAATTCAAGGGCCTCAGACGAATCATTTGTCAGGAGTAGTTTTAAACTAATTTCAGCATCACTCAACCTGCCAGCAGCATTTAATCTGGGGGCCAAATAAAACCCTATCGACTCTTCATCAATTTTATCCACCGAAACACCTGCTAGGCTGCATAACCTAAGTATCCCTGGCCGCGAGGTTCGTTTGATTAAATCAATACCCAGTTTTACCAAGTACCTGTTCTCTCCTACTATTGGAGCTACATCTGCAACTGTACCTAAAGCTACTAATTCTAATAGGCTGGAATCCCACGTTTTACCAAGTTGGGTATACAGAGACTGTACTAGCTTCAAAGCGACCCCTACACCAGCTAATTCTGGTGATGGATATTCGGAGTCGGTTCTCATTGGATCTATCACAGCCAAAACCGGTGGTAATCCTTCTTCAGGTTTGTGGTGATCTGTGACGATAATGTCGATTCCATCGGGATATTCGCTACCATCTTGAAGACCGGTAACTCCGCAATCGACGGTTATTATCACTTTTACTCCAATGTCAGCGAGTTCTAGCAAACCTCGTCTATTTAATCCATGCCCTTCTGACACTCGATTAGGAATATAATGCAAAACTTCGACACCTAATCCCATAAACGCCTCCATAAGGAGCGCGGTAGCGGTTATCCCGTCCGCATCAAAATCCCCATAGATCGCTATTTTCTCTCCCCCATTTAGAGCTTTGATGATGCGATCAGTCGCGATTCTGATATCAGGCATTTGATCAAATGGTCCAATTAATTTGTCCGATGGATTTAAAAATAGCTCGGCTTCTGCTGCATTACGAACACCTCGATTAAATAATACCTGCCTCACAAGAGGAGAGTAGGCTAATAGTGCCTCGTTGGAAGTGCTATCAATAGACTCACTCAGAATCCATGTTTTATTTGCTCGCTTGTCAGGATAGGTTTTCATATCACTTTCCACTTGAGCGATTTGACTATTATTGGTCCAATTCTTTAAATATCAATGCCGTATTATGTCCACCGAAACCAAAAGTATTGGATAAGGCGGAGCCAATCTCTAATTTCCTGGCTTTATTTGGAGTGTAATCTAAATCACAATCTGGATCAGCATTTTCCAGGTTTATTGTTGGCGGTATGACCCCTTTATTAACAACCAACGCACAAATAGCAGCCTCTAAGGCGCCTCCTGCTCCCAGTAAATGGCCATGCATAGATTTTGTAGAACTAATAGGAATTCTGTCTGCTAAATCACCAAATACCGTTTTGATTGCGCGAGTCTCTTCTCGATCGTTAATGGGAGTTGATGTACCATGGGCGTTTATATATCCCAGTTCATTCTCACTTAATTCGGCCTGAACCAATGCTTTTCTCATCGAACGCACAGCACCCTCACCGTTCTCAGCGGGATGAGTTATATGATAAGCATCTGCCGTCGATCCATAGCCTGACAGTTCAGCTATAATTTGAGCGTCTCGGGATAATGCGTGCTCTAAATCCTCTAAAACCAATACGCATGCGCCTTCACCCATTACAAATCCATCTCTATCCTGATCGAATGGTCTAGAGGCTAAATTGGGTTCATCATTTCTTTTGACAGATAAGGCTCCAGCTTGTCCAAAACCGGCAAATCCTATAGGGGTTATAGTGGATTCAGCTCCTCCTGTGACAACAGCTTTAGCATCTCCTCTTCTAATCATATCGGCAGCCGCACCTATTGAATCAGATCCAGAACAGCAAGAAGATGTCACTGAATATGCAGGTCCTTTTGTACCCAAAGCTATCGAAACTTTAGATGCTCCCATTTCAGCAACCATCATGGGCATTAAAAAGGGACTCACACGATTTGGCCCTTTAGATTGAAGTATCGCTACTTGATCCTGTATTGTTCCGAGACCACCATATCCACTACCGATTATTGTCGCGATTTGTTCTGCATTGTTTTTATCTATACTCAAACCTGAATCGGCAAGAGCTTCTTGCGAAGCTGCCATTGCAAATTGTATGTAACGATCGGTTTGGCGGGCTTCTTTACGATCCATAAAGTTAAGAGGATCAAAATTTTTTACTTCGCAAGCTATTTTTGTTAGAAAAGGGTCAGAGTCAAAAAGGGTAACAGGGCCAGCTCCAGAATTACCTTTTACCAATCCATCCCATGTGCTTCCTTTATCATTTCCAATCGGAGTAACCATACCAATTCCAGTAACAACAACTCTTGACGGCACCTTGTTCCTCCAAATAATTAATATTCGCTTGATGATAATTGCCAGCTAATAGAATTTGCAAGCTTAATAACAGTTTTGCTGACCCCACTCGGTAAACTTACGCCACCGAAACATGATCATTACGGAGCAAAAAGTGCTAACATTCATCTAATACACCAACAGCTAGTTTATCCTAATATATAGTCAGAGGTGGAATAATTGAGCGAATCTACTAAAGTCTATTTAGACCAGGTTGATAATGGTTACTGTTTCCCTGTAATTCAAACTATGATCGGGAAAGACATCCTTGAGAATTACGCGAGAGTGATGAACTCCAATATACGTTTTTCCAGAAATAGTGCTCCTATAGTCCCACCAGCAGCAATCGCATCCATTACAATCGGGGAACTGTTATCCAGTATAAATTTACCACCAGGGTCAATCCATATGTCTGAGGAAATTATATCCAGAAGCGAACTGGAAGTCGGAAAAAAGATAAACGTAGAAGTAGTGCTAAAAAATAAATCTGTCCGCGAAGGATATATGTTAATCTCACTGGTTTTCAATATTAAAAACGAGGCGAATACAAATATTATTATCGAAGCTAAAACGGTATTGATGATCCCTCAGGAGTCTACTGGTGAATAAATTACCAACACTGATACGCAAGATCGATCAGAAAATTATTAGCGACTACGCAAAGGTATCAGGAGACAATAACCCTATACATTTAGATCCGTTATTTGCGAAAAAAAGCCAATTCAAAGGTACCATCGCGCACGGTATGATCATAGCCGGATATTTTTCAGATTTCATGGACAGAATACATGGATCAGATTGGTCAAATGGCGGCACCCTGAAAGTAAAATTCAGAAGCCCCGCAAAACCTGGAGATATTCTTTCAATATCTGGAAAAATTAAAAATAACCCTGCTGGTACCACGAGCGATACATTGGTGAAATATTCCTTACAATGCGAGAATCAGCGAGGAGAGTCCATCTCAACTGCAACAGCGGAAATTTTTATCAACCACTGAACATCGATATATTGAAAGGGGAATGATTTGGAAAACACTCATAAGAAAGGCAGTTCTTCTACGATCATTGCGGTAGATGCTATGGGCGGCGACAATGCCCCGAACGAAATTGTCAAAGGGTCCATAGAGGCTGCAAAGTCGGAGAGCATTTCAATAATTTTGGTCGGGGAACCTGACCTAGTAAGGAAGACATTAGACCAGTATGACACCCAAGGAGCCAAAATAGATGTGGTCGCATCTTCCGGAGTGATAGAAGAATCCGATCAACCTGCTATTGCCCTGAAAAAGAACCCTCAAGCATCCGTTGCGGTGACAGTTGGTTTAGTACAAAAAGGGGCAGCTCATGCTGCAGTAAGTATGGGTTCGACGGGTGCTCTTATGGCAAGTTCGTTCTTTGGCTTAGGAATGATAGAAGGTATAGATAGACCAGTGTTAGGAGGCCCATTCCTTGGGTATGCTCCAGAAATGATATGCCTGGATATAGGCGTTAATGTAGATGCTCGGCCATCCCAATATCTGAACTTCGCTGCAATCGGCACGGCTCTATCAAGATCTTATATGGGAATACAAAATCCCACAGTCGGGCTTCTAAATATTGGCGCGGAAGCGACAAAAGGATCAAAACAAGCAAAGGAAGCATACGAGCTTCTTATAAATAGTGATTTTAATTTCATAGGCAATATCGAAGCTCACGAAATGGTTGCGGGGAAAGCTAATATTATCTTATGTGACGGATTTGTGGGAAACGCTTTATTGAAGTTTAGCGAAGGACTCGCTGAAATAATTCGAAGGGACATAATTCAAAAATTATCGGGAAAATTAACGGAGGATGAAGCAAAAAGCATTTCTTCAGATATATTTAACAGTATTAGTGTCCTAGATACCTCAGGCGCACCAATACTTGGGATAAAAGGCGTATCAGTCGTAGGCCACGGCAGGGCAACAGCAAGCATGGTAAAAAGTATTATAAAATCAGCTAAAGAATTTCACGAGAGCCAAGTAATTAAAGCCATTGAACAAGAGCTAAAACGCATTTAGTTAAAGGCAGTAATTATATTTGATTCAATTGGGGTGGAAAGGAAAAGTAGGTATGTCTAATGAATTGAACGGAAAAACAGCGTTAGTGACCGGAGCAAGCCGTGGAATTGGAAAAGCAATAGCAATTGAACTAGCAAATATGGGTGCAGATGTTCTCATTAACTATAATTCAAGCGAAAGTTTAGCCAAAGAGGTAATGGAGGAGTGCCAAAAAATCGGGGTTAGAAGCCAAATTTACCAGGCAGATACTTCGGTATCCGGTGATGTCGACAAGATGTTTGAAAAAGCCGAATCTGATTTCGAAAACATAGATATTCTGGTCAATAATGCTGGAGTGGTTAATGACCGATTATTGCTCCGGATGACAGAAGAACAATGGGACCAAGTTATTAACGTAGACCTTAAAGGACCTTTTTTATGCACTAAGCGTGCAGTAAAAACCATGCTGAAAAAAAGGTGGGGGCGTATTATAAATATTTCTTCCGTCGTAGCTTTAGGGGGCAATGCAGGACAATCAAATTACGCAGCCGCCAAAGCCGGATTATCTGGATTAACAAAAACAGCAGCACAGGAGTTCGCTTCTCGAGACATAACAGTAAATATAGTTGCACCAGGTTTTATAAACACAGATATAACAAATAGTCTTCCAGAAAAATTCAGAGAAACGATGCTAGATAGAGTGCCTATGCGCAGGGCAGGAGAACCAGAAGAGGTAGCAAATCTAGTCGGATTTCTTTGCTCGGAGAATTCCTCTTACATCACTGGGCAATTGTTCTGTATCGACGGCGGTTTAACGTTAGGCGGTTAATTGACGAAGTTTTAGTTTGAATTATTATCCTCTAGGACTTTGAAAAATTCGCTCAGTATCCTTGCTGTGGCACCCCAAATCCTATTGCCTTCATATATGTACTCATAGGCCAATACTGCAGGGCGATCAGGGCGAAACTTAAACTCTTTTGGCCCTTCTATGTATATGTTCCAAAGATAATCCAATGGAACCTCAATCAGCTGTTTTACCTCAATCGCACTAGGATCATATTTATATGAGGAAGGAATAAATCCAACAAACGGAGTTATATGAAATCCAGAAGGTGTTTTATGATCTCCGAGTTGACCTAAAATCTCGATATCGCTCTTCTGAACACCTATTTCTTCATAAGTTTCTCGTAAAGCAGTGATCTCAAGGGTCTCATCATCCTCATCGCGAGCGCCGCCTGGAAAAGAAACCTCACCTTTGTGATGTTCAACTTCTGAGGTGCGAACTTGGAAGAGTAAACTAAAACCCTCTTCTTTCGGAATTATTGGAACTAAAACAGCAGCAGGCCATTGGGAATCCAACGGGATAGAATCTCCAGAATGACTATTTAAAAGAGTTTTTATTTCAGCTGGTTCGATCTTAGGTAAATCCATAACAAAGCGCAGTATAGACCTTTTTTAACAGTAACTGCAACAACATAAACAGAATGATTACTGCTATCATTAGAAACAAAAATACTAAGAAAAAAGGATTTCAGTGGGGAATCAATACGAAAAGGAAATCGAAGAAATCATCGATAGATCGAATGATTCTAACATTTCGAAAAGAAAGCCGCCTATAAATTATTATTGGCGAGGTTTAACCAGTAAATATCCACGATTATTGCAGGCGATATTGTTAGTTTTTGTTCTATTTTTGTCTAGTATTTTTATTGGTATAGAGTTTTCATTAATAACCAGCATTTTGTTCTTACTATTCCTATACGGCTTTCAAAAATACCAAAAACACCAAGCAACGCACAAATACAAAAAAAAGTGGAGAGGAAAGGAAGTAGACTAACTACTGGAGTGAGCCAAATCAACAAGGTCAATCAGTGCTTTGCGCCAATCGAAGTTATTATTGTTAATGCCTTTCAAATATATCTTGCGGTTGCCGATCTCGATATTATCAATTTGGGACTCAAGAGAGTGTCTATTAATTTGGGCATGCTCTTTCAGGGTAAAAATAAATTCAGATTTATTAGCTGATACAGATATAAACTTTGAAGGAGGATTGTTCAATTTATTCTTCAGTAGAACTCCAAGCAAAAGATCTTTTACCATCTGAGGAGCAGGGCCAAATCGATCTTCAATGTTCTTCAATAATATGTCGAACTGAAAATTCGTTCTGTTGCCTACCAATTGTTCATACAAAGATAATCTGACGGTAAGATCAGATATGTAAGAATCGGGTATGTAGGCGTCAACAGGCAATTCAACCGATATCTGATCTGAGCCACTTGTATCTGCGATAGGTTTGTGGGTTTGCGCTGTTCCAACAACACCTTTTGCTTCATCGACCGCCTCATTCAATAATCTGGTATACAAATCAAAACCTACGGCAGTAACGTGCCCGCTCTGATCAGATCCGAGTATATCCCCAGACCCTCTTATCTGAAGATCTTTCATTGCTAGTTTATATCCTGATCCCAGTTCAGATGCAGTCATAATAGCCCTTAATCGATTTTCTGCAGTCTGTGTCAATACACCTCGTTTTTTGAATAGAAAAAAGGCATACGCCTTGGCCGATGACCTACCTACTCGCCCTCGTAATTGATATAACTGAGTGAGGCCTAATTTGTCTGATTCATCAACTATCAGGGTATTTGCATTAGGTATGTCCAGACCTGATTGAACTATGGTGGTACAAATCAAAACATCGAGTTTACCCAAAGAGAAGGATTCCATGATTTTTTCAATCTCATTAGGTGGCATCCTTCCATGAGCGATCCCAAATGATACTTCAGGACATAAATTCCTTAGTTTCTCTAGAACCTCATCAATATCGATAACTCGATTATGCACATAAAACACTTGCCCTCCGCGGTTAATTTCTTTCCTTATGGCGTCTTGGACGACGGTATCATCATATTCAGACACTACATTCGTTACAGGTAGTCGATCACCAGGAGCATTTTCAATTCGACTCATATCTCTGATACCAAATAAGGCCATGTGCAGAGTTCTAGGTATGGGCGTCGCAGTCATCGTTAAAACATCAACTGTAGTTCTTACTTTTTTTAGATGCTCCTTATGACGAACACCAAACCGTTGCTCCTCGTCTATTATTAATAAACCAAGTTTCTTGAAATTCACATCTTTAGATAACAGTCTGTGGGTACCAATTACTATGTCAACATCGCCATTATTTATCCCATCTACGGTTGCAGAGTTCTGGCTTTCCGTCCTAAGTCTAGATAGCATGTCAATACGAGTTGGGAAAATGTTCAAACGCTCTTTAAACGAATTGTAATGCTGTTGAGCCAGAACCGTAGTAGGAACCAAAATTGCAACTTGAAACCCTGATGTCACTGCCTTAAACGCTGATCTTAATGCGATCTCCGTCTTACCAAATCCCACATCGCCACATAGTAAGCGATCCATCGGAGTATCTGACTCCATATCCCTATTTATCTCATCTATTGCCCGAATTTGATCTTCAGTTTCTTCGTAAGGAAATGAGCTGTCCAGCTGCCATTCCCAATGAGGTTCACCGACCATAGGGGTACGTTTCTGAAATTCTCTTGACGCATATAATCTTAAAAGCTCTCTTGCAAACTCTAAAGCAGCCTCTTTAGCTTTTTCTTTACTCTTAGTCCAATCCCGGCCTCCAAGATGGGAAAGTGAAGGCTCATCTCCAGCACCAACATACCTTTTTACCCGATCAATTTGATTCGTTGGAACATATAAAAGGTCTCCTTTAGCATAACCAAGAACCATATATTCTCTTTCAGATTCACCTAGGTTTCTCTTAAGCAAGCCTTTAAATTCAGCTATACCGTGCTCTATATGGACAACAAGATCCCCCTTGTTCAATTGATCAGATACTTGATGAGCTCTTTTCTTATGTCGAAACCGAAAGTGGCGATTCTTGGATAAACCAAAAATTTCGCTATCGGTGATAACTACGATCCCGCGCTCTCCTATTTGCTCTGAAACAATTTTCAGTGACCATCCTGATTCGATATTTCCTTGAAACAGCGTTAAACTGCCAGGCGCGGGCAAAGTTGACAAATTTTTCTCGATGGTAAGCACAAGTCCTTGTTCTCTTAGCAAACTTGCGAGTCTATCGGATTGAAGAGATACCAAAACTACACTACTACCGGATCTGATAAATTCTTCCAAATCTTGGCCTAGTTGTGCGATATCTCCCTGGTAATCAGACACTGATTCAAAACCGACGTTTAGAAATCGTTCATGCGAAGCAGTATCAGGCCTTCCAGCAAATGCTCGAAATTGTACAATTCTTCTCAAATCGGCGGTTATCATTTGAAATCGCTCAAAAGATATGATGGGATCTGGAAATGAGTCTTCTATTAAATTATCCAGCACAAGTCGCTTTTTGAAATCTTTTACCGCAGATTCAATCCTAATCCATGTTTCGCGAATCGCATTTATATTTTCGTTAACAACAATGGAGTCGTCGCCCAAGTAGTCAAATATCGTACCCGAATGAAATAGTGAAGTAAAAAACTCCGAATCTGAGCCGTAATTGCCTTCTTCCAAATTGCCAGCGACATGCACAGAATTTAATTTTTGATCTATATTCGGAATCTCTAAATCAACAATAGCACCAGTATCTAGAATTAATTCTCTGGAGGGAATAAATTTACATTCCAACGTTCTATTTGTGGAAAGTTGCGTTTCAGGGTCAAAGTACCTAATAGTTTCGATATTATCTGAAAAAAATTCAACCCTTGCTGGAAGTTCACTATGAGGAGACCAAACATCTAATAAGCCTCCTCTTCGGCTAAACTTTCCTGGCTGATCAACGATGGATACATTCTCGTACCCGATTTTTAGTAATTGATCTGAAAATTTATTTATAGAAATATCTTTGCCAGACTGAACGGTTAAGGTTTGTTCTAAAAAAGTCTGAGGTTCAATAATAAGTCGCGCAATCGAATCCACGCTCGCAACAACTATAGGCGGCACCTTTGGGATTGGGTTTTCTTGCCCTACAGAATCTTGGGAACTTCCATTAACCATGAGCATTCCAGCCATAACTTTAAGCCGCTCTTGGATAATACTCTCACTATGCTCCATCTTTTCAAAAGGCAAAGCATCAGGTTCCGGATAATAGTAAAGTCTATTTATATCCCCATGATCTCCGATGAAAGATTCCAACTCGGAATAACCTCTACGAGCAGAATCAGAGTTTGCATGAAGCCATAAGATTGGTCTACGAAGGTCATTTCGAAAAGCAGCAAGCAAAAAACTTTTTGCTCCTTGCGGGGCATCTAGTAAAACCTCCTGACTAGAACCTACTCTGAGTTCTTCAACCAAGTTTCTATAAGAAGATTTAAATGTTAGAGAACTTGTTAACCCGGACAAAGTCATTATAAATCGACTTCTTTCTGAGTACCCTCAAAAATATTAATTCAACATAAGTACGTTTACACTGACCACACCGAAACATAAAATGTAATTGTACTTTCTATATTATTGAAATACTAAGTAGTATTGTTTGCAATATCAAACTGAAATAAAAAAATAATATAAATATCTTTTATACAAAAGGGGAATATAAATGGGAGTTTTATCTGCACTAGATCCAGAAGTTGATGCGGCAATATTAGCGGAGGAAAAACGACAGAAGGATTCTGTAATCCTTATTGCATCAGAAAATTACACCAGCCAAGCTGTAAAAGAGGCTCAAGGTTCAAGTTTTACAGAGAAGTACGCTGAAGGTTATCCAGGGAGAAGATACTACTCAGGATGTGAGTATGCTGATGTAATAGAAATTCTAGCTCAAAACCGTCTAAAAGAATTGTTTGGTGCAACTCACGCCAACGTTCAACCGCATAGTGGAGTGCAAGCCAATACGGCTGTATTTTTTGCCTACCTAAAACCAGGTGACACAGTTCTAGGAATGCGACTAGATCATGGAGGGCATTTATCTCACGGCAGCCCAGTAAGCTTTACCGGGCAGTATTATAATTTTGTATCCTATGGCGTCAGAGAAGATACGGAACTGATAGACTACGACCAAGTTGAAGATCTTGCTAAGCAACACCACCCTAAAATAATCATTGCAGGTGCGAGTGCTTACCCACGACAAATTGATTTTAATAAATTTCGTGAGATAGCCGATAAAGTAGGTGCAATACTACTGGCAGACGTTGCACACTATTCTGGACTTATAGCGGCTGGCATCTACACAGACCCGGTGCCTCATGCTCAAATCATTACTTCGACGACCCAAAAAACTCTTAGGGGTCCAAGAGGAGCCTTTATTCTTACAGATGAGGAACATTCCGCTGCCATAGATAAATCAGTTTTCCCCGGCGCTCAAGGCGGGCCTATGATGCATACTATCGCAGCAAAAGCTGTTTGTTTTAATGAAGCGTTACAACCAAGTTTTAAAGAATATCAACAATCAGTGTTACAAAATTCTCGTGCGATAGCAGATGAATTACAGAAAATTGGCATGAGAATTGTGTCGAATGGCACGGATTCCCATCTCCTTCTCGTCGACGTAACCACATTAGGTACGACAGGAAGAGACTCAACTAAGGCTCTTGAGTCCGTTGGAATAAGCGTAAATGCTAATACTATACCCTTCGATAAATTACCACCTATGATAGGTAGCGGCATTCGTATCGGAACTCCAGCTATAACCTCTAGAGGTTTCAAAGAAGAAGATTCAAGGAATATCGCAAGAATGATAGGCAAGGTTTTACAAAATTTGGATAACGAAGAAGTACTTAATTCGGTGCGATCGGACGTCATGGATTTAACACGAACGTTCCCTGTGCCAGGTATCGATAGTTAGAACGCCTTGTCACGTGTATAATTTAAAGGCAATTCAATTGTTAAGGAGGACTAGTGAACAGTTACGAAATGATTGCAATATTGAGCCCTCAGTTAGAATCTGAGGAAATTGACGAAGCGATTGAGAAGATAAGTAATGCAATAAGTCAAAATGGTGGGACAGATGAAATTTCGTCTCTCAAAGGGAGAAAAAGACTTGCTTTTCCTATAAACGATCACATAGATGGAAATGTTGTATTATCTACTTTTAATGTCCATCCAGACAAAGTAAACCAAATTACAGAAGCTCTAAGACAAGACGAACGGTATTTAAGGAATATGGTAGTACGAGTCTAAGCTGTTTTATAATGTTAGAGAGGATTTATGACAAGTAGCTTGAACAGAATGACGGTAATAGGAAATTTGGGTGGTGATCCAGAGATGCGATATACGCCAAATGGGAGACCTGTTACATCCTTCAGTATAGCGACAACAAACAGGTATACCGTTGAAGGAGAACAAAGAGAGGAAACACAGTGGTTCCGTGTTTCCACATGGAATCGAACGGCAGAAGTATGTAACCAATATTTGAGCAAAGGAAGTAAAGTATACGTTGAGGGACGGTTGCAGGGGCGGCAATGGGAAGGTCAAGACGGAGTGCAAAGGTTCAGTATCGAAATAAATGCTGACAGGGTACTATTCTTAGATCGGCCTTCTGATCGAGCTTCTAACAACGAGGAGCCAACGGTTGAATTCAATCGACCTGATTTTAACCAACCGGAAGCGTCGGATATAAGTGAGTTTCAAGAGCCAGGAAACGATCTACCTTTTTGATATTCAATCTATTAAGTAAAGTAAAAAAGTAATAATTAGGGAGAAAATATGAGTTCAGACTCGACATCTTATGAAAGAAATCAATCTAGCGAGACAGATCAGCCAAGATCTGAAGACCAAACTGGACCCCAAAGGCAATCTTCAGGCCAACGCCGAGAAGGTGGTGGTGGACGGAGATTTTATAATAGAAGAAAAGTGTGCTTCTTTTGTGCAAATAAAGACGCCACAATGGATTACAAAAACCCAGACGGTCTCAGCAGGTATATATCAGAAAGAGCACGTATAGAGCCGAGGAGAAAAACGGGTACCTGCGCCAAGCACCAACGTCTATTAACAAAACACATAAAAAGAGCTCGGCACTTAGGGCTTTTACCTTATACCACCGACAGCTTGAAAGAGATCCCAAATAGAAGATAAAACCCTTCATATTGTAAATAGATTTATCAGAATTAATAAATTAACCTTATGGGTCGAAAAGAGGTAACGACGATCCAATGTCCATGAAACCTATCGAACAAGATAACGACGGAGCAACAGCCGACAGACGGCGAACGACTGAAAAAAATCGGAGAACCCGATTGAGAAGAATAGTTTTAATCGCGTCATTAGTGATTTTACTTTTATCTCTGGCTGTTCCAGTAACTGGATACTATTACGTTTTTGTAAAACCACTGAATGAGACAGCTCTCGTAGTAAACGAGAAAAGTTTTTCTTGGAATGATTATCTGACGAGAACTAAAATGCTGATTTTCGATGCTCAGTTCTCTGGAACCTGGGATCCAAATTCATTAAGTAGTCTTGTATTTGACATGCTGGACGAAATGGAAAGATTGGAAATCGTTAATCAATATGCTACCCAAGAAGGATTAAAAATAGATCCAAAGGATATTGAACACGAGGTAAGGTTTAAAGTCTTAGGAAGAGGTTCTGTAGATGATCCAACAATATCAGAAGCAGAGTTCGAGGAACGATATAGGAGGCGACTGGAATTATTAAAAGTCAATGAAGACACTTTCTACGATCTTATTCGCCAGGCAATGTTGATCAAACAATTAGATGAGAAACTCCGAGAACAAATTCCAGAAAAACTAGAGCAAAGACATCTATACGTAATTCAAGTTTCCAATATCGAAGACGCTAGGCTAGTTCTCGAAAAGATTGACAGCGGGCAGCAATTTGAGGCAATAGCAAGAGAAATGTCGCGCGATACTCAGTCGAAAGATTCTGGCGGTGACGTTGGCTGGATACCCGAGGGAGTAAGAGAAGACTATGATGCAGCTATTTATAGCCTTGCTGATGGGGAAATTAGTGAGCCATTATTTTCTCGGGTTGGGGTATCAATAATAAAAGCTGAGGGTAATATTGAGATTAGAACGCTTAAAGATGAGCACAGATCTAGATTAGAAGCAGGGGCACTCAAAAAATGGATCAGGGAACATAGATCTGATTTGGTAGACTCTAAATCAATCTCAAGACCTGGTGGTAGTATATCTAACGAGCGTTATGAATGGATACTGGAACAAATTATGCAAGAAAGAGAATTATTCCCGCGGAGAACGGTCAGTGGATAAAGAAGACGGCAAAAAACTGCCGAGTAAAGAAATAGGCATAGGATTACTGGGGCTTGGTGTGATCGGCTCTGAGGTTGCATCAACCTTAATAAATAGCAGCGAGGAACTAGAAAAAAAAGTTGGACTACCGATAAAATTATCTGGTGTTCTCGTAAAAAATATTGAAAAGGTACGCTCCCTTAATATACCTAAAAACCTACTTACCACAGATAGATCGGTAATCATAAATAATCCAAAAATTCATATATTAGTTGAAGTAATTGGAGGCACCACCATTGCTGCTTCTGCTGTAAGAGAAGCTTTGCAAGCAGGAATTCACGTCATAACAGCGAACAAAGAACTTGTCGCAAAATTTGGATCCGAGCTCCATGATTTAGCTTCTGCCAACGGAGTTGCTTTTCATTATGAAGCTGCCGTCGGCGGTGGTATACCTCTTGTCGCAACTCTAAATAGAGCGTTAGTTGCGTCAAGAGTGACAACCTTAAGAGCAATAATCAACGGAACAACTAACTATATTTTAAGTGAAATGGCCAAGAATAAACTGAGCTTCTCTAAAGCCATTAAGCAAGCCCAGGATCTTGGATATGCAGAGCCAGATCCTACGAGTGACATCGACGGGTCGGATGCTGCATTTAAATTAGCAATTCTTACAGGAATAGCCTTCGATTCACCTATCAATTATAACGACATATATAAAGAAGGAATTGTGGATCTCGCACCTAATGATTTTGTGTACGCCGATGAGCTAGGATATTCCATTAAGTTATTGGCAATTGCAAAACGACAAGACGATGATTCAATAGATGCAAGAGTACACCCTGTTCTTTTGAATAAAGATACACCACTCGCAAAGGTCGATGGAGTATTAAATGCTATTGAGGTGTCAGGAGATCTTATTGGTCAAGTCTTGTTATACGGCGAAGGCGCGGGAGCCCAACCGACAACAAATTCGATATTAAGTGACCTAGTTGAAATCGCAAGGGATTTATCATTAGATAACGTTGCTATACACTCGCACCAAAATGAACAAAAACATAATCTTTATCCTAGCAACCAAATAACGGTCCGCTACTATATCAGGATGCTGGTATCAGACGAACCGGGAGTGATGAGCAAAATTACTCAAGTTTTAGCCCAAAAGACGATAAGCATAGCCTCAGTAATTCAAAGAGAAACGAGTGCATCAAATAAACTTGCGGAAGTCGTTATCATGACTCATAAAGCAATCGAAAACGAGTTGCACGAATCAATTACTGAACTAAAAAAGGTCATTGGGGTAAAGGATGTAGCAACAGTTATCCGCTTAGAAGAATAAGGTTAATTTTCTGGTGGATAAAAAAGGGGGTGGCGCATGGCAGATGGAATCATTGCAAGATATCCAAATTTATTGCCATTAACTGCTTCTACACCAAAACTTTCTCTTGGTGAAGGTAGTACTCCCCTCATACGTTCCAGACACATAGAAAAAGAACTCAATATAGGAGAATTGTACTTCAAATACGAAGGTTCTAATCCAACAGGTTCATTTAAAGATAGGGGAATGGTTATTGCGGTTGCCAAGGCACTTGAACAAAATAGCGAAGCTATAATATGTGCCTCTACTGGGAATACAAGTGCGTCTGCAGCTGCATATGGTGCTAGTAGTGGTTTAGAAACTATAGTAATTATTCCAAAAGGGAATGTTGCCAGTGGAAAAGTCGCCCAAGCAGTCGTTTACGGAGCAAAAATTATAGCTATCGATGGTTCTTTCGATAAAGCCTTAGAAATCGTCAGAGAAATATCTAAAAAGCCGGAAATAACTTTAGTTAATTCGGTCAACCAAGACAGGATTGAAGGGCAAAAAACAGCCGCTTTCGAAATAATTGACTCTTTAGCTGATGCGCCAGACGATGTTTTCATACCAGTAGGCAATGCTGGAAATATAACAGCTTATTGGAAAGGTTTCAAAGAGTATAAAACTTCAGGATTCGCATCCAAAACACCCCGTATGTTTGGTTTCCAAGCAGAAGGAGCGGCACCTATTGTAATAGGAAAAAAAGTAGACAATCCACGCACTATTGCAACTGCAATAAGAATTGGAAACCCTGCTAGCTGGGAAGGAGCACTGAAAGCACGTGACGAATCAACCGGAGATATTAGTAGTGTCTCGGACGAGCAAATTCTAAGCGCTTATAGAAAACTGGGAGGTCTTGAAGGAGTTTTCGCTGAACCGGCTTCAGCAGCTTCACTCGCCGGCTTAATAAAATACGTTTCACTCGACAACGACCTATCGGAGCGGAGAGTGGTATGTATAATTACTGGTAGCGGATTAAAAGACCCAGATATTGCGGTTGAAAGCGTTGAGAAGAATATTCAAGAGGTTTCAGCAAACATATCAAACGTAAATAAATTTTTGGGGTTCTGATGCTACCAATAAGCCTATCCTCTAAAGAAAAGCACATGAAAAAGTTGGCTATATGACCGATAAAAAAAAGATAGAAGCTTCTATAAAATCTATTTTAGAAGCTTTGGGAGAAGATCCTAATCGACCTGGATTAATAGACACTCCAGAAAGAGTTGCTAATCTATATACAGAACTTTTTAGTGGCCTGAAAAGAGACCCTGCTAAAGAATTAACGACAGTTTTCAAAGAGGACGCTAACGAACTGATCGTCTTAAAAAATTTACCTTTTAACTCTCTATGTGAACACCACCTATTACCGTTTGATGGAACAGTCACGGTTGGCTATGTATCAAATCAGTTAATTGCTGGCATCGGCACCATAGCTAGAAGCATTGAAATATTATCCAGGAAACCGCAAATGCAAGAAAGATTAACCAAACAAATATCCGATTTATTAGAGAATATTCTTAAACCAACTGGCGTTGGAATAGTAATTGAGGCTAAACATCTGTGTATGACGATTAACGACCCAAAAACCAATGATAGCAAGCTAGTAACTACCTGTTTCAGCGGCTCCCTTAAAGATACTACGCATTACCGGGAAGAGTTCCTCAAACTGATTGGAAAAGAGACACTTGATGAGTAAAAAACTCCAATGGGAATCAATGGAACCCTTGTTAGATGAATGGAATGATCTCGTTTCGTACAAATCGAATTCAGATATTTTTGACCTATCCGAGTGGCAACAAGCAACGGTAATATCGTGCTGCGAGTCAATGATCCAGCATAAAATACTAACTCAGCGGGACACCAGTACGGGTGAACTTTTAGCTATAGTTCCCTTATCCATAGCAAACAATAAAGCAACTTTTTTATCTGATTACAACACTACTGATTTTCAGGATTTATTGATAAGAGATCAATCTGACCAAGCTATCTGGCAGGAAATAATAGATTATCTATTCAAACAAGGTGTAGAAAGCATTGATTTGATATCAATCAAGGATTCTTCTAGCTCTGTAAAAGAAATTAATAATCTTCAGCATTCAACGTCTTGGAATATAGAAGAATCAGATTGGGATGTAGACCCTTATCTAGCCCTACCCAATTCATGGGAGGATTACCTTGCAAATTTAAGGAAAAAAGACCGCCACGAGCTCAAAAGGAAATTTCGCAGACTAGAAAACGCGGGTGACATATCATACTCACTATTTGATCATAATACGCAAAATATAGATCTAGCACTGGACCAATTTGTTGATTTAATGGCAGGGAGCAAAGAAGAAAAAGCGAGATTCCTCACCGAAGACAGAAAACAATTTTTAAGAACATTAACAACAACAATGTCCGAAAAAAACCTTCTTAGGCTATTTTTTCTAGAGATAGATGGAGTTAAGGTATCTACTACAATGTCTTTTGCACATAATAACAAACTGTATTTGTACAACAGCGGATACAACCAAGAGTATCGATCCTTATCTGTAGGTCTACTCCTTAAAGCACACAATATAAGGTATGCTATTGAAGCGGGTTTTAAGGAATTTGATTTTCTAAGAGGAAACGAAAGCTATAAATATCACCTTGGCGGCGTTGACAGAAAACTTCATAGGTTCCTGGTTAAACCCAGTTAATTTGGTGGAGCAACTCTTATGAAAATAGCCTTTCTGACAATGCACTCCTGCCCGCTCGCACAAGCTGGCACTAAAGATACGGGCGGGATGAATGTCTACGCTATCGATACAGCGCGAGAGTTAGAAGCTAAGAATCATACCGTAGATATATTCACCAGATCCCATGCCAATCACGAAGCAAAAATTATCAATATAAGTCCTCAGGTAAGATTAATCCATGTAAAGGCCGGGGAAAACGATTTAAATAAAGAGTCTCTCGCGCAACACATAGATGAATACGTATCTGGAATAGATGAATTTCGTTCATCAAATAACTTACGTTACGATATTATTCACAGCCATTACTGGTTATCTGGTAAAGCTGGATTATCGCTTTCACGAAAATTATCCATTCCTCATGTAACGAGTTTCCACACCACGGCAGCCCTAAAGAATTCTACGCCAATTAATAATCTAGAGATCCAAGAGCGAGAACCTTCTGAAAGAGAGATAGCACAAAAATCGGACAGAATTATTGCATGGACACATGAAGAATCAGAATCTTTGGTATCCATGTACGGTGCCTCAAAGAAAAATATTTCTGTGGTGCCGATTGGAGTGGATCTCCAATTATTTAAGAAAAAAAATCGAGAAACTGCAAGAAACAGATTCGGGTTGCCTGCTGACAAAGATTTAATTCTATATTTAGGTAGGCTGGATCCAATCAAAGGGCCAGATTTATTCATAAACACCGTACTGAAACTGTCAAGCCGAAAAAATCTAGAAGCATGGGTTGTTGGAGGAGAAAAATATACCTACGAGAAACAACTGCTTCAAACTCAATCTTCGGCCTTAACCCTCGACGAAAAAATTCGGTTCTTCGAACCTATACCTCACCAACAATTACCCTGGCTTTACAGCGCTGCTGATATTTTGATAGTACCTTCCTACTATGAAAGTTTCAGTATGGTCACAGCAGAATCTTTAGCAACAGGGACACCAGTCATCGCATCTGATGTTGCAGGTCCAGCATCCCTTATTGAAAACGGTAAGTCAGGTTTCTTGATAAAACCTGGGAATGCGACCGAGTTCGCATCAAAAATCAATTACCTTCTTGATTCTAATAAAACTTTGGACAACATGTCTGCTTATGCTCCGTCTACCGTCAGCCATCTATCTTGGCCCAGAATTATTGAAAAAATTATCAATACTTATGAAATAGCAATAAATTCTCCAGAACGTATATCCCTGTGAGTTACATACTTGAGATATAGGAAAATAGCGAAAGGTCATAGATTATCCAAAAGGTACTAGACGTTACTATCACTATGTCCTATATAATTAATAGGTCAGTGATGGCATAAATAACCAACATAGCAGCAATATTTATATTGAAGGATAAAAAATCCTAAAGGAAATGAATTGGTAATGAATTCACAAGAAAACAAACGTTTGCTTGTCGTCTCAGCTCATCCTGACGATATGGAATTTGGCTGCGGTGGAACTGTAGCTAAATGGATTGAAGAAGGGTGGGAAGGAAGTCTATTAATATGCACGGATGGAAGGGCCGGCACCTCTGACCCTGATGTCAAAGGAGCAGATCTTGCTAAAACCAGAGAAACGGAAGCGATAAACGCAGCCAAAGTCTTGGGAATACTAGACGTGAATTTCCTTGAATATCCTGATGGCCAATTAGAAGACACTCCCGAATTACGAGAAAATATAATCCGCCATATCAGGCGTTTCAAGCCTAGCGTAGTTTTTACCTTCGATCCTTACAGAAAAACCCACAACCACAGAGATCATAGAAATGTAGGCCAAGCTACATTTGACGCGATGTACCCCTACGCCAGGGATTATCATCACTTCCCACATTTAATAGATGAAGGGCTTATGCCTCATATAGTTGAAGAAGCCTACTCCTGGACCGATGATGCTGATACCTGGATCGATATCACTGAATCCATCGATAGGAAAATCGGCGCATTAAGAGAACATGTAAGTCAAATAAAGGATCCAGATTCTTTACTCGAAAGAATTAAGGAAAGACATGCAGAACTTGGAAAAGATCAAGGGTTCCAGTACGCCGAAGGATTCCGAGTCCATAAATTTAGATGGTAATATTCCATCAATAAAGGTACTAAACGGTGTTTTACGACATACATTGCCATATTCTCCCAGGGATTGATGACGGTGCAAGAGACATCGATGAATCGATTCAGATGGCGCGGTTATCAGCACAAGATCAGATTGAAATAGCCGTGGCAACCCCACATCATATCCCAAGATCGAATTTATCTGGGAGAGCTGAAATAAACAAAATGGTCAGCAACATAAATAATGAGATTGAAAGAAATCAGATTGAATTTACTGTGATAGCAGGGCAAGAAAATAAGATATCAGATGACCTTCATAGAACTATAGCAGCCGAGGATTCGTTACTTATCGGTTGCTCGAATTATATACTTGTAGAAGCTCCTTTCATTGAATTTCCAGCTTACATATACGAGACGTTAGGGACTTTATTAGAGAAAAATATACGACCCATTCTCGCCCACCCAGAAAGAAACCAATTAATTCAACAAGATTTAACCATATTAAAGAGACTTAAAGATCAAGGGATTCTCTTACAAGTTAATACAGGAAGTTTCGTAGGGCACTATGGCGATAAAACCCAAAGTGCAGCTGAATATATGCTTAAAAAAGGAATTATAGATGTCGTAGCGAGTGATGCGCACACGAGCACTGGGATCAGAGTACCGAATATGAGCGAAGGCTTCGATATAATTGAAAATTTCAGCGGAGAGAATGAAGCTCTACAACTAACAAGTTATAACCCACACGATATTATTCTGGGGAATAGACTCCCTTAAGAGGCTTAACCCACTATTTAGTGGAGCTAACTAAAAACGGGTGATAGCCAGTCACTATATTTACTGTTTTTACCTTTAACAATATCAAAATATAACTTCTGTAACTTAGACGTTATTGGGCCGATGCTACCATCACCGATATCACGTCCATCTACGGATAGAACAGGGGTTACATGCGCTGCGGTTCCGGTCATGAAAAATTCGTCTGCAACCACCACATCACTTTTAGGTATTCTTCGCTCAACAACCTCAATACCAAGTTCGTTTTTACAGAGTTCGATTAACGTGTTGCGAGTCAATCCTTCTAATATGTGATCAGTTATCTGGGGAGTATATACCACTCCATCTTTTACCAAGAATATATTCTCTCCACTACCCTCGGAGATAAATCCGTCCCTCGTCAACATAATAGCCTCATCAAACCCTCTCCAAACTGCTTCTGATTTAGCTAAGCTGTTGTTCACGTACATCCCAGTCACTTTTGCACTAGGCGGGATCATAGAGTCCTCAACTCTAAGAAAACTCGAAAAACTGCAGGTTATGCCTTTATCTGATTCTAGATAATTTCCGAAAGGTACAACATAAATGAGGAAGTCATCAGGAATATCGTGAACTCTAAGGCCTACCAAATCACCCGATTTATAGGCTAAAGGACGAACATAAATATCTTCCTTATATCCACAGGACTTCACTAGATCTAAAGTCATTTTCTCAAGTTGATCAAGGCTATATCTAAGATCGATATTAATCATCTTACAACTACGATAAAGACGCTCGTAGTGCTCTTTTACCCTAAAGAGGTAAAGCTCATCTTTATCTTCATTCCAATTACCCCTGATACCTTCAAATACGCCAGTCCCATAATTAAATGCATGGGTGACAACACTAATTTTCGCCTCTTCTAACGGTACTATTTCCCCTTCAAAAAAGGCTAACGCTGGCATAAATTCTCTCCATTTCCAATCATCCAAGTCGGATTATTGTATAGCAAATAACGTGATAGCCGCAACGCGAAACAAACAAATCTACCCTTTAGTACCCGAAGCCCATACTGCTTCACCGTATGCTTCACCTTTATCAATCAGATCACGAATTGTTTGAAGTGCGTCTTCTATCGCCAATTCGCGTAAGCCCTCATCCATTTGTAATAGGATCTTCTGACTCGCTGGACTTCCAACCAATCTCTGATTCCAATATACCTCTGCGTCGTCTGAATTTCCTAAGAATTTCAGTTCTACTTTTCCACTAGTAACGTCATTGAATTTAGCGTCTTCTAACAAATTTACCAATACATTGGGGTCAGATGTATTGGCCCTTTTAGAAACATTTGGGGTACTTCTAGGAGCTGGTTCTGTAGACGCAGATTTAGGCAAATGCTTTCGCAAAACCTGCATAGGTAAATTCATTAACGGGTTATTAGCATTGGAACCCCACACAGTTACAGCGATGCGTCCACCTTGTTTCAAAACGCGGTATTGCTCGGATAGGAACTCAGAAGGATCATCAAAATATATAATGACGTTCCTCGATATTACCGAATCAAACATTGAACCCGGAAACTCCAATTTTGGTATTTCCATGGCTGTAAATTCTATGTTCTTAAGTTTATCGAACTTTGCTCTACCCTTCGCAATAGATATACTTTCTAAATCATGATCGATGCCAATAACTTTGCCGCTAGGTCCAACGATATCTGATAACTCTAAAGCTGGATCTCCAAATCCAGCACCAACATCCAGAACAAAATCACCGGCTTTGATTTTTGCTTGGCTAACAATAATATCTGCGGATGGTCTCAAAAATGTCATATAGGGACCATTCCCCCAATTTTTCAAAGCGTCTTGAATATTTAATTCTAAATCATCATCAGGCATATCAATTTCCTAAACTATTTTCTATTATTATTCCACATACAGATATCAATTTACCATAAACTAAATAGAAATCTTGACACTTCTAAGCTGAAAATGATTATAATTAGAAAGCGAAGAAAGGGAGTAGTAGCGGACCTCTCGTCTACAGAGAGTCAAGTAAGCTGTGATCTTGGCGTCGAAGAGCTGTGAACTCGCCCTGGAGCTAGTGGTTTTTGTTGTGGGTCAAAAGCATATATTTTGGTCTTTAATTATTTAAAGCTACGCAAATTATTCTCGGACTCAAATTAAGAATTTGTAAGTCCGGACCGAGAGCCTTGGCCTAGTCAAGGAATAAGGGTGGTACCGCGGGAGCGATTCCCGTCCCTTCGTTGGGGCGGTTTTTTTTTGTTGATAGATAAACGATTAGGTGGAATTTATGAAAGGAGTTGCAGTTATGGAGCTAGCAGGTGGGGAGCTTATTTGCGAATCATTAATCGAAGAAGGCGTTGATTTGGTCTTTGGCCATCCAGGCGGGGCTATTTTGCCGCTATACGATCATTTGACTAAATACCCTCAAATCAAACATGTATTGACCCGACACGAACAGGGAGCAGCCCATGCAGCTGACGGATATGCTCGCTCAACAGGAAAAGTTGGCGTCTGCATAGCAACTTCTGGTCCAGGAGCAATAAATTTAGTTGTTGGCCTTGCAACAGCTTATATGGATTCGACGCCTATGGTAGCGATCACAGGTCAAGTGACACGAGGAGCCATAGGTAAAGATGCTTTCCAAGAAACTGATATTACGGGAATAACACTACCTGTGACCAAACATAATTATCTTGTTACCAAAGCATCTGACCTTCCAATGGTAATAAAAGAGGCGTTCCATATAGCAAAGACAGGGCGCCCAGGACCCGTGTTGATTGATGTACCCCGTGATGTACTTCAAGAAATGACACCTTTCAATGAGTACCCAACAACGATTGATCTGCCAGGTTATAAACCTGTGCTCGAACCTAATAACGAACAAATTGAATATGCCGTAAACCTAATTAACAAAGCAAAGAGGCCAATTATACTTGCTGGTAGAGGAGTTCAAATATCGCAAGCAGAGGAACAGCTTGTTGCTCTAGCAGAGAAAGCTCAAATACCGGTGATTTGCACCCTACTAGGACTTGGAGCTTTTCCTGGGTCTCATTATCTAAATTTGAGCCTTATGGGTATGCATGGATCAGCTTTTGCAAATATTGCTGTCGATGAGTCAGATTTAGTAATAAATATTGGAGCACGTTTTGACGATAGAATAGTAGGCAAGGTAGAAGAGTTTGCCACAAAAGCTAAATTCGTTCATATCACTATTGATCCTTCGAACATAAACCAAAATGTTGAGGCTCACGCTCCCGTCGTTGGAGATGCAAAGCTTGTACTGGAAAATATGAATCCATTAATTAAATCAGCAAAAAGGACTGAATGGCTGAAACGAATGGATCAATTACGAAATAAACATCCTTTCTTTATACCAGAGACAGACAAATTATTGCCTCAGTTTGTAATCAGGCAACTTTGGGAAGCAACTGGAGGACAGGCAAGGATAGTAACAGGTGTAGGTCAACATCAGATGTGGGCTGCCCAATTATACCCGACAACCGTCGAACGTGGCTTTATAACATCCGGCGGATTGGGAACTATGGGTTACGAGGTACCCGCTGCCATGGGAATGCAAATGGGACGCCCTGAGGATCTGGTCTGGTCAATTGCGGGTGATGGGGGATTCCAAATGACACTCCAAGAGCTTGCGACTATTAGGGATGAAAAACTACCAGTAAAATTTGCGATCATGAATAATAGCTATCTCGGCATGGTACGCCAATGGCAAGAATTGTTTTACGATAATCGCTATAACCAAATAGATATAGCAGGCCCAGACTGGGTTAAACTAGCTGAAGCATACGGTATTCACGGTATTCGCGTAGATAATAAAGAGAATGTCCTTTCAGCTATACACGAGGCCAACCAACATGATGGCCCCGTAATAGTTGATTTTGTTGTTGAACAAGAAGGAAACGTTTATCCAATGATTCCAGCAGGCCAATCTGTAAACGAAATGGTTGAAGATCCGGATATGGATGAAAAATCTTCTATGGTAGCCAAATGAAACGCATCATATCAGCAATAGTCCACGACCGACCAGGAGTACTAAATAGAGTTTCCAGTATGTTTCGGAGACGAGGTTTTAATATTGCGAGTCTGGCCGTCGGGCACAGCGAAAAAGAGGGTTTCTCACGCATGACAATCGTTGTCGACAATGTGGAGGGAATGCAAGCAGATCAAATAACGACCCAATTAGACAATGTTGTTGAAGTGGTGGAAGCCGCAGATATTACCGACCATCCAACCGTTATCAGAGAGACTGCACTCATTAAAGTTGCGGCCACTCCCTCGACACGAGGTCAGGTAATAGAAATACTGGACCTTTTTTCTGGGATTGAGGTAGCTAATGTATCCACTGAGTGGATCATAATAGAAATGACGGGAACTACAGAGCAAGTAGAAGCAATTCTGGCACTGCTAGAACCACATGGAATTATTGAACTAATGAGAACAGGATTAATAGCGTTAACAAGCAATTGATCCTTGCTCTAACAAAAGGGGATTTAGCTACTCAACAAAAAATATAAGGAGAAGAATTATGGCAGATGTTTATTATGATAAAGATGCAGATTTTAATATCTTAAATGGTGAAACCGTGGGAATAATAGGCTATGGAAGCCAAGGGCATGCTCACGCTCTAAATCTTAAAGATAGCGGAGCTAATGTGATAGTTGGTCTTTACAAAGGGAGCCCCTCTTGGGAAAAAGCAGAGTCCGATGGGTTGAAAGTTGCAACCGTCGAAGAAGTCGCTGAACAAGCTTCTATCATTATGATGCTTATCCCAGACACAAAACAAAAAGAAGTCTACGAAAATTCCGTAAAACCACATTTATCACCTGGAAAAACTTTAATGTTCGCCCATGGATTTAACATTCATTACAATCAAATAAGCCCGCCATCTGACATAGATGTGACAATGGTCGCTCCAAAAGCTCCGGGGCATCGGGTACGCCAATTGTTTGAAAAAGGTGTTGGCACGCCCGCCCTTCTAGCTGTGCACCAAGATTCATCAGAAACCGCTAAAACCCAAGCTCTCGCCTACGCTAAAGGTATAGGGGCTACAAAAGCAGGAGTTCTCGAAACAACATTTGGAGAGGAAACAGAAACTGACCTATTTGGAGAACAAGCAGTTTTATGTGGTGGAATAAGTAGTTTAGTAAAAGCTGGATTTGATACCTTGGTTAAAGCAGGATACCAACCAGAAGTAGCATACTTTGAATGTCTCCATGAAATGAAATTAATTGTGGATCTAATATATCAAGGCGGACTAGATTACATGCGTTACTCCGTAAGCGACACTGCCGAATATGGAGACTATGTTTCTGGGCCCAAAATAGTTGATTCACACGTTAAACAGAATATGCAAGATATTTTGGAATCTATTCAAAACGGTAACTTTGCAAGGGAATGGATACTGGAAAATCAAGCTGGAAGACCGAGCTTCAATGCGCTAAAACAGCAAGATACGACTCATTTGATTGAGATTGTAGGTCAAGATCTCAGAAAAATGATGCCATGGCTAAAAGATACTATTTAATTAATCGAACCTATTTATAGATAAAGGATTGCACAATGGCAGAGAAGATTACGATATTTGATACTACATTGAGAGACGGTGAACAGTCTGCCGGCGCTGGATTAAGCTGGGATGAAAAACTTGAGATAGCAAGGCAACTAGAACGCCTAGGAGTCGACGTAATTGAAGCAGGATTTCCCGCTTCATCGCCTGGAAATTTAGCAACTGTTCAACAGATTACCCGAGAAATCAGATCTCCGGTAATAGCTGCGCTTGCCAGGTGCGTCCCAGGAGATATAGATGCTGCGCGTGACGCGTTAAAAGATGCAGCTAAACCACGCATACATGTATTTATATCAAGTTCAGATATACATTTAACTCATCAATTGAGAACAAGTCCGGAAGAGATGATGGATCAAGCAATTCAATCAGTAGAGAGAGCGAAGCAATACTCTGATGATGTGGAATTCTCTCCTATGGACGCAACAAGAACAGATTGGGATTTTATTTATAGATTGGTAAAAGCAGCGATAGATGCAGGCGCTACCACTATCAACATTCCAGATACAGTAGGGTACGCGGTTCCAGAAGAATTTGGAGAACTTATTAAAAGTGTTTTCACAAACGTCCCTAATATAAACAAAGCTGTTGTAAGCGTCCACTGTCATAACGATCTTGGTCTCGCATCAGCAAATTCTTTATCTGCGATACAAAACGGCGCACGACAAATTGAGGTATGTGTTAACGGTATAGGTGAACGAGCCGGTAATGCCTCTCTGGAAGAGGTTGTAATGGCGATAAAAACCCGCGAGGATTTGCTGGGGTTTAAGACTGGTATTGATACTAAGCAAATACATAGGACCAGCAGGCTTGTTAGTGATTTTACTGGATTTACGATACAGCCAAATAAAGCCATAGTAGGACTAAACGCTTTTAGGCACGAATCCGGAATTCATCAAGATGCAATGATAAAAGCCCCAATAACTTTTGAAATCATGACGCCTGAATCTGTAGGCGTACCAGGAAGTTCTCTAGTATTAGGTAGACAAAGTGGACGTCACGCACTCGAGACCAGGCTTTCAGAGTTAGGATACGAAGTAAGTAAAGAGGACATGGTAAGGGTTTACACGGCTTTCACCGATCTTGCTGATAAAAAAGAAAGCGTTACAGACCGTGATTTGGAAGCTTTGGTTAGCGAAGATCGGCGTACAACAAAGGAAGAGCAATATGTATTAGAGCACGTACAAGCTCTAAGTGGAGCTCCCGCTGTTCCAACAGCGACTGTGAGGATCACTGATCCTGAGGGGAAAGAACATACGTCAAGTTCGGTCGGCACAGGGCCAGTAGACGCAGTGTATCAAGCAATATCAGAGATAGTTACAGTGAGTAATAGACTAGTAGAATATAGAGTAGAAGCGGTAACTGAAGGACTGGATTCGATGGCTGATGTAACTATTCGTATCGAAGGCGATGGTACGACTTATGTTGGAAGAGGTGCTGACACAGATATAGTTGTAGCAAGCGCACGCGCCTATGTTGACGCTTTAAATCGGCTTATAGCAGTAAAGAATCGGGCGACAAGTGTAATTAAGGACAGTGGAAAATAGAGATTTCATCTAACATTAGGGAGGACAAGGGAAAATGGCCGGAAAAACGATGTTTAATAAGATATGGGACAGCCACATAGTTGATGACCCAGAAGGTGAGCCAACTCTTTTATACGTGGATCTTCATTTAGTCCACGAAGTGACATCGCCTCAAGCTTTTGAGGGGCTACGTCTAGCGAATCGAAAAGTAAGAAGACCCGACTTAACGATAGCGACAGTGGATCATAATGTCCCAACAACCGACCGTGATAAGCCAATCGACGACCCAATCTCAAAACAGCAAGTAGATACATTGGCTGAAAATGTAGAAGAATTTGATATAACTTTTTATGGAGTTCATAGCCCAGAACAAGGAATCGTACACGTGATTGGCCCCCAGCAAGGCTATACGCAACCAGGAAAAATTATTGTATGCGGAGACAGTCATACCGCAACCCACGGAGCGTTTGGAGCAATGGCTATTCCTTTAGGAACGTCACAAGTTGAGCACGTATTAGCGACTCAATGTTTGCTCCAAGAAAAACCTAAAACGATGGAAATCCGTATAAACGGTGAGCTTCCTAATGGAGTTTCTGCTAAAGACGTTATATTAGGCATAATTGGCAAGATAGGGGTCGACGGTGGTACAGGATATGCCATCGAATATACAGGAGATGTCATAAAAAACCTTCCAATGGAGGGCCGAATGACTATCTGTAATATGTCGATTGAAGCAGGAGCCAGAGTGGGGATGGTAGCCCCCGACGAAACTACTTTTGAATGGCTGAAAGGGCGCCCACAAGTCCCGCAAGGCGATGATTTTGAGCAAATAACCAAGGAGTGGGCATTATTGGCATCCGATTCCGACGCTGAGTACGATAAAGTAGTCGAGATTGATGCAACAGAGTTAGAGCCCTACATAACTTGGGGAACTAACCCAGGTCAAGTACTCTCAGTAAAAGATTCGATACCAGACCCAGAGAGTTTTGATAACGCTGAAGAGAAAGAATCTGCAGAACGAGCTTTAGAATATATGGCGTTAGAACCCGAAACACCTCTAGTAGAAATTGAAGTTGATAGAGTGTTTATTGGATCGTGTACGAACTCTCGTATAACAGATCTACGAGATGCAGCTGAAATAATAAAAGGTTATAAAGTCTCACCAAAAGTCAACGCAATGGTTGTTCCAGGTTCTACGTTGGTTAAATGGCAGGCAGAAAAAGAAGGACTGGACCAAATATTCATAGATTCAGGGTTCGAATGGAGAGAAGCAGGCTGCTCTATGTGCCTGGGTATGAATCCAGACATACTAGAACCTCACGAAAGGTGCGCTTCAACTTCAAACAGGAATTTCGAAGGTAGACAAGGGAAAGACGGTCGAACACACCTAGTCAGTCCACAAATGGCGGCAGCAGCAGCGATAGAAGGGCATTTTGTAGACGTTAGAGACTGGAAACTAAATAATTAGGAGACAACAATGGATTCATTTGACAACCATAAAGGTATAGTTACCCCTTTAGACCGTTCAAACGTAGATACAGATCAAATAATACCCGCTGAATATTTGAAAAGGGTGGAACGAACTGGATTTGGACCTTTCTTATTCAATGACTGGAGAAAGTTACCCAACGGGAAACCTGATCCCGATTTTGTTCTGAACCAATCTTTCTATGATATCGGAACGATACTTGTAGCAAGGCGCAATTTTGGAAGTGGGTCTAGCAGGGAACACGCTGTATGGGCGTTAATGAATCATGGATTTAAAGCAATTGTAGCTTCAAGTTTTGCCGAAATATTCCACAAAAATTCTTTTGAAAACGGCCTTGTGCCAGTGATACTGCCAGATGAACATATATCAACAATTTTAGATCGCGCAGCAGCACAACCGGGATACCAGCTTTTTATTGACTTGAATAATTGCGAAGTGAGCGATGATCACGGCCTACATGTTCCTTTTGTTTTGCACCAGGATCCTAGCACCCATGATTTCAGAAGAAACACTTTGCTAAATGGACTAGACAGCATAGGGTTAACTCTTCAGCAAGAAACCAAAATCGATGCATACGAAAAAAATGTTAGGCATGACTAAATTTATAAAATAATTAATACATAAGTTAATAAAATAATTAGGAACCGATAATGGAAATAGATCAGGGAGCGTATTTTGAACTATAAGATAGCCGTGCTACCCGGCGATGGGATTGGACCAGAAGTTACCGATCAGGCAATAAGGGTTCTACAAAGCATAGCAACAAGGTTTGGACATTCCTTTGAACTGGAAACAGCTTTAGTAGGTGGCATTGCTATTGACCAAACTGGAAGCGCGTTACCAACCCAAACCTTGGAAATAGCAAAAAAATCAGATTCAATTTTGTTTGGAGCTGTAGGTGGACCAAAGTGGGATGATCCGGCGGCTAAAACTCGACCAGAGGCGGGATTACTAGCATTACGCAAATCATTGCAATTATTTGCGAATCTACGACCTGTTACAGCTCACCCAGACCTAATAGGGGCATCTCCCATTAGACAAAATCTAATCTCAGGTGTGGATCTAATTGTTGTGAGAGAGCTTACCGGCGGTTTATATTTTGCAAACCCAAAAAAAAGGTGGTCAACAACCAGAGGAAGAAGAGCCGTTGACTCGCTTAAATACACTGAACAAGAAATACGACGTGTTTTACAAGTAGGCTATGAGCTTGCCAGATCGAGAAGAAAGAAATTGACATCCGTTGACAAAGCAAACGTTCTAGAGTCGTCTCGTTTATGGCGCGAAATTGCAGAAGAAGTAGCCCTAGAAAATCCGGATATTCAAACTGAGCATATATTAGTAGACGCGTGTGCGATGCACCTTATACAGAGACCAAAAGATTTTGACGTTATAGTTACAGAAAACATGTTTGGTGACATATTAACAGACGAAGCATCGGTACTAGCGGGTTCCATGGGAATGTTACCCTCCGCAAGTTTGGGGACTAGGAAACTCAGAAAAAAGGGCGCTCAATTGTTCGGGCTTTACGAGCCTATCCATGGCTCAGCACCCGACATAGCAGGAAAAAATTTGGCTAACCCTCTCGCGGCTATCTCGAGCCTTTCGATGATGTTTAAGTTGTCTTTAGGGTTAGATGAAGAGGCAGAGGCGATCGATAAAGCTATAGACACTACACTCTCGAAAGGTTATCGAACGGTAGATATATTCTCGCAGGGAAATGGGAATATCAGAGTTAACACTTCAGAAATGACTGATCAAATCATTGAAAGAATAGCGAACCCAAACAAGAACAGAGTACCAAAGCCCTTATAAAAGCGTCAGATGCTTTATACTAACTATAATAAACATAACCATTAATTATTAAGGAGTCTAAGGAAATGTCTTCAAAAAAGGGTGCCGTCATTCTTTATGACACCACTCTTCGCGATGGAACTCAACAAGAGGGTATATCTCTTACTGTTAAAGATAAGTTAGATATAACAACAAAGCTCGATGAAATCGGCATAGATATTATCGAAGGTGGTTGGCCTTATTCAAATCCTAAAGATGAAGAATATTTCCGACGAGTATCTAAATTAGAACTCAGTCACTCGCGTATAGCCGCCTTTGGGTCAACTAGGCGAGCGGGTACTTCCGCAGCTGAAGACCCAAATATTCAGGCATTAGTTGAATCAAAAGCCGAAATAATAACTATTGTCGGAAAAACATGGGATCTGCATGTTCTAGAAGTGTTAGAGACTTCACTAGATGAAAACATCGGTATGATACGAGATTCTATATCCTACCTAAAATCGAAATCGTTAGAAGTTCATTTCGACGCAGAACATTTTTTTGATGGGTTTGAAGCCAATAAAGATTACGCTCTTAAATCGATACAAGCAGCAGCAAATGCAGGAGCCGACGCAATCCACTTATGTGATACCAATGGAGGCGTACTTCCTAACAAGCTGTCGATAATCATTGAAGAAGTAAAGGAAACAATATCTACACCCCTAGGAATCCACGTGCATAATGACGGTGAGTTGGCAGTTGCAAACAGTATAACTGCTGTTGAAAAGGGAGTGGAATATGTCCAAGGAACCGTTAATGGGTACGGGGAGCGTTGCGGTAATGCAAATTTATGTTCAATCATACCCACTTTGCAAATAAAAATGGGTTTAAAAGTCGTTAATCCAGATCAAATGAAAAAATTATCAATAATCGCGAAAGAGATCTCAGAATTAATGAACATGGGCATAAACCCATCGCAACCTTACGTCGGATCAAGAGCCTTTGCCCACAAAGGCGGACTCCACGCCTCCGCTGTGGCAAAAGTAGAACGCAGTTATGAACATATGGACCCAAACATAATAGGGAATGACAGGAAAATAGTTGTTTCAGAACTTGCAGGAAGATCAAATATTTTATCGGCAGCTGAAAAGATGGGGGTGGAAATCACTAAGGATGAAAGCCTGCGAATACTGGAAAGTGTTAAAACCGCGGAGTCCGAAGGTTTTCAGTATGAAGGAGCGGACGCATCTTTGGAAATGCTTGTAAGAAGAAACACCGGTAATTATAAGGCTCCTTTCGTTTTAGAAGATTTTATGGTGCTAGCTGAAAAACTCCGTAGACTCCCCGTCAGCACCAGCGAAGAGAAGGATGATGATCTGCTTTCAGAAGCAATGGTCAAAGTCAGAATTGGCGACAATGTTTACCACACGGCTGCTGAAGGTAATGGCCCAGTAAATGCTTTAGACGAAGCATTGCGAAAAGCTCTAAGAGACTACTTCCCAAGGATAGACGAAATAAGGCTTACAGACTATAAGGTAAGGATACTTAATGAGGAGGGAGCAACGGGAGCCGCTGTAAGGGTTTTGATAGAATCTACTGATGGAAAAGAATCATGGAACACTGTAGGTAGTTCAACCAACATAATATATGCTTCCTGGTTAGCTTTAATCGATTCTATTGAGTATTGGATGCTCAAGTCCAGTACAAGTAATCCTAGCTCTTAATAACAGAATAAATATGTTCGTAAGCAAGTACATAAAACAAGATAAGGATGGCAAGCACGTCATCACTCACCCAGATAAAAGGGAAATGATTCTATCTGGCTTGCTAAGGGTACATTTTTATAGACTTCTCAATACAACTCCAGAAAATGCGACTGATGAACAGGTTCTTGAATTTTTTGAACTAAGAACTAGAGAAACCTCAGAGGGCAAACTTTCAACTAAAACAATTGGCAGTGAATCTGCTGCAGACATGGTTAGTCGCGAACTCAAAATAGTGAACTACCAGCAAGTCATGGCAAACAATGATCAGGCAGACATACCTTTCAATGAATCGGATTTTTCTCCAAGGGAACTCCCAAATCAAGCAAAAAAATCATCGGGGAAAGTACTTCAGAATCAACCCGAAAGGAACAATAAAATCTTGCCCCCGATACCTAGATATAAAGCAGCGACGACCACCGTTAGTAACTCTGATAAGTTTGATAAGCGAATTACTCAAGAGGAAACTCCTGGGGAATCTAGAACTGCAGCCGATCACGAGCCGTCAATATCTAGTAAATTCTTGCGTCAAGAAAACAATGCTTTATATATACAGACGCCAAACGGGGAAGAGGAAAGAGTTACTGAATATATGAAAGTCCATTTCAAAAGAATGCTAGAAAAAGACATCTCTTCTGCGACAAATGGAGATATAGAAACCTGGTGGAATATTCAAGGTAGTTTAGATCCAGGAATTTCAATGCAAGAAGCAAGGTCTCAGAATTTATTAACTGATGCTCTAAAAGCTGCAGGTAAGTTACAAGACCAAGAATTACTATCGCTTAATGAAACTATAAAAATATGGCTCGAGGCTAGAGGGCGGTAAACCATACAAAGATGTAGCCACGATGCGCTGATCAGTCTACTGGAATTGTTAGAACAAAAGATCCGATGATTGCACTAGGAAGCAATGCAGCTCCATAAGTTGAAATCGTAGCAAAAGAGATTACAACCAGGAAAAAAACGCTGATGGATACCATAAACGTTCCATACCACTTTTTTTTGTTGCGTATATAAGTACCTAAGCTAATACCCAGATATAAAAAAATACAAACAAGGATAAGTACCAAAAACGTTACATAACTTTGATCAATGTATAGTTCTGGGTAAATGTATCGCCAATACCAATTAGCTATCCCTACAACCCCTATAAGGCCTAAGATGGTACTAGATGTAGCTATTTTAAAAGCCATTATCAAACCTAATCGTTGCCTTCATCTATAAGATTTAAACGCTTTTCTGTTACGTCCCCATCGAGAATACTAAAACACCTCACGACTGGTTTATCTTGGTCTTCAAGTGAAACAATCAAATAGTAGGAATCGCTCCATGCTGCTAGATTACGATCAGTTTGTGAAGGGTACGCTTCTGTATGAGTATGAGAATGGTAAAACCCCCATATATCCCAGTTCTTCTTTTCTAGCAGCTGATATATATCATAGAATTCTTTTGGATCCATATTGTACCGGAAAGGGCTCTGTTCAATATTAGTAACTTCGTATAATTCGAATTCACCATCCCCGCTAGTTCCTATTATTCCACAACATTCATTAGGGGTTTCCTTATTAGCATGATCAATTATTCGTTTAGTGATCCGAGCTTGCAAATTTACATTTTCCAAGAATTCCGCACCCACCTTCCTGTCAGATTGTTATCTACTCATAAAGATTTTAGTCATTTTTTATAACGCTACGCTCATCAAACATCAAATAATGCAACGGACAAACAACTCCACTAGACAAAAATTGCTGAGTTGATCCCTGAGAAATGTTATTGCCATTGGATGTATTAGCATGATTATCCAATCTCATTGTCATAAAATGTAAGAGCAAGACGAAAAACATCACAACCAAAAATGCCAGGATAACAGGTATAATCAGCGAAAACCGTTGGAGTAGATAACTCATATGGTACACACTTTATCCTTATACTACGGAAATAATGGAGGTCTCGGTAACTGTCCCAATTGTTGATCCTTTGACATTCCTTTTATCTAATTCCGCCAGTAGTTTCCCATGTAACTCTGGAGCAACCGAGATCAATAACCCCCCTGAAGTTTGAGCATCCACTAAAATGGCTCGTGCAGAGTCAGTAATTGAAGACCCCCAATCAATATCGTTTTCTATCCACATCTGATTCTTCATAGACCCAGCCGGTATAATCATTCTGTCAGCTAAATCCCATGCTACACCTATCACAGGTACATCTTGCAAAGTGATAGTGGCTCCAACATTACTATTATCGAGCAACCTTTTTAGGTGGCCAAGAAGCCCAAACCCTGTAACATCAGTACAGGCATGCGCTCCGACTTCCATCATTGCGTCCGCAGCATCTTTGTTTAGGGTAGCCATAACATCTACTACTTCTTTCAAGCCCGCTTTATCCAGCAATTCATTCTTGTGAGCGGTGGTTAAAATCCCAGATCCTAACGGCTTTGTAAGTACTAATTTATCTCCAGCAACAGCACCTTGATTAGCGACCTGGTGGCCTGGAGTTACTATACCTGTAACCGATAAACCATACTTAGGTTCTGGATCGTCTATAGTATGTCCGCCAACAATTATGACTCCTGCCTCGCTCGCTTTTTCGGAACCACCCTTAAGTATCTCGGCAAGAATATCTTTGTCCAAATTATCTGGAAATCCAACTATATTCAAAGCAAGTAAAGGATGCCCTCCCATGGCGTAAACATCGCTCAAAGCATTAGCCACTGCGATTGCTCCGTAGTCATACGGATCGTCTACAACAGGGGGGAAAAAATCAACCGTCTGGATAATTGCTATTTCATCGCTTAATCGATACACCGCGGCATCATCCCCGGTGTTTATACCAACAAGTAAATTAGGATCTTCTATGGATGGTAAGTGTCGCAAAACTTGCGCGAGCTCGGCAGGGCCGAGTTTTGCAGCTCAACCAGCACAGTGCGAAAAAGTAGTGAGCCGCACATTTTCGTTATTATTCATAATCCAAACCCAGTTCTCCAATTAGCGTACGATTAATTCATTTGCTTTAACATTGTAAGTGCAACCATTGAAGCTGCTACCCCATTATCGATATTTACTACCGATAATCCAAGTGAGCACGATTGAAGCATGGTTGATAGGGCCGCTACACCCTCGCCTCCAAATCCACTACCTGTTGACGTAGGAACTCCTATGACGGGGATATCGACTAATCCAGTCAAAACTGGAGCCAAGCCCCCTTCTTGTCCTGCTACAGCAATAATAACTGATGTGTCATTTTCAATTATTTTTTCCACTGCACCCAAAAGGCGATGCAATCCTGCGATTCCCACATCCTGATATAAATCTAATTTAACTTCGAAAGCATCTAGAATAACTTTACTTTGTAGAGCCACCGGCATATCTGAAGTTCCAGCGGTTACTATAGCTACGCGTCCATTTATTTGACTAATCTTGTAATCCTCTTTTTGGGCAACTAAAACAGCTGCCTCCGAATCATAATTGATCTGTATACCCTTATTCCCTTCAGCTAAAAGTCTAGAGTGTTGCTCGCTAGCGTTAGAAACGACAACTAATCCTTCTGTATCAAGTATAGGTCGAGCCAGGCTCATGACTCGTTCATCTGTTTTGCCTTTTGCTGAAACTACGTCAGGTTTTCCAACCCTACTATTTCTACCAATATCCAAATTTGCCATTCCTTTAAGTTCATGGATCGCAAATAGTTTAAGCCGATGCTCGGCGTCTTCTACGGATATTTCACCTTCAGCTAGTAATTTTAAGATATCTTTCATGCAAGGAGCTCCTAATCAGATACGGTAGGTTCGTCGATAGGATCATCTAATAAACGATCCAGAGCCTCTCCTTCTGCTGTTTCCTCTTCAACAAGAAATGCCGCTAAACGGTCCAGTTTTGCTCTATTATTTGTTAGTATCTGTATCGCATCTTTATAACAGTCTGCTACAAGAGTACTTACTTCCTGATCAATCTCATCTGCTACCTTCTCACCATAATTACGCTGTTCAGATATTTCTCTTCCTAGAAACACCATCTCTTCTCTTTTACCAAGAGTTAATGGGCCTAAAGATTCACTCATCCCATATTGTGTAATCATGCGGCGCGCAATATTAGTCACTTGCTCCAAATCATTGGAAGCGCCAGTACTAATATCACCAAAAACAATATCCTCTGCAGCCCGCCCGCCCAGAGCAGCCTTAATTGACGATATTAGCTGTGACTTGGTCCTTAAGTTACTTTCTTCTTTTGGTAAAAACCTAGTGTAACCACCCATCATTCCTCTTGAAACAATAGTAACTTTTTGCACTGGATCTGCGTCTGGTGTTAAATGGCCAACTAGTGCATGACCGGCTTCGTGATATGCGGTTGTCTTTTTTTCTCGCTCAGTTACAAGTCGACTTTTTCGTTCAGGGCCGGCGAAAACCCGATCGACGGCTTCAGTTAGTTCATCATATCCAACGGATTTCTTATTTCTCCTAGCCGCTAGTATTGCTGCCTCGTTAATAAGGTTAGCAAGATCTGCCCCACTGAAACCAGGGGTCTGCTTACTCACTAGCTCCATATCTATATCATTTTGTAATGGCTTTCCTTTTGAATGAACTTTAAGAATGTCTGCCCTACCTTTTACATCAGGGAGATCAATAGTTACTCTACGATCAAACCGGCCGGGTCTTAATAGGGCAGGATCCAAAATATCTGGCCTGTTTGTAGCAGCTATCACAATAACGTTGGTCGTAGAATCAAAGCCATCCATCTCAACAAGTATCTGATTGAGAGTTTGCTCACGCTCATCATGGCCACCACCTAAGCCGGCTCCCCTATGTCTACCCACAGCATCTATTTCATCAACGAAGACAATTGACGGATTATTTCTCTTAGCTTGGTCAAATAGATCTCTGACCCTGCTGGCCCCTACTCCTACAAACATTTCTACAAACTCAGAGCCGCTAATCGAAAAGAAAGGAACTTCTGCTTCCCCAGCAACAGCTCTTGCTAGCAAAGTTTTACCTCCTCCAGGAGGGCCTACCAAAAGTACTCCGCTTGGAATTTTTGCTCCTAAACTTGAAAATTTTTCAGGGAATTTTAAAAATTCTACAATCTCTTCTAGCTCTATCTTTGCTTCTTCAACGCCTGCTACATCTGAAAAAGATACTGCAGGTTGGTTTCCTAAAAACATTTTTGCCCGGCTTCTTCCAAAGTTCATGGCTTGATTATTACCACCCTGGGCCTGGCGCATAAAGAATATTAATATTGCTCCAAAAAATATCAGTGGGGCAAAGCTAATCAAGAAACCAAATATACTGCCTAAAGTACTTCCCCCAGATGGTTTAACATCTACTTTACCTTGGCCTTCCCCCACGCTAACACCGGCTTCAACCAACATTGAAACTACGCTAACATTAGGTTCTTTAACTACAGTGAATTGTCTTTGGTCTATAGTCGATACCTTTAACTTATCTCCGCTAACTTCTATTTCAAAAACGTTTCCTGCTTTAGCCTCATCGATCATCCATCCTAAAGATCGTGTGGTGTCACCTACCGGAGACTGCAAATAAGAGAACAGGACCGCTACCACTGCTACGAAAACAACTAAGTAGGCAAAACTGTTACGAAACATCTTAGGATTCATTCAAAGCTCCCAGATCACCTTAATAAATCATTTTTTGTATATAACTATATATGATTAAACAAACCAAACCGATTCGATTTCCCCGATAATCAACGTATTTGAATTAACAAACACGCTTCCAAACTTACCCTTTTGTAAGATATTATACTCCATATAACTCGATTCAACATAGTAAATAACCAGGAATCCAGATTGAATAAAATTAACCTGAACTATTTATTGCTGCTACTTCTATGTTTTTTATGCACCACTCCAGCAATTTACTTCATAACATCAGATAACACGGAGTTATCTGGTATGGTCTCTGCGGTAATCTATGGTGTTGCCATATTAGGAGCTGCTTTCCTACTCAACTGGGGAGCCGAAGCAGCAGAAAAAGATATCTCAGCCGGACTTGCAATAGCATTCATCGCAATTATCGCTGTTCTGCCTGAATATGCTGTAGATTTTTCATTGGCATGGAAGGCGGCTGATGATCCTTCCTACGCGCCATTAGCGATAGCAAATATGACTGGTGGTAATAGACTCTTAATTGGCATTGGATGGCCTCTTATTTTACTGATTAGCTGGCTAAAATTCAGATCTTCACAAGTCGCACTTCCTACTAACCAAAAAATTGACTTATCGGTCCTTTTAATAGCGAGCATATACGCTTTAACCATTCCGCTAAAAGGACAACTCGATATAATAGATGCTATTTTCCTACCAACAATTTTCGCCCTTTATATTTTAGTAGTCTCAAGGCAAACGTCCGAAGAACATGAGATCGTTGGACCAGCACAGGTTATAGCAGAATTGCCAACAAGAACAAGGAAAATATGCTCAGCGCTCCTGTTCATATTCCCAGCTATAATAATTTTCTTGGCCGCAGAACCCTTTGCTCATGGCCTTATCATAACGGGAAAAAATGCAGGAATAGACGAGTTTTTCTTGATACAATGGGTCGCCCCATTAGCTTCTGAGTCTCCTGAAATAGCGGTTGCCACGATACTAGCTCTTAGATCCCGCGCTTCCTCAGCATTAACCGTTTTATTGTCGTCAAAAATCAACCAATGGACGTTATTGGTTGGGACACTACCAATAGTATATTCGGTATCAGCCGGTGAACTAGCAGCATTACCTATGGACAATAGGCAATCGATCGAAATCGTACTAACTGCCGCGCAATCATTGTTTGCCCTGGTCCTATTATCCAGTTTCTCTTTCTCGAATAAAGGGGGCATCGCTCTATTTATCCTCTTCATAACCCAGATAATCATACCCATGACCTCCGCAAGAATAATCTTCTCGATAGGGTACGTTCTACTAAGCGGTGTAATCCTCTTTTATGACGGGGACAAAAGATCGAATATTCTAAGCATGCCAAAGCAATTTATCAATTCAACTCTTCAAAAAGAATAAACTTCTTAACACTAAATATATATGCTAATTTGAAGTTTTATTTAGCTGAATTTACGCACTTATTTGCGGGTTTGGTATTTTACCTCCACGGGGGTAAAATAAATCCAATGCGATGAATATTTAGGAGGAAGTGCTATGAGCCTAAGAGGACAAACAGCAATTGTAGGATACGGAGAAATTCCTCATAGAAGAAGATATGAAAATCGATCTTATATGGGCCTTTTCGCAGATGCAGTAGCGATAGCTTTGAAAAATGCAGGGATCCGAAAAGAAGAGATTAACGGCCTTATAGCTGAGCCACCTTTTGGATTACCCAGTTTAGGATTCGCATACGATTTTGCTGAATACATCGGTATTCACCCAAATTATGCTACAGCTTTAAATGAAAATGCTGCTACATTTATCTCTACCGCAGCAGCTGCGATTCATGCAGGTTACGCCGATACCGTGTTATGCATAAATGGATCGGGACCGATGCCAGAGACTCCAGGAATGTATGCGCCAGCACCAGACCATGTTGACCCCCAATTCGTTGAACTTTATGGTCCAGTCGTTGCCGCAACAGGTTGGTATGCTCAGGTCGCCCGGAGACACGCGCACGAGTATGGAACAACAGATGAACAAAGGGCTAGAGTGTCCGTTGACCAAAGGTTTAACGCACAAGGCAACCCAAATGCTTTTTTTAACGGGCAAACAATAACCGCCCAAGACGTACTAGATTCAAGGCCAATTGCAGACCCTTTGCGAATTTTGGAATGCGTGATGCCAGCCCAAGGAGCAGCGGCGACCATTGTAACAACTGCTGAAAAGGCAAAAGCTTTGACAAAATCACCGATATATTTACTTGGAGCGGGACAACATAACATTCGTGCAGAACACGGGAACACTTGGGGTGGCCGCATAACAAACACACCAGCTAATATTTCAGCACGTATCGCTTTTGAGATGGCTGAGGTAGGCCCAAACGACATGGATATGTGGCAAATGTATGACTGCTACACCATAACGGTCATGGTTACACTTGAGGATGCAGGTTTAATTCCAAAAGGTATGGCAGGTCCTTGGTACGAAGAGCATGACACAACCTGGAAAGGTGATTTCCCCGTCAACACGGGTGGAGGTCAATTATCTAATGGGCAATCAACCGCAGGAACGACTCAAGTGGTAGAAGGAATCAGGCAGCTAAAGGGAGAGGCAGACGGCCACCAAGTTCCAGATAGCCCTGAACTATGCTTCGTAAATACGTGACGTGGATATCTAAGTGACATGTCGTCACTCGTATTCAGCACTTCTCTATAAAAGAGTTAGGTTTGCAACAACGATGTTTATGCTGGTCGGGGTGGCCGGATTTGAACCGGCGACCCCCTGGCCCCCAGCCAGGTGCGCTACCGAGCTGCGCTACACCCCGAAACAATTGATTCGCTCTAAGTATATAATGAACACACAATCACCATTGTATAATCTATAATCAAAAATTATCGACTTAAATGGAGCCGAAAGGAATTTCTATGCAAGAAATAAGGCTAGAAGCCTTAAAATTAAATAACAGAATCAAGTCCTATCTGGAGCGTCTTTGATTTAGACTCTCTAAAACAACAATTGATCGATTTAGATAAACAATCCGCGCAAGAAGATTTTTGGGATGACACTGAAACCGCACAGCAAGTGTTGAAAAAGGCCTCTTCCTTGCGAGAATGGATAGAAAATTGGTCAGACATTGATACAAAATCCGCTAATACATTACAGTTAATCGAAGAAGCCATTGAAGCGGATCTTACCGATCTAGAAAAAGAATTTGAAAATCAGTTGCTAGAAATAAATAAATCCCTTGAAGATCTAGAAATAAAAGCGACTTTAAGCGGCAAATATGATTCCAAAAGTGCCATACTATCCATACAAGCTGGGGCTGGTGGCATAGATTCCCAAGATTGGGCAGAAATGCTACTAAACATGTATTCGCGATGGGCAGAGAACCGGAGTTACGTCGCTAAAGTTTTGAATTGGAGTGATGGAGACGAAGCGGGCATAAAAAGAGCAGACCTAGAGATAAGTGGTGAATATTCATATGGTTACCTAAAAGGCGAAGCAGGCGTCCATCGCTTGATCAGGCTTTCCCCCTTCGATAATCAGCATCAAAGACACACATCCTTTGCCTTAATCGAAGTATTGCCAGAGCCAGAAAAAACCGATAGAGAAGTTACGATTGACCAAGAAAACCTGCGCATCGATTATTTCAGAGCAAGCGGAGCAGGAGGCCAAAGTGTCCAAAAAAATGCGACAGCGGTCCGCATGGTCCATGAACCAACGGGGATCACAGTTTCAGTGCAAAATGAAAGATCCCAAATACGAAACAAAGAGGTAGCCCTAAAAATTATAACTGCCCGTTTAATAGAAATGGAGCTTAAACTCAAACGCGAAGAAGAAAGTAAACTACGTGGTGAATTTGTATCCCCTGAATGGGGAAACCAGATTCGAACTTACGTCCTACACCCATATAAAATGATTAAAGACCATAGGACAGAACATGAAACACAAGATATAGAAAGTGTTTTTGAAGGAGACCTGGACCAATTTTTAAACGCATATCTCGAGAGCACTATGAAGAATGAGCAGCGTGATTAATTATCATAAATATAGAAAGCCGTTCAAAAGTTATTTACTTTTAGCTTTGGCGACTTTCTTTATATTTGGATGTTCTGGAAGCGGGGAAAGCACACAATTACAGCCAATCGATATCACACAAAATTTAGCTCAGGCCAACCAGGCCGAAAATATCCAAACATACACTGACCCAAATATAAGCATGGATTTCGATTTTCCGAAATCTTGGACGGTATTCAAACCAGAAGGAGACCAAACAGCTGTTGTAGAAATTTACTCTCCGGATTCATCAATCGTAATCACAGTGCTTCATGATTACCCACCCCCAATGATAGACCTAAAAAGTTACGGGGATGCGCTAATAAACAATATTAAATTAGAGACTCCTTCTATGAAAATTATCAACAACGCTTTAACGAGGGAAGAGAGAAAATATATCGTTAATTATTCGATTGGTGTTCCAAATCTACAAGGATCGTTATTGATCACTATGAGGGACACCAAAGGTTTATTGGACTCTTTAATAATTCAGTCTGTAGGCGAGAGGGATAACTACCAAATTTGGGAAGAAGAAATAAATATTATTCTGGACTCCATTACGCTGAATTTGGAATGATCTAAATTTGGTACCAACTACAATTATCTCTTGTAAGCTTTGAAAGATCTTTGGATGACGGTAATAAACGAGAGGATCGAGATTAACAACATAGCAAATTGCAAAATTGATGTAAGGAATAAGGCAGCAACCATTATAGGAACACGTACCTGCCTAGGTGCAATTCCACCGTGCGGCTCAAGAGCTAAAGATTCTCCGCGAGCCCGAACATAGCTGACTAATAATGAAGCAAATAAAGCTAGAGCGACTATAAAAGCAGTCCGGGGATTACCATTTAAGCTCTCGTAATACAATACTCCTAACAAAAGAGTCCCCTCCCCCAATCTATCAGTCACAGAATCTAGAAAAGCCCCAAATTTTGTTTCTTCGTTTATTCTTCGAGCTAAGGCACCATCAAAAGCATCGAGTGAACTACCGAACAAAAATACGAATCCGGCAATCATATAAAAACCAAACCCCGCTACTATGCCCGCGAAGATACATACTATACCCCCGCCCAGGGTTAAATGATTGGGTTTAAGTTTAAAAAAGATGAAAAGACTGAGTAGTTTGAAGCGAATAGATTCAAATAATGAACCAATTTTTGCAAAAACCATTGAATTGTTTATATGCTATTTCACATTAGGCCAGATAATAATTCTTTAGCTTCTGGGCGGAGCATTTCAGGAGTCCATTGAGGATCCCAGACAATCTCAACTTGAGAGTCATTAATTCCTTCAATTTCCAGTAACCGATTCTCCACCTCAGGGCCAATAGTTCCGGCCATGGGGCAACCAGGCGCGGTTAAAGTCATTGTTAAGAACACTTTATCATCTTGAATATCTATCCCGTAAATTAAACCTAAATCATATAGATTGAGTGGGATTTCTGGATCGTAGCATGTTTTTAGGATATCTATGACCTGATCCTCTGTTACTTCCGACATCGTCGATGATCTCCTTTATTTACAGTAATTTCATAAACCAATCACTACTATAATTTTATTTAGCTACTCCCGCAAGAGCTAGATATTGATATTATTTAACACAACAACACTAAAGTTACTCAGGAGTTTCAAACTCAATATTTTGCACTATGTCCGATGGTTCATCTGAATTTCCATGGTTATGGCCGGAGGCCATCTCTCCCGCCTGGATAAAGGCGTTCAAGGCCTCCAATACAAAGTTCTCAGGGGATAAACTAACGTCTTTAGATAAATCTTTAATTTGACGAGCAAGCACTCCTGTAAAACCAACGACAAGCCCTTCAGGATGCGCCCATGAATCCATTCTAAACAATTGATCTGGTTTTATAGTAAAAAGTATTTGGCCATCATCGGGTTCGTTAATGGAACCTTGAACAACATCAATTCCCGCATTCCCCTGCTGTGCCCATGTATCAGTATCGCCTCTTTCTATAACATAACGGCCTCGAAAAATATCCATAAGCTCTCCTTAAATTAGCTCATTCCTTAGTTAGTGTTTCTAAATTTCCATTTAGTAAGTTAAGTTTATCAATGGACAATAATTCAGTATAACTATCCAGAGCCTATTAACAATTCTACCAAAGAAAAGCGACGCAACTTAATGATGGACACAGATCTGTACATTGGGTATAATGCATTCTAAACAATCTCGCTTGGGAGGCGCATATAATGATAACTGTAACTGAGACAGCAGCGGACAAACTTATAGATCTATTCAAAGAGCAAGATTCAGAAGGGTCTGCTTTAAGAGTATTCGTAAAGGGAGATACTGAAGGCGCTCCTCAGTTCGGCATGTCTATTGAGCCTGAGCCTTCTGATAAGGATGAAATTGTAGAAGCCTTCGGAGTCAAGGTAGTAATCGATGAAGAAAGTCTTCCTTGGGTAATTGGATCTGAAATAGATTATGTGGAGACTATTCAACAGCAAGGATTTACAATAAGAAACCCCAACGTCATGGCCGGTTGTGGTTGTGGTGCTGGAGGCGGTGCCTGTGCTTGCTCTGCTGCCCAAGCTTAGTTAAAACAAAAAAAGATCGCTTCATATTAAATAAAGTGAAGCGATCTTTTTTATTGGGTTTTGATTTTTCATCTAGGTTTTAGGATGCTTGGCACCCACCAGTTCCATCTGCCAAACAGTTTCATTAACGCAGGGACCATAAGAGATCGAACAATTGTCACATCAATTGTCACACCAATAACCAGACCGATAGCCCAAATTTTTATCAGTAACAGATCCCCAGTAGCAAACCCCAATCCGACTAAAATAATAATCAGTGCGGCACTGGTTATAACTGGGCCAGTCCTTTCAAGACCCTCGGGAACTGCTTTGTTATTATCTCCAGATTGTAAATAGGACTCTCTTATCCGTGACAATAGAAAAACCTCATAGTCCATGCTAATACCGAACAGTATAAAGAAAAGTAGTATAGGTAACGTCGCTTCTATCTGCCCAGTAGCCTCTACTCCTGTGATATTTGAAAGACGCCCCTCTTGAAAAATAAAAACCAGTGCACCAAAACTCGCGAAAATGCTGAGAGCATTCATTACTACTGCTTTTGCTGGAAGCAGGACCGAGCGGAACAAAATAAACAAAGCAAAGTAGATAGCAACAACCACTAAGGCAATTGCAAACGGAAACCGATCGTAAAGAAAATCAACGCTGTCCATTACACCAGCGGTCAAACCGGTAGAATAGGCATCAATAGTGGGACCCCGAGGCTGATATGAACGAATATCCGAAACAAGTTCTCTCGCTTCTAGATCGCTTCCAGAGAAAGTAGTATTCACCGTAATATAGGTAATGTCTTCTGAACTAAGGGCATTAACCTGCCTTTTCATTTCATCATCAGGGATCAGTTCAAATTGAGCATAATAGGCAATATAGTCTTCTGTACCCCACGCGCTATGAAAATCAACTATGCTAAACACGGAATCGACTCGCGAATCGCTCCCTATTTTAGAGGTGAAATCTTTCAATTGCTCTACGGATTCAGCACTCTTTATAGATCCATCCCTCGCTTTGACCGCGATGATTATAGGATAAGACCAACCTGGTCCAAAGTGTTCTTTTATTATCTCCATTCCCTTACGAGATTCGTAAGATTCAGGAAGCATATCGGCCGCAGGGGCTCCCAACTGAATACGTTGGAAAGGTATACCAGCAAATAGCAATATACATAGAACTGGGATCGCAATTATTAAAGGTCTTCTCATCACAAACTTGCTCATCGTAGACCAAAAAGTATTGGAAACCAGTCGCCTGGTAAAAGGTATACGATAACGGTTGACTCTGGTACCAATTATGGAAAGAAGAGCAGGAGTCAACGTTAATGCTAAAGCTGCAGAAAGAGCAATAACAATAATGCCTCCAACTGCGATCGAACGTAACATCACAATATCAAAAAAGAGAAGGCCCGCCAGACCCAAGGAAGTCGTCGAAGCAGAAAAGAAAACCGATTTCCCTGCTGTCTCTACGGTTTTTATCACAGATTCTCTTACATTGAGATTACCAAGCTCTTCACGGAATCTGCTCACTATGAGAAGAGAATAATCTACGGAGGCACCCAAACCTAAGAATGTCGCAATATTTAAACTAAAAACAGACATCTCCATAGTTAAGCTTGCGAGAAAAATTAAACCTAGTGTTCCTGCTATAGCAACTAAACCTGTTATCAATGGGATAAATGCTGCGAGTACCGCACCGAAAACAAACAGAAGCACGAACAAAACAAGCGGCAAACTAACCGTCTCTCCACGCCTAAGATCACTTTCACTAGCCTTCTCAATATCATAAAAAACGGAGGCGAATCCTGTGACATAGCTAGAGATACCATTTTGCTCTTCTATCAAAGAACGGATCTCGGGCACCAGTCTCTGGGTTTCATCAAGCGAACCGTCGATCCAAAGGACAACGATAACAGTTCGTCCATCATCTGAAACCGACGGGTGCGAAGAATTCTGGGGAGTTTGGATTTTTGCGACTTTTGGGATGCTTTTTAACTCAGATGTAGCTCTATCAATTTTCTCTAAAAATTGCTGGTACTCGAGATACCCATCGTTCGATCGAAAAACAATGTCAACGGTACTTTGTGTTAAACCCATTTCTTCCAATAATTTCGAGGCCTTGGCTGATTCTGTGTTCTCAACATCAAAGCCGCCAGAAACAAGACTGTCTATTGCTTTAGGTGCGACCAAACTGCTTAGAATTAAAACTATAAGCCAAAATAAAACGACAATGAATCGATAAGAATGCGAAAAAGCAGCTACTCTAGAGTACAATTATCCCCCGTGCACCGATCCAGGTGATTTACTAAATTACTTACACAAAAGTTAACACAAATAAGAAACAAATTACATGCAATAAGATAGTAATAAAAGCATATTTTGTTGTTCAAAAAAGCCGTTAGTGATACACTGTTCACACATATAAACCGCGTGTGTTAATTGAATATAGAAAAGTGGGGCACGGCTCCCACTTTTTTCGTTATGAGGCGGTAGATATAAATGTAATAAAGTAAGGTAATAATGAAGGGAGTAGCAATATGAAGAGTGATTTTCTGCTCGCAGTAACTCAGCTTGCTACCGAAAGGCGTTTACCACGGGATGTTGTTGTTGATGCTATAGAAGCCGCACTTGTATCCGCTTTTAAGAAGGAAGTAGTGGGGAGCGACAATATTTCCGTCAAAATATTACCGACTACCGGCGACATAGTACTAACGATTCACAAAATAATTGTTGACTCTGTAGAAGATACGAACAACGAAATCTCTTTAGATGAAGCTTTCGCATATCGGAAAGATTCTAAACTAGGCGAAACTTTAGATATAGTTGTCGAAACTCCCGAGGCAGCCGGAAGAATCGCTGCGCAAACTGCAAAACAAGTAGTTCTACAACGTTTGCGGGAAGCAGAGCGTAATGTAGTTTATGAGGAATACGCAACTCGTATTAATGAAATTATCTCCGGGGTCGTTCAGAGAGTTGATCCCGAACAGATAATTATCAATTTAGGAAGAACTGAAGCTGTAATGCCCAAGGAAGAGTCAGTAGAGAGCGAACATTACAGACCAGGTCAAAGAATTCGTGTCGTAGTTCGTGAAGTGGAAAGAGGCGTCAATGGGGCCAGAATCATAGTTTCGAGAGCGAACAACAGCTTAATAGAAAGATTATTTGAGTTAGAAGTACCCGAAGTGGCTACTGGAGCGGTAGTGCTAAGCTCCATAGCAAGAGAGCCCGGTTATCGAACCAAGGTAGCGGTAGAAACACGACAAGACGGTGTTGACCCTGTTGGATCTTGCGTTGGTTTAAGAGGAGTTCGAATCCAAAACATAGTGAATGAATTGAACGGCGAGAAAATCGACGTGATCCCTTGGAATGCCGACCCTTTAGTATATATATCTCAAGCATTAAGCCCCTCACAAGTTACCAAGGTTGAAATTCTTGGGGACAAAAGGGCGCTGATAATTGTGCCAGACTCACAATTGTCCCTCGCAATAGGAAGAGAAGGCCAAAATGCTAGACTAGCTGCAAAATTAACAGGCTGGAGAATAGATATCAGAAGTAATACAGAAATAATGGTAGCGGAGGGTGAAGTTGTTGAACCCGAAGATGGACTAGTTGCGATCGAAGAGGAACAAGCGGCTAAGCAAGACGTCACCGTTGATGTAGCTCCCGTGACTTCCCCAGAATTGGAAGAGGAAAACGAAACTGCTGAACAAATTGTCGCAGAAGAATCAGATCCAATAAGTTCAGATTCTGACACTGAACAAGAAGTAGAAACACTGAGCACGGATGAATCAGTTGCACCTTCTAGACAATCTGAAATTAACGACGAGGATATAGAACAAGCACTTAAAGAGCTTGAGTTAGAAGAGGCAGCTCTTAATGAAATTGAAGAAGAACAATCTGAAGAAGAAGATGGCCCCGAGGAATCCTTTGATTTTGATGAATTCCTAAAAGACTACCAGGCGGAGAGTGAAACCGGCGGACAAGGCATAAGATTCGCCGAAGATATATTCCCTGAAAAAGGAGGCCGATTTAAAGACGGCCGTTCAGGTGGAAACAGGCGCGGAGGGCAATCTGGTGGCCGCAGAGGTGGAGGTCGCTAAATATGCGTACTAGCACCCCTAGTACTAAATATAAGATTCATCCGACTATACGAACCTGTATAGCCTGTAGAACTCATGAGAATAAGAATAATTTGGTGAGAATTGTTAGAACTGCCCAGGGGAATCTAGATATAGATTCCAATGGCACTTTAGCAGGAAGAGGAGCATATCTCTGCAAAAATGTAGATTGTTGGGAAAATGGGTTTGTTCCTCAATCACTTCAGGACAGCCTCAATCTAGTAAATCCTCCAACGACAAAAACTTTGAGTGTTTTGACAAAAAAAGCGAGAGATATAATTTTGGAATCAATTAACGGCAAGAAGGGTCATAAAAATGACTGAGTCTAACGAAACCGAGAAAACACAAACATTTGAAATAAACAACGCCATAACCGTAACCGATTTAGCCCAAAGGGTAGGCGCTAATCCTGTTGAGGTTATAAAGAATTTGATGCGAATGGGGATAATGGCTTCACTTAATGACGCTATAGATTTTGAAGTTGCTTCTCCCATCGCCCAGTTTTACGGTTACACAATCAAACTAACAAGTAGTGAATCCGACTCCCCGCAAACAGCAACCGCATCTGATTCTTCAAATGAATCCGAAGGCCAAGAGGCTAGATCCCCTGTTGTGACAGTCTTGGGACACGTTGACCACGGCAAAACGAGCATACTCGATGCCCTTAGGAAAACGACCATAGCAGATCGTGAAGCAGGGGGTATAACACAGCATATAGGAGCTTATCAATTTAGCGCCTCTAGTGGAAATAATATAACTTTTCTCGACACTCCAGGGCATGAAGCTTTCACAACGCTGCGTGCGCGAGGAGCCCGAGTAACTGATATAGCAATTCTGGTAGTTTCAGCAGATGATGGTGTTATGCCGCAAACATTAGAAGCCATCGATCATGCCAAAGCTGCGGACGTACCTTTAGTGGTAGCAATTAATAAAATTGATCTGCCAGACGCTGACCCCGAGAGAATCAAGAGGCAACTATCAGAACAAGAGCTTCTAGTAGAAGACTGGGGTGGTGATGTACTGTCCGTAGAGGTCTCTGCTAAAACAGGTCAAGGTTTAGAAGATTTGATGGAATCAACACTATTACTCGCTGAAATATTGGAACTTAAAGCGAATCCAAATTCTTTAGTACACGGTACAGTCATTGAAGCTGAGCTGAATGCACAAAAAGGTCCCCTCGCAACTGTATTAATCCAATCTGGAACATTAAAAATTGGAGATAATATATTAGTAGGAAACGTGTGGGGTCGTGTAAGAGCAATGACTAATCACTTAGGTGAAGCCATAAGTGAAGCTCCCCCCTCGACACCTGTTAGAGTGCTAGGTTTGCCCGAAGTACCCCAACCTGGTGAAATATTAGAACAAGTTGAAACAGAAAAAGAAGCAAAATTTATAAGTGCAGAAAGAATCGAAAAAGACCAACCGTCGTCAACACAGCCCGCGAGTCTAGAGCAATTGGCCAACCAAATAGGTATGGGTGAAATCGAAGATGTAAACATCATAATAAAAGCAGACGTTCAAGGTAGTCTTGAAGCGGTACGGGGATCTGTACAAAAAGCGAACTCTGAATCAGCCCGTGCAAATATATTACATTCGGATGTGGGATCGATTACAGAAAGTGACGTCCTCCTAGCTACTGCATCTGGGGCAACAATAATGGGATTTAACTCTAAGGTAGAATCTGCAGCACTTCGTTTGGCAAACAACAGAGGTATTGAAGTTCGAAATTATACAACGATCTACCAACTTATCGATGACCTGAATAACACCCTTAAAGGAATGGTTTCCCCTCTCCTTGAAGAAGTGCATCAAGGCCAAGCCGAAATAAAAGAGATCTTTACTATAAATAAAATAAAGATAGCAGGATGTGTAGTAACTGAAGGAGTCATACGCAAAGATTCAATGGCAAGAATAATTAGACAAAAAGAGACAATATTTGAAGGCCCAATAATGAGCCTGAGACACTTCCGTGATGAAGTAAAAGAGGTTATTACCGGTCAAGAATGCGGTATTGCCCTGACGGAATTTGGGGAATTTATGGAAGGTGACTTCATATCCACATTTACTCAAGAGGAAAAAGCACGATAGTGAGCTTTTAATACGTTGATAAACTAAATAATTGGGGTTTCAAAGATGAGCAGACGAGTTGAGCGCATTAATTCTATGATCAAGTCTACAATTAGCCAATCTATTTCTCAATATTTAAACGACCCAAGATTGTCTGGGCTTTTAACAATAACATCAGTTGAAACAACACCAGATTTAAAAAAAGCAAAGATATACGTAAGTGCCATTGCATCGGACGTCCCTGCGACAGAAATACTAGATGGGCTTAAATCTTCCTCTAGATTTTTGAAAAGATCACTAGAAAAACTATTCTTAAAAAAGATACCTGAATTGGAATTTGTAATTGACGATTCAACTGAACGGGCAGACCGTTTGACCTCTATATTAAACCAAACCAGATCACCCGAAATGGAACCGTAACAGCTCAGTGAAACAAATGATTCAGAACCATAATGGATACATATGTGCCTGGAAGCCTATCGGTCCTACTTCTTTCCAAATTGTCGATCGTATCAGAAAAGCAAGTGGCATCAATAAAGTAGGCCATGGGGGGACATTAGATCCAAATGCTGAAGGAATATTACCAATTCTTTTAGGCCAAGGAACTAGAATGAATCAAGAATTCGGTAAATATGCAAAAAAATATGAAGCTGAAATTCTTCTGGGAACTACAACAAACACGTTGGACAGTGATGGAGAAATTCTCTCCAAAACGGATGCAAGTCATATCACTAAAAATGACATCAAAGATAGCCTTTCGTCGTTCAGAGGCGAGATCGAACAACAACCACCAATGTTCAGTGCCGTCAAATATAATGGCGAACGTTTATATAATCTTGCAAGGAAAGGAATCACCGTCGAAAGAAAACCTAGAAAAGTAATGGTTTATGAAATTTCAATCAGTAAGCTAGAAGCATCTATTGCATATGTATCAATACTGTGTGGCAATGGAACCTACATAAGATCAATTTCCGATGAGCTAGGTCAATTATTACACGTAGGTGCGACACTACAAAATTTAAAACGTGTTGAGTATGGCCCTTTCAAACAAGAAAATGCAAAAACAATAGATCAAATCGAGCAAGCATTTAAATCAAAAACATACGACGACATATATCCCCTATCATACTTATTCAAAAATTGGCGGAACGTCACACTATCAAAAACTCAGCATGACAGCATATCTGACGGCATGGATATCGAAATACGTGACCAGGATATAAATAACGCAAAAGAGAAACCTAACCCCCCAGTCACCTCTCCACCACAAGAAAACCAAATATATGCTTTAAGCCCAGATGGAAATATGGCAGCAATACTAACAAGGAAGAATAACAATTATTGGCATCCTTCTAAAGTAGTCCCTAGGTAGGAATTAAGCCATTAGCACCTTCTATATTAGGATTTTGGGGTCATAACTTAAGTTTTTCAATAAAAACCGATGTTTTTTGCCAAATTTAGCTTGACAGCAGCTTTAGTGCTGCTTAGAGTCGTAGATATAGTTTTGGAAGGGATGGTGCAGATATGGCTGCAAGCGAAGCATATTGCTTAAAGTGCCGAAAAAAGGTACAAATCCAGAATCCTCGCGAGGTGACTCTGAAAAATGGTCGCCCAGCAACAACGGGAACGTGCCCAACTAGTGGTACAAAGCTTTTCAGGATTGGTAAAGGCTAAAAATTCCGTTCATTTCGGTGAGGACTTAATGTGATTACCGAGTAAATTCGGGTAGCGGCGCGGTATGCCTGTTTAAGGTTACCGCGCCGTTATTTTAAGGTTTAAGAATAACAGAGAGTAATTACATAAATACTTTGAACTAAACCATCAATATTTTAGTTATCTTGCAAGTTACTTAATGATAATCAAATGGGAGATAAGCAATTGGGTGGAAAAATTAATGTTGCGATAATCGGAGTAGGCAATTGTGCTTCTTCGCTTGTCCAAGGGGTTCATTATTACCAAAATGCTAAGGACGATGAATTCATTCCAGGGCTGATGCATCCGAGACTCGGAGATTATCACATAAGCGACATCAATTTCGTTGCAGCGTTTGACGTTGGAGATACCAAGGTCGGCAAAGATTTATCCGAAGCTATTTATGCAGAACCTAACAACACCTATAAATTTGCTGATGTTCCCAATACCGGGATTAAAGTAGATAGAGGTATGACGCACGACGGATTAGGGCATTACCTTGCTGAAAAAATCACTAAAGCACCTGGCCCAACAGCAGACATAGTAGGAATTTTAAAAGAGAAAGAGGTAGACGTAGTTATAAGCTACCTACCAGTTGGTAGCGAAATGGCAACCAAGTGGTATGTAGAGCAAATTTTAGAAGCAGGATGTGCATTCATTAATTGCGTCCCCGTGTTTATTGCTAGGGAAAAATACTGGCAAGGTAGATTTGCTGAAAAAGGACTACCTATAATTGGGGACGACATTAAGTCACAAGTGGGTTCTACTATCGTCCACAGAGTTCTTACACGTTTGTTCGGAGATCGAGCAGTCAAATTAGAAAAAACTTACCAGCTAAATTTTGGCGGGAACACCGATTTTTACAATATGCTCGATAGAGAAAGATTAGAATCAAAGAAAGAATCAAAAACCAACTCCGTTCTATCTCAAATGGATTTTGATCTGGACGACGAAAATATTCACGTCGGCCCTAGTGATTACGTCCCGTGGCTGGAAGATCGAAAATGGGCATACATAAGAATGGAAGGTCAAACTTTCGGAGATGTTCCCCTAAACGTCGAACTAAAAATGGAGGTTTGGGATAGCCCAAATTCAGCAGGCGTGGTTATAGACGCAATTAGATGTGCTAAATTAGCTTTAGATAGAGAACTGAGCGGAACAATAGTGCCCGCTTCTGCCTATTTTATGAAATCTCCACCAGTACAAATGAGAGACGAGGAAGCAAGAGAAAGAGTAGAGTCATATATAGCTGACGCCCGTAAAGATGATACTCTTCCCAAAACCAAGAAAGCATAACCCAAAAAACTCAGGACTTGACTCCAGTGAGCGATAATTCTTCCTTAAATATAGCAATAGTCTCTCCATATGATTTCGCTTACCCTGGCGGTGTTACTAACCATGTATCTAACTTAGCTATAAAACTTATAGAACGTGGCCATTCGGTTAAAATATCCGCTCCATACTCACTAGATCACGGAGCATCAAGTAATCCAATCTTCCATCCAATCGGAAAACCTATTCCTGTACCAACTGCGGGTTCAGTCGCAAGAATCACATTGTCAGTGACCCTTAGTAAATATGTGGTTCCTTTTTTGAGAGAGAATAAGTTCGATATCGTTCATATCCACGAACCAGTCTCTCCTACCCTTCCTTTAACTTTTCTAAGGCTTGTCCAAAATTCAGCGTTAGTAGGAACTTTCCATGCTTACGCTAAAAGAAGACGTTCGCTGAGTGTATCTAGATATATGCTACGGAGGTGGGCTAAAAGATTAGACCAACGAATTGCAGTATCAGAAGCTGCGCACGAATATATTCAACGGTATTTTCCGGCCGAATACGACATAATTCCCAACGGCGTGGATGTCGAGTATTTTTCAAGACAATCCAAATTCCCTAAGGAATTTAATGACGGCAAACTTAATATACTTTTCCAAGGAAGAATGGAAAAACGTAAAGGCTTTCCCCATTTATTGAAAGCATATAGCCACGTTAAATGGGAATATCCAAATTGCCGACTACTAGTGGTTGGACCTGGGAATATAGATCGAGAAAGCGCGCAAGTTATCTCTGAAAGAGGTTTAAAGGACGTACATTTTGTTGGGTTTGTTTCAGATGAAGAGTTACCAAAGTATTACCAAATGGCAGACATTTATTGCAGTCCAGCTACGGGAGATGAAAGCCAAGGAATAGTCTTGCTTCAGTCCATGGCTGCAGGAACACCGATACTAGCCTCTTCCATACCTGGATACCGAACAGTTATTAGTGATAACCAAGATGGACTTCTTGTAGATCCATGGGATGAACTAGAGTTCTCTAGTAAACTGCTCATGCTATTGAAAAATGAGGGCTTGAGGCAAAGATTATCAACTCGAGCAAGAGATACAGTGAAAAAGTACGATTGGAATACCGTCACGGATCAAATAGAGGAAAAATATAGGAATGCTTTAAGTCTCAAGCTTGCTCAAAATGTTTAATTTGTATCTATGTTAGTGCTGTTTTGACACTAGACTCAAACCTACCCCACTAATACCGGGACAAAGGCCGGCATCTTGTAAAGTTTAGTCATAACATGCTAGAATCTGGCCCGCTTGGTTAATTATACAAAATGGGATGTATAAATTACTAAAAACATTTCCAAAGATTCGTTAATAAGAATACAATGGTTTAGTTAAAAGGGGCATAACGGACGGTTTCAGTATAGAAAATAAGTTATGTGGATTTCATGGGGGCAGATCATCAGAATGGGGAAAATAGAATAATGGTTCAGTTACCACCAATTAGAACTATTATGTTCATACCAGGAAATAACCAACAGTTCATAGATAACGCTCCTAGCATTGGAGCAGACGCTATATGCCTCGACCTAGAAGATTCTATAGCGCCCCAGGATAAACTTACGGCGCGCGAAATGGTCAAAACAGCGATTCCCAAGATAGCAGATAGAAAAAATTACGTGCTTTTCTGCAGAGTAAACGGATACGACACCAATCTTTTAGAGGAAGATCTCTTGGCAGTCTGCAACCAAGATCTCGATGTTATAAGCCTTCCTAAAGGGACTGGGCCCGAGATAATACGCAGAGTTGACCACTATCTTACGCTAATTGAAAAACAAAAGGACCTTAGCCCAGGGCGCATTCAAATAGCTCCATGGATCGAAACAGCTGAAGGTGTGCTTAATGCTGTTGAGATGTGTAAAGCTAGTACTAGAGTGACAATGGCGTCTTTTGGTAGCGAAGATTTCACACACGATATGGGAATACCGAGAACAGCCAACTCGAAGGAAATAGAGTGGGCGAATTACCGGGTAGCAACTTCTTGTATAGCAGCAGGAGTTATTCCCATTGCCGGACCAGAAATGAATTATAAGAACGAAACGAAACTAAGAGAAAGTACCGAGTTCTCAAAAAGTATTGGTTACAAAGGGCGCTACTGTATTCACCCGTCGCAAGTACCAGTCGTAAACTCCCTATTTCAGCCTACTGATGTAGAGATAGAAGAAGCAAAGGGAATTATTGAGACCTATGAAAGAGCAGAAAAAGAAGGCCTCGGAGCAACTGGCCTCGGTGGAATGGTAGTTGATAGACCAGTTTATGTAAGAGCTCTGGCGGTTATAGCAAATATAAGAAAAGAATAAAATTTAAGGAGATAACTTGATATGTTCATAATTGGGAAGGATAGACGTTTAGTTGTTCCAAGAACCGAATTAACTTACCCAGGACACAATGAGAGGATGCATGAGAATGCAGCGACTGCGCCAGTAGATCATGTGATGGCCGATCTAGAAGATGCATGCCCATATGAATTCAAAGGTGAAAAATCTAGGAATACCATTGTCACAGCATTTAACGACTTAGATTATGGTGAAAAAGTAATTACATTTCGACCAAATAACATCCACTCAACATTTTTTCTTGGAGATGTAGAATCGTTAATGCGAGGTGCAGTTGATAAATTTCATGGCATTATTCTCCCTAAAGTGACTGGCCCCGAAGATATCGTATACGTTTCGCGCCTACTAGATTCTTTGGAACTAGAAGCTGGTTGGAATCACCGGGTTCAAATAGAAGCTCTAATAGAAACTCCAGAGGCAATGGTCAGAGTCCATGAGATAGCCACGGCATCGCCAAGAATGGCGGGGTTAATTTTTGGCATAGCAGATTTCGCAGCCGTTATGGGTATTGTTGAGGTTATAGAAAATCAAAATATCAATTTCCATGCAGCAAAACAAACTATGGCCGTTGCTGCGAAGGCGGCTGGCTTACACGCAATTGATAATGTCTTTTTTAATTTGGTACGCAGGGACACGTCCGAAGAGGATAAGCAAGTAATCGAAGAGTCCCTATACAAAAAAAATGTCGGAGCAGCAAATCTCGGAATGGATGGAACTTGGGTCATACACCCTCAACAAGCTGAAATGGCAAACAAAGCTTATACTCCTTCAGATGAACTTACCGAATATTCAAAAGGTTTAATCGAGTACTATCATCAACAAGGGGGAGGAGCATTCGTTTATCCAGAAACAGGAGAATTTGTAGACGAAGCAACCGCAAAAGGGTACTTAGTCTTATTAGCTAAGGCAGGTCAAGCGGGTAAGCTTGATACTGAGTGGCTAGTCGACCAAGCAAAAAGACACGCAGAAGTCACGGGCTATGATGTCCTGCATCAAGCTGGACGAAGTCTAGGAGCTTAAACATGCCAGATCCGATAATAGAACCACAGGATGCAATATCTGCAGAGGTTAGGAGATGGGTAGATCAAGAAGTTATTCCCGTGGTAGAGGAACTAGAACACAAGAACATCTTTCCCGAACAGTTGGTAGAGGGAATGAAACAATTAGGTTTATTTGAACTAATGATCCCGCAAGACCAAGGCGGCATTGGGGCGAGTTATGTCACTTACTCAGGTGTGGTGGAAGAACTAGCAAGAGGATGGATGAGCTTAGGCGGTATTCTAAATACACATGTGATTGTTACACACTTAGTCGCCGAATTTGGAACAGACCAACAGAAAAATAAATACTTACCCCAAATGAGCAACGCCTCAAGACGAGGTGCACTTACTATAACTGAACCTAACGCCGGATCTGACGTTCAAGCTATAGAAACTGTAGCTTCCCTTGAAGACAAGCATTACGTCGTAAACGGATCGAAATTGTTTGTGAGTAATGGGCGACGCGGAGGAATCTTTGCTATGGCCGTTAAGACAGACCCAAATACAAAACCTCGGTATAAAGGTATCTCCTGTTTACTCGTAGAGCCTGAGTTTGAAGGCTTCAATGTGACGAGAGATATAGAAAAATTAGGTTACAAAGGGATAGAGGCGGCCGAATTATCTATAGACAATATGAGAGTCCCACAAGAAAATCTTCTTGGCGGGGAAGAAGGTCAAGGGTTTTTTCAAGTGTTGAGCGGAGTAGAAGTAGGGCGAGTTAATACCGCCGCACGTGCAGTAGGAGTGGCGAGGGCGGCATTCGAGGCTTCTATAAAATACGCGCAACAGCGAAAAGCGTTTGGCAAACAGATCGGAGATCACCAAGCAATTCAGTTAAAACTAGCTGATATGTATACCAATATCACAGCAGCTCGTCTTTTAGCCCGGTGGGCGGCAGGAATAAAAGATCAAGGGGGTCGCGCAGATACAGAAGTTGGTATGGCAAAATTATTTGCAACAGAAGTTGCTACAGAAGCGACCCTAGAAACCATGCGTATACATGGTGGAATAGGCTATACAAAAGAATTACCTGTTGAACGATACTTTCGGGATGCTCCAGGAATGATGATATATGAAGGAACTAATGAAATACAAAGGACTATAATAGCCAAGAATCTATTACAAAGGTATGCTCTTGATTAGCTAAGATTACGAAAGGATATATCAATGGAATTTGGCCGTTACTTCGAGCAGTTTAAAGAAGGTGATATATACAAACATTGGCCAGGTAGGACCATCACCGAGTCAGACGATGTGCTATTTTGTATGTTAACTATGAACCACCACCCTCTACACATAGATAGGAACTATGCAGAGGGCACTCAGTTCAAACAAAACGTAGTTGTGGGCAATCTTGTAATGGATATCGCGTTTGGGATGAGCGTTGAAGATGTTTCAGGGAAAGCTATAGCAAACCTAAGTATTGATGAAGTGAAATTTCATAAACCTACTTTCCACGGCGACACTATATATGCTGAAACAGAAGTGCTCTCCGTAACAGAAACTAGTAAACCAGACCGAGGTGTAGTGACAGTCGAAACAAGAGCCACAAATCAAAGAGATGAAATGGTAATGTCTTTTAAAAGGAGCGTTTTGGTTCCTAGAGAAAACCAAGCGCCTTAAGGACACATTATGAACAATAAATATGCAAATAAGGAACAAAAAATCTTAGAGGAGCTAGAAGGCTGGCGTGAACGGAATTCCGAAAGGAAAGAGCGTCAAGATCAATTTAACACAAGTTCCATTGATGAAATACCGAGTATAAGCGCGCCTATTGACACAAATGAAGAGTCTTATTTGGATAATATTGGATTCCCTGGAGAGTACCCATTCACTAGGGGTGTGCAGCCCACTATGTACAGGGGCCGACTATGGTCCATGAGACAATATGCAGGTTTTGGAACTCCTGAAGAAACAAACACTAAATTTCGCTACCTTTTAAGTCAAGGCCAAACAGGTTTATCTGTCGCATTTGATTTACCTACTCAATTAGGTTACAACTCAGACGATCCAGAATCGGTCGGTGAAGTTGGGAAAGTCGGAGTTGCGATAGATTCCTTGAGGGACATGGAAGTAGCCTTTGAGGGAATCCCTTTGGATAAAGTCAGCACTTCGATGACAATCAATGCTCCCGCTGCGGTTCTAGTAGCTATGTACGTTGCCGTTGCGGAAAAACAAGGAGTATCTCCAGATCAATTGACAGGCACCGCTCAAAATGACGTTTTGAAAGAGTATGTTGCTAGAGGGACATATATATTCCCTCCGGAACCATCTTTACGGCTTGCTGCTGATCTTGTAGCTTACTGTGCCGAAAAAATGCCTCGATTCAATAGTATCTCTATAAGCGGCTACCACCTAAGAGATGCAGGAAGTACTGCGGCTCAAGAAATAGCTTTTACTTTTGCTAACGCTATTGCATACGGCGAAGCATTTACCAAACGAGGGGTCCAACCGGATATATGGGGACAAAGAGTTTCGTGGATATTTAATACGCATAATAATTTCCTAGAAGAGATCGCAAAATATAGAGCATTGCGAAGGATGTGGGCTCGAATAATGAAAGAACAGTTTGGCGCAGAAAATCCCCGAGCTTTGATGCTACGGACCCATTCTCAAACTGGTGGCTCGACTCTGACCGCGCAACAACCTCTTAACAACATTGTGAGAGCAGCATATCAAGCCTTAGCTGCGGTGTTAGGAGGCGTTCAAAGCCTAGCTTTATCGACTTTTGACGAAGCCTTGTCGTTACCAACAGATGAAGCACAGAGGATAGCATTAAGAACGCAGCAAATCATCGCTCATGAAACTGGAATTGCCGATGCGATAGATCCACTAGCGGGATCATATCATGTAGAATGGCTTACGGATAAATTAGAAGAAAATGCCTTGGCTTACATGGCAGAAATAGATCAATTAGGGGGAGCGGTTGCTGCAATAGAAGCCGGAGTCATCCAAAGGGAGATAGCGAAGGCTTCTTATGAATCCCAATTAGCCGTCGAAGAGAAGAAAGAGTTGGTTGTTGGTGTTAATTCATTCAAAGATGGCAATGAGGATCCATCACCCGCCATATTTCGCGTGAATCGTAATTCCGTAGATCAACAGAAGATTTCACTAGAAAAAATTAGGAAAGAGCGTGACAATAGTAAAGTAGAAAAAGTTTTGGCAGAATTAAAATCTAAGGCGTCTGGATCAGATGATTTGATGTCACCTATATTAGATGCAGTTAGATCGTATGCAACTGTCGGAGAGATATGTGATGCCTTGCGTACTGAGTTTGGCTCTTACTCACCGCCAGTGGAAATTTAATGATGGGAAAAATATAAGAAAATAAAATAATGAGGGGGGAAAAATGGCAGGTTTATTAGATGGGAAAATAGCATTGGTCACGGGAGGATCAAGAGGCATAGGAAGAGCTACTAGCATTGAACTCGCTGCACATGGCGCAACAGTAGCCGTAAATTATAATTCAAATAAGGAAGCGGCAGATGAGGTGGTATCAACAATTGAAAAGGCTGGGGGCAAAGCAGCCGCGTACCAGGCAGATATCTCCAACAGAGACCAAGTAAATTCAATGGTGGATCAAGTGGTAGCGGATCATGGACCTATAACTATATTAATAAATAATGCAGGTGCAACTGCAGACCGGACGCTCCGAAACATGAGCGACGAACAATGGGATTCAGTTATTGAAGTCAACTTAACTGGAACTTTTAACGTTACGAAAAAAATATGGAACCTTATGGGAGAAGCTGGCGGAGGACACATCGTAAATATTAGCTCGATTGTGGGAGAAGCTGGCCGCCTCGGACTAATAAACTACGCGACCGCCAAAGCTGGTCTTTTGGGGTTCACAAAAACAGCAGCAAGAGAGGGCGCGCGAACAAATATCCATGTTAATGCAATAGCACCAGGATTTATTGAAACAGATATGATTTCTGGTCTTTCGCCTGAAATGAAAGAAGGCCTTGCAAAAGAAGCAGTTTTAGGAAGACTCGGTGAGACTGAAGAGATCGCAAAAGTGATACGGTTTATAGTTTCAGAGTCGACGTACATGACAGGAGCAACTATAGACGTTAACGGTGGGATGTATATCCGCTAATTAGTCTAAATGAACGTAAATAGTGAATTATAGAATTTTTTTATAAGGAGAAAAAAATGGGTGACGCAGTAATAGTAAGTGCAGTTCGAACCGCTGTGGGAACAATGGGTGGTGGTCTATCAACCGTTGCCGCACCAAATCTTGGTGCAGTAACAATCAAGGAAGCTATAGCAAGATCTGGAATTCAAGATAACGTATTCCCTGATGAAGTATTAATGGGAAATGTTATACAAGCAGGAATCGGACAAAACCCGGCAAGGCAAGCTTCTATTCAATCTGGGCTACCGGTATCAGTACCGGCTACCACAATAAATAAAGTTTGTGGATCTGGTATAAAAACAATTGTGATGGCCGCACAAGCTATTAAAGCCGGTGATGCCGATTACATGATCGCAGGCGGTATGGAAAGTATGAGCCTTGGACCATACATTTTACAAAACGGAAGGTATGGTTACAGACTTGGTAACTCCGAGTTGATTGACTCAACAGTCCACGATGGCTTGTGGTGTGCTATGGAAGATTGCCATATGGGTATTACTGCTGAGAACGTATCAGCGGAATATGGAGTTTCAAGGGAAGATCAAGATGAATTTGCGAATGAATCCCAGCGAAGAGCTGGTGCTGCTATAGAAGCAGGACGTTTTAAAGACGAAATTGTCGGTGTAGAAGTGCCACAAAGAAGGGGAGATCCAAATGTCGTTGATACCGACGAGCATCCTAGGCCTACAACCACAATGGAAACATTAGGGAAGCTCAGGCCGGCATTCCAACCAGATGGCAGCGTAACCGCAGGTAACGCATCAGGAATAAATGATGGTAGCGCAGCTACCGTCGTTGTATCTGAAGAGTTTGCTAAAGAACACGGACTAAAACCGTTAGCTTATATTCGAGGATATGCTTCAGCAGGCGTTGAACCACGAATTATGGGAATAGGACCAATAGCTGCAATGCAAAAGGCGGCAAGTAACAGCGGGATGAGTATATCAGATATGGATCTCATTGAGCTGAACGAAGCATTTGCGGCTCAATCTGTAGCTGTTGTAAGAGAGCTAGAATTGGACCAAGATATTGTAAATGTAAATGGTGGAGCAATAGCCATAGGTCACCCAATAGGTGCCTCTGGAACAAGAATATTTGTGACACTGCTTCACGCAATGCAAAAGAGGGATTCGCAATTTGGAATGGCTTCTTTGTGCATTGGTGGGGGGCAAGGAATAGCAATAATCGTTGAAGCTGCCTAATCCGAATAATTCGTAAGAATACACAAAAACATTATTAAGGTATTGCATACCGATATCAAATAATACTAAAATGTCTGTACTTAGCACTCTAGGTGCTAGAGTGCTAAATTGTTTAGGAGGAATATATGTCGATTTCGTTTGAGCCACTAGGTGACCGAGTAATAGTCAGGCCGAAAGGTCAAGAGGAAGTTTCAAAGGGAGGACTTGTGCTACCAGATAGCGCAAAAGAGCGTCCCCAGGAAGGGGAAGTTATAGCCGCTGGTCCAGGAAGGGTAACAGATGATGGAACACGGCTGCCCATGGATCTTAAAGTTGGGGACATTATCATCTATGCACAGTACTCCGGTACTGAGATAAAAGATGAAGATGATGAAGATCTATTGGTTTTGCGTGAGTCAGACGTGTTAGCAAAAATAGGTTAGTAATATAGTTGTGAATTAGTCGATCGTGATCTGGAAATCCAACGATTGACTTCACTTAAAGAAATAGAAAACATAATTAAGAAATACTTAAGGAGGCAGTTCCAAAATGGCAAAACAATTACTGTTCGGTGAAGATGCTCGCAAGTCATTACGAGCGGGTGTTGATGCAGTTGCCGACGCTGTAAAAATTACATTAGGACCAAAAGGTAGAAATGTTGTTCTCGACAAAAAGTTTGGCCCGCCTACTGTCAGTAGCGACGGGGTTTCAATAGCCAAAGAGATTGATGTTACCGATCCATTTGAAAATATGGGCGCCCAACTAGTCAAAGAAGCAGCATCGAAAACAAATGACATTGCAGGAGACGGAACAACTACTGCGACCGTTCTAGCTCAAGCGATAATTCATGAAGGTATGAAAAACGTTGCAGCAGGTGCAAACCCGATGGACTTACAAAGAGGAATAAACCAAGCTGCAAAAGCGGCAGTAGAAGGTCTCAAAAAGATGGCCATAAGTGTCTCCGGGAGAGAGCAAATAGCGCAAGTAGCTGCTATTTCTGCTTCTGATGGAGAGATTGGCGGCTTGATTGCAGAGGTCATGGAGAAGGTTGGTAAAGATGGGGTTATTACTGTAGAAGAATCCAGAGGGATCCAATATGAGACAGAATACGTAGAAGGAATGCAGTTCGATAGAGGCTATATTTCTCCGTATTTCGTAACAAACTCTGAAAGAATGGAAGCTGCTTTAGATGATCCAATATTCATAATTACTGACAAAAAGATATCGGCTGTAGCCGAGGTTCTCCCTGCTCTAGAAAAAGCACTGCAAATAAACAAGAATGTTGTGATAATTGCTGAAGATATAGAAGGGGAAGCTCTTGCTACTTTAGTGGTTAATAAAATGAGAGGCACCGTAAATGCAATAGCCGTGAAAGCTCCTGGCTTCGGAGACCGGAGAAAAGCGATGCTAGAGGATATGGCAATTCTAACGGGTGGCTCAGTAATCAGTGAAGAGGTCGGTAAAAAATTAGATACGGCAGAGCCAGAAGATTTTGGTCATGCAAGAAGGTTGGTAGCTGGCAAAGATGATACTACTATCATTGAAGGTCGAGGTACCGAGGAAGCTATCCAAGATAGAATAAGTCAATTAAAAGCACAGATGGCAGAAACTACTTCCGACTATGATCGCGAAAAATTACAGGAACGGATTGGAAAACTTGCTGGTGGAGTTGCCGTTATTAGAGTTGGCGCTGCGACAGAAGTAGAATTAAAGAACAAAAAAATGCGGGTTGAGGATGCTCTATCAGCAACCAGAGCTGCAGTAGAAGAGGGTATTGTTTCTGGAGGCGGAATTTCGCTCCTGGCGGCAGCAGTTGAACTGGATTCCGTTGAAACTAGCTCTGAAGAAGAACAAACCGGAGTTACAATTGTTAAGAGGGCTCTCGAAGAACCTCTAAGAACAATTGCTGAAAACGCTGGAAAAGAAGGTTCTGTGGTAGTTGACGCCGTAAGGCGATTAGAGCCTGGTGAAGGATACGATGGAGCTACAGATACATATGGTAACCTTGTAGAAAAAGGTATCATAGATCCAGTAAAGGTAACTCGCACAGCCGTAGAAAATTCAGCTTCTATAGCAGCGATGGTTCTAACAACTGAAACATTAGTAACTGATGTTCCGGAAGAAAATCCAACAATGGCTATGCCAGGTGGCGCACCTCCAATGGATTATTAATCGTTTAAAATTTGGTTACTTAAGAGAGTGTCCTTATAATAGGGCACTCTCTTGTTATCAAAATGGTTAAGTCCTATTCGGCCCCAATATCGTAAGGCATTCTTAAGTTAGGAACGGCATCCATATCCATTCCATGCCTTACACCTACATCCCAAAGAAACCGAGCTCTTGCGCCAATCATAGCCGCATTGTCTGTACACAATGAAGGTTTTGGGCACCATAGGGGCAAGTCTGAAAGCTCTAATACTTTAGAGCGCAAGGCTTGATTAGCAGCAACTCCACCTGACAAAATAACTGATTTGGCGCCAAATACGCGTGCTGCTTCCACAAGTCTCTCAGCTAACGTATCAACTGATACCTGCTGGAAACCAGCTGCTATATTTATCTTTAACATATCATCTAAAGGTGCTTGTTTTTCTGCTTTTTGAACAAATCTAAGAACAGCCGTCTTAATTCCACTAAAACTAAAATCCCAAGACTTCTTAATAGCAGGTTTTGGGAATACAACTGGTTTATCAGCTTGGGTCGCTAATCGCTCTATTTCAGGCCCACCAGGATACCTAAGGCCAAGAATTCGTGCTACTTTATCAAATGCCTCTCCAGCTGCATCATCACGGGTCTGCCCTATAATCTTGTATCGATCATGGGTTTCAATAAAAACTAGATCAGTGTGCCCTCCAGAAACTACCAATGCCACTGCTGGAAGCACGGGGTCTCCTCTGATTTCTCCGTCCCATTGACCATCCCTGATCCAATTTGCATAAATATGTCCCTCTAAATGATGTACACCTATAACCGGTAAATCCCAAGCTAATGATAGTGCTTTCGCAAAATTCACTCCAACTAACAAAGATCCCGCAAGTCCAGGGCCATATGTAACGGAAATAGCATCAATGTTATTATGTGGCGCGCTATTTTCAATATAATCTTTCAATAATTTTGGAAAGGTCAGCAGATGTTGCCTCGAAGCTATCTCAGGAACTATACCACCAAATCGAGCATGTATATCAGCTTGGGAAGCTAATGAGTTAAATATTATCTCGCGTCCATCCTCTATAACAGCTAAGCCGCTTTCATCGCAAGAAGATTCAATAGATAAAATTTTCAACCTATCCTTCTCCATCATCTTGCTTAGAAACCATTAAAAGAGCAAACTCTGATTCATCATTTATTAGTCTGTATAGATTGCGTGATGCTATTTCTGAGCCCCTATCAAACAAAGCGCTCAGTTCCTCTGAATTAATTAGCGATTTTAAACCTTGCCATGAGATAAGAAGTGAATTATCTTCAGTAAAATCTTGATATGCGACGTGAACAACAAAATCGCCAGGTCGCCCTAGAGCTACTCCTGTCCCTAATGTATCCCGAGAGGCATGAGGTATATCATAAATCTTGCCTTCCTCATATAGATTAATAAAACTAGGCCCAGCAGTTGCTAGATAGAACGAGTCACCTTGAAAAGCAATCAATGTCAAGCTGGCTGCCCATTCCCGAGCTGCATATGCCGATAAATTTTTATGGCTCGTTTCTACCATTTCTTGCAAATATCCAGTAACACTCAGTACTGGTTGGCGTTTGATAGACGACTCAACGCCCTCCCACACAACCTCTGAAATATCTTGGGCAGGCCCAGAAAGTACTTCGACAACACCGTAAAGTTTTCCGATCCCCCCTTTGTTAACATCCCAAAATCTTATGAAAGGTGTCAAGGGATCCGCTTCACCGGCATGTACACTAAAACTTATTACTGAGTTATCCATAACACCTCCATTATACGCTAAACAACACCAAAGTTTGGACACCCAGCATGACTGCATTAGAATATGCTTAAGGAGAGCGATTATATTATTATTAACTAGGGTATAATCAAGTGGAAAGTTCATTGGGATAATTCTATGCAAGAAATTCAACCTATAAATATAGTTCTGTTAACGGTATTCATACTATTTTCAGCTTTTTTTTCTGGGACAGAAGCGGCCTTTTTAAGTTCACAACGGCACCGCCTACGCCAGCTATCAACCAACGGGTCTAAAGGCGCCGCACTAGCTGAAAAACTACTAGATCAGCCTGAGAGATTCCTCTCCACTGTTTTAGTAGGCAATAATCTATTCAATACCGCTGCTGCTGCTCTCACAACAGCTCTTGCTGCATCCATTATTGGAACTAGTAATGGAGTAATATTTGGAACAATTGTCACTACAATAATTCTTCTGATAGTTGGTGAAATTACGCCAAAAACTCTAGGGTCCAGGCATTCAGAAAAGATTCTTACTATAGTGGCTCGACCATTTCAATTCATCTTAATAATTCTAACACCCATATCACTAGCGTTTACGTGGTTTTCAGAATTACTTTCAAAGATCAGCGGCGGAAAAAAACAAACTGTTTCTGGCACAGAAGAACTAACTTCACTTGTGAACGTTGGCGTGGAGGAAGGGACTGTCGAACAACAAGAAGCAGAGTTAGTGCGGAAAGCATTTTTATTTGGCGACAGAATGGTTAGAGAAATAATGACGCCAAGAAATGAAATAGTATGGGTAAAAGCGGGAACCAATTTCAAAGATTTTCTAGAAATTTATGCCAGCAACTCTTACTCTCACTTCCCAATTCAAGGACAAAATGATGATGAGATAATTGGAGTTTTGAGAATTAAAGATGTTATGAGAAATCAATCTGAGGGTAAATTAGATATAACAAGTTCAGTTACAGAAGCAAATCGCGTAGCATATTTCGTTCCAGAAACAAAAAAAATAGACGAGCTTCTCGAAGAGCTGCGAACAAGAAGACATAGACTAGCACTGGTCATAGATGAATTTGGAGATGTATCAGGGTTGGTTACACTAAGTAGAGTAGTAGAGGAATTAGTAGGAAGAGTAGATGAACCAGGGGAACCAAGCCCTTACTTAGCTGTAGATGAAAGAACGGTAGTAGTAGATGGATCTTTGCATATAGGGGAACTGGTAGAAAGGTTAAATATAGCTTTACCGGAGGGCGATGGCCAATACGAAACGGTAGCAGGGTTTATGCTAACCGAATTTGAACACATACCTACCGAAGGTGAACTAATAATACACGATCAGTACAGATTGACCGTTAAAACTATGAATGGACCGCGAATAGATGAAGTGTTAATACAAAGTGAGTACTCCGTCTAGCCTATAGTTTGGAGCCTATATTGAAAATATACCTAGTTCGACATGGGGAAACTGACTGGAACCTATCAGGGAAAGCGCAAGGACAATCAGACATCCCACTAAACTCAACAGGAGAAAGCCAAGCTCTCTCAATTAGTGAATATTTCTCTGATATCAATATAGAATCTATATATTCAAGTAGTGTTCAGCGTGCTCTAAAAACCGCCTCGATTATTGCCTTAAATCACGACCACGACCCCATCATAAATGACAAATTTCTAGAAATAGATTTCGGAGCGCTAGATGGAACTCCCTTAAACGAAATGAGATCGAGATTTCCAGAATTTTTCGATAAATGGAGTTCAGACCCCACAACTGCAATCTTTCCTGAAAGCAAAGAAACTTTGCAGCTACTTCAATCCAGAACTTGGGAAGGTGTGGGCGAGCTAGTCAAAAGGCATAAAGAAACCGATAATATATTAATCGTTTCACACGCTTTTGCTATTTATTCGATCCTTTGTCGGGCACTAGATATGCCACTAAGGAATTATGGTCGCCTCAGGTTAATGCCAGGAACAATTAGCATGCTAGAAGCCAAAAAGAACCCAGGCAAAGGCTTTATAGATACAAAATGGACACTGACAAAATTGAATTCAGCTCCCTCGAAGGAATAATTCGATGGCCGATAAAAAGAGCTTATTTGAACAAAAAATTGAAGATACCTTAATCAATACTGGAATCGATTTCAAGGGCGCTATATTAGTGTTAGGAATTTCAGGAGGCCCCGACTCAACTGCGCTGTTGGTTTCTCTTATGAAACTACAAAAGACGTTTAGTTTCGTTCTAAAAGTTGCCTACATAGACCACGGGTTACGAGAAGAAGCCAAAAATGAAGAAGATTTTGTTAGAGCACTAAGTGATAAATTTAACCTAGCGTTCGAATCAGTAAAAGTAGATACTCTCGAATACCAAAAAAAGCATAAATTATCTCAAGAGGAGTCAGCAAGACACTTGAGGTATAAAGCATTATCCGAGATGAGTAAAAAATTGAACTCTCATCATATTTTAGTAGGCCATACAAGAGATGATCAGTTAGAAACAATATTAATGAACTTGATGAGAGGCACAGGGCTAGAAGGTCTAACAGGTATGAATATTGTAGCTAAACTTCCGCCTTTATTGAATTTTGACACTGAAAACGAAATTTCAATTATTAGACCAATGCTGGACATCAGCAAAACCGAAATTACTGCATACATTAAAGAAATGAATTTGACGCCTTTAATTGATGAAAGCAATAATTCACCAAAATATTCTAGAAACCGAGTACGAAACGAACTTATCCCACTCTTGGAAGAAATTCGAACCGGGAGCAAAGATACAATTCTGCGAACAGTTAAAACAATAAGGCTATTGACTACTTATTTAGACCAAACAGTATCGGAATCATTAAAGCAATGTGTACGTCATAAAACCAATGACCGTATTCATCTCGATAGGCAGCTTCTCGCAACATACCATCCTAGTATTCAAATACAAATATTTCGTTCTGTAATTAATCGCCTTCTAGAATCGACTGCGGGCATGCTTGCGATCCATTGGGAATCAATGCAAAAGCTAACCAACGACGGAACACCAGGAACTTACCTGGAATTACCAAATAACCTGTACTTTAACATTACAAAAAACGATGTCGTATTATCGATAGGGCCTTGGCTTTGCCCTTTACCAGAAATATCAGACCAAATTATATTGAGAAATGGTACCACTATTGCCGGAGGATGGTTATTCGAGGCGACCGAGAAAAAAGATTCCATTTATATAGAAGCACAGAAATCTGGAGCGGGAGATAAAAATCCTGTTACAGAATTAAACGGTCCACTTGAAGTCAATTTGAAAGTTGGGGAAATGACTCTCGCTGTAAGAAAACGGGATGTTGGAGATAAAATACAGATCAAAAATGGGCACAAGAAATTAAAAAGTTTACTTAACGAAGCAGAAGTACCTAAACATTGGCGGGATAATATCCCAATTGTATATGAAAAAGAAACCGGGAACATTGTTTGGGTAGTAGGAGTTCGGCAAGTATAAACCCCGGACATTAGCTTCAGTACCCTAAATCGAGTATGATTCTCTAATGAGCAACCAAAAGAACACTAATAAACGAAGCATACTGGCAATCATCAAACCAAGTTTTTGGGAGAAATTTAGGGTTCCTGAAAATAATCAACCATCGAATATATCGGTGAATCAAAGAACATCTGGGGCAAAAAGAAAACAGAAAAAAAGTGCCAGTAATAATAATCAATGGTCAGCATGGCAAATATTCAGTGCTGGCGTAATGATTTTCTTAGGTTTAGCATTAATATTAAGCACGATACTTCCATACCTTGCTTAAGGCCAATCAAACAATTTAATGCCTAAAGTGGCGGACTCCCGTCAAAATCATAGATGCACCCTTATTATTAGCAGCCTGTATAATTTCTTCATCTCTGATCGACCCTCCCGGTTGAACAACTGATTTAATACCTGCATCCAAAGCTATCTCCAAGCCGTCGGCAAACGGGAAAAAGGCATCAGATGCTAGAACCCCTCCTTGCACCCCATCAGAACCAGCTTTATCAATCGCTAATTGGACACTAATAACCCTGTTAGGTTGCCCGGCACCCATACCCCTGATTGATCGGTCCTTTACAACAATAATCGCATTAGATTTCACATGCCTTATGGCTTTCCATGCAAATTTCAAGTCTTCAAGTTGATTTTCATTGGGTTGCTCTTCTGTAACAACTGTCCACTCTCCCTCATTTAATGAATCTGAGGTTTGAACCAAAAATGCATCTCTAATACTTCTAATATCGATTGCATTCTTTTGAAGCACCGGCGGCCCCATCTCAAGCAGTCGGAGGTTTTTTTTCTTTTTTAAAATATTTAACGCTTCATCATCAAAGCCAGGCGCAAGAACAATTTCATAGAAGCTTTCATAGATTTTTGTTGCTGTTGCTGTATCGATGTTTTTATTAGAAGCAATAATCCCACCGAACGCGGAAATTGTGTCTCCTTCCAATGCAGCATTAAATGCATCTTCGAGTTTCTTTCTTGAAGCAAGTCCACAAGGGTTGCCATGTTTAATAATTGCAACGGTCGGTTCTTCGGGAAAATCACAAACTATATTCCATGCTGCATCTGAATCTAAAATATTATTGAACGATAGTTCTAATCCATTTAATTGTTTCGCGCTGCTTATCCCCTTCGGAATAGATCCTATTGGAAGAGTTTCGTATAAAGCAGCTTTTTGATGAGGGTTCTCACCATACCTCAAACTGTTTTTTTTCTTCACTGGAATCACAATTTGATCTGATAAATCATCCTCGAGGTCTATGAGCCCTGCAGAACCCATATCGATCCCCAAATACTTGGCAATCGCGGCATCATATAAAGAAACGTGCTGGAAAGCCTTCCTAGCTAAACGGCGTCTTTCAGATAAAGGAACAATTCCACTACGTAAATTATTTACAACTCCTTCGTAGTCCTCTGGATCAACAATCACCAATACTGAGGGGAAATTTTTTGCTGCTGCTCTCAATAAAGTGACTCCTCCGATGTCTATCTGTTCCAGCGCTTCATTAAGCTTCAGTTCTTTATTAGTGATCGACTCGACAAATGGATATAGATTTACTGCAACCAAATCGATAGTTTCAATCGCATGCTCTTCAAGATCATTTGCGTCATCAGGGTTACCTCTTCGGGCCAATATTCCACCATATATAAGGGGATGCAAAGTCTTAACTCGCCCACCAAGTATTTCAGGAAAACCCGTCAAGTCTTCTACGGCACTTATCTCTCGACCTGGCTTATTCAAAAAATCCCGGGTACCACCAGTAGAAAAAATTTGCCAGCCTAAATCGACAAGGTTGCCAGCAAACCCATCAAGTTTGGATTTGTCTGAAACACTTATCAGCGCTCTTAATGTCATAGAACCATCTCCTACAAAAATTCTATCCGTGATTCTTCCGGTCCTCTATCGGTTACTTCACCAATGGCAAAGGATCCCTTAGACGACGATATTACCGTGTTTAGATCTTCAGGTCGAACAACACCAATCATACCTACGCCCATATTGAATACTCGATACATCTCATCAAGATCTAACTGGCCATGATGCTGAATGATATGAAATAGTGCAGGAATTTTCCAACTGTCTTTTCGGACAATACATTTTAGGGGTTCAGGAATGATTCTAGGCAAATTTTCCACTATTCCACCCCCTGTAATATGAGACATTCCTTTTAATAATTTACTCATGGGCTTTAATGTCGAATAATAGGACACATGTTGAGCCATCAACGCCTCACCAAAAGTCATGCCTAATTCACTATATTTAACTTCTAAGGCCTTAGGGCTGTTATCTAAATCAAAAATGTTACGGACTAAAGAAAATCCGTTGGTATGCAATCCCGACGATGGAAATCCTATTAGAACATCACCAGATACGATCGAAGATCCATCTATAAGATTTTCCTTTTCAACTGCACCTACAATGAATCCCGCAATATCAAAATCTCCATCCTTATAAATACCTGGCATTTCCGCGGTCTCCCCGCCTATTAGCGCGCATCCAGCTATTTTTAAAGCTTTAGACAGTCCTTTGACTATTTCCACAATCTGGTTAGGTTCGATCTTACCTGAAGCAATATAATCCAAAAAGAACAATGGATCAGCTCCTTGCACCCATATGTCGTTAATCGAATGATTTGCGAGGTCAACCCCAATACTAGACATCAAATCCATTGCTATCGCGATACGAAGCTTCGTTCCTACTCCATCCGCACTTGCTACTAATATTGGTGACTGGTAACTATCTAGAGAAAATAAACCGCCAAAACCACCGATATCGCCCAAAACATTCTTAGTATACGTATCTCGAACAATAGGGCTAATCAATCTGATAACCTCATTACCTGAATCAATATTAACGCCGGACGAACTATAACGGTCGCCATCCATCCTGATTAACCTTTCTTTTCTTCACGATCCAATACAAATTTATCCAGTTCAAGTTGAACCGGAATTGGGTAATCACCAGTAAAGCACGCATCACAATATCTATCTGGTTGCCCGCCAACTGCTTCACGTAGAAGGTTTATATCAAGGTATTCCAAACTATCTGCTCCAAGCTTATCGCGTATTTCATCAATGGTATTATTCGAGGCTATCAACTCGGCCCGGCTGGGCATATCTATACCATAATGGCAAGGATATTTTATTGGAGGCGCGCAAACACGAACGTGAACCTTTAGAGCTCCTGATTCTCTTAACAACTTTACAACCTCGGGAGTAGTCGTCCCTCTAACTATACTGTCATCAATAAGAACTATATTTCTACCTCTTATATTTTCAACCAAAGGAGTAAATTTAGCCCTTACACCTTCGTCTCGTAACTCTTGGGTTGGTTTGATAAATGTCCTACCTACATTTCTATTCTTGATAAGGGTATCTTCAAAAATAATTCCAGATTCACGAGCATATCCTACCGCCGCGGGGATGGCCGAATCTGGTATTGCGGTGACTAAATCGGCCTTTATGGGAGACTGTCGAAATAGTGCGGCACCCATAGACTCTCTACTTGTGTAGACTCGATTCCCATCTAATATTGAGTCTGGCCTCGCAAAATAAATATTCTCAAAAATACAGAATTTCGATGTATCCGACTGACTAGGTGTGGAATGAATTCCCTCTAAATCTAAACGAACTATTTCTCCAGGGTTTATATCTCGTTCCAGCAAAGCGCCGACATTATCGAGTGCACAAGTTTCGGATGCAACAATCCAACCTTGTCCCAGTACTCCAAAACAAAGGGGCCGAAATCCCAGTGGATCCCTGACCGCATAAATGGCATCTTTCGTTAATATCGTTAAACTATAAGACCCTTTAGCTTTAATCATGAAAGTTTTAATCCTAGATTCCCAGGTGTCTCCATTGATATACGCAAGAAGAACGGCTGCAACTTCGGAATCTGTCGTAGTAGAAAAGGTTGCCCCCAATTCCTCTAATTCGTTTCTAAGATCTAAACTGTTGACGATATTACCGTTATGGGCAACAAAAATATCCCCGTTAGGGCCTGAGGCATGAACCGGTTGGGCGTTCTCTATTGAGGAGATCCCTGTTGTAGAGTATCTTGTATGGCCTATAGCCATAGGTCCGGGTAGATTTCGTAGGTTGTTTTCATCAAATACACCTGATACAAGGCCGTTCCCTGTATGTACATGCTCTATACCGCCTTCTGATATAGTCGCAATACCAGCACTCTCCTGACCTCTGTGTTGAAGAGAGAAAATTCCGAAAAATGCCACTCTCGCAGCATCACCGGTAGGTGAAAATACTCCTACCACTCCACACGCATCATTAATTTGATTTCCCATTTGATCCTTTCAAGAATAACCCCGCCCAATTAACTATTCTAAAAAACCAAACATTCCTCTAGGTAAAAGGTTATTATATACGTCTGAGGGATGGAAAAGATAATAATAATATGGAACTTTTAGCTTTATGGAGGCTACTACAATGAATATTTCGAACGCTTCAGAACACTTTATTGAAGTAAATGGGGTAAACCTAAGATATTTTTCTTGGGGATCTGAATCAAACCCTAAAATGATTTGCCTGCACGGGCATACAGGGCAAGCTCATATATGGGACAAATTCGCACAAGAAATGTCTGAGAATTACCATGTCCTTGCTTTCGATCAACGCGGGCACGGCGGAAGTTCATATGCTGCAGACGGTTATGATAGGGACAAGTTTGTTAACGACCTCGATGCAATTATAGAAACCCTAAAAATCGATCGGGTAACTTTAGTTGGACTATCAATGGGGGGATGGCATTCTATTTTATATACGTCCGAATTCCACCCGGAAAAAGTCGAAAAAATAGTTATAGTAGATATTGGGCCAGAATCAAGCGAAGAGTTTAAGAAATCATTTGAAGACAATGGTGTACGTGTAGAACCAAAAATCAAGTTTGAATCCTTTGAAGAAGCTTTCAATGAAGCACGATCAAATAACCCTTGGGTTTCAAATGAGAACCTAACGCAAGATCTAAATAATCGCTTGAATCAAAATAAAGATGGTACTTGGCAATGGAAGGCAGACCCTAACTTAATTATTCCACCGCTAAAAGATGGAACGGACGAAAATCTCATTAGAAGATATTGGGAAGGGTTAGCTAAAATCAATTGTCCGATATTGGAAATTCAAGGCATGGAAAGCACTCTCTTAAGTTCAGAACTTAAAGAAAAAATGATCGCCGCCGCACAAAACCTTACCTGGATTGAAATTCCTAATGCCGGCCACGTCGTAACCGTTGATCAACCGGAGCTATTTATAGAAGCTACTAGAGAATTTTTGAGCTAAACCGCTTGTGACTAAAACAAGATCGAAGTCGATTTGGAGAATTAATCAAGAAGTTCTAATAGTGATGCTTGGGTTTTTGTTAATGACGCTTAGCGCAGGTTCCGCGTTTTATGCGTTCGGTTTGTTCATAATACCTTTCGAAGATAGTTTTAGTTGGCAACGGAGTGAAATTAGCGGCGCTATCGCTATCCATTTTCTTGCGGCTGCAATTTGCGGACCAATTGCGGGAAAATTAATGGATAGTTATTCGAGCAAGATATTAATAATCACGGGCTTATTTATATCAAGTATCTCGTATTTAATCCTCCCACAAATATTTTCTTTAATACATCTGTATGTTCTATGGGGCGCCCTAGGTGTGGGAAACGCGTTCGCAGGAGTGGTTCCCGTCGGCGTGTTAATCTCCAGATATTTTAATAATAATCGTGGGGTTGCTATGGGCATAGCCATGAGTGGCATAGCTTTCGGTGGACTGGTGATGACACCGATCCTTGGATACTCTATCCAGCAAATTGATTGGGCGCCAACCGCAATTCTTTTGGGATTAACATTGCTTATTCTGCCAGTTCCTTTCGTATATTTTATTGTTAAGGATCATCGGATAGAAAAATTTGGCGATGTAGAACCTACGAAAAAAACCATCTTAGACAAAATACCAAGCGCTATGAAAACTCCGTCATATTGGCTTGCGGGCGCAGCTTTCCTATTAGGTTCAGCTGCTACCGTGGGAGTAATACAGCACCAAGCTTCTTTCTTAAGAGATTATGCAATGAGTCCAACTATTGCTGCACTAGGAGTAGGAATTACTGCGGGCATAGGAGGTATAGGTAAATTAGCCTTTGGATATATCTCCGATCGAGTCCCCGTGAGATATGCGTCTTTACTATCTTTTGGATCTAACATTATTGCCTTAACTCTTTTGTTAACAAGTCAAGCCACAACGGCACTTTGGCTTTATGTTATTTTCTTTGGACTCGGCATGGGAGCGATAGTCGTCCTGGTACCGCTTATAGTTGGAGAATTATTTGGAGACGAATCTTTTGGCACTACATATGGCAGTATAAGTATGGTACAGGGTCTTGGCTTAGCCCTAGGCCCATGGGCCGTTGGTATTATCTTTGATTTGCACGATTCCTATATATTTGCCTTTCAAAGTGCGATAGGTATGTACATAGTCGCGACTATAATGATATTTATGACTAAACCAATGCAGCAAATAAATTCTGAATAAAATTAGGTCTGCAATGGTTATCGATAAATTATAATGAAAACAGGATTCTTATAATCTTCATCCTGATTAAGAAACGTTTACGAAAAACAACTTAATTTGGATGCCATTCATCAGGCCCCTTTTCAATCAAAAGTGGCACTTCTCGCGAGAGTTCCCCATCAACAGACACACGCACTTTAAATAATCCATCATGTTCAGCCTGCAAACCAAGACTCATAAAAAATTGATGGCCTTGAACAGGCAATAGCTGAGCTGTTATAGGCTCGCTGTGGACTACCTCATTTCCGTTCGGATCTGTGACGCTAATTATAAACGTATGTTCACCTTCACCATGTAATCTACAATAAATAGCAAACTGAAAAGACATGGGAAACTGCGGCGCACCCACCGTATCAAATATTCCTATGACATGGGCTCGTCCTCTTTCATCTCTAAAAGCATCCTGCCCTAGTAATAAAGCCGTAACTTCAGCATCCACGACTATATTCTCCTCATTAAATGATTATTGTTTTGCACCAGGACACCATTGGTCATGTTCATTTTGTACATCTGCCCAGGTTTCAAAGCCTACATGGCATTGGAGTAAATGACCACATTTACTGCAATCTCTATGTTCAAATGTCTCAAATGGATCTACATCCGCTCCCATCATAGCCTGGGAAGCTAATTCAACCAACGATGATAGTCGATCCACTATCATCGTTTGTAATTCACTTAATTCAATAGGTAGTGACCTTGCCTGAACACCGTCTAGAGTGAACCTCCCAACGAGCACTAAATGATCGTGGACTAAAGGGGGTAATACATCTGTTATCGATAAATTCTGACTCTCTCTTGCTACTGAAGGACGCTCTATCAATAATTCATCTGCAACCAAAGACACTAAAGCAATATAAAACATGGTAAACACATCATCTACAGAGTCGGTAGATAACTCTTTCATCGAATCGACTCTAAATTGACCATCCTTTTGATCACTCAGCAAAAATTCATAACTGCGTTTACCAAAATCAGTCAAAACATCAGTTTTGAGATCTTCCAGGAGCGGTATAAAAAGTTGTTCATTCTCTGTTAAATTATGTGTCTCGCCCAAAAATTGTTGGAAATATCTGCGAGCCCCACTACTAGTAGTTAACTGAGAATCAGATGCGGAATGTGATGTCATCTATATCAATTAGCTCCTTAATAAATTTAATTCTCTCTTTTTCATTCACCAAAGTTTATCATGAGACACGTACGATTTCTTGGCAAATATGTTTATTTATCGCGAATCAAAAGATCATCCCTAGCACCGCCCGTACCTGTCTCAGGTAACAAAACAGAAGCAAAGAATAGGGAAGAGGAAATGGCAAAAATCAATATAAACCCTGGCAGATAATTATCAGTCACATCAAACAACAAACCTACAATAACGGGAGCTACGAAGCTAGAAGCATTCCCAGCAGTTAACATACCTGCCCAAATAGCAGATGCCTTTTCGGGAGTAGAGTTTTTCAATTCCATGGGTACGGTGAAAATTGCCGGTTCATACACCCATTGCAAAAAACCAGTTAAGAATACGAATAAATATATGAACGGTAAAGCGGTTGAAATAACTGCAGCAAAGGCCGTTATTCCCAGTAAGCCTCCAGAAACCATCAATATAGGCCGTCTTTTACCCAGCCGAGCGATCAAAAAACCTCCAAACAAGGTTGCAGGCAAACCAGCAAAAGTAAAGATTGAGGTTGTAAAGCCCGCCATGGCAAGATCAAAGCCTCTTTCCGTTAAATAGTAAGTAGGAAGCCACGTACTCAAAGCTATGAACTGGGCCCATGGTCCAATCACGGCAGCTGATAGCAACCAGGTCGTTTTGTCTTTAAATACCACAGATATTTGCTGCAATATAGCTTGTTCCGATTCCCTGGCTAAGCCTTGCTCGGTATTTGAACGGTAAAACAATAGCCAAAGTACTGCACCAAGAATACCTAAAGCCCCTTCAAAAGATAGCAGTATTTTCCATCCCAACCACTCTGCGACCGGAGCACCGAGAATCAGCCCAACACCCATTGCAGCAGTAAACGCGGACAAATTCACAGTATTAATAACGGGAATCTCCTTTTCGGGAGCCCACTGCATTATTACAGTCGCTGAAGTTGGTAATATTATTGCCGCTCCCAGTCCTTGGACAATACGAACCAGTACTAATAACTCAAATTGCTCCACAAATACAGTTATTACACCGACCCCTAATATAGCCCACCCAGCTATATAAAATTTATTAAGGCCAAATCGGTTCGTTAAGATACTCATTGGAATGCTGGCTATTGTCACGGTTAAAGTCATACTACTTACATATAACCCTGCGTAAGAACTCGAGACACCTAATTCATCTACTACTATAGGAAGTACGGGTGAAGGACCTATAAAATTCACGGCCGCGACCAAATGGGCAAAAAGCACCAATGCATATATCGTAAATCTATATCGATTATTGTGAATCATATATAGTTATATTAACTAGTATTATTGACTAAAAAAGCTTCATTTAAAGCGTTCAAAGCTGCCTCAACTGATTCTTGTTTGATCACGCAGGTAATACTTATTTCTGCAGTTGTTATCATCTCTATGTTTACACCAGCCAAATCGAGCGCTTTAAACATTGTTCCCGCATACCCGGGAGAATTTTGAAGCCCTGCTCCTACGATACTTACCTTGGCCAGAGATGCATCTCCGGTAACATTACGAGCACCCAGCTCGGTTGCTATGGCTTCTGTATGTACAAGAGCATTATCCAAACTATCTTCACTAACTGTAAAAGACATGTCACTCTGCCCTTCGAACCCCGTATTCTGCACTATAATATCAACGCTAATACCAGAATCTGCCAAAGGAGCAAAGATTTTTGCAGCTATACCCGGGACATCAGGAACACCCGAAACGGTAATTCTGGCCACATTTCGATCATGAGTTATCCCGCGTACTTTACTATGATTTTCCATATCAATACTCCCTTGGATTAAAGTACCTAATTTATTCTCGCTAAATGTAGAACCTACAAAAATGGGGGTTTTGTTTACCATAGCAAGCTCGACAGCTCTGCTATGAATAACTTGGGCTCCCTCACTCGATAATTCCAACATCTCCTCATAAGATATTCTATCAATTCGGCTAACGTTAGGTATCAACCTTGGATCGGCTTCATAAACGCCTTCCACATCAGTATATATCTCACAAATATCAGCCCCCATTGAAGCTGCTATCGCTACAGCCGTTGTATCAGACCCACCTCTGCCTAAAGTAGTCAATTCTTTTTCGTCATTTATTCCTTGAAACCCTGCAACAACAACAATTTTTCTTTGTTCGATTTCTAGAATGATCCTAGCCGGATCAATATCCGAGATGGCAGCTTTGGAAAAAAAAGAGTCGGTCGATATCCCCGCTTGTGCACCAGTCAAACTTAACGCCTCAATACCCAAGTTATGAAAACACATTGCAAGTAATGAGCTAGAGATATTTTCACCGGTAGATAATATCTTATCCATTTCGCGAAGATCTGGATTATCTGAAATTTGTTTAGCAAGATTTATCAATTCATCAGTTGTTTCGCCCATAGCAGAGACTACTATTACAAAATCATCACCTTTGGAATAATCTTCTGCAATTTTCTCTGCTATCTTTTTTATGTTATTTGTAGTGGAGACCGAAGTACCACCATATTTTTGCACTCTAAGAGTCACTATTTTCTCCAATTATATGTGCACCTTTCAGAGAAGGTGACACCATAAGAAGACGTCCATCAATTTTCTCTTTTTGCATTTGATTTTCTACCCTATTCTTAAGTTCTAGGACTTGATCCGAAGGCGCGAATCCAATGACAGAAGGACCTGCACCTGAAATAAACGATCCATTTGCTCCATTACTGTTCATAAGATTGATCATCAATCGCATATTGGGCGATAATTGAGATCTGTAATCTTGATGAAGATTATCTTGGGTCGAAATTATTAAATCTTGCCATTCACCTGTAACTAAAGACCTAATTGTTAAAGCTGTCCTTGAAAGATTAAATACGGCATTTTCAAAAGGAACCTCTTCGGGTAGAACAGAACGAGATTCAGAAGTAGCAAGCATTTCATTAGGAATATAGATTAAACATCTCAACCCGTCTTTCATCGAAATACCGCGCTCTATGTATCGATCCTCCGTTTTGATCACCAGTCTAACACCACCCAGCAAAGCGGGCGCCACATTATCTGGATGACCTTCTATTTGGCTAGCAAGGTCGAGTAGGTCATCAAAGTTAAGAGCATGATTTGCGTAATTATTTGCAATCAATAATCCTGCAACCACTGCTGCTGCACTGCTCCCTAATCCTCGAGTCAGAGGTATATTATTATGCGAGTGAATAGACAATACCGGTGTTTTTATACCAGCCTTATCGCAACCAGCGACCAAAGATTTATACACTAAATTACTAGAGTCTTTTGGCAATATTTCAGAGCCCTCACCATCGATGGTTATTACATTTTCTGTACTTGCTGAAACATCTAACGTATTCCATAGATCTAAAGCCATACCAATCGAGTCGAAACTTGACCCTAAATTGGCGGTGGTAGCCGGTACCGAAACTACAAAATCACTAGACCTATTCATCTATTTAAATCCCTATTAGGGTCATTCAATTATTTCCTAAAAGCTAGTGATAACCCAGTGACAATAGCTTTAATATATAAATTAACATGGATAAAGACCACATGGTAAGTACATCACACGATAAATACCTAAATGAATACAGTAGCGGTAATACAAATTAGTTTAATACTTGGATGAGAAAGACAAGTTCTTTTCGCTGAAAACCAGTTAATTAAATAAACAAATCAAAATATAATCAAAAATTATTTTATAATGAACTCAAGGAGTTATTAGAAGCCTTAATAGCATCCCACCATTCAACCTTTTTTTCGAAAATTTCTAGATCGTTCCCGCTTTGGAAAGGAACTTGCACATATCTAAGATAATTACTAATTTTATGAAAGTCTGATGTTGTAGACTCATTCTTTTTATTATCACGATCCTTGTTGGCTATACCAATAGAACCCATTTCAAATAATACTGCTTGCTTCAATCTGGTGGACATCGTAGCATCGCCTTTCCATAAGAAAACTCCATCTAAAGTTTTTGGATGGTATACCGCTCTTCTTACATAGGCATTTTTGCCAAAATTTGCAAAATCCTCTCTGTTGGGAAATTTATTTGGGGAGAATAAAATTTTTTCTACATATATAAAACCTACGATGTAATAGTTGCGCTGCTTCACCATAAATCCTTGGTCGTAGTTCGTTAATAATGAAATAAAAACAATATAATCTCCGGGCTTACAAGCCATAAGCTTTCGTTTATACAAGGAGTCATTTGCATACGCCCCATAAGTAAAACTTTCAAACTCAGGATCATCGATAACCCGAACATTACGGTAGTGGTCAGAAACATAATTACTCAGCGGTTCTCCTGGCTTATTGAAAGCAGTCATTTTCGGATACGCCGGTAAGGTAGGAGCCCATAGAGACCTCTCCTCTGGCCTCGGAATTAATTCAAAGGTTCCATCTTCAAAAATTGGGCTCTTTATGGTTCCATGTCGGGAATTAACACCCACTGTAACTAAGAATATATTACTAGATAGATCTATATCCATATTTTTAACCTAATGTATTTAATGAATTGTAGGTTTATAATTATAGATCAATATAATAATCAATAAAATGACAGACCAAATTCACATAAGAACTAGAAAAATAGAAGATTTAGCAAAATCTCATGGTTTTGACATGGTAGGTTTTACCTCTGCTGATCCGTTTGATAAAAGTAAGGATTTCATAATAGAGCGTGTGGATGAGGGTTTATTATCTGGCTTAAGTTGGTTCACTAAAGAAAGAGTCGACCGAGGCTCCAATCCAAGAAATATATTAAATGATGCAGAATCAATAATCTCTCTAGGCCTCAGCTACTACACTAATAAACCTACATCACCCAAGAAAGACACCCCTAGCGGGAAAATTGCGATGTATGCTTGGGGAGAAGATTACCACCGAATATTTAAAAGGAAAATTAAAGAGTTCATTAAGGATTTAAAAGAGCTTACAGGCGAAGAAACTAAGACACATTGGTACACTGATACAGGCCCGATGTCTGACCGTGCGGTTGCACAAAGAGCCGGCATAGGGTGGTTTGGTAAAAATACAAATATACTTACCGATAAAGGATCTTGGGTAGTCCTTGCGCAAATCATAACAAACTTAAAATTAGAAGAATCTTCGATTTCAAAAAAAAATTGCGGCTCTTGTACGATGTGTATCGATGCCTGCCCAACAAACGCTATCATAGGTCCTGGGGTATTAGATAATAACAAATGTATATCCTACCTAACCATAGAGCATAAAGGCCCTATTCCTAGAGAGCTAAGATCTCAAATAGGTAATTGGATATTTGGTTGTGATATTTGCCAAGACGTTTGTCCAGTAAATCGTAAACAATCACTAGGTAAGGCATACAATAATTTTTCACAGGAAGATACTGAACGGGTTTCTCCTAATTTAATATCTTTGTTAACTATGTCTGAATCAACTTTCAGAAAACAATTTGCGAAAAGCCCAGTATTAAGAGCTAAAATCGATGGGATGAAAAGAAATGTATGTGTTGCGTTAGGTAACATTAAGGACCCCTCAACCGTAGAGCATCTTTCTAAAGCATTAGTATCAGAAACTCCGCTTGTCAGGGGTCATGCTGCTTGGGCACTCGGGCAAATAAAAACAGAATCAGCAGTAAAAGCTCTAAAATTAAGAAGTGAGATAGAGAAAGACGTTTGGGTTCTTGAAGAAATAATGGTAGCTTTAGATAAAGAAAATCATTAGCTAATATGTATTGCTTCCCTAAGTTTTATTATTTGATTTTTTATATCTTTTGATTCACCAAATATTGCTGAACCGCACACAAATCTTGTAGCTCCTGCACGATAAGCGGATCTTATAGTACTCTCGTTGATACCACCATCAACCTCAAGTTTTGTCAGTAAATTGCCTTTTTCAATTAATTCACGAAGTAACTTTATCTTGGGCTCAACAGTTTCTATATATTTCTGACCTCCATATCCAGGCTCGACGGTCATCGCTAAAACAATATCCAACTGATCCAATATTCCCTCTATCGCATCAACATGAGTATCAGGCTTAATCGCTACACCTGATTGCATTCCATGTGATTTGATCGAGAGTAAAGTAGCTTCAAGATCTAAGCAAGCTTCTGAATGTATGATTACTGATTTGACTCCAATTTCAGATAATTCCTGAACCATTTTAATTGGTTCATGCACCATCAAATGAACCTCCATTGGAACCTGTGCCACATAAGGCTTTATATCTTTAATCATTTGGGATCCAAAAGTTATTGGAGGTACAAACTGTCCATCCATAATATCGATATGCAAGCCGTCAGCCCCACCTTGTACAGCAGCTAAAACTTCCTCTCCCATTTTTGAAAAGTCCGCGGCTAAAATTGAGGGTAGTATTTCAACGCCGTTACCGCTTTTCATCGTCTTTAAAACCTGATCTTGCTTCATTAATGCGTCGCTTTACTTGTAACTTAGAAGTGGCTCCTACAACATCACGAGCCGCTATCGCTGATTCACTAGAAATCGATTTTATATCTTCCTCAAAATACGGTGAGAAGGCTTTATAATAATCTATATCTAAATCATAAAGGGTTACACCATCTTCAATAATTTTCGCGAATAATGCTTTAACTACACCGTGAGATTCACGAAATGGGACACCTTTTCTCGTAAGGTAATCTGCGATCTCTGTAGCAAGTAAAAAACCATCCTGGGCATTTGCATTCATTCGATCTTTATTGAACTCTAAAGATGCAACCATTCCGGCCATCATATCTAAAGAATCTTCTACTGTCTTTACAGCATCGAATAATGGCTCTTTATCTTCTTGAAGATCCCGATTATATGCTAAAGGAAGCCCTTTAAGTGTCACTAAGGTCGAAATTAGAGAACCGGCCACCCGACCAACTTTCCCTCGAATCAATTCAGCAATATCAGGGTTTCGTTTTTGAGGCATTATACTAGAACCTGAGGTGTAAGCTTCACCAGCAATTGCATAACCAAATTCTTCGCTGGACCACAGAATAATCTCTTCGGATAATCGAGATAAATGTACCATCGTCATAGAGGCTGCAAATTCGATGTCTGTTACGAAATCCCTATCTGAAACAGCGTCCATACTGTTCATACTAATATTCTCAAAGCCTAGCTCTTTTGCTAAGGATTCACGATCGATTGTATACGGAGTTCCGGATAGCGCTGCACTTCCTAGGGGTAATACATTTACCCTGTCAAAAGCACGATTAAATCGATCCACATCTCTCTCCGCCATCTCGAAATACGAAAGCAAATGATGAGCAAGCAGTACAGGTTGAGCACGTTGAAGATGTGTGTAGCCTGGTAATATAACATCGATGTTCGATTCAGCTTTATCTACAAGAGTTTTCTGTAACCTCTTTAACAAAACTAAAATATTATTTATCGCATCTTTACAAAATAAACGGGTATCTGTTGCTATCTGGTCGTTACGAGAACGCCCAGAATGTAATTTCCCGCCCAGAGGACCTATAAGCTCGATGAGGCGCCTCTCTATGTTGAAATGAATATCCTCTAATTCGATACGAAAAGGAAACGTCCCTTGATTAAGCTCTTCAGTTATAGTATCCAGCCCATTTACAATCGTCTTCAATTCATCATTCGATAAAACATCAGCTTTGAACAAAGCTTGTGCCCAAGCCATCGATCCTCGAATGTCGTAGTGAGCTAACTTCTTGTCAAAATCTAGAGAAGCTAAGAACTCTGCTGGATCTCCGAAACTACTCATAAAATTTCCTATCGAAAACTTCTATCCCTAAAGGTTGTCATTTTGAGAACGAGCTTGGGTTCTTACGGGAAGACCCCAAAGATCTATAAATCCAGGTGCAGATGACTGATCAAACGAATCCCCTGTATCATATGTGGCCAACTCCGTATTGTACAAAGGTGTATCAGCCTCTCGACCAACGACAATAAAATTCCCTTTATGCATTTTAATTTTAACACTCCCATTTACATAGCGCTGTGTGCTATCAATATAAGCTTGTAAATTATCACGAAGGTGGCTAAACCATAGCCCGTCATAAACTAGATTCGAGTATTCCGTTGAAACAATTTCACTAAATCTTCCTTGAGCACGGCTCAAAACCATATTCTCCAGTGCTTTGTGCGCGGTTACCAACACCACAGCTGCAGGTGCTTCATATATTTCACGAGATTTTATTCCTACCAGACGATCTTCTATATGGTCGATTCGGCCAATACCGTGAGTCCCTGCAATATTCGATAAAAATTCCACCAAAGCCAAAGAGTCCATTCGTTCATCATTGATAGCAACCGGGTTTCCTTTTTCAAACCTTATGTTTAAATACAACGGATCTTCTGGGCAGTCTGCAAGATCTGAGGTCCATTCATAGACATCATCAGGAGGTTCAACTGAAGGATCTTCTAAAACGCCGGCTTCGATGCTTCTTCCCCATACGTTATCATCAGTGGAGTACGGTTTATCTGCTGTATTGGGAACTTCAATGTTATGTTTCCGGGCGTAATCAATTTCCTCTAGACGTGTCATGCTCCACTCACGAGCAGGTGCTATGACCTTAAGATCAGGCGCTAGCGCTCCTACAGAAACGTCAAGCCTTACTTGATCATTACCTTTACCAGTACACCCATGGGCCACAGCGGATGCTCCTTCTTTTCGTGCTGCCTCCACCATCAACCTCGCAATCAATGGACGGCCCAAAGCAGTAGCGAGGGGGTAAACCCCTTGATACATCGCATTAGCCCTTAAAGCGGGAAAGACAAAATCTGTAACAAATTCAGATCTAACATCGGCGACATGTGCAGCTATAGCTCCCACATCGATAGCTTTCTGCTTAATAGCAGGCAAGTCACTTACGTTCCCCAAATCTGCAGTTAAAGTTACAACTTCATAGCCATAATTCTCTTGTATCCATTTAATTGCGACAGAGGTATCAAGCCCTCCGCTATACGCCAAAATAATCTTTTCTGACATCAAACCTCCAACCAATATATTACATGAAATTCATTTCTCTTTAGAAACTGCGTGTACCGCCTCGGATATAATTGCACTCCCCTTATCAATATCCTCGTCTGAAACAATCAACGGGGGCATAAGCCTAACAGTATCAGGTCTAACTCTATTTACCAAAAGCCCTCTACTGAAGCATTCTTGCATCACTTCCAAACCAATCTCTGTTTCAAATTGAATGGCTATCAGTAAACCTTCACCCCGTATCTCAGTAATATTAGAATAGTCAGCTTTAGCTAAATTTAATAAGTTATTTTTTAGCTTTTGTCCCGATACTCTTACTTTTTCAGGCAAATTTTCGTTAATTGCAAATTCAACTACGGATCTTGCTGCAGCAGTAGTTAATGCATTACCGCCAAATGTTGATCCATGATCCCCAAAAGTCAAAGAGTTCGCTCTTTCTGTGACCATAAAAGCACCTATTGGAACTCCGCCACCCAAACCCTTAGCCAAAGTAATAACATCAGGCTCTACATCAAATTTTTGGTAACCAAAAAGAGTACCAAGCCTCCCGATACCTGTTTGAACTTCATCTAATATCAATAACAGATCATTTCGGTCACACCAATCGCGAACTTTAGTGAAAAATTCTGGATCAGGGATATTTACACCCCCTTCACCTTGAACGGGTTCCAAAAGGATAGCAACTGTATTATCGGTTGTGGCTTCTTTTATTTTTTCAAAATCATTGTATGGAACGTGGACGAATCCGGGTAACAAAGGTTTAAAGTTTTCTTGGTAGTCAGGTTGGCCGGTTGCAGCAACGGTTCCGAGCGTCCGACCATGGAAAGAGTTTAAAGCGGTGATGATTTCACCGGCACCATTCTTGTTTAATTTTCCGTATCTTCGAGCAACTTTAATAGCCCCTTCAACCGCCTCAGCTCCACTGTTGCAAAAAAAGACTCTATCCATACATGAATTATCAACTAATAGTTGAGCTAATTCTATTTGGGGGATCGTATAGAAAGCATTAGAAACTTGGATTAATAATTTTGATTGCTCAACAATAGCGTCAATCATCGTCTGATGGGAATGCCCTAAAGTTGCTGTCGCCCAACCACCAACAAAATCCAGATAAGAACGACCTTTATCATCCCAGACGGTACTCTCTTTACCCCTAACAATTGTCACAGGAACTCGATTAACTGTCTGTATATAGTATTTAGACTCTAGTGATTGCCAATCAATATTACCAACCATAATCTCTAAGCTCCTTTAGTTAACAACTATTCAACTTCCAAGTATCAACTATTACAAAATTTACGTAAATATCCAAAAGTA
>DKAM01000005.1 GCA_002450835.1 Dehalococcoidia bacterium UBA6926
GAACACAGAGGCTATAGCCATCATCCCCAAAAAGTACCTAGCTTTTACCATTTAACTTAACTCTCCTATCGCTTATTGAGCACCTTCGCCAGAAAATAAAAAAACCCCTAAAATCGGGGTTTTGATTCTCTGTTTTTCTAAAACTAATTTGTTAGAGGTTAACCCCAGATTTGTACCTCAATAGGACAACAACAATTGTTTGGGGTTATTCGTCTAATCATTGCGTCACTATACCTCAATCATTCTATATTCACAATTATCTTATCGCTTGGATACACTTTTTACTTTGTGGATTACAAAACCCATCTTTTTATTCTATTAAAAATTTGAGAGCCTTCATTAGCTAATCTCTCTATCACCTCAAAATGATCAGCGGCAGGCTCAGCATGATATTCAAGGAGAGCTTCGTTAAGTTTCCATTTCTCAATAAACTGGTCAGTTTGCCAATGGAATGCTGGCGTTTCGGCTTCGCCAAGAATTACCAAGATTGGCGCTGTGGTTATGGGTTCCAAAAAATGTGGACTCAAAGCCATCGTTTCAGCGTCATCCAAACCAAGAGCCTCAGCAATGCTAGTCTTTCTAAGTGGTTCTAGTTGATATAGTCCACTAATTGGAATACCTGTTTTGACAAGATTTTTCGGTAAATCCGAAGAGATTTGTTGCCAATCTGTAGCCAATACCATGCCAGTAATATGACCACCAGCGGAATGACCAGAAATATTAATACGATCCTTTGAAATAGCATACTCGCGAGAATTCTTCCAGAGCCATATTAATGCAGTTCGAATTTGGTTGACGATCCCTGTCATACTTGATTCAGGGCATAATTGGTAGCCGATTATAGCAACATCAATTCCAGATTTAACAAAAGGCTCGGCAATGAAACTATAAAAAGCCTTATCTCCTCCTTGCCAATACCCACCATGCACAAATACATACAACGGTGCATTGGGCTTACCAGAACGAAATAAATCTAGTTTATTTTTTTCACCTTCATCGTATTGGCAGTTAAGTGAGCTATTAGCTGTACTTCGAAATTTCTCACTCCTCGCTGTCCAGGCATTGATTAGGCCTTCAAAATCGTCAGCCAAAAGGCGTACGTTGTACCCTTTTTCAAGAATGGGGTCAATTGGCGCAAATGGTGACATGTATGCTCCCGCAGTTTCATAAGGATTAAATTAGTTATAAGTATACGTACCGATCTCCAAATGTTTATCTAGAAACTATACCCTTGGAGACCTTGCGTCCCTTTTTGAGACGCAATCTCTCCTACATGGTTAGCATTATGCAGTGCAAACCGAATTAATATTTCTCCAGCTTTTAGACCATTCAAATTTGTAACATCAGATTTCACTGGCTTATCTAAATCATCGGCTTTTAAAGTATCTAAATATTTATCAGTTCCTTCAAAAAGAGCGGGCATATAGACTTCTCTAAGTTGATTTATGTCAATGGGCGTAGAACGTGCCCATTCCGCACTGGGGAGCCTTCCAGGTATCAACCCAGTCTTTTCTTCAAGCCCAATAACACTCCAGATCGTTGGATCCTCCTGGAGAAAAACGTTTATAAATCGATCTTCAGCCCATAAACAATGGAGATTACTCATTCGTATCGGATGAGCTTCTCCCGGTGGCAGCCAATCAGCTACATCTTGGTCTACATTTTCCATAACATCTAGAAAAGATTGGCGCACATGGTGCACTAGAGTTTTAACAATTTCTACATTGTCCATTTAGAATCTCCTTTACGCATAAATTAATCAAGCATAAAAAAATTCTGCCGAGACTGTGCCTCAGCAGAATTATTGTTTCTTATCACCTTATAGACCACTAGTTAACTTGGATCTGGCGCTCCTACAGGTTTCCACTGCGGAATCATCTGATCTCCACGCTCTTCGAAGTAAACTTCTACTTGCATGTCGATCTCGACATCCTCAATATCGATTCCTCTGACGTTACCATTCATTCGTGGGCCTTCGTCCAACTGGACTATAGCGTAAATATAAGGTACGTCTGGAGTGAATGCCGGATTACCTGGCTGCCTCACCACAATAAAGCTGTATATTCGCGCTTTACCGCTAACTTCAACCCATTCGAGCCGGTCTGACAAAGTATAAGGGCTTCTCTCTCTTGGGTAGAAAAATACTTGCCCACTATCAATGTCCCTCTGAACCATCAATTTACCTTCTTTAGTCGCTTCCCAAAATGGGGCAGTAACTGCGTCCGGAATAGGAACAGGTTTCTGAGGTGCTGGTGGTTGTTCTCCTCGACCATCATAAGACATGATTAAACTCCTTTATATCCAATTATTCTAAGAATTAGCCAAAGACTCATCATTGGTGAGAACGAGTGAGCAAAACTTGCTCAAAATGCCGCCTCAACCATTCACAAATCCTGTCGTTGCATCCTTGACTTGTCTCTCGCCTCCACGACCCATCAATTGAAGAGTGGCCTCCATGGGCTGCGAAAAACCTCCAGTGTTTCCAGCTTGCTGGCCATAAGATAATTGGCCACCATGTGTATTCACTGGGAAATCGCCCTTGTATGTAGTGTCAGTCTCTTGGTACCAAGGGCCAGATTCTCCTTTAGGCATAAATCCAGCATCTTCAAGTGTAACCATAACGGTTATGGTATAGCAGTCATAAATCTGTGCGAAATCCATATCTTTCGGACTGAGCCCTGCCATGTTGAACGCTCTAGGAGCAGAAACAACGGCCGGCGTCCTTGTAATTCGGTCTGCCCAACTCAAATCATTATGATCTGTATGGTGGCCAGCTCCAAGCATGTAAACTGGTTTGTTTTTCATGGCTCGTGCTTTTTCTGGTGTGGTAACAATCATTGCACCACCTCCCGCACAAGGCATAACACATTCAAGCAACCTAAGAGGGTCCGCAACATAACGGGAATCCGCTACGTCTTGAACAGTAATTGGCTGTTCAAGGAAGGCAGATCCTGGTGTTACCTGAGCATTGAACCTCTGATCAGCTGCTACTTTAAATCTCATTTCGTCTGTAGTTCCATACTCGAAAGCATGTCGACGTGCGACCTGAGCATACCACCCGTTTGCAGCTACAACTGGGCCATACGGATCCACAAATGGATTAGGCCTAGGAGCAACTCTGGGTTGGGTCCCTTGATTACCTCCAAAAACGAGTAGAACTGTTTCCGCAAGACCGCTAGAAACCCAAGTAGACGCAAGAACTATTCCGGTAGTACCGGTAGCCCCCATATTGTTCACGCCACTAGCCATGTTAGGCTTGATTCCTAAATAATCCGCCATTATAGCGGGCCAGTTGTTGGCATCTTCTCCTCCAGGAGCTTCAGTCACCAGACCATCAATGTCGTCTGGGCGAAGTCCTGCATCCTTTATTGCCATTGCGGCAACATCAGCCTGCATGCCTTTCTGTGACTTGTCCGGCCATTTTCTACGAGCAGGAGTCCAACCAACCCCCACCAAAGCCGCTTTTCCTTTTAATGTCCCTGTCATTGAATTCTCCTTCCATGAAGAATAAGATGACTTATCCCCCAACCCGGTAATTCTACTTAACACTATATTCAAACGTCAACCAATTTATAACGATTTATACGAATTTCTCGATATATTATCTAGGCCAAAATTATCTGTTGATCATGAAGCTTAAAATTCGCATAATTAACTATGATCATGCCTACACAAAATTATGAATACCTGCACAATCAATTGTTGTGTTGGTACAAAGCGTCCGCCCGAGAATTGCCTTGGAGAAACACTCAAGACGCCTATCACATATTAGTCTCGGAAATCATGCTTCAACAAACACAAGTGAGTAGAGTAATAAATAAATACAATGCTTTCATCCGGCAATTTCCTAATGTTTATTCTCTAGCAAAAGCACCTTCTAGCGAAGTTATCAGAGCCTGGTCTGGAATGGGATACAACAAACGCGCCGTTAATCTACATAAAGCTGCAAATATCATCGTTACTGACCATAACGGAAAAGTTCCAGAATCTATGGAAGCCTTACTCTCCCTTCCGGGGGTTGGTCGATATACAGCTTCGGCAATTAGTAATTTCGCTTTTGGTTTTCAGTTACCCGTAGTAGATATCAATATAAAACGTGTGCTTGGTAGGGTCGACCGAGGAGCTTTATTTGATACAGATAAACTTGCATGGGAAACTGCAAAAAAATATTTACCGTCTAAGGAAAAAACACCGGAGTGGAACCAGTCTTTAATGGATCTAGGGGCAATGGTGTGCACCGCTAGAAACCCAGAATGCGAATCTTGCCCCTTAGTTCTTAACTGCTCCGCATCAATAAAATTCATATCGATGAAAGGTAGTAAGGAAACACAAGTTAAGTTGGCCAACAAGAAAAACACGAAATTCATAGGTTCGAACCGGTATTACAGGGGTAGAATAATCGAATCGCTTCGAGATACGACCAAACCTATTCACATTGACGAGCTCGGTAAACTAATCAACCCCAATTATTCCTCGAAGGGTGACGCCTTATGGCTCTCAGATATCATAAGTGGTCTTATAAAAGACGGGTTAATTAACGTCCAAAAGGGAATGGCTTCATTGCCTTAAAGCAATCGATATTTGATCCCACCCCTCAGTATTTACCCACAAATCTATGCTCGTTTTAATATCAACCCATGGGTCCCCAATATCATTTAGCTCATTTTCAGTTAATTCAGTGTAGGGCTTCCCAATATCTGGAAAAACCCAAATGCTTGCTGCCCAAAATCCATCTATCTTGGTACCCGATTGCTCTAAAGCGATCCTCCCCATCCCACTCTTTACAGCCCATTGCTTGAACAATACACCTTTATATCCGAGTGCCACTGATTCTTCCCAGTAGGCAGAACGTTCATCTCCACTATAGTTAGACATAAATCCAAGCAAAGTATTTATCCGGTCTTGATCCGTGGCGTTTGGCCCTGCGAATCTGTGAGTAAATACACTATTCCAATTATCCTTTAATATAGGGATTTTTAAACCTCCATCACTGGACACAGCAAAGCCACTGCCTTTTGAAGACCAATACTTTGCCTTTTCTGCAGCAATGGATTCATGAGTATCTGCCGTCTCTTCAGGTATATTTTCTTCGCTAACACTTTCTGGAAATACAAAACGAAACAGTTCCGAAGAAAAACACTTGGCGAGCCTAATGCTTTTAGCAGGATTTGATGTTCCAATTAAAAGTGGGATTGCTTCATTGTTAGCCATAATTAGTTCTTCCAAAACAGATCATGATTCGATTCCTTTATCCCTACGGCGACCATTTAACAACAATCCAAGTCCCATAGTTAAGCCAGCAAAGATAGGTGCCCATTGTGCAACGGGTTCTCCTATGTGACTATGTCGTATTCCGAAGGAAATAAACGTGCCCCCTAATATGACTGCAATGAGTGTAATTAAACGTCGTTCCCAAGATACCGCCACAATACCTATAGCTACTCCGGGAACAGCCGCCGTTGCGATTAACGCAAATAGATCGCCCCTTGGGATAGATAGATCCGCAATTGTTTGGACTAGAGAAAATTCGCCAGCCCCTAACAGCCAGAACCAAACCCCAACTGCGGCTCCAGCAGTTAGTCCTATTATGAAAACTGCTACATGATATAGAAGCCAGCCAACTATCAATAACAGCAAAAAAACGCCTATGGAAGACATCCATAATGGACCTGATTCCAAACCAAGGCTTGGGCCAAAAATAAAAAAAGTTGTACTTGACGCAACGGCAACAGTTAATGCGATCATAAATCTATACAATACATACCCTATAAGGCATAATGCGATTCCAATTAACATAAACACATAGCCAAATACCGGCTCGATTGTTAAGTTGAGAAGAGCGCCTAAATCTAACGCTCCCACCATTTCTTGGGCCTGAAGAATGCCATCACTTTGTGACACCATACAACCTCACATAACCACCGCTATATCACGAAACGGTATAAAGAAACCTAGCTGGTAGGGCCTATTTAGTCAGCAAACGCTACCTCTTTGCTTCTTATAGCCTCTTCTTTTAGGTTCATAACATTTTTTAAATACTTACCAGTATAACTATTATCGATTTCCATGATGATTTCTGGAGGGCCTTCGGCAACAATTTCGCCTCCTCTATCACCCGGCCCTGGCCCTAAATCAATAATCCAATCAGCATTCTTAATCAAATCCAAATGATGCTCTATAAGAACAACACTGTTCCCACGATCTACCAGTCTATGTAAAACATCGAGCAAGGCATGCGCGTCCGAAAAAGACAATCCAGTAGTAGGTTCATCTAAAATATATAAGGTCTTTCCAGTAGCCCTCTTTGATAGCTCAGTCGCAAGTTTGACCCTTTGAGCTTCTCCTCCCGATAGAGTTGTAGCCGGTTGCCCCAAACGCATATAACCTAATCCAACATCTGCCATGGTCTTTAAGCGATTAAACACTTTAGGTATCGATTCAAAAATGGGCAAGGCTTCGTCAACACTCAAGTCCAACACATCAGCTATAGAAAGATCTTTAAACTTAATTTCTAAAGCTTCACGGTTATATCGTGCCCCTAAACAAACTTCACACGGCACTGTAACATCTGGCAAAAATTGCATTTCTATAGTTTGGTATCCCTCTCCTCTACACGTTTCACATCTACCACCTTTAACATTAAAAGAAAAACGGCCTGGGCTATATCCCCTAATCCTTGATTCCTGAACGGACGCAAATAGTTCTCTTATCGGTGTGAACGCTCCTGTATACGTCGCAGGGTTTGATCTAGGGGTGCGCCCAATAGGAGCTTGATCTATGTTGATCACCTTGTCGACGTTTTCAATTCCATCAAGCCCATCGGAAAGACCAGGAAGATCCTTAGCGTTATATAATTTCTGTGCTAGTCTCTTGTGCAAAACTTCGTAAACTAGGCTTGACTTGCCAGATCCCGACACCCCTGTCACACAAGTTAAAAGACCAAGGGGAATTTCCACATTGAGATTTTTTAGGTTATTTTCGCGAGCATTATTTATTGTGATCGAATAACCGTTTTTCGGTTTACGCCGTGATGATGGAATTGGTATCGTTCTTGCACCGCTTAGATAAGCTCCGGTTATAGAACTCTTCGATTTCATTATTGCTTCAATGCCGCCCTGTGCGACAAGTTTCCCTCCATGTTCTCCGGCACCAGGCCCAATATCAATGATATGATCTGCTGCCCTCATAAGAGCTTCATCATGCTCCACAACGATGACTGTGTTACCTAAATCCCGAAGGGTTTTTAGCGTTTGTATGAGTCGAGAGTTGTCTACAGGATGCAACCCAATGGACGGCTCATCGCATATATATAAAACACCCACCAGTCCTGAACCTATTTGGGTAGCTAAACGTATACGCTGAGCTTCTCCTCCCGAAAGTGTTGATGCCGTTCGATCCAATGTTAAATACTCAAGACCCACATTGATTAAAAATTGCAACCGCGATGAAATTTCCTTAAGAATCTGATCAGCAATTAAGGTTTCCCTGTCAGTCAAACCACCATCCATTTTCTGCAATCCATCCACCCAAGATTTAGCTGCATCAATTGATAACGCGGTGACTTCATTAATATTATCTTCCCCTATTGTTACTGCTAGTGCTCCAGGACTTAGACGGTTTCCTTCACAAGATAAACATGGTTTCTTTGCCATGAAACGCTCGATCTCTTTACGCTGATGATCCGATGAGGTTTCCCTATGCCGTCGTGCTAAATTCGGAATCACTCCTTCAAAATTCGTATCAAATTTGATTTCTCTCCCTCTTCGGGTTCGATGTCTCACTTCGAGTTTAGTATTGTCACGTGCAAGGCCCTGGCCATAAAGTAGCCAACCCATCTGGGCATCATCAAATTCTGATAAAGGTGTCTGAATATCTATATCAAAGGCGGTGGATGCTGCTCTCAAGATCGACGAGTACCAAGGCGCCATGGTGCCTGAACGTTTCCAAGGCAAAACCGCCCCTTCTTCAAGACTAAGATTTGTATCGGGTATTACTAGGTCGGGCTCTATCTCAAGTTTATAGCCTAATCCGGTGCAATCCGAGCAAGCTCCTTGAGGGTTGTTGAAAGAAAATGTTCGAGGCTCAATTTCATCTATCGAATAACCACATTCTACACACGCAAAATGTTCGCTGAATAAATTTTCCTCACCGGTTTCTGAATCAAGGACTTTTATCAGCCCATTTCCAAGTTTGAGAGCAGTCTCTAAGGAATCAGTCAGCCGAGAGCGTAATTCGTCAATTTCTTCATTAATCACAAGGCGATCAACTACAATCTCAATCGTGTGCCATTGCTGCTTATTCAACTTAATATCATCTTCTAGATCTAATATTTCTCCGTTTACTCTGACTCTAACAAACCCAGACTTTTTTGCTTCGTCGAATATAGTTTGATGTTCCCCTTTTCGCCTCGTTACCATAGGAGACAGTAATACCAAGCGAGTTTCTGGGGCTACAGACAATATCGAATCTGCTATTTGTTGCACTGATTGGCTTTCTATTTTAGTTCCACAATTAGGGCAGTGTGGGACACCAATCCGTGCAAATAGGAGCCTTAGATAATCATAAACTTCGGTAACCGTACCAACCGTTGATCTCGGATTATGAGAAACCCCTTTTTGGTCAATAGATATGGCTGGAGATAGCCCCTCTATATATTCAACATTAGGTTTTTCCATGCGACCCAAGAATTGGCGAGCATATGCTGAAAGCGATTCTACGTAGCGTCTTTGTCCTTCTGCATATACGGTATCAAATGCCAAGGAGCTTTTTCCTGACCCTGAAACACCGGTGATCACCACGAGACAATCTCGTGGAATTTCAACGTTAATATTCTTTAGGTTATTCTCTCGAGCACCCTGTACTTTTATTGCCCGTGTCGGCATTTTAAGACATCTCCCAGGTATATATTTTATCCATCATACAACGATACCACGGAACCATTTTATAGTAATGTATACCCTTGCTACCTTAACTCTCCAAGATCATCTGCATCCGGCAGCTCTTGTTCCCACACCATCGTCAGTATTGCTTTATAAATGATCTTCTTAGTAGCATTATGGCCCAGCTGTTTGGGGTCAACAAATGGATTGACTTTGTCATTTATCTCGCCACATAAGTTTTCATAATAAGATTTACTTAAGTTCAAATCCTGAAATATCTCATCTACAGAAAACTCTCCAGAATTGGTTCCTTGAATAAAGTCCATCAAAAACTCATCCACCAGAAGGCTAGCAACCCCAAACCTATCTCTTCCTGTAGAGTTACTTAACTTTCCTGAAGCAATCAGTTCTTCAATTTCCTGTATGGTTTTCCTCTTCTCTTCTTCTTCCATCAGTTATCTTCCCAAATCTCCCTTTTTTATTTTTCAAAATCCTCTGGACTCATGGGGGCCTCTTCTTCCCAATGAATAGTAGGCTACTTTAAAATCCTTACCGGTGTCATTTTATAGAAACCTATAGCGTGTTACCTTTGACTACCATAGTTATCATATATACACTGATGGTCGTGTCTAAGGGGGGCATTAGCTCAGCTGGTTAGAGCGCAGTCCTGATAAGACTGAGGTCCCTGGTTCGAATCCAGGATGCCCCACCACTAATTATATTCATGCGCCTCCCTAAGTATATATCTTCGATTATTACACTCTAGGTATTCGTATGTTTTTGAATTGGCTCTCTTGCAAAAACAAGAAATATGATTGCTATGGACAACATTATAATGGCATTAGCATACAATGTTATATCTATACTAAATAAGTCTGTCATTAACCCCATAATTGGCGGCGCAGAAAATAACGCAAAATCGCCCACAGATCTAACAAAACTTTGTGCCACTGCCTGCTTATCAACATGAGAAACATCTGATACGTATGCTACGGGTGCTGGTCCTTCTAGCCCCTGCGCAATACCGTAAAGAATCACTCCTACTCCAAAAATTATCCAATCGACACTGAAACCAAGAGCAAAAAGGGATACGGCAAAAAGAGAGATCCCTGGGACTATGACGGTTTTCCGTCCATATTTATCGGAAAAAATTCCAGCAAATGGCAGCATAAATAAAGAAAACACTGAGGGTAAAGTTAAAAAGCCCCCGACTTGTCCTTCAGACATATTTAATGTGCGAGAACCTTTCAAAGGCAAAAGTGTGAAAAACGCACCTCCTCGTGTAAAAAAAGTGCCGGCAAACGCGAGGCTTATAAGCAATAAGTCTTTTTTAAACAGAAATTCATACCCTTTTAGCAAACTAGTTGAATGCTCAACTTCTGCAGCTTCTGTTTTAGGTTCACTAGCAATGAGCATTCTTGTTTCCGGCACCCAAAAAAAAGTGCATAGTGCACTTAAAATAGATACCACTCCAATTGCCAAAAATGGGGCTCTTAGCCCAAACAATTCAGCAATTACTCCGCCCAAAACTGGGCCTATACTAATTCCAACCAAGAAACTTACTTGAAAAACGCTCATCATACGTGCTCGGTTTTCTATCTTACTGATATCGGATATAAATGCTATCCCACCAGTAATAAAGGCTGCCGAACCAACTCCAGCAATAAACCTAAAAAATAGCAATGGTACTAGAGAGGCTGTATATCCCGAGAGTGTATTGCCAATTGCAGCAATTATTGGGCCGCCTATTAGTACAGAGCGCCTTCCCATTCTGTCTGAGACAAAGGCAGCTGGTATATTAGTAATAAATCTAGCTAAGCCAAAAGCGCTTACAGCTAAACCAATCTTTGCGGAAGTAATCCCAAAAGTATCAGCAAAAAGAGGAACCATAGGAACTGCGATGCCTTGACCGGTCGTCATAAGTGCGGTCGTAATACACAAGAATAATAGAGATTGGTTTGCAATAAGAGTATATACCATTCTAAAACTAATCAAATAAAGCCCGTCCAATTAATAATTCTAATGTATCATTATATAAATACTATAGGATGCTGGAGGAATCTCAATAATGAGCATAAGCTCAGATCAACCCCAAAGATCATTAATACAATCAATTATCAGAGAACTCGCACCCATATTAATTTTGTTCGCTGGCATTAGTATAGGTGCTATATGGTCAATAGTAACTAAAAGTGATCTAACAACTTCACCGCCGTACATTATTTCCAATGTGTTTCTATTTTTGATTGCCTTCTTATTTGGGAGCCGGGGTGCCCCTAGATGGAGCTATGCATGGATCGCTATTGGCATAGTCGCGACTCAGAGCCTCCTTATCGTCACATTACCTAATGACCTTAACAATACTAATTCAAATGCAACGATAGCTCTGGCAATATTCGGTCCTCTTTTGACCGCAATATTATCTGGCACTATAGCAAAAAATCAGTGGACTGATGCATTTATTTTTGTGCTTATATATGTGATGGGAACCACAATGGGATTGACGATAGTATTGAGACAAATGGAGGAAGGATTTTCAATATCCTTAGAACTAATCCGAATACTAATTCTAATAGTTCAAACTATCGTTATGTCAGCAGCAATTCTTTCTTGGAACCGAAATGTGCCTTTTCTTTCATTAGCATTGCTAGGAGCAGGAATCTTGGTCTCATCAGTCACCGCACAATTTCTCGTGAATATTATCGATTCAAGTATGCCAAATGATTTTTCGTTTATCGATCTTCTAAGGTTAACCCTCTTAATAAGCTTAATAACATTTGCGATAGGCTCTGTGAGAAGAATTTTTTCAGGAAAAGGTTTTGTTGCAGCTTCTTATGCCAGGATAGATTTGCCAATAGAAGAATCAACAGAAAGAGCAACTGAAAATAAACAAAGGCCGATTCGAAATCGTAGATTTCTTCTAAGAAGGAATCGGCGAATATATAATACTTCAAGGCATTTTAAGTTCAGTAATTATCGATGGAATCGGAGATTTTAGTAATATGAACCAAAGCAATAAAATTAGAATAGCTATTTTAGATGACTACCAAAATGAAGCTTTAAATTTCGGCGAATGGTCCTCCCTTCCATCAAATGTAGATATCACTGTGTTTAACATTGGTATGGAAAACGATACCGATTTTATTAATAAACTTTTACCTTTCGAGATATTGGTTACTATGCGAGAAAGGACGTGGTTTACCAAATCAACCTTAGAAAAACTCACAAATTTACGCCTTATCGCAGCAACCGGCGGTAGACAATCCAATATCGACATAGAAGCAGCAACTAAGCTAGGAATAACCATTTGTAACACTGCAAGCCCTGGCCATTCCACGGCAGAGTTAACTTGGGCACTTATATTGAGCTTAACTAGGAATATCGCGCTCGAAGATAAGAATTTAAGAGCAGGAATATGGCAAACTAGTATTGGATTTGGGCTAGATGGAAAAAAACTGGGCATCATAGGTCTAGGCAGGGTTGGGAAAGACGTTGCTAAGGTCGCACCCCTATTCGACATGGATTTATTAGTTTGGTCTCCTAACATGACTCAGAAAAGAGCAGACGAATATCAAGCAAAATCTGTATCTAAAGATGCGCTTTTTAGTAACTCAGATATTATTAGTATCCATATCCCTCTAAGTAAATCTTCCAAAGGAATAATTAAAAAAAGGGAACTCTCTCTCATGAAGAGTGATGCGTACTTAATTAATACTTCTAGAGGGCCTATTGTTAATGAAAATGATCTAATAGAAGCACTGCAAACCGGAATGCTAGCTGGCGCGGCACTAGACGTATTCGATGACGAACCACTAGACAAAAATCACCCTTTTACTTCGATGGAAAACACTTTACTAACACCCCATTTAGGATATGTAACAGCAGAGAATTATGATGTTTTCTATGGGACATGTGTCAAAAATATTCAAGCGTATTTGAAAGGTACGCCTATAAATGTAATGAATCCTGATTCTTTACCAGCCGATTCAAACGATAAGTAGACACTCTAGATACTTGACTTGTAGATACAGGGTATATAGGATAAATTCAAATATAAATTATATAGGAAATTTAATGAGTAATCCGTTCGAAATCTTGTACGCCATATTTGTCCGAAACCCAGGGACTAAGGTTCGACTTGTCCTATTTGATTTTCTATTACTCATTGATGCAGTAATACTAACTGCCTGGTTACGTAACATGCTATATTCGTCTCTTGACCTCAGAATGGACATAATAGGTGGCGTTTTAATAGGCTTAACGATTCTCACCATCTTTAACTCTATGGTATATATAGGGTCGTTAAACGATAGTAACTAGAGTATTCACCTTTATTTTGCATTAACCAACAGGGACGAATTATAATTCTTTATAGATAATTTTAGTATTTTTACAACTATCAACATACGCAAGCTTTGAAGCGAGAAGATACCTGCAATGGAAAAAAAACAACAAACATTTTCAAAGAGTCTGTTCGCGGCTTTCTATCAGCTGACTATGGCGCAGGCATATTGGCAAAACAACCAGACAGGGGAATCAACTTTCAGCCTCTTTATACGTAGATTTCCGGCTTCGCGAGGGTACATGATCTTCGCGGGGCTAGAAGATATCTTGGATCACTTATCAACTTTTCAATTCAATGCAGATGACATTGATTACCTACGTTCGCTAAATCATTTTGAAAACGATTTCCTGGATTACCTAAGTGATCTAAAATTCACTGGACAAGTTAGAGCTATGAAAGAAGGAACTGTATTTTTCCCAAACGAACCCGTTATTGAAATTACAGCGCCTTTAATAGAGGCACAATTAATAGAAAATTACTTACTAAACAGGGTGAATTTAGAAACCGTCCTTGCTACAAAAGCCGCGCGAGCTATATACGCAGCAAAAGGGCACACTATCAGCGAATTTGGCTCAAGGCGCTCTCATGGTATAGATTCCGCTGATGCTTTGGTCCGTATAGGCAAAATAGTCGGTATAGAAAGTACAGGAAATATTCACGGAGCTGCAAAATATACACAAAAAATATCAGGTACTATGGCTCATTCATTTATTACCAGTTTTAATTCAGAGGTGGAAGCCTTTAGGGCATTTGCCAATTCATTCCCGGATGGAAGCACTTTCCTAGTAGATACTTTTGATACGGAACAGGGCACAAAAAATGCCATAAAGGTCGCTCATGAAATGAGTGAAAATGGTCATCAGCTCAACGCGATAAGGTTAGATAGTGGGGATTTTGGAACGTTATCAAAGAAAGTTCGAAAAATGCTAGATGCCGATGGATTAACTCAAGTAAAGATTATTGTAAGCGGGGACATTGACGAAGATATGATCTCCGCACTCCTTGAATCCGGTGCGCCTATAGACAGCTTCGGAATTGGAACAAAAACTGCCACGTCTAGCGACGCTCCAGCGATCGATTGTGTATACAAACTAGTGGAATATGACAATACCCCTGTGATGAAATTAAGTAAGGGGAAAGAAACATTAGCCGGAAAGAAACAGGTTTTCAGATTTAAAACAGATAATAATGTTTATGAAAAAGACACCCTTGCATTGCACAATGAGGACGATAAAAGATACTCAACCGCTCACCCTCTTTTAGGAGAAGTAATGGCGAACGGAGTACTCAAAAGGCCTCACCCAAGCTTAGATAACTTACATAATCACTTTTTGAAAGAGTTCGCCTCTATCCACGAACAATATAAACTTCTCGATAGACCAAAAAACTATCCTGTCGAGCAAAGCCAAGCCCTAATAAAACTTCAAGAAGAGACCCTCACCAAAATCGAGAGTATCGAGACGACTTAAGATCCTTGAAGATTCCTTAAGTGATGTACAACCGCCCATCTTTCTTCCGTAGTAAGGAGTTTTGCAAAAGAAGGCATATTTGTCAGTGATGCCCAAGCTTCAGGATTCGTGGAATCAGATGGCGCTGGAACAGACCCAGTGCCATGTGTAAGTATTCCAAAAATATCACCGTCTGTCCTATTCTTCGTAACTTCCAGCGTCAAGTTTAATGGCGGATTAACCCCTGCAGCTTCGAAATGGGCTGCTAACAACGCAGGTCCTGCACCACCTTGGAGATCTCCTCCAATTCCATGACATACAGCGCAGTTTCGAGCAAACAGTTCCTCGCCTTGCTTAGTGACAGTGTCATTCAAAACAATAGGGTTAGTCTTTATAAGTGCCAAATCATCCTGTTTCATCAAATCATAGGCTGGATCGACTGTTAACTCTATCGAAGGAGCGCCTGCACCAGAATAGCCTATCGCAGTACTCGGAGCAGACATCGCAGGCATTTCCTGTCTACGAAGCGCAGGGGAGTAATGCATCTCCTGGAAATTATCGATTGGATATGCACCTACCGAACAACCAGTTAGCAAAAAAAACAACGCGACACTTAATGTTAATACTCGCTTCATACTAACAGTAGCAGTTTTGTTGGAACCCTGATTTTGCATCAGTTGATTAAGTCGTTTCACTTCTAGGATGACTCCCTCACTATATCCTCAGCGCCCGCAGCCTTTAGTGCTTCCTCTGCCTTTTCTAGCCGATCTTCGCTAGTGGTTACTATTAAACCGATATACCCCAGAGTAATCCTTGTGTCATATACAGGACCTGCTCCACTGGGCCTAGGTAATCTACTTTCAAAAATTACACCGGTAACGGTGAAAATCATTGCAAACAGCAAAGTCATTTCATACATAATTATCATCATTGCCGGTATAGCTAAGATGGGTTTCCCCCCTGTAACCAGTGGAAAGGCTGTCTGAGTCGCGGCGGTAAATAAGAATGCTATAGCAAAGCCGACAAAGCCTCCCGACAAAGCAAAGACAAACAGACGATTCGGTTTTACATGCTCACCGAAGGCTCCCTCGGGGTAAGGGTTGCCAGTAAGCACATCATAATCATCCTGTACAAACCCAGCACTCTTTAATTGACGAGCACCCTCTGCCGCAGTATCGACATCTGCAAAAACACCCATGATATCTTTATTATCTGCCATTTCGAAGCTCCTTAACAACGACAACTACCAAACGTTTTCCTCTTCTGTTTCTTTTATAATTCCAGGAAGTGTTACCTCTCCAAATTGGACATCTTCTCTAAATATCACTCCTTCCTTTGCCTCCCATGCGGGGACCAAAGGAACAACTTTCGCAAAAAGTAATAACAAGAATCCAACCATACCGAATGACGCCAAAACCACCAAACTTTCAATTAAGCTGGGAACGTAATTAGACCATAGGAAAGTAAGCTCATTTTTACGCTCGATGGCGGGTATTATAAGGAAGTATCTCTCTAGCCACATACCAATATTAACAAGTATAGATGTCCAGAACATCAATGGAATATTCCTTCTGACACGCCTGCTTAGCCATAACGGTATAGGAATCACATATGAAGTGAAGACCATGATCACCGTAATAGCGTTAAACGGCCACTCAAAAAGGCGTCGTTCCATAACCGCCAGTTCTTGCTCTTCTCGAGTGTAAAACGAGTAAGCAAAATCAAGGAAGAAGAAAAATAACCACAGCGTTGCGATGACGATCAACAACCTGCCAACTGCGTCAAAGTGATCTTCCCATATATAATTCTCTAATTTAAATATCCATCTCATAAGAGCCATCAAGGTCAAAACCATGGAGACTCCCGAATGAACAGCACCGATAACAAAATATGGCGCATAAACGGTAACGTGCCACGCAGGAACGACTGAGACCGCGAAATCCCAAGAAACTATACTATGAACCGAAACGAATACTGGAAGAATCAGTGCTGACATCAACAATCCAAATATTCCTTGCAACTTCCATTGCCTGGGAGTCCCTCTCCATCCTAGCGCTAACCGACCATAAATTTTCTTCCTAAGTCCGCTACTCTGATCACGAATCAATGCAAAATCTGGTATCAACGCTGTGAAAACGAACAATATGCTGCCTGTTAAATAGGTTGTTATTGCTATTGGGTCCCAAACGAGAGGAGAACGAACGTCAGGCCATATACCTCTCGAAAAATCGTAAGGTAGTAACCAATATATAATCCGCCAAGGTCTACCGGCGTGAATAACAGGATGCAATAATGAAACCACCAAAGAAAATATGGTCATGACCTCAGCAGCCCTGGTAATAGGTCTCTTCCATTCTGCTTGGGTCAAACGCAATATTGCGGAAATCATAGTCCCCGCGTGGCTCACCCCAATCCAAAAAACGAAATTAACAATGAAAAATCCCCAAAAAGCGGGCCTCTGCAGTCCAGTAACCCAAAGTCCTTGATAGATAAGGATAGTAACAGCTGCGACACCACCGGATATCAGTATCATCGGCGGTATAAACGCTAGAGCGTGCCGTTTTCTAAATGAGAAAACAGGCCACAGCAACTCCTCGTTGATCTGTGTCGGCGTTAATGTGGGTCGATCTTGCATGTTACGCTCTCTCTATCTCCTCTATATCCCCATTAATATTTAAAATCAATTATGCACTCCAATAACTACTCTGGTTTAATTACCACGCTCGCGTGGCCAACACCCCACGGTTTAACAAATCTTAAGAGTAATGCTTGTCTGGTCTCCCATAAGGACACAAATCCAACTACCCTTGAAACTAGTAAGTATAAGAATAGTATAGAAGACACCATACCGATCAGTACAAAAAGATCGGGAATTGTCGGGGCATTCACCTCTGGTATGTGATGTAGCCCATGCCCGCCTACCTGATCAACAGACCAAGAGTTAGCGTATAATCTCATACGATCAAAAAACCCACCTATGAGCACAATTACTCCTACAATCGTAGGAGCGACTATGCTACGGCGTAGAATATTCCACATAAGTAACAAGAATGGAAGAATGAAGGAAAACCCTATAGCCCCTAAAAACATCAAAAATTGAGGTCTCGTAAATACTGAAGCTTCGGAATAATCTCCAGAAACAAACAAGGCTATTACGGATTGCTCGTGAGGCAACCGAGCATACCAAAATAAAATAAATGCGCACCACCAGAAATAGAAATAAAATAAACTAAGAGCAAGCAATAAACGACTATATCCCCAAAATTGCTCTAGCTCGAAATACCTACCAAGACCACCGAGACGACGTAATAAATACATAGTGATTATAAGTAATGCTGCACCCATCTGAATCCCAGTAACAGCATGAAACGCTGGGAAAATAGGATCTTTCCAACCAGGGACCAAAGTCATAGCAAAATCACTAGCCAATACCAAATGAGTCATAGCGTATGCCGTTATATAAAACGCGCCTAGAATTCCTAAAGCTGACTTATGAAGAGACCACTGTGATTTCGTACCATTCCAGTCTCTTGATAAAGTTGCCGCTATGGATTGTATCCGACCAGTTCCATGATCTCTTACACTAGCTAAATCAGGAAGTAAGGAAACATACAAAAAAGCTAACCCAGTCCCAACCAGTAAAACCATCATTATTATATCTGGGAACCAGGGAGCAAGAGCCCAATCCATCCACAAACTATTTCTTCCTTCAATAGGCGGAGCAACTAATAAAATTGGTATAAAGAATATTAAATTAATTGGTCCAGCTATGGCAAACAACTCAGCAGATCTACTAGTAGGGCGTCGCCACTGAGCACGTGCCAGTCTAAGGCCAATCCCTGCCATTGGTATTCCCATGGTGACAGAGAATACATAGAAATATACAACCGCATAAAAATTCCAGGTTGTATGGTCACTAGTCCCACTAGCAAAATGCATAAACAGACCAACAAAGCCAAGAATCGATAATACACCAGAGATCAATAGCGCTTTTCGCATCCTAGATCCTGTCTGAAGAGAATCGTATAGCAGTTCTTGAGTAAGATCTTCCTGGGTCGCAGGCGCCCCAGGAATTACCGCTTCATTTCCATCAGTGTTTTGCATTCTCGTATTCTTTCTGCCTTTTCTTTCTAGTGAGCATGTGCCTTTTCAGCGGCATGTTCATCAATTTTCTTCAAATATCTTACATTAGGCTGAGTTCCGATTGATTCCTGCAACACATACGATCGTTCATCATCGTACAACTGTGACACTTCGCTATTAGGGTTGTTCAGGTTGCCAAAAACCAAAGCATCTGTTGGGCATGCCTGAGCACAAGCAGTCTGAAGCCCTGCAATAGCATCCTCATTCCCCTCTCTTTTTGCAATTCGGGTAGCTGCATTGATGCGTTGGACGCAGAAGCTGCATTTTTCCATAATACCTCTATCCCGAACAGTGACATCTGGATTGAGGTAGTTATTGTATGTTTCAGGCCAAGTCGGGCGACGATAATTAAAATATCTTGCATGGTAGGGGCAATTGTTTGCACAGTACCTTGTTCCCACACACCTATTATATACCTGTATATTCATACCTTGATCATTATGGAACGTTGCGTATACTGGGCAAACGGGCTCGCAAGGTGCGTTACCACAATGCTGACAAAGGACTGGCAAAAACCTTGCTTTTACATCTGGGTATTCGCCTTCCCAATATCTTTCTACACGAATCCATGCTATAGACCGATTCTCAGTAAAATCGCGATCTAAATTAATAGGAATATTGTTTTCTGACATGCAGGCTATAACACATGCCTGGCATCCTGAGCATTTATCAACATCAACGACCATTCCCCATTTTACGTCCGACATCTGTCACTCTCTCCATTCATAATTATCTAACTGCCTGTAACTTGAATAATATGTGTTCCTTCTAGTTGCATTCCAGTAATTCCACCCTCCATACGAGGTAGGCGTAATCTCTGTCCCGTACCACTGATCGTTACTTTGCTAACTCCCCAAGCCTGCGCTCCTGTACCTTCAACTTCACTTATGGACAGAAGTTTTCTCACATTCGAACCAAAATCTTTTGCATATCTACCTGATGCCGTATGGCCGCGCCCCATGGGGATGCCCACCACATTAGGAGGTATGCCAGGATGAATATAAACTGGCGCCTGTATGACTGAAGATTTCTCACCTGCCGTCACAGATTCGACGTTAACAATATCCCCATCACGCAATCCAAGTCGCTTCGCTTCTCGAGAATTAACTTCTATCCATGTCTCCCATACCACGGAAGTCACGGGGTCAGGGGTTGATTGAGGCCATGGTAAATAGCTAGCCGAGCCTCCACCCAGTCCTACACTAACGAAAGGAACCAGATGGTAAATTCCACTATTTTCGGCTTCAGTAGAAGTGCCTTGAACCGTAAGTTCAGAACCAGATAGTGAGGCTAAAACTTCCCCAGTCTTGGTTTGACGTGCCTTGGTGTCCCACCAGCCACCTCTCTGAAGCACTCCAGCCCAAAATGCCTCAAATGTCGCCCCTTGGATAGAACCTTTCCCTCTATTGTTTACATGCACTTCTGACATTTTCGTTTTCACCAGATCTTCCATGCTCTCCCAACTGATGGCTGAATAATTTAGCCGTCTGCCAACATGCGTGAGAATATCGCCAAATGGTCGATTATCATACACGATCTGATTTTCTTCATCTAATAATGTCGGAACAACCGGTTGCTGGAGTGTCAAAACTGGATACCCCGGGTTTGGGTTTGGGACTCCAATATTCCAAGTCTCTAAATAATTTTGATCAGGAAGAACCAAACTCGCGAGTTCCGCAGTTTCGTCCATAATGGGAGAAAAAGATATCACGGATTTTACATTGGAAAGTTTATCTTTAAAATCGAGAACCTCTAAATTATGAGCGGGATTAGCTCCATGAACTAAAACCAAATCAAATTCACCGTTTTCTAATCTTTGAGCCACCGACTTCCATTCAGAGAAGCTATTAGGTGCTTTAATATTATTTAACTCTTCGAGAGGAGAGTCCGGATTAAATTGGATTCCTCCTTGTTTTCCTACATTACCTAGAAGAGCGTTGATTAATAATGAAGCCTTCATATTTAAATGGCCGTTTTTTTGCGCAGACGCAGAACCACCAGCTAAGACTAGTCCTGGCGATTCTTCCGCTAATCGTTTTGCAACATGCTCAATATCCTCCGGCGATACCACACCTTCGGTTGCTCCAATTAAAGGGGCAATTATATCTGGGGCGAAAGCAGCTAGCGCAGAAGCTCCTTTACCTCCGGTTATCTTATTTGCTACAGAAGCATCACCTAAATTGTCCCTTATTAGTACGTAAGCAACGCTTAAAGCAAAATTGCTTTCATGACCGGGTGCAATAGGCAGCCACTCGTCCGCATTAGCGGCGGTCATCGAAAACCTAGGGCCAGCATACATTAAATGTCCACGAACGCCCGTGCCTTCGCTTTGGGTATTTCGAAATTCTCCATACGCTCTACTATATTGAAGCGGCGCAACCCATGATTCTAAGAAGTCAGCCCCTATAGAAAGAATAGTCTTGGCATTCTCAATATCAAAATGAGGTATTTCCCCTTCGCCAAAGACGTCATCAATAGCGTTACGTAGCACAGTGTCTTCGACGTCTTCGAGAACCATATGCTCAACGCCAGAAGATTCCACGAATTGATTCACAACGTGAGACAAAAGAGTTTTATCCGCACCTGTTATCAGCAAAGTTCTGCTGGGATCGTTAGAATTTAGAGCAGAAACAACCCTGCCGATTGCATCGTCCCAACTAGGATTTGTATCTCCAGCAATAGGGCCGGTGAGTCGATCTGGATGATAAAGTGATTGCACGCCACTTAGGCACGTTGGCAAAAGTCTACCGCGGTTAGTTGGATGATCTGGATTGCCTTCGATCTTTTTTGCGCGGCCCTCTAAAACTCGAACAATAACTCCGTGGTGCTCATTGCATATACCGCATTGAGTTGCATACCAATCTTCAGTACCAGTCGCTAAATCTTCAGGCATGTCTCTTGGGCTCTGTTTAATAAGTTCTCTCTCAGGAATAGCGCAGCCCGCAAACAACATGCCTGCTACAGACGATGCTCCAGCAACCCTTAGAAAGTCTCGCCGAGTCAGATCCATCGTATTCCTTTCAATCCTTTAAACTATATAAATTCCCTAATTATGACATGTGGAACACTGAGCAGGTGCCCCGTTTTCTTTGTGGCACGCTACGCAATCCCCCATTTTGAGGTCTCCGCCTTTTTCAGTTTTTATTTGAACAACTTGTTTCATACCAGCTACATCACCATGACAAGTGGAACACTCGAATCCAGCTGTAATATGAGGCTCGTGTTGGAAATGAGTATGGTCTGGCAGCCGATGTTGTCTAACCCAATTCAAAGGTTCTTCAGCTTCCCAAGCCGCTCGAACTTCCTTAGCCTGCGGATTCTCCAATCCGGCGACTTTATGACAGAACATGCATTGTTCCAACGCCGGGACGTTGGCCCCTCGGTTTTCTTCGGCGCCGGTATGGCAGAACTGACATTCAAGCGCCAATGTACCAGCATGGAAATCGTGAGGGAAAACTACTTCATTCTCGGGAATAGGATAAACAAATGCTACGGCTCTAGGAGCAAGCCCAACAAAAACACCGACAATACCTAGCAGTACTGCTATTATTATTAGTGGTTTTATTTTGTTCTTCACTTTTAACTAACTCTACTCTTCTAAACCCAAACTCGGGGATATATATTTCTTAAAACTTCGGATGCGTTAATAAAATTCACCATCGACCAAACAGCCCCCATCGCGAAAGCGACCGTGGCGCCGTAAAAAAACGGCCTGACTTTATTAGCTGCTTTTGGAATATGCCCAGTTGTCACTAACGACGGTATGAACGCATGAGCCAACGTGAAATTGAGGGCAGCAGACACTTGAGCCCCAAAAAAGGCCCATATGAACGATAGGGTCACGGTCACCTGGTCCCAATCTGCTGCAGTAAGAGCCGACGGATCTACCTCGTTCACTACTAATACCTCTAATATAATAAATTAAAGTGTCCAACCAAGAAAAAAAGCTCCGGTAATTTTCACGTTTACCAGTAGCCTTACGAAAGATTACTTGCTATCTCATGGAGCTGTCAATCCCTATTGGATCATTATTGGATAATTATTGGTTCATTACCAACTATTACCACCAACATACATGCCAAGTTGGGTTCCTCCTAATACGTGAATATGTGCGTGAGGCTGGGATTGCATGCCATCTTGCCCAAAATTAGACAGTAGTCTGTACCCATTAGGCGCGAACTCTTTCCCAAGAGAGTTGGCAAGTTCCGCAGCTCTCCCAATATCAGACCATAGTTCTGACTGTGTCATATGTTTTTTAGGAACGAGCAAAAGCTGAACCGGTAGCCATCTTAACTGATTACGAAAAACAATAAATTCTTCGTCTTGATACCACACATCAGCGGGCTCCCTCCCGGCAATAATTTCGCAAAAAATACAATGCTGAAGATCATTTTCTTGTGTCATTAATGTTCACCATACGATCATAATTATCTTAAAGTCACCCCATAGTTTGGGGCATCTATGTGAAAGGGGACACTAAATCGGGTATCAGCCAACCGGGAAGCAATACGCGGTTCGGATCTCTCAAGTTCATCTAATGACAAATTTGTAGTCACCACCAAAGGAAGGCGGGCTACATACCTATAGTTAATTATTTGATAGAGCTTTTCTTTAGCCCAAGACGTTGTGCCATGCGCTCCGAGGTCATCCAAAACCAACATGTCGACATGTTTGATTTCTTCAAATAATTCATCATAAGTAACGTCGCTATCGGGGCGGAATGTGTACCTCAAATGATCAAGTAAGTCAGGCACGATCAAAAATAAAACTTTACGGCCATTTGCCTGAGTGGTATGCGCTATAGAGGCAGCAAGATGCGTTTTCCCCACACCATTTTCGCCCATTAATACCAGCCAACCTTCAGGGTTATCACCATAATTTTTTGCAAGAGTATAGGCCATTTTCAAACTTGCTTTCTGAGTAGATGAGAGTTCAGCCGACCCTTGTCTATCTGGATAAAAAGACGCTATCGTCATTTCCTTAAATAGTGGAAGTTCTAGAGCATCGCTACCACTCCATTTACCATCCTGAACTCCAACAGACAAGTAGCGTGAATGACTATCATCCATAATCCGGCTTTGGATACGTTCTTCTAGTTCTTCTACGGGTTTTGCTAGGGTAATCACCGTTGGCATCTTTAAAACAAACCGGTGGTTCAATATCTGAAACAATTTCTCTTGGGCCCACGACGTGGAAGATTGAGCACCTAAGTCATCGAGAACCAGAAACGGCGCGTCTTTAATTTGTTGAAAAAGAGAGTCGTATTGGACATCTGCTTCTGGAGCATAAGCAGCTCTTAAATGGTCGAGGAAATCCGGGATGAATACAAACAGCGATGGAAAATTTCTATTGAGCCTTTCGTGAGCGATGACAGCACCGAGATGTGTCTTCCCACTCCCGGAAGGGCCTGCAAAAATCATCCATCCATTAGGCTTTTCAGCAAATTGTTTTGCCTCATAAAAGGCATTCTTAAAAAGCTCTTGGCTAGCTGCGTCTTCACGAACCCCAACTTCATTAGTTGATTCAAATTTCAATCCCCTAAATTGCGAGAGGTTACTGTATTTTTCTAGACGCTGGAAATTTGCTTCTTTGATTTCCGCCAACCGGTGTTCACAGGGATAAATTTTCCCAAAATCCATAGATTCGACTTCGGCGGAGTATCGTACCCACCCTGTGTCACCGCATATTTCACATTCCGGTTTTATAGTTCCAGGATCAGGTCGATCTGACAATTTTCCCATATTTTCCTGATTTATACCGGCTCTCTGAATTGCGTCCCCCAGTCTTTCCATCGTAATTCCCTCTACCCCCGTTGCTCCAACTTGCTAATATGGCTCTGATATAAGCCCATCTTCTCACATCCTGCGCTACCGCCTCATCAAATGCATCTTCTAGCCATTGAGCTGGATAAGTTTTTTCTGCTTCAATTAATTCTTCCGCGACTTGAGATCCCGGTATTACTCCTATATTTTTTTCATATAAGTCAAATATCGTAACCCCTTTATCGATACCCCTTTTAGGATTATCTCCCGTTATATTTAGAGAGACAATACCTAGTTGAAATTTCTCAGACAGTTTTCGGCCGTCTGCGTCATCTAAGAAGTATATTTTCCCAGAATCTTCAGCTTCTAAGTCTAGTTTCATTGAAAATATTAGGTTCGATTCAGTTAATTTCCCCAAAACAGACTCAATAAGTTCTACCGAAAGTTGAATACCGTCCGTCTCAAGTAATTTCAGTTGTTCCAGATTTTCAATATCAGCGTGATTTAAGAAGCTGCCGTCCGTTTGTTGGGAAGCGATTTCATTAAGAATGATCAAGCTAGTTTTTAGCTCTAAAATATTAGTGATGTTTGGGAGAACATCTAAAAAAAACCGTTCGGGGATTTCTACTCTGTCACCCCTTTTAGGTATTTGCTTAAATTCACTCATAAATATCTCATTTATCAAAACATGCCCATGTTAGGAGCTGGTCCATCTCGCAAAACTGCATCAACAAAAGTGGTAGTGCGTTCCCGAAAAACTAATTGTGGCCTTCCCAGAGGCCCATTACGGTGCTTAGCGACGATGAGATCTGCAACCCCTCTCGGGTAATCTTCCCCAGGATGCTGTCGCTCCCATTCTTCTTCGGTGAAATACACATCAGGTCTATATAAAAACATAACTACATCGGCATCCTGCTCAATGCTACCACTATCTCTAAGATCAGAAAGTAATGGTTCATGCCCTGGTCTCCCCTCAACTGCTCTAGAAAGCTGAGAAAGGGCTAAGACTGGCACATTAAGATCGCGTGCTAGTGCTTTTAAAGATCTAGAAATTTCGCTGATTTCCTGAACTCTATTCCCTCTAAAACCACCGCTACCGCTCATTAGCTGCATATAATCAACAACGATAAGTTCTAGCCCCTCTTCCAAATACAGCCTGCGAGCTTTTGATCGTAACTCGACAACGCCTAGCAAAGCTGAATCGTCGATGTAAAGCGGTAGGTCTGCTAATTGACCAACTGCCTGCATTATTTTTGCTTCATCCTGTTCTGACCACTCTTGCGCCTGTCTTAGACGGCGAGTATCTATTCCTGATTCACCCGCTAGTAATCTCTCCACTATCTGTTCGGTAGCCATCTCCAAGCTAAAAAAAGCAACAACGCCTCTCCTGCCTTCTGTATTTCTCCGTGAAGTAATAGCCTTGGCAATATTCAGGGCCAAAGCGCTTTTCCCAACCCCAGGTCTCGCAGCAAGTATTACAAGATCCGAAGGTTGGAACCCTCCTAACAATCGGTCTAAATCAACAAATCCGGACGTTACACCAGCCTTATTACTATCTTGGCTACTAAGATCTTCTTCAATATACTTGTCCAACGCTTGATGGAGCGAAACTAGATCACGTTCTGATCGACCCATCCTTAATTCATATATAAAATCTTCCGCTTTTCTCAGGGCTTCCTCTTCGTCTGTTTCAGCTTTATATCCAATATCTACAATTTTCCCACCAGCATTTATCAATTGACGCATAATCGAAAGTCGTTTCACAACTTGGCCATAATGCTCTACGTAGACAGAGGTGGGAACACTTGTGACCAAATAGCTAAGAAATTGTAATCCGCCTATTTCCTCTAACCTTTGTTGCCTAGTAAGTTCATCTGACAACGTTATCTGGTTAACCGGTTCGTTTCGAGAAAATAGATTTAAACAGGCTTCAAATATCCAGGAGTGTTTTTGACGAAAAAAGTCATCCGCAGCAAGAGTTGCGGCAACTCTTGGAAGGGACTCACTGTCAATGACCAAAGAGCCTAGTACAGCTTCTTCCGCTTGATCATCATGGGGAGGTAATTGTTCCGTATACAATGTATAACCTCCTTCAAGCTTAGTATTGGAAACTAATTTTCCACTACTTCTTCTTCGTCTGTATCATTAGCTTCAGCATCACTCTCTTGGTCCAAATTAGCACCTGTTGACTCATCTTCATCAGTTTGAGTGTCTAAATCTTCAGCATTTCCTTCGTCATCGATAGCTGCATTTTCCTCAGCTTCAATTTCAGCAATGGCACCTTCGAAAGTCGGTTCCTCTTCTTGCTCCTCTTCATTAAATACAAAGTCGAGCCCAGGCGCTGGATCTATGGAATCGTCGAAAACCGTAACGGTCAGTTCACCGTATACGTCTGGGGCAAATCGAATACGAACATTGTGATGCCCTTGATCTCTGATTGGAGACGAAAGATTAATAGCTCTCCGATCAATATCCAAGTTCAATGCATTGCTCACGGATTCCGCTATATCAGCAGCGCTCACACTACCATAAAGTTGGCCTGCTCCACCTACTTTGACTGGCATTAATAATTGGTCTTGCAGCGACTCAGCAACTGATTCCATCTCTTCATTTAATTGCTGTCTTCTGTGAAGTTCGCGCTCTCTTCGAGCCCCCGCCGACGCTAGTTCTTGCGGGGTAGCTAAAACCGCTAGTTTTCCTGGCAGCAAGTAATTCCGCGCGTAACCGTTTTTGACATCTTTAATGTCTCCGGCTATGCCTAAATTTTCTACTTCTTGAATTAAAACAACCTTCATGGGTATTATTGCCTCCTAAAAATTGCAGGTCACGGAATAAACGATTATAGAGTTTTACTATATATTTTTAAAGTGCTTCTTCCCAAGCTCGTCGAAGCTGATCAAGAGAAACATCGATGATTTCTCCCCACGCTATGTTGTCCCCACTGACGACACCCAAAGAAGATACAGGTATTTGTGAGTTTAATGCAAGTGATTCGAACTCATTACTCAAGGTTTTCGAAACTGAAACAACTATCCTTGCAGGTGCTTCCGCGAATAAACAAGCATCGAGTGATCCGATTTCTGACAAATCTTCATTAAGAGCTGCTCCTATATTACCGATCACACAAGCTTCAGCAATCGCAACAATGAGTCCACCCTCAGAAACATCGTGCGCAGAACTTATTAAACCTTTGCTGCTCGCATCTCTGATAAATGTCTGCACTTTCTTCTCTAACGCAAAATCTAATCGCGGGCCTCCGTTTATTTTTCCATGTATTGCAGATAGGTAGGTGGATCCACCTAAAGAAGTTAAATCAGATTCAAGGCTTTCAGTTCCCACCAAAAAAATCTGGTCTCCTTCTCCAACAAATCCCGATCCAATCTTATGATCGACATTATCGATTAGGCCTACCATACCGACGGTAGGGGTTGGATAAATCGCAGTGTCCTGTGACTCGTTGTATAAACTAACATTACCGCTTATAACGGGAAGTTCCAGTTCACGGCATGCATCTGCCATACCTCGTATTGCTTCAGTCAATTGATAAGCTACTTCGGGGCGTTCTGGGTTTCCGAAATTCAAACAGTCAGTAATTGCCAAAGGGGTCGCACCAACACAGGAAATATTTCGAGCAGCTTCAATTACTGCTAAAGCACCTCCAACATATGGATCCAAATAACAAGCAAGAGGGTTAACGTCTACGGTTAGCGCTATTCCTTTAGTGGTACCCTTAATTCTCATTACGGCAGCATCTCCTGCTCCAGGGGCAACAAGTGTGTTATTCCCAACTTGGTGGTCATACTGGCGGTAAACAGATTTCTTACTCGCAATATTCCCGTGCTCTAGCATTTTCAAAAGGGTTTTATTTCTATTTTTAGGCTCTT
>DKAM01000028.1 GCA_002450835.1 Dehalococcoidia bacterium UBA6926
TCTTTTTTATCTGTGCGGCCGTAAGCATAGTGCGGTATACCTGCAGTTACCCTGCCTGCAGAAGCCCTTTTAGCAGCATCTATCATAATCAATAACTCCATCAAGTTATCGTTTACAGGAGTTGATAATGACTGAACTATAAAAACATCCTTGCCACGAATATTCTCTTTTATCCTTACAAAAGTATTATCGTTTGAGAATTTAAACGCCTCACTACTCGCTAGAGATGTACCAAGATATTTACAAATGTCTTTGGCTAGCTGTAAGTGACCATTACCGGATAAAACTTTAAGATCATCAAATGGAGGCATTTCTAGTCCTTAATAAATTAAATAGTATGCTGGCGGATTATAGCATTCTAGTTCCTGTTAAAACCAATTATAGCCGCGTCATGGATTTATTCCTTGACCTTAGAAATCTTTGCCAGATAAACTATTTAGCACGGTAGTATAGATTAACGTAACATCTTGAACGCTCTAAATCATTATAAATCAATCAGCGATAATTGGTTTTGAAACACCCATATAATACCGCAAATATATGTTTATCTATAATTAATATTAGAGATGCCACTGACTACCTTTGCAACTAGGCGAGAAATTAAAATTGACAAAACCTAAAACAAAACAATCTGAATCACAAAAAGTTACCTTCTCTCCATCAGAAGCAACTGAAATTGCCAGGGATCTAGATGGCAAGTCTGCAGAAGACGTAATTTTATGGGCTAGTAACACGTTTGGGGAAAGATTGGTTTTGTCCACAAGTTTCCAAATTACTGGCATGGTAATTCTAGATATGTTGAGCAAAATTGCTCCAGAAACTCGAGTTATAACATTAGATACTGGCAGGCTACCGAAGGCCACATATAATCTAATAGACCAAGTTCAAGAACAATACTCTACAAAAATAGAGGCGCAATACCCTGACAGTAATGAACTCAAGAAGATTGTAATGAAACATGGTATCAATATGTTCTATAAAAGCTATTCATTGAGGCTGTTATGTTGTGAGAAACGTAAGCTGGACCCTTTGAACAATGCTTTAAGTGATGTAGACGCATGGATAACTGGACTGACACGGCATCAGGGTGGTACCAGGACTGACACGCCTAAAATTACAATAGACCATAAGCACAATAACATAGCAAAAATTAGCCCTATCGCAGACTGGGATAACGAAATGGTTTGGAAATACATCAAAGACAACGATGTCCCTTACAATACTTTGTATGATCAAGGGTATACAAGCATTGGTTGCGATCCTTGTACAAGGCCAATAGAAAAGAATGAAGACGATAGATCAGGTCGTTGGTGGTGGGAACAAGGAATGCCAAAAGAATGTGGTATCCACTTCACCGCTAAAGCTGATTAAACTAAATCTACGGAAAGTATAAAAAATTGAGTAATAAAAAATCAAACAACAAATTAATAACACCCTATGGTGAAAAACTGGTAAATCTTATAGCAAATGAGGAAGAAATCGCAGACCTCAAAAATCTGGCTACGGAATTGAATTCGGTACAAATATCTGAAAGATCGATGTGTGATTTCGAGATGATGTCTACCGGGGCGTTTTCACCATTAGACAGATTTATGAATCAGGCAGATTATCAAAGCGTGGTGGAAACTCAAAGATTATCTAATGGAACACTTTTCCCTATTCCAATAACTTTACCAATAAACTCTACTGACGACGTAAAACTTGATAGTCAAATAGCCCTAAGAAGTCCAAAAAATGACCTCCTGGCAATAATGACTGTCGAAGAAATTTATGAGTGTGACCAAAAGGCTGATGCGAAAAAGGTTTTTGGCACAGATGATACAAAGCATCCCATGGTCGCTGAAATGGAAACATGGGGGAAATATAACATTAGCGGCAAAGTCCAAACGATACAAACCCCCAGTCACAGCGATTTCAACCCACTCAGGCTAACCCCTGGCGAAACACGCTTGAGACTAGAAGAATTTGGATATGAAAATGTGGTAGCTTTTCAAACTAGAAATCCGTTACATAGAGTCCATGAGGAACTTACTAAAAGAGCAGCCGAATCAGTAGATGGTGTCCTGCTTATCCATCCGGTAGTAGGAATGACAAAACCTGGTGATGTTGATCATTACACAAGGGTTAGAACCTATAAGGCTTTAACGGATAATTATTACGATCAAGATAAAGTCTTATTATCTCTGCTACCCTTGGCAATGAGAATGGGAGGGCCAAGAGAGGCAATATGGCATGCCATAATAAGGCGAAACTATGGAGCAAACCATTTGATTGTTGGTAGAGATCATGCAGGTCCAGGAGTTGATTCTAAAGGCAATCCTTTTTATGGTCCTTACGATGCTCAAGAATCAGTACTTGAACATCAAACCGAATTGGGAGTAAAAATGGTACCTTTCCAAATGGTGGTTTATCTACCTGATGAGGATCGCTACGAAGAAATTTCTAAAGTCGATGACACAATGAAAACTGCTTCCATTTCTGGCACACAAGTTAGAGATGATTACCTCTCCCTTGGCAAGTCACTTCCAACTTGGTTTACAAGACCAGAAGTTTCGCAAATCTTAGAGCAAAGTTTCCCGCCTATGCACCAACAGGGTGTATGTCTTTGGTTTACCGGGTTAAGTGGAGCTGGTAAAACTGCTACTGCAGATATAGTCACTAATATGATTATGGAGAAGGGTCGCCGGTCTACGGTGCTTGATGGTGACGTAGTTAGAACACACCTCAGCAAAGGTTTAGGATTCTCTGCGGAAGACAGAGATACTAACATTCGACGTATCGGGTTTGTAGC
>DKAM01000007.1:0-390 GCA_002450835.1 Dehalococcoidia bacterium UBA6926
AAGACCCCGTGGAGCTTTACTGTAACCTGGCATTGTGCTTGGGTCTCAGATGTGTAGGATAGGCGGGAGGCTATGAAATTTTGGCGTCAGCTGAGATGGAGCCGTCCTTGAAATACCGCCCCTCTTAGATTTATGTACTAACCCCTGAGCAAGCAGGGAGACCGTGTCAGGCGGGCAGTTTGACTGGGGCAGTCGCCTCCCAAAAGGTAATGGAGGCGTACAAAGGTTCGCTCAGGGTGTATGGAAACCACCCGCGGAGTGCATTGGCATAAGCGAGCTTGACTGTGAGGCATACAAGCCGAGCAGGGACGAAAGTCGGTCAAAGTGATCCTACGGCCCCGTGTGGAAGGGCCGTGGCTTAACGGATAAAAGCTACCCCGGGGATAACAG
>DKAM01000007.1:679-6227 GCA_002450835.1 Dehalococcoidia bacterium UBA6926
CGGATAAAAGCTACCCCGGGGATAACAGGCTGATCCCTCCCAAGAGTTCATATCGACGGAGGGGTTTGGCACCTCGATGTCGGCTCAACGCATCCTGGGGGTGAAGGCGCTCCCAAGGGTCCGGCTGTTCGCCGGTTAAAGCGTTACGCGAGCTGGGTTCAGACCGTCGTGAGACAGGTCGGTCTCTATCCGCCGTGGGCGTAGGAGATTTGAGGGAAGCTTTTCCTAGTACGAGAGGACCGGAAAGGACAGACCGCTGGTGTGCCAGTTGTATCGCCAGATGCAGCGCTGGGTAGCCATGTCTGGAAGGGATAAGCGCTGAAAGCATCTAAGCACGAAGCCCCTCCCAAGATGAGATCTCCCACCCTTTTTAGGAAGGGTTAAGGACGCAGGAAGACTACCTGCTTGATAGGCCACATGTGGAAGTACAGCAATGTGCGGAGCTTAGTGGTACTAATCGTCCGAGGGCTTAACCATTTAGTTTTAATCGGGTAAGTTTGAGATCATTACACTTCTAGACCTATTTACTTGTTAGGGTGGCAGCAATTTTTTTATGTTCGTCACCGGCGCGGGGTGGAGCAGAGGCAGCTCGTCGGGCTCATAACCCGAAGGTCGCAGGTTCGAGTCCTGCCCCCGCTACCAAAACTAAGTTTTCGATCTTACATTGAATTTTTGGTATTATTGTCAATTATGGGCCCTATAGCAAAAAGAAGATTAATTTTAATATATATTTTTGTGTTACTACTGTTTGCGTTCATGACTTGTTACGCAACTGAGGTTATAAATGAAGCAAATTCAAATAAACTACGGGCTACAGTATCTACTCAACGTACCTAATTTATATGTATAAACTTATGTAAAGACCGAATAATTTTGATTATTCATAAACTGCAGATACATTTCCTTAATAATATCTTCATAAATATGTGTAATAATCGTCTCGTCGAGATTAGATAATGGGTACAATATAGAGATACAGGAGAAGGTCGTTGTGGAAATCATCCAAAAATTAAGGGCTAAACTTAGTGGATTGCAATGGGCGGTTGTGTTAATCGTTCTAGTTGCATCTATTTTTCTTTCGTTTCAACTTATGAGTTCGGGCTCTGGAGAAACAGCCGATGATAATCTTGACGTCAATGAGAGGCTGGTGGCGGCACAAAAGGGAGACCTTGTTAATTCTGTATCATTTACGGGAAGTTTAATTTACCCAGAAAAATATCAGATCACCCTTGGTAGTCCGGGAACAGCAGATGAGATCTATGTTAAAGCGGCGGATCTGGTTTCCGAAGGAGATTTGCTTTTTCGATTGGATACTGAAACCGTTTCAAACAGAGTTGAATTACTGTCTGCTGCAAAAATTAAATTGCGTGCAGCTCAAGATTCATTGGATGATTTAATTAAGCAGAGCCAAGAAAATGTTGATGAGGCGTCAGTTAATTTAAACAACGCAGAATTCAATTTAATTTCCTTACAAAAACAATGGGATAGAACTATAGATAATAACCAGACTACATTAACTGAATCACGAGATGCCTATGTGAGTTCTCTAGTTAGCTGGATTGGGATTAAGCCAAAAGACTACAATAATTCTATTGAGAAAATGATTTCCCCTTCTATCCTATTCGATTCTTTATCTATCGATTTATCTCTTCTTTTTAACGGAACACTTTCTACTGATATCAATTATGCTCAATACGCGACTCAAGCACCGATAGACGATTCCTCTACAGCATGGGACGAAACTTTGATATGGGGGTGGAAGAATTTTCACCCTGAGCGAATTACTGGAGAATGTGATTCGGCAGAGGCACCACTCGGGACTCGATGTGTTAATAACGAAATTGATAATGCGTGGAAAGCTTATTCCAATGCAAGCGATGATCTAATAAAAAATGAAGCATTGGCTGAAAAGGCACTGGCTACCGCTCAATTATTGATAAACAATGAAGCTGAAAAATTAGTGTTGGCTAACGAATTACTAGAAGATGTTCTTAAGGGGTCGGATTCATTGGAACTCAGCTTAAAACGCGCTGAGGTATCTTCGGCAAAAATTTTAGTTGACTCCCTTGAACAGCAACTAAGAATAGTTGCCCCAATCTCGGGAATTGTATCTAGGGTAAATATTCAAGAAGAACAAGCTTTTGGAGCCAATGCAACCGCCGTTGAAATCCTGGATCCTAATATTATTGAACTGCAAGGCCAAATAGACGAAATAGATGTTCTTTATATCTCAATAGGAGCGGAAGCTACTATATTAATGGATGCTTTACCAGAAGAGGAGATACTAGGTGTTGTTTCACAAATATCTCCGGTAGCACAAACGCAAAATGGATTGGTTACGTACACAGTTAACGTACAAATTAACCCGCCTCAAAATGTCACTTTACTTGAAGGTATGAGCGCAACAGCGTCCATTGTGACTAGGGAATATAAAAACGTGTTACTGATTCCTGCAACGGCCGTCCAAGGTTCGTACAGCCAACCCTTTGTTAGGATTCTGAACGAAAGTGGTGTACCTGAAAATAAATACATAGTAATTGGACCTGGTGATGAATTCGTTGTAATAGTTGAAGAAGGCCTGGTTGACGGGGAAGAAGTAATTGTTGAATTCAATGATGACGAAGAAATTGATCTTAATAATCAACTGAGATCGGTTTCACGAGCATCGTCCGGACGTCCTCAACGACCGCCTAGTGGGAGGAACTAGTAATATGATATCTCTTCAGAATGTTACGAAGACATATCAAATAGGGCCTTCCTTAATAAAGGCCTTGGACAATGTGAATCTTTCCATAGAAGTAGGTGAGATGGTAGCGGTAATGGGACCATCTGGATCTGGTAAGTCTACACTTATGAACATCGTTGGGTGCTTAGATGTTCCCACAGCAGGCACCTATTCACTTAAGGACCGAAAAGTTGAAGAATTATCGGAAAATGAATTGGCAGATATCCGAGGTACAAATATAGGATTTATATTCCAGACGTATAATTTGCTTCCTAGGTTGACCGCGTTAGCTAATGTGGAACTTCCTTTGCTCTATGATGGTTCAAAAAATACTAAAGCTAGAGCGTTAGAGGCACTCGAAAAAGTTGGCATAGAAGATAGGAAAAACCATAAACCCTCAGAGTTATCAGGTGGGCAGCAACAGAGGGTTGGAATTGCACGTGCTTTGGTTAAAAACCCTTCAATAATTCTAGCAGACGAACCTACAGGAAACCTTGATTCGAAAACTGGTGTGGAAATTATGGCGCTACTTCAGCAACTAAACAAAAACTCAAAAATCACAGTGGTTGTTGTTACTCATGAGGAGGAAATCGCTAATTATAACGATAGAGTGATTACTTTTAGGGATGGTTCTATTGTGTCAGATAAGCCAGTTTCAGATAAAACAGTGATATCTGATCAATATTTATCGGATAGGATAGCTAATAATGAAAATTAAATCCGTATTCATGATGGCTATTTTTTCAGTCACCGCTAATAAATTAAGGACCTTCTTGACTTTACTAGGAATAGTTATAGGCGTAGCCGCTGTTATATCTTTAATGTCTATTGGGAGAGGCACCCAACAGGCCATCACGGCGCAAATCGAATCTCTCGGAACTGATCTTTTATTTGTCTCACCTAAATCTGGTGGGAATCTTACGCTTGCGGATGCTGATTTAATTGCATCAGATCCTCGCTCTAATTTTCGGGTAGCACCGCAGATAAACGCTCCTGGATCCATTACTTTTAGAGGAGAGGAGACATCAGCGATTGTTAACGGCGTTACTGGTGCTTACGCGTCGGTGAGAAACCTTGAAATCGATTCTGGTAACTTTTTATCACCCTCGCACGTTAAGAATAGAAATGAAGTGGTTGTTCTTGGTTCTGAGGTGGCAAAAGATATTTTTGATGAGAGGAAACCAATTAACGAATATGTTTCTATTAATGGAAGAAGATTCAACGTTATAGGGGTACTAAAAGAAAAAGGTGGTGGAGCAAGATTCGGCTCTGAAGACGGCCAGATCTTTGTACCTCTCACGACAGCCTATTATAGATTAACCTCAGAGAGAACTACTCAAGGTGAAATCTCAATCTCAACCATAAATGTTCAATATGTTTCCAATGGTGAACTGGTAGATAAACCCGTAGAAGACCCTAAAGAGCACATTTCGGACATACTCAGATTTAGTCACCGCACCACTGAGGACGATTTTTCCGTCACAAATTTACAAGATGTTATTGATACCTTGAATGAAGCTACGGCCGCTTTAGTCGTTTTATTGGGTTCTATAGCGGGCATATCCTTATTTGTAGGTGGAATTGGGATCATGAATATAATGCTAGTTTCTGTTACGGAACGCACAAGAGAAATTGGCATTAGGAAAGCGTTGGGCGCAAAAAAAAGAGATATCTTGGGGCAATTTATTACTGAGGCAGTACTAATTAGCGTAAGCGGTGGAATTATTGGAGCATCTTTGGGAGCTCTTATATCTTATTCGATAAACAGGTTACGTCTTTTTGGCCCAGATTTTGAAACTGTAATAACCGCGGATATTGCCATACTGGCATTAACAGTTGCAGGAGTTATCGGACTATTTTTCGGCATTTATCCTGCTGCTCGAGCGGCAAAGCTTAACCCTATTGATGCTTTGAGATATGAATAGATCAGTTGCTAGAGGAGTGAACAATGGAGAGAAATAGATTTGTTTTTTTACTAGTACTAATTGCTATATACGGGGTCTCTGTGGGGGGGTCTTTTGCTCTAGGAAGAAGTGCTGTTGGACTTGAGCCCGTAAGTACCCAGATGAACCCAGATGTTTCATCTGAAGCGATTCGGATGCCGGTTTCAAATAATGATATGGCTTCAATTAGGGAAAAAATACAATCCGGAGAACTAACAAGGGAAGATCTGCAAAATTTGAGAAATTCAGAGTTTCGAAATGAGCAAAGTATGAAAAAACCAGCTTTGATCGGAACAATAAAGGAAATAGATCCCAGATCGCTGAAACTCGAGACCGCAAGAGGAGAATTAGAAATAGATATCAACCAAGACACCAAGATCAACAAACCTGTTCGAATTGAGGACTTAAATGTCGGTATGAAAATCTCTATTTCTGGTCTTCAAGAAGGTGAACAGGGGCGTCATTCGATCCAAGTATTGGAATAAAACTTTAAAATCAGTGTTATGTGGTTGTTTAGGGTTTTCATCTTCATTATAATGAATGTGTGTGGCTTATATTAAGGATGATGGGTCGTTTGCCACCCATTAAAAACTTCAGTGTTGAGGTTCTTTTTTGGACAGAATCCGTAAGATAATTCTAAAGGAGACAGTTGCTTGAAATTTGTAAACTTTTCTTCCTTCCGCTTATTTGCAGTTAGTTTTCTAATTGCTTCAGCTACCTTTTTGTTTGTAGCTTGTGGAGGAGGAGAATCGACTCCATCTGCGCAGCAGGAAACATCTTCGCAAACGACCTCTACGGCATCTACAGAGGCACCTGCCCAAAAGGCAGAGGAGCCTGAAAAAGAAGAACCTAAACCAGAACCTAAGGCAGAGGAGCCTAA
>DKAM01000007.1:6575-7284 GCA_002450835.1 Dehalococcoidia bacterium UBA6926
AAAAAAGAAGAACCTAAGCCAGAGTCGCCTCCTGCACCTGAGCCTAAAGAACCGGAACTTTATGAAGGGTTTTTCGTTCTGAAGAAAGGGGTTCTTCAAGGGGTAGAAAGTACTGATATTGAAACTTATGGTTGGTTGAAAGATGCAGCAGACACTGAGTCTGGTTTGGTATCTTTTGATTACAATGGTGTTTCCGTAACACTTTATTGGCGTCCATTTGCTGAATCAGGGGATGATTTATTGAATTCTTCTTATTCCTTATTGACTGCCAGTCGTCCATCCATGGAATTTTCCGCGATAAATGATGGCTCCATCGAAGTTAATTCAGATTCAGAAGATAATAAAATTGAAGGCAAGTATGCCAGTTTTTCGGCTAAAAATGCTGACGGAGTTCTAAGTGGCGGTTTAATGGGAGTTTGGGTTTGTACGCCATCTGGCGATTCCGGTTCAGTAGACAGAGGATTTACTTTAACAACCACAGGGGCTGATGCAACAACTGCGCAGCTGCGATTCAACAGATTGTTAGGAGCGTTTCAATGCGGGGAATAGGCTATATTTTAACCAATAAAAAATATAATCGAAGGCTTAACATGGTTATCTCTATAACAATGACTTTGATTATGCTTTTTGCACCAATAACTCCGGCGCTTGCGTCCCATGGGGGGCCTCATGGTTCTCCAGGGCCAATGTCTTCGCCTTCGCCTGCGCC
>DKAM01000029.1 GCA_002450835.1 Dehalococcoidia bacterium UBA6926
ACTCGCTCCCATCATACTGGAACCAGTAGCGAAACGTACTCGTAAACCGAGATATTCGGCAACAAACGCAGGATAGGTATCTCCACCTTCGGTTATGATACCGTCTACATCCTCTATTTTTATATGAGCATCATGTATAGCCAAACGAGCGGCATCTCCAAGAAGACCTGGCATTGACCGACCCAAAGTCGTCCTCTGCGTAGGTAACTCACCGATACCGATTATGGCTGCCTCTCCGCGGAAGCTCAAGGCTGCACCTCCTTAAAATTATATATACTTACCTTACAATTAATTATTAAATCCTCTATTCCTCTATTCGACGCCACTTAACTAACGTCCAATCAGGCGTGACATCTTCGAAAACTGCTTCCACTCTGGTGTTGATTTGTAGGGAATTATTACGAACTTCATCCTCTGTCATATCAACAATATTTCCAACCATTCGTACCCCTTCATCCAGTTGAATCAGAGCATGAACATAAGGAGCTTCCTCTGCAAATGCAGCTATAGCTGGTTGGTAGATAGTAGTATAAGAATAGATCCTTCCCTTACCACTAACTTTAGTCCACACTAATTCTTCCATGGGTGTTAGGTCACCAGGAGAAACTTCTCTTGGGGGGAACATAAACTTGTTAGCTCCCTTGCTATATTGCAACCAAATTTCGTGCTTCTTAGTGCCTGCCCAAAAAGGTGCGCTCACCTCAGGATTCATGCTAGGACGGGGCACAGGTTTCTTATATTCCGCAGTCATCTACAAGTCCTCCTTGAATAACAAATTTATAGTGGCTTTAAAGCGTGTCCTCGGAACCGAGAACTAACGTGCACATCGTGCTCGCTGTACCGCCTCAACCATTCACCAGTCCAATATCGTTTTTCTCTATCTGTCTAACGCCAGCCTTACCCATTATCTGGCGAGCTGCTTCAACAACGTGCCTAAACCCTCCCGCTAATCCGGGCTGGCCAGATGAAAGTTGACCACCATCGGTATTAATAGGAAATTCACCTTTATATGTGGTGTCAGTACTATCAAAGAAATTACCAATCTCTCCTTTTGGAACTAGACCGGCATCCTCCAAACACATTGCCTCTAATATTGTGTAGCAGTCGTAGAACTGAGCAAACTGCATATCACGTGGAGTATATCCTGACATCTCAAAAGCCAACGGTGCTGATCTCGCTACCGGGCTTTCTGTAAGCTTATCCCTGTGCCAACCTGTAAGTGGGTCAGCAGCAGCTCCACCGCCCAGTATATAAACTGGCTTGTTTAAGCTTGCATTAGCGCGCTCCGCCGTCGTCACTACGACAGCTGCCGCACCTCCGCAAGGCATAACCGTCTCGAGAAGCTTTATTGGATAATTGACATATCTTGATGACATTACGTCTTCATGCGTAATCGGCTGTCCTTTAAACACGGAGTTCTCGTTCTCCAAAGTATTAAACCTTTGGTTAACAGCCATCTTGGCGAATTGCTCTTCAGTCGTGCCATATTCTTCCATATGGCGCTTATATATCATTCCATATCCGGTGTTTGCTCCAGCAGACATACCATACGGATCCTCGAATTCACCCCTGTAACTTGGTCGCCCATCAGCAGCTGGTGGGATTGCAGGATTCCGTGCGGTTCCTATAACAACAAGAACGTTGTTAGCTAGTCCGTTTTGTACTGCCATTGCAGCAAGCAAAACTCCGGTAGGTCCACTCGCACCCATCATGGAAGATCCCGATGCGAATTTCGGCCGAATACCTAAGTATTCAGAAGCAAATCCAGGGTATATGCTGCCACCTTCGGTGACTAGACCGTCTATATCTTTTGGTCTCAAGTGAGCATCGTGTATAGCTATTCTGGCCGCATCTCCCATCAAACCGATCATGGATCTACCAGTTGTGGTCCTTTGGGTAGGGAGCTCACCAATCCCAATTATCGCGGCTGCGCCTCTTAAGGTCATTGCTTACCTCTCAATATTACGACAGTTGATAAAACTATTGATTGACCTTACCATTGCCAATCATAAATCGCAAGGCACATTTATGCGATTATCCGTATATTACGGTTAAAACAAACACGGTCACTATAAGTCATATTTATTAAAGGTTTTTGGTTTATTTATACCATGGGAGTACAGCGACGATATTTGGTGAGCATGCTAGACTTCATTCATTAGTTTGGGAGGAATTGATGAGGATTTTAGTCACAAATGACGACGGTATTAACTCGTTGGGCTTGCGAGCTCTTATCAAAGGGTTAGAAGGCCTCGGAGAAATAACTGTAGTTGCCCCAGACAGAGAGCAAAGTGGGGTTGGAGCTAGTTTTACCCTACATCAACCTGTACGGATAAAAAAAGTCCGCTCGCGAGGAATAAAAAAATATACAGTTAACGGCACACCAGGAGATGCAGTAATCATTGCCCTCAATCATATTTCGAAGGACTTGCCTTTCGACTGCGTAATATCCGGCATTAATCAAGGAACGAATTTAGGCTCCGACGTTTTTCTTTCGGGCACCGTCGGGGCCGCGATGCACGGACATCTGCATGGAATCCCATCAATCGCAATATCAATGCCTTTACGAAAACGGTTAAAATGGGTCACGGGAGCAACTGTGGCCAGAAAATTAGTGAGTGAGATAAATTCACACAAAGAGCATTACAAGAACCTTTTGCTTAATGTAACAGTGCCAAATGTATCGCTAGATAAATTACAGGGGGTTGATATAACTAATCTAAGACCTGCTTCTTCTCAACTCGAAATCACATCTGGGAATGACGGCAGAAGTGATTATTATTGGATATCCGTAAAAAGACCCAAAAAGGAAACAGTTCAATCGGGGACCGACCTTTCATCTTTACAATCCAAACGAGTATCGATAACACCTCTTTCTACAGATATTACTGATTATTCTGTAGTGGACCGCCTAGAATCGCTTCGAAAAGCAACCTACGCATTGATAAACAGGGAAAATTAAGTACCAATAAATCAGAGTTCACTAGATGTTTATCAACATAATTGTACTCCACAATATCTGATCGCCTCTTGACTATTTATGGATATAGATGCTACTTTTCGGTCTAGATTACCGGAACCATAATTAAGAAATCAAAAATATAATTGCGAGGTATATTGATGTCAACAGAACTTCTAGCTTCCTTAGCTGCAGGTGTTTTAGCTCTTTTGGTAGGGACTTTCCTTACAAGGCGAGTAATGAACCAAGATGAGGGTAACGAAACAATGGCTGGCATAGCCAAGGCTATCCAAGAAGGTTCGATGGCCTTTCTCAAGAGGGAATACACTTACCTCGCTATTTTCGTTGCCGTTGTGACCGTCGTTGTGGGAGCTTTAGTTGGACCCAAAACTGCAATATCCTATGTGCTAGGAGCGGTTATTTCAGGAGCAACAGGCTACCTAGGGATGACCGTTGCAACGCGTGCCAACGTGCGAACTGCGGCGGCGGCGATAAAGGGACTGAACCCTGCGCTGCAAGTCGCTTTCTCAAGTGGTGCAGTAATGGGCCTTTCCGTAGTAGGTCTTGGTCTACTAGGCGTCGGCTTACTATATGTGACATACACGACTCTCTATGATACTGCTTCCGCTCCAGAAATCATGAAGTGGGTAGCAGGCTTTAGTTTTGGAGCCTCTTCCATAGCGCTGTTTGCGCGCGTCGGAGGCGGAATATACACCAAAGCCGCTGATGTCGGAGCTGATCTAGTAGGTAAGGTTGAACAAGGAATACCGGAAGATGATCCACGAAACCCTGCTACAATCGCTGACAATGTTGGAGATAACGTTGGGGACGTAGCAGGTATGGGAGCTGATCTATTTGAATCTTATGTGGGCTCGATTATAGCTGCAATGGCAATAGCTGCCGTAGCGTTCAATGTCGAATCTTTTAACTCCGCTTATATGATACTTCCACTAACCATCGCAGGTGCTGGAATACTGTGTTCTATTATTGGAATTTTCTTGGTCAGGTCTAAAGAGGACGCAAGTTTTGGTAACTTATTATGGTCGATCAGAAGAGGTATATTCGCAGCCGCGATACTGGTAGCGATAGCAACTTATGGAATCGTAAATATACTAAATTTTCCTGCCGGAGTAGGTATGGATCTATTCTTTGCAGTAGCTACAGGGTTAGTTGGCGGAGTAATAATAGGTTTAGTAACCGAATACTATACTTCTTACGAGTACGGTCCTACCAAATCAGTAGCTGGAAGCTCAGAAACAGGACCTGCAACCGTGATTATCTCGGGTTTCGCAATCGCAATGCAAAGTACCGTTGTGCCAGTTTTGGTAGTTAGTGCAGCAATTTGGATTGCTTATTCTCTGGCAGGATTTTATGGAGTCGCCATATCTGCTGTAGGTATGTTATCAACCTTGGGCGTAACTTTAGCAACCGATGCTTATGGACCTGTGGCAGACAACGCTGGTGGAATTGCAGAGCAATCTCAATTAGATCCAGAAGTTAGAGAAAGAACCGACGCATTGGATTCTCTGGGAAACACGACGGCCGCCACCGGCAAGGGATTTGCTATCGGTTCAGCAGCATTAACATCTCTTGCTCTTATGGCTGCTTACGCACAAGCGGTCGAACTCACAAGTATTAACTTATTGGACCACACAACCGTAGTAGGATTATTTATCGGCGCCATGCTGCCTTTCCTATTCTCAGCGTTCACCATGTCAGCAGTTGGAAGAGCAGCTTATGCAATGGTTACTGAGGTTAGACGGCAATTCAGAGAAATCCCAGGAATTATGGACGGGACTGGAGAGCCAGAATATGCTCGGTGCGTTGACATCAGCACACGAGGGGCTTTGAAAGAAATGGTTGTGCCTGGAATTCTTGCTGTAGCGGCACCCCTCCTCGTAGGAGTCATATTAGGAAAAGAGGCGCTTGGTGGTTTGCTTATTGGTTCAATCGCAGCCGGTTTTATGCTAGCTGTTACGATGGCAAACGCCGGGGGAGCTTGGGACAATGCCAAGAAATATATTGAATCAGGCAACCTAGATGGAAAAGGGTCAGACGCCCACGAAGCTACTGTAGTTGGTGATACCGTTGGAGACCCGTTTAAAGATACCTCAGGGCCATCTCTAAACATACTACTAAAGTTAATGTCTATAGTTGCCTTGGTGTTCGCACCAATATTCATAGGGTAAATATTTTGAACAATGACCTCTACAGCTAAATTGGAACCAGTAATAGGATTAGAGGTTCACGTTCAGCTGCTCACAAACAGCAAAATGTTTTGCAGTTGCAAAGCAGCTTATACAGGAGCAGAGCCGAACACACACGTATGCCCCGTGTGTTTAGGTATGCCAGGAACTTTACCTGTTATTAACAAAAAAGCGATAGAGTTAACTGTAATGACAGCGCTCGCTTTGAACTGCTCTATAGCTACTAATAGTAAGTTCGATAGAAAAAATTATCCTTACCCTGATCTTATGAAAGGTTACCAAATATCACAATTTGACCTTCCAATAACAAACAAAGGTTGGTTAAGTATTGAACCAGAAAATAGTGGACCTAGGGAAATAGGCATTACCAGAGTGCACCTGGAAGAAGATACCGCGCGACTAATACACAGAATCGATGTAACAGGGGATACCTACTCACTTGTCGACATAAACCGCTCGGGCGTACCACTTATGGAAATAGTCGGGGAACCGGACTTAAAATCAGCAGAGGAAGCCCGATTATACCTGACCAAGCTACATACAATTCTTCAGTACTTGGGAGTTTCGACAGGAAACATGGATGAAGGAAGCTTTCGATGTGACGCCAATATCAGCCTACGAGAAAAAGGCGACCCTTTACCAAATTGGAAAGTCGAAATAAAAAATATGAACTCATTCCGTGCAGTTTTTCGAGCTCTAGAATTTGAAATAGAACGACAAACAAATCTCTTTAAAAATAACGAATCAATCGTTCAAGAAACCCGAGGTTGGTCCGAAGAAACCGGCCAAACAGTGTCTCAAAGAACCAAAGAATACGCTCATGACTATCGTTACTTTCCAGAGCCCGATTTGCCTCCACTATTTGTTGAAAAAAAATGGGTTCAGTCAATAGAGAGTAACTTACCAGAACTACCAGATGCGAGGAGAGACCGATTTATCCAAGAATATAATTTGCCCGCTTACGACGCTTCGATTTTAACTTCAGGAATAGAAACGGCAAACTACTTTGAAGAGGCCATAAGCGGCACCAACCTAAAAAATGGGCGCCTGTCAGACCGCGCTAAAACAACAGCAAATTGGATAATCGGTGACTTAGCCCACTTATTAAATAATTCGGGAGCTAACATCGAAGAATCACCTATAAAGCCTGACCATTTATGTGAGCTACTTGACCTAATGGATGAAGGAAAAATAAGTGTACGAATGGCTAAAGAAATATTTGAAGAAATGTACACTGATGCTAAAAAGCCATCATTAATAGTAAAAGAGAGGGGCTTATTACAGATTAATGATGAAGAACAGCTAAAATCTATGGTGTTAGAAATTATAAATGCTAACCCGAAAGCCGTAGAAGATTATAAGAAAGGAAAATCCAACGCGGTTGGATTTCTTGTAGGACAATTGATGAAAGAAACGAAAGGCCAAGCCAATCCAAAAACGGCCAATGGCCTTGTTAAATCTGCCCTCGATCAAGTTGGATAGAAAAAGATCTTGGTTATCGATAATCACCTGTTAATATATTATCATCCAAAAGGAGATTGATTTGTGAATATTATCTATATAGTTCAAGGCATCGTAGCAGTAGCTTTGGTTCTCGCTATTTTGCTGCAGGTAAGAAGTCAAGATATAGGTCTTTTTGGAGCTTCAACTTCGGTATTCCGAGCAAGACGAGGATTTGAAAAACTATTGTTCCAAGCAACCATAATACTGGCAATAATATTTATTGTTCTATCTATAGCTGGCGTCCGATTATCGCAAACCAACATATAGTGAACTCTTATTTATATTGGTAGCACGTTCCCAAGATCATCTCCATCCACGCGCCCAGAGCTCGCATATTGATCATATTTAGCGATATCTTCTTGTTTTCTCTCTCTGGATAACGCTTGGGTAGCTACTCTTTGCAATGCTTCTGCATCATCAAATAATTCTTTATGATTTTCCTGCTTAGAGCTAGCTGAGGATTCGTCAGTCAAAAATTGCTGTACAAAACTGAGGTCAGGAATTTGATCCGGCCAAAAAAATGTAAACCCTGCATCAGAAGCTATTTGTTGATCGACTGGTCTATCCCCTACATGCCAAAAAACTTGACATTGTTTATATTCCGTCATTAATTCAGGAATCTTATGTTTTACTATCGCAAAATCAACTTCAAACCCATATTTACTCCACATATTGAGTTGAGTAGATTTAGTTCTATCCGATGCGCTTCCAACTATTACGCCATTATCTCTATAGAAATTCACGACTTGCTTGGTAACGATACCAACTGGATCACCAAATTCCATGGTTCCGTCGATATCAAATGTAACTAATAGCATTGAAACTGATAAAAGGGACTAAAACCCGCCAAGATCTCCAGGCAAGCGACCAGCTCCTTCATTAATATTCTCAGATCTATCTAATGACGGATCTCCACCAGCGAGAGCATAATTTGCTAGTGATTCTACAGCATTATTAATATATTCAATTTTGTCCGAATCGTTCATAGCGGCGATTTTTTCTAGACTAGTGAAAAATTCCTCAGCTTGCTCAATTGTAGGAAATTCATCCACCCAAAAAAACGTGAACTCAGCCTCTTTAGCGTTTTGCTGATCCAGCGGTCGATCCCCAACGTGCCAATAACAGGTAAATTCTGGATATTCTGTACGCAGGGTCTTCATATGGTGTTTTAAAATAGCGAAATCCAGTTCAAATCCGTATTGTTTCCACATTGACCTTTGCGAACTCACAGGCCGGTCAGATGCGCTACCTACCATTGCCCCTCTATCACGAAAATAGTTGACGACCTCTTCAGTAAGAATTCCCGGAGGATCACCAAATTCCATTGTGCCATCAATATCAAAGCTTATTAGCCACATTAAAATAAATACTCCAAATTGTTATTACGCGATAATGCGCGGGAGTCACCACTTAAGGCAACCTAATTAACTTAAGGATATTTCGCTAGAAGGTCAACCTAAGTAGACAAATTCGCATATGAGTATATTACGATTCTCTAATATATTATTTATTTTTATTAAACTATTGTTAATTTCGTGATTGGAAATTCCATTTGGTTTCAGTTTTCGAGTCCTCAATGCTAACACCCAAATTTTCAAGGCTATCTCTAATAAAATCTGCCAATTCATAATTATTTTGAGCCCTTAAACGATTTCTTGAGTCAAGTAATAATTCTATAAAAGGTTCAAGTTCAGCGTCTAAGGTTTTATCAGAGGACAATTCAAGACCAAGAATATCAGCCAAATACCTCACTAATTCTCTAGCTTTCCGCACATCTTCCCCATTTTGGTCAGCACGATTGAGGTCTCTAGATAAATCAAATAAGACAGCAAGCGCCTGCGGAGTATTAAAGTCATCATCCATTGCTTCGGTAAATCGATCCCTATATGTGCCATCCTCGAATGTGTTAGCAGGGTTTTCCGAATTAGAAACTCCGTTTACAGCTCGCTCTAGCCTGGCCGCAGCTGTTCTTGCGGCTAAAAGTGCCTCTTCACTCCAGGTCAAAGGATTACGATAATGAGAACCTAGCACAAATATCCTAAACGCGTCCCTGCCATAAGTAGAAACCGCATCTTTAATCGTCACCAAGTTTCCTATGGATTTACTCATCTTTTCGCTTCCAAGTTGCAGTAATCCATGGTGGATCCAATATTTCGAAAAAGGTTTTTCGCCGGTAAACGCCTCTGATTGAGCAATTTCATTTTCATGATGAGGAAACAAAAGATCGGCCCCACCTCCATGGATATCTAAACTCTTACCCAAATAACTGAGCGACATTGCAGAACACTCAATATGCCAACCGGGCCTCCCAGCACCCCAAGGACTTGGCCAAGAAGGCTCTTCACGCTTTGAACTTTTCCACAAAGTAAAATCCAATGGGTTTTCTTTAGCTTCAGATACTGCAATTCGAGATCCTGCAATCATTCCATCTAAAGATCGATTAGATAATTTACCATAGTCGGCAAACGAATCCACTCGGAAATATACATCCCCTTGTGACTCATAAGCGAATCCTTTCTCGATTAGCCCTTCAATCATTTCGATAATTCCAGATATTTCCTCAGTAGCCAAAGGATACTCATTCGCATCTTTAACACCCAATAAAGCCATATCCTCAAAATATGCATCTATAAAACTTTTGGAAAGATCTGAGGAATTAGTCTGATTTTCATTCGCCCTCTGAATAATCTTATCGTCTACATCAGTGAAATTTTGTATGTGCCTTACTTGGTATCCTTTATGTGTTAGATATCTTTTCATTACATCAAAGATGACATAACTCATACCATGCCCTACATGAGAATCAGAATAAGGGGTGATACCGCAAACATACATAAGAACTTCATTTTTATTGATTGGAATAAATTCCTCTTTGTCTCCAGTCAAGCTATTAAGAATTTTAAGCATTATCAACAAACTCCAGTGAAACAATCGAATGAGAGGCGACTATTTTCTGATCACCTACCTTTGACGGAAACGTGAGGCCTTCTAAAGTTTTAAATTTCAAATTAATTCTCCCCAATGTAATCCCTAATGCATCCGCCAAATTAGACTCTATAGTTTTTCTGTGCGGTCCCAAAGCAGGTTCATCGGCGTAGATGGTAGCATCCGCATTGTTAATGCGCAAATCTCTCGACTGGATGACCTTATATGCATCAATTAAAAATTTAATGCTGCTCTCCCCTGCGATCGATGGGTCAGATTCTGGAAACATCTCTCCAATGTCACCTAGTGCTGCTGCACCAAGCATCGCATCGATCAGAGAATGAATGAGGGGATCGCCATCAGAGTGGCCTTGTGGACCCAAGGGGAAATCTATGACTATGCCTCCTAAGACAAAATCACGTCCAGGAACGAGAATATGGCTATCAAATCCAATCCCAACTCTATTATTCAATTATTGTCTCTTTCCTTCATAAAGGTTCTACGCCTCGCGACCGTAAGATTTGTTCCGCCAAGCCAATATCACCGGGAAAAGTAACTTTTAGATTTTCGGGGTCTCCTTCAAATCTGAACACGTTTAAACCTAATGATTCATACAAAAAAGCATCGTCTGGCGCTTCTAAACCTTCAGTTTCCGCATAAATTTTGCTTAGTTGCTCTCTTCTAAAAACTTGTGGGGTCTGGATATTAAAAAGATTTTCACGATCAATAATTTCGGAACCGCTCCCTTCTTGACCAAAGCGCCTAATAGTATCGACCACGGGGAGACAAGGAACAACTGGAGATTGTAATTTTGCAGATTCCAGTGCTTTCAAAACTAAATCAGTTGTTAAACATGGCCTAGAGGCATCATGAATCATCACCAAATCTGAATTTGGAGCGGATTTGAGCCCTAATGCTGCAGATTCACTTCTCGAATTACCTCCTCCGGTCACCGTCACAAAATCACTCAATCCATGTTTTACCAGTTGAATGTGCGCCTCCTGTATAGCACCAGAGGGAACTACTAAAACAATGTGTGCTATTTGCCTGGAAAGGACAAAAGATCTTACGGAATAAAGAAACATAGGTCTACCTAGTAAATCCAAAAGAGCTTTAGGTCGACCTCCCATCCTTTGGCCGGAACCTGCTCCTAGAACTATGGCGACAACTTCCATATTATTTCAATTCCATCTAAATATTTCTAATTCTCAATTATATCTTAGCCGACTCTAGTGTTCATATTACTTCAGAACTATAATTATTGCTTGGGAAGCAAATATAACAAAAAATTATTACCCTTTTATCTTGCCAAAAAGATTCATAATTTAGTTCTACGCTGCTATACTTCCCAGATAATGTTACTGCCGCGCCGGGGTGGCGAAATGGCAGACGCGACGGACTTAAAATCCGTTCTTCGGTAACGAGGGTGTGGGTTCGAGTCCCTCCCCCGGCACACGATAAGTATGGTATAAATCTTATTATCGAATTTACTTTAAGAGAGGCGCAATTATTAATAATAATCTTCGGATCCTGGCTACCTCAGATGTCCATATAGGTGCATTTACAGATAAAAGGTCCCCACATCCCAATAAATGTATGTATGCTTTTAAAATTGTCGTAGATAAAGCTATAGAAGAAAAAGTAGACCTCGTTTTGATTGCTGGCGACTTTTTTGATCATAATCGTATTCGTAAAGATGTATCGGACTATGTTCTCGACCAATTAGCTCGATTACCGATGCCCACGGTGATACTACCTGGTAACCACGATCCATTAGATGAGAATTCCGTATATTGGAGAATGGATCTAAAGGGTAAAGCTCCAAAAGTGCATTTGATAACTACAAAGGGCGGCGAAACTGTCTCTTATCCAGAATTAGATGTCGCAGTTTGGGGAAAGCCTCACGTTTCATACGACGACATAGAGCTATATCCTTTGAAAGACCCCCCCAAAAAAGGTAAAGAAACGTGGCAATTAGGTATTGGACATGGACACTTCATCAGAGACCAAGGTGATATGGGTAGATCATACCCAATAGAAAAAGAAGAGATAGCGCAGTGCGATAGAGATTATGTTGCTCTAGGACACTGGGACGCGCATATGAATATCAGTCAATCCGAAGTAGTAGCATATTATGTTGGCTCGCCAACATGGGTTGGGACAAGTTCGATTGTGGAATTCACAATGGAGAACGGCGGGAAAAATGTCAAAGTAGAACCTTTTCCAGTAAAGGTCGATCCTCCTACAGAAACCACTCAAATCAATAACAGGGGCGCCACTTTCTGATTGCAGCAATACCTATATATGCCCCATGTATTACAGCAATTTGATAAGCCAATCAGCATGGTAAAAGCTTCGTAGAATACTTTATTAACATAAAATTCTCAAAGAGGTATAATTACAGTTAAGATATGTTTATCTAGCATACCTGTTAAGAATAACAAGGAGGTGCCATACGGTACGTAAACAAAAAAACCAGGTTCAAGTCACCGAACCGAAATCAAATATGAATTCTTTAGATACCTGTAGAGTGGCAATATTTATTGATGGAAGTAATTTGTATCACGCATTAGAGCAATCGTGCGGTAGAAGCGATCTTAATTTCGCATCTTTTATTAAATGGTTAGCTAAAGATCGAACTCTTTATCGAACTTATTATTACAACATTCTCCAAGAAGAAAAAAGACGACCTGCGGATCATCGAGAGCAGCAAAAGTTCCTTGAAGCTTTGAACCAAGTCCCTTATTTAGAAACAAGGTTTGGTAGTGTTCGCTATCGAGAAGGACAAATGGTAGAAAAAGGCGTTGACATAATGCTCGCGACAGATATGTTGCATTACGCCTGGCAAGACTACTACGACATGGCAGTATTGGTTAGCGGTGATGGAGATTATGCTTATGCTCTTCAAACTGCGAAAAATATTGGCAAGTATGTTGAGGTTGTAGCATTTGAGTCAAACCAATCACAAGATTTATGGAAAATTGCAGACACAACTACTCTACTTACAGGGGAAATACTAAATAAAGAAAAATTATGGCTGAACAACGACGATAAACCTAAAAGGAAACGTCGAAGAGCAGCATCATCTTCACGTCCTCCTGTAAAACAAAAAAAGGAAACCGCTAAGGTAACAAAAAAATAGATTGTTATAGAACAATTGTTGATTCATATAAGATTTAGGCTAATGCCTATTACATAGGTGGGGTGAACTTAGAATGAATGAAACATCAGGGGCACTTTCAGGTTTAAGAATCCTCGAACTATCTGGTGCTGCGGGACAACCTTGTGGACGAGTATTAGGAGATCTTGGAGCGGACGTGATACTGGTGGAACCGTCTGATGGAACTCCCTCGAGATACTACGAACCATATGCTTCTGAGGCTAAGGATCCAGAAAGAAGCATATATTTTCTTCACTTCAACGCAAATAAACGTAGTATAGCCATAGATATTGAAACGAAGTCTGGTAGAGAAAAATTACTTTCTATTTTAGAGACAGTAGATGTAGTGATCGAGAGTTTCGACCCGGGTTACCTTGAATCAATTAACCTGGGCTTTGAAACAATGAAGGGCATTAACCCAGAAATAATATTGGCCTCTTTATCCCCTTTTGGGCAATCAGGGCCATACAAAGAATTCAAGGGTTCAGATATCACAGTAACTTCTTTATCAGGATTAGTACTAGGAGAAGGAAACCTAGAAGGCCCACCGATCAATATGCCCAGATACCAAGGTTATCAAATGGCAGCGCTTCACGCAGCTTTCGGAATATTAATAGCGTTACGGCGCAAAAATAATACTGGACAAGCACAGAAGATTGACGTCTCCAGATACGAAGTATTAGCAAATTTCTATTTGAATTTTGTTCGTTACTCTAGCCAAAAGGTAAACACTAAAAGAAGAGGCCCTGAAGGAGGCAATGGCCCAACACAATACTATCAAACTAAAGATGGGTGGGTTCAATTAGCGTTAACCACTGAGCGCCAATGGATTGAATTTGCGAAATGGATAGATGATGAACAATTACTTGATCCTAAATACAAAATTCTCCAAGTTCGTGACGCTGATGGTTTGATGATTGTAGAAAAAGCGAAGGAATTCATCCGTAAATTATCAACAAAAGAGTTCCTAGATGAGGGTGAAAAACGCAAGGTTACAGTATCTCCAGCACATTCTCCCTCCGATTTTTACGAACACCCACATACTCAAATTAATGAATATCTTACAAAGGTAGTACACCCTATTATTGGAGAATATGATGCGCCTGGAGCTCCCGCCAATTATTCCGCAACCCCTTGGGAAATCACGTCGCCAGCTCCAACCTTGGACCAACATGGCAAAGAAATAATCAATGAACTCAAGTCTTATAACCATAGTAAATCGCCCAAAGAAGATACCAAAAAGGAGACAAGATTACCCTTAGAAGGCATACGCGTATTAGCATTTGAAAGGGTTTGGGCAGCTCCTTTTGGGACGAGATACCTTGCCGATTTCGGTGCCGAAGTGATCAAAGTAGAATCGACCCGTTTTTCCGATGGTCGAGTGTTTGATAAATCAATAAACCCTTCAGCTTGGCTTAATACCAACTCGACGTACGGTGAAATTAATCGAAATAAAAAATCAATTACCTTAGATTTACATACCGAAGAAGGGCAAAAGATATTTAAAGATCTAGTCAAAGTTTCTGATGTAGTTGTAGAAAACAACGCACCCGGAGCAATGAAGAAATTCAACCTTGCCTACGAAGAACTAAAAGAGGTCAAGAAAGACATAATAATGGTTAGCTGCCCCGGTTTTGGTTCAAAGGGACCAATGAGCAGTTACGTCGCGGTAGGACAATCAATAACAGCATTTACTGGATTGGGTTATTTATGGGCTCAACCCGAAGCAGAGTGGTCATCAAGAGGGAAAAACGCCTACCCCGATTTTATAACAGCAAGTAATCTCCCACTAAGTGTTCTTGCGGCTCTGTACTATCGAGATAAGACTGGAATAGGACAGCATATAGAAATAGCACAGTTTAAATCCGCAGCAAGTACCATTGGGATCGCAACTCTCGAAGACCAATTATCGGATGTGGGAGCAACAGCTTGGGGGAACAATAATCCAAACGCTATGCCTCAAGGAATCTACCCTTGCAAAGGTGATGATCGATGGGTTTCGATATCCTGCCCTGATGATACATCATGGTCTGCTCTTGCATCTCTGATCAACATGGATATATGGGTGAACGACTCAAATTTCTCCTCGAAGGATAAACGGAGAGAACAAATAGAACTAATCGATAGCAAAATTTCGGAATGGACAAATGGGTTCACTGCAGATGAGATTATGCATAAGTGTCAATCTAATGGAGTACCAGCTGGAGTCGTATCAAATGGAGAAGACTTATATAATAGCTCTCAATTACGGGCCCGTGACTATATAGTCGAAATTGATCACCCAATGCCGGGCCTCATAGAGCACCCGGGGCTTACGGTAAAGATCAGCGGATTAGGGAAAGGAACATTTAATCCTGCTCCAACTCCAGGAGAACATACAGAGGAAATTTTGAGAAATACTCTAAACCTAAACAAAGAGGATATACAAAGATTACGTGAAACTGGTGCCCTGAGTTAATCGATACTCTAGATATTTTACTAATGATATGAGCAACACTAAGTCCCCTTCCTTCACAATTATCGAAGCATATAAATTAATGGGTTACTTCGCAGAGCAAGCTTTGACAAAACAACCCGATAATTCATCAGCATACTTCCAAGAACAATTACGAATATATATGAGAGGTGTACTCACAAATATAGATCCCTCTTTAACAAAAATAGCTGAATCTTGGGTTTTAAGCCAAACTACAGAGAGCGAACTGGGAAGTTTGCAGCAGATGGTTAATTTGGCGGAAAATACAAAAATTAAACAACTAGTAAACCAGGTTCTATCAGAATGCACCGATCTAGTTGAACTAACCAATATAAATGCAAGAATTGTCTTAATAATCGGAGATGGCAACAACCAAACTTTAACCCAAGCGATGCAAAATGCTATAGGAGTTAGCCTTGGCAGCAAAATCAGCCTTATATTCTTTTGGCCGCAACATCAATGGAAAGATTCCCTCTCTTTTGCTGTCGCCCACGAGTATTCACATTTATGTCAAAATAGTTATGTGGAAAAGCGGTTCATCGATGGGAAAATGATCAATGGTAAAACCGGAAAACCCGACACCCTGCTAGATGCGGTATTAAACGAAGGCATATCGGACGCGTTTGCTATGTCGCTTCAACCCTCTTTTACACCGAATTGGATTCATCCTTTACCTATTCAACAAGAAACCCTCGCTTGGGAAGCAATGTCTGAGCTACGCGATTCAGAGGATCCACTAATCATAAGATCTTTTCTTGCAGGATCAACACCGACTCTACCCGATTGGGCAGGCCAGTACCTAGGTTACAAAATAGTCAGCCAATATATCACCAACAATCCAAAGGTCGATTTCGAAAATCTATATACCTTGGGTTCTGAATTCATTTACAATAACAGCGGCTATACACCAGGATTATAGGACAATACTTCAAAAGCTATTTATCCAAAATGGGGCGGTTAGCTCAGTTGGTTAGAGCGCTGCGGTGACATCGCAGAGGTCGCTGGTTCGAATCCAGCACCGCCCACCATTTATATCTAGATATGCATTGGAATATTAATATGTTGAACCACTTTAAATTTACACTCTATTCTTCTTTATTAGGTTCATTTGTATCAATTTTGTTTATATTGGCCAACAATTTCCTTAGTCAGGATAATCTATTTGAATTTTGGGAATTTCTTTTGACATTATTTATACCGTCATTGACATCTATTATATTTGCCAAAATATTCAAGCTAAGATTAATGACATTTATAGCTATTGGGAATTTAACCTTTATAATTCCAATACTAGGTGCTTCCTTCGGGGCTTCAGGCTCCGAACCATTTATATTTTATGCTTTATTGGGGTTAGCAGGTGGAGCTTTTTGGAGCTTTCCATTTACAATTATATTTATAATTTACAATTATACTAAAAAATAATGGTATATATTGATAAGGATTAAGAACTATGGACACATCAAGATTCATTCAAATGGCTGTAAATGAAATAAACCGAAGTTTCGTTATTGAAACAGAAGATCTGACGCCTGAGCAAATGTTATTTAGGCCAACCCCTGAAGCGAATCACATTACATTTCTTTTTTGGCATTTCGCAAGAGTTCAAGATAATGTTTGGCATAGCATTTCCACGCCTGCTGGAACAGAACCAATATGGATACGAGAAGAATGGTATACAAAATTTGGTCTTACAGAAAAGGATTCTGGGACAGGGTTCACCCCCGACGAAGTAGAAGGGCTCGCACCGGATTACCAATTGCTAACATCTTATGTAGAACAAGTTTCGGCGGCTGTCTGGGAAGGGATAGGGAAGTTTAAAGAGGAGGATTACGATCGCCCTCTAAACCCTGATAATCCTCGCCAAACAGTTGGGCGTCAAATTCAAAGTATTATCGTAGGGCACGGCTACTTCCATCTAGGCGAAGTTAGATTCTTAAAAGGGCTTCAAGGAAAACCATTTGCACGCTAAGAACAAACAAATATTATGTTTCTTATACTATTAAAAATAGCATGTGTATCACTAGCGTTGTTTTTGTTTTCTTCTTGCAACTCTTCAAATACAGACGAGTCTACACCCAAGTCAGTTGACTCCTATTCGAAATCGACAACCACCACGACTGAGGCTCCAAACCTTTATCCTATAACTACTATCAGTACCACAACCCCCGCATCAATGACTCCAGTAACCTCCACAGCAGCTCCTAGTGATACAAAAGATCCCAAGGCAGCGACGGAGAGTGTTAATCCTTTCCTAATGTCGCCTGACCTATGTAATGATAATAATGGTCCCAATTGCAGTAAGCTGCCTCTAGGCGATGGTTATTTGACTACTACCAGTCCTGCTCAAGACTATCTATATTCATGTTCCGGGCCAAACCCAAATGCGCCAGGTGCAAATGAAAGCAAAATTAACTGGATCGATTTTAATGAAAAAACATGGAATTTTTTCGAAAAACTTTGGTTACCATCGGGAGTTTTCAGCCCAGGTATAGGATTATACCTAGAAAGTATATTAAGCGGACAGCGCCAGGTTCAGATAAATAACCTGCCAGTCGATGGGAAAATAGGTGATTGGCCCATGACACAGTACCCGCAATTAACCGCAATAGATAGAAACCCAGGCGTACCCGCTGCTATAGATCAATCGTTTTCTTATACTAATAATCCGACTGTAGCATCATCGCCAAACTGTGTGTCTCTTGGTGCTATCGGAGTCACAAAAAATGGGGTTGTCCTTTATAACGCTTCCGACGCGCGAGGAGAAGATGCACTTGCGAGAGAAATTGTCGATATTTTCGGAGGGCACCCAGCGAAAAATAATTATCATTACCATTTCATTCCTTTTCGATTGGATAACGAGACCTTGGAGAACGGTCATTCAGGCATCGTGGGGTATATTAACGATGGGTTCCCCATATATGGGTATAATGGAGTGGAAGGCAAAGAAATGTCCAATGAAGATTTAGATGAATGTCATGGTCACAACCATGGAACACTCGGTTACCATTACCATGCGACAATTGAATATCCTTATACCATTGGATGTTACAAGGGAACACCTACTACCACTGTGAGAAAAAGACCTATGCCTTCTAGATCTCAGAGATAGTAACTTATTCAAAATAAATAAGAGATTAATATAACATTATGAGCAATTTATCTTCTGACTTTTTAGAAGGCACTAAACATCTCGGCCTGGCCTTAGATGATCTACAAAAAGCATCATTTATA
>DKAM01000012.1 GCA_002450835.1 Dehalococcoidia bacterium UBA6926
AAAAAAACTGAAGCTGCCCCTATTAATGCGATAAATGATTTCCTTCTAAGGTCTTTTGACTCAGATTCTTTTGCTAATGCATGAGGGTCAAATTCCTTTTCGAATTCGATTACATCTAGACCATACCTATTTGCAACATTCCTAATATCTTCGTTTTGTACAGCTCCTGAATAGTTCTCTATAGTAAGGATTTTATCATCGATTGACGCCCATCTTATCCCATCAATCAGTAGGTAGTCCTCGATGAATTTACCGGAATCGATGTTTTCTATATGACTGCTCAAGACTACTTTTTGCGTTTCTATTCTTGCTCCATAGCCAGCATCCTTTAGGGCATTAGCCATAACCTCGGTATTAACTCTCTCTGATAGAGAGAGGACAGCTTTTTCAGTTGCAAGATTGACGCTTACTCTGTCGATACCAGGAACTTCTAGTAGTGCGTTTTCTACATGAATTAGACACGCTGCGCATGTCATTCCTTCAACACTTAAAGATAAATTAACCAAATTAGTTGCCATGGTTACCCTCATTTGGCGGGATGGTTACGCTCGCAATATTATTCTTCTTCGACATATTATATAGATCCATCAATTCTTGGATGATATTCGAGTAGTTTCCATCGGATATACCATCGACAACGTGTGTTTCTAAGTGTCCTCTCAAGATTTCAGATTCCATGGCTTCAATTGCGCGCCGGATGGCATGAGTTTGATGCAATATATCGACGCAATACCGATCATTTTCAACCATCTTTTTTACCCCAGAAATATGCCCTTCTATGTAATTCAGTCTTTTCATTGTACTTTTTGTCAGATCAGGCTCCATAGTTAATTTCCTTACTATATTAAGATCTATTTTCTTGGTTGGGCAGGTTGTGCGTATGATACAGGAATTAATTGCCCGGTTGGAGTGATGACCTCGGTTGATTGGAACGTATATGGTCCAACATCTTGATCCATACTAGTCTTTGCTCTTTCCTCTAGGTAATCCACGATCTCTGTGTTGGCATTTTTCCCAGCAAAATGAACTCTCCCGCAGCAGCAATGTTCCCATCCAGAAGTTCCGCTTTCTAATTCATACCGGGCTCCGGGTTCACATCCGCACGGGCACATATATTCTACGTAGATAATATTAGGGTCATTTTCTGCTACATTTACCATGAATTCCCATTCTGAATCATCAACCTCTGAGTGTTGGTGCGTAGATTTACCACCAATACCGGATTGTGAGAGAAAAGATCCCGGATCATTTTCAAATAATGATTTACACCTAGTACTACAAAAATAGTAAGTACTTCCCGAGTAGATAAAAACTCCGCCTTTGGGGTTCGTAATAGGTACCTTCATATTACATACTGGATCCAATGTATTTTTGGGTTTACGAATCAAATTCAAAAATCTTGCTATGTTCATTTGAGGTCCTCATTTCATTTACAGGACTCTATTATAAGGAAGTTCCACATAAACGCAAACCCCTCAGGGGGGGGTTGTATTCGATCAAACTGGCATAAAACCCCCGAGGTATTACCCTTATTGTGCTAACATTCCGCCGTCGATTATCAATTCAGTACCTGTAATGAATGAAGCTTCATCAGAGGCGAGGAACAGCACAGCATGTGCGACCTCTTCTGGTCTTCCAAGCCGTCCCAGAGGTATTTTTTCTTGATATTTTTTTAATAGATCAGAGTTGTTGGTTATTTCAGAGAGCATATCTGTGTCTATAGGGCCGGGGTGCACTGAGTTACAGCGAATATTATCGTTAGCGTATTGAAGTGCAGTAGTTTTTGTTAACAAATGCATAGCTGCTTTTGATGAGGCGTACGCCGCCCCCAGAGTAGGGCTAGAAACTAATCCGCCTGTCGATGATATATTGACTATAGAGCCCCCTCCAAGATCTTTCATTATGGGGACTCCCAATTTTGTTCCGAGGAAGGAGCCGGTTGCGTTTACGCTGAGCACTTTTTCCCACTCATCTAGTGATGTTTCCGTTATAGAAGCTCTCGAAACAATTCCCGCATTATTGATTAGAATATCTAACCCAGAATATTTTGATAATGCCTGGGCATATGCAGCTTCCCATTCGGATTCATTGGTTACATCCAAGTGGAGATAAGTGCAGTTTATCCCCAAAGAATTTAGCTCTTTTTCTAATGCTTTACCTGAATCATCCAGAATATCTCCAATGATCACTTTAGCATTTTCAGAGCCAAACATTTTTGCTTCTACTGCACCTTGGCCCTTCGCTCCACCCGAAATAAATACCACCTTGTCTGAAAATCTGTGCATCTTCCACCTTCTTATACGTTTTTTTGAGTGTTACTCGTTGTTTTTATTCTAACAATTTAATATAGTCTTTCGAAGTCGTGTTGATTGATATATTGTTTGTCCAGCAGGATGATCATTTTGGAGGTGCATAACAATGGACTATCGATTCTCACCAAAAGAGGAAGCTTTTAGGCAAGAGATACGAGATTTTGTAAAAGCAGAATGGGATGCTGATTTATATCATATGAACGATGTTGCGAACGCATCATGGCATTTGGATAACCCGGAAGCGCTTAGCGCTATAAGAGAATTTCAAAGCAAATTAGCAAAAAAAGGTTGGTTTACCATGCACTGGCCTGAGGAACATGGTGGGCGTTCTTCTAGTTTTGCTGAGAACTTAATCTACAGAGAAGAGATGGCCTATCAGGGTCTACCAATAAGTAGTGCTTTCTCAGGCGATTCAATAGTCATGAATGGATCGGATTGGCAAAAATCGGAATGGTTGCCTTCTATTCGCAATGGTGACATGCGTATAGCCCAAGGGCTTTCGGAGCCAGGTAATGGTTCTGACTTAGCCGGAGTCCAGACAAGGGCCGTAAAAGACGGGGATGATTGGGTCATAAATGGACAAAAGATGTGGACTTCCACAGCACATATGTCTAATTGGATCATGATGCTTGTTCGAACTGATACGGATGCACCAAAACATAGAGGTTTGTCAATATTTTTTGTGCCTCTTGACTCGCAAGGTATTACTATAAGGCCTTTGTACGATATGGCTGGTAGAAGAAGATGGAGTGAGGAATTTTTTGAAGACGTGAGAGTCCCATCCAAGCATATGCTTGGTGAGGAAAATCGTGGGTGGTATGTAATGGCTGCATCTTTGACAACGGAAAGGGTGGAAGTTGGATCTCCTGCTGCGTTGTTACGAGAGTGGGAGCGATTTATATCATTTGCTAAAACTTACAAGATTAACGGGGAATCGATATTAGAAGACCCGGTCACCAGAAATTTGCTTGCTGACCTAAGAGTCAAAATAATGACATTCAGAATGATCTGTTATGAGGGGGTTTGGGAAAGTAGAGAAGGAAAAGACATTAGTAGAATTTCGGCTAGTGCTAGGGTTTTATCCGGGGAATTGGTTCAGGAACTTTGGCGAGGATTTAATAAGATACTCGGTGAATCTGCTTTAGTCCAACCTGGAACATGGTCAGAAGCGCCTATGGATGGATATGTTGGCGTAAACGCTTTAATGAGTACAGGAAGAACTTTTGGTCATGGAACAAAAGAAATTCAAAGAAATATACTTGCTCAACGAGGTTTAGGGTTACCCAGGTAATTATAATACGGGACTAGAAGAAAAATTGATGGAGGGACCATTGAAAAGGCGATTTATGCTAGTTTTGAATGTTGCTTTTATAATTTGTTTATCGATCATTTCTATTGGTTGTGAAACGACTGAAACCGGAGTTTCAGTTTTTGAAGTAGAAATTAAAAATGGCAAAGTTGAGTCTGTTGATAACAAATTTGAGATATCACAGGGAGATACTGCCTTCATAAAATTTTCTGCAGATGAGCCGTTTACGGTATTTGTGCATGGCTATGATATAGAACATATTGTGGACCCTTCAGATAGTGCTTCTTTAGAGTTTAAGATTGTAGGCGAATTTACTGGAAATTTTCCTATTCATATGCATGAAATTGAGCAGAAAACCCACCGAAAAGGGGATCATAACCATGAAAGCCATGACCATTCATCAACTAATAGTAAGCATGTCTTAATATCAAATTTGATTGTTAATCCTAATTAATCACGGATGTGTCGTTAGTGTTTTTGTTTCACCGCATAAGTCTTTTATCTACTCTGGTTATAGGATTGTTGTTTTTGGACTTACAGGTGCTTGGTGCTCACGGTTTTGGTGAAAGGTACGATTTGCCTGTTCCTCTAAACTGGTATCTATTTGGAGCTGGTAGCGTAGTAGCGCTATCTTTTTTATTAGTATCAGTATTTTTTCGAATAGTTGGAAACCCCGATAGAGTATATAATTTATCAATAGGTAACTCCTTTCAATTCCAGGTCTTGGTGTTCAGATTATTTGTTCCATTAGTAAAATTTGTTTCCTCGGCCCTACTACTCTTTATGTTGTTTGGTGGATTTGTAGGATCCGTCGAGCCTAACCAAAACATAGGCCCAACCTTGGTTTGGATTATTGTCTGGGTGGGATTAATTTACTTCAACGCTTTGTTGTTCAACGTTTGGGCCTTTTTGAATCCTTGGAAAAATATCTACATATTGTTTTTAAATCTATTTAGCAGATCAAAACCTGAGGCGGTCTATGCTGGAAAAATTAATTATCCTGACAGGCTTGGCAAATGGCCAGCACTAATATTTCTAGTGATTTTTTCTTGGTTCGAAATCGTGTCTCCAAACTCTGGTTCACCTTTTTACATTAGTCTGGTGACAATTATGTATTCGGTAATCACATTTTTTGGCATGTACTTATTTGGACCGTTTACCTGGCTGGCAAATGGAGAATTGTTTTCGGTTACATTTCAACTGGTTTCAAAATGCTCTCCCGTTGTTTTTTCGCTTTCATCCCGAAAATTTTGTAGGAATTGCATTGAGTGTAGCGATGAAAAAGAAAGCTGCTATGGCTGCGAGTATTGCTTTGATCGAGCGCCGATATCTGAAAAACGATTTAAGCTCAGGAGGTTTGCTTCGGGATTGTATACTGCGAAATTTATTTCAAATTCAGAGATATATTTTGTGCTAATACTTCTATCTCTAGTTACCTTTGATGGAGTTTCAGAAACACCCTTTTGGGCCAATGTCGTTTCGATTGCAATTTCACTTTTGGGTGGTGTATTAGATGATCCAGTTCAATTAATTTTTACATTTGGTCTGTTTGGTAGCTTTCTAATGTTTATTACGGTCTATTTTTTATCGTGTTGGGTTATGTCGCGGGCGATTATTAAAAGATACACGACGTCAGAAATATCCCGGATTTTAGTATATTCACTTATACCGATTGCCGTCGGTTACCATATTGCTCATTATTTCTCTTTCTTGCTGATTCAAGGTCAAGCGATTATTTATCTTGTATCAGATCCCATGGGGTTGGGGTGGAATCTATTTCAAACGTCAGGCTACCAGCTTTATCTGGGAATTGTTAACGCTAAAATAGCTTGGATTGTAGGTATATTCGCAATCGTCGTTGGGCACGTTACCGCAGTATATGCCTCCCATTACTCTGCTTTGTTAAAGTTCTCTCAATATACTGACGTGATACGCTCCCAACGCGTAATGCTAGTTGTGATGGTAATGTACACAATCGTTGGGCTTTGGATTTTGGCACAGCCTATCGTTGAAATTTCATAAGTAGTGAATGATAAGAACCTTGTTAATAATAAGTTAAAATGATACAAATTCATCCTCAGTAAATAAATTGTGGGAAAACGAATTTAGAAATAGAGGGTTTGTATTTTGACAACTACAAATAGAAAAGATCAACGACAAGTTTTGCACGGTATAAATGTTCTCGAAATGACTAATGACATATCAGGGAGGTACACTGGTCGGCTACTGTCAGATATGGGAGCTAATGTAATAAAGGTTGAGGCAGAAGATAGCATTAGAGATTACCGCTCGATTGAAAGTTTGGCATATGATACTAACAAGAAGAGCATAATACTAAATTTTGAAACAGATGCTGGGAAAGAGCATCTAAGATCTTTGATCAAAACTATTGACGTGTTTATTTTTACCGGTACGTATGAAGATATAGAGCAGTTGTCTGATGCCGGGTTACATTTTAGCGATTTGAGACAGTTAAATTCGCGACTTATAACTACCTCGATAACGCCATTTGGTGAAACTGGACCCTATAAAAATTATAGAGGTTATGGATTGAATGCCATGGCGCTTAGTGGTTTGATGATGATCCAAGGTGATGATAAAAAAGAACCTGTAAACGCTCCGGGTAATCAATCGTATCTATTGCCAGATATACATGCTGCAAATGGCATATTCTATGCTCTTATATCAAGGGAAACTACTGGTCGTGGTCAGCATGTAGAAATTTCTCAGCAAGAGGTTTTGGCTAATATCTTCTTTCAAATAATCAGGTACTCTGCAACTGGAGAAATTAGTGAGAGGTTGGGCGGGCAAGGTAATTTAGCTCCGTATAATTTATATGAATGCCAGGACGGATGGGTGAGTCTTGCAGTGCTGTTAGCCCCTCAAGCAAAAGTTTTCTTTGATTGGGTAGGAGATCCTGCCCTACAAACTGATTACTGGTATTCTTTGGAAAGCAGAATGGGTGAAAATATGGAATTTATAGAATCTATAGTTCGCCCTTTCATAAAAGAGTTTACTGTGGCAGATTTTGTCACTAAAGCGCAGGCTTTAAGGTTACCCGCGGCCCCTCTCAATACTCCAGGCCAGTTTGCGGACAATGACCAATTTCAATTCCGTGATTATTTTGAGAATGTTCAATTCGAAGATGGCACGAATTACAGACTTCCAGGTGCTCCCTTCCGGATGTCAAAATCACCACTACGTATTTCAGCCGCTGCTCCGGTTCGAGGACAAGATGCTGACTTGTTGAACCAAAATGGCAGTGATGAGCAAGTTGACAGAGATGTTCCCCTAGAACCCGATGGGGCTAATGGGCCGTTAGAAGGCATCAGGATATTAGATTTTACTCGTATTTGGGCTGGCCCCTACAGCACTCGGTTGCTTGCGGATTATGGGGCAGAAGTCATAAAAGTAGAATCATCTTTGTTCGATACTGATAATAGGATTGGCGCTACCCCTTATGTTGCTGATTTGAATAGAAATAAAACAGGGATCACTCTTGATCTCCATAAAGATGAGGCAATTGCTATAGCAAAAGAGTTGGTTAAGAAGTGCGATCTTGTTATCGATAATTTTGCTTTAGGTGTGATTGAACGCTTTGGATTGGGTTACGATGAGCTTAAAAAAATTAACCCTGAAATAATTCAAATAAGTATGCCCGGCTGGGGATCTAGTGGCCCAAGGAAAGATGATGTTGCGTTTGGGTTTAACCTAGTCTCAGTATCAGGGCTTTCCTATATTTGGGGACATCCAGATTCTGCTCCTAATGCAAGATGTAAGTTCGATTATCCAGATTTTCTCGTTGCAAGCCTAACTACTTTGGCCAGTTTGGCTGCTTTATATTTTAAGAAAAGAACGGGAATAGGTCAGAAAGTCGAAGTAGCTCAAGTAGAGGCAATAGGGAATACTTTGAGCGAATATTTTTTGAATTATTTTATTAATGGAGAAGAAGGGGAACCTTTAGGAAACTACCATAGCGAATATTCTCCTCATGGTGTTTTTCCTTGCAAAGGGGACGATAGTTGGTGTGCTATAGCCATCTCCGATGATATTGAGTGGGAGAAACTGGTTGAGGTCATGGGAAGTCCTGACTGGGCGACTAGTGAAGTTTACAAGAGTTCTAGAACCCGAAAAAATGAAGAAGAATCAATTAACCAAAAACTTTCCGAGTGGACTGCACAATATACCAATTTACAATTGACCCATATGTTACAGAAAGTTGGGCTCGCAGCAACCCCAGTTCTAAATAGTGAAGGATTATACTGGGATCCTCAACTTCGTGGAAGAAACTATATTGTTTCTCTTGACCATGTAGATTGGGGCGTATTGGAGCAGCCAGGAGTAACCGTTGGATTAAGTGAGACTCCAGGAGGTTCGTGGACCCCTTCTCCTGGTCTAGGTCAGCATAATCAATATGTTTTGGAAGAAATATTGGGACTGAATCAAAAAGATATCGAACTACTGCGCTCCTCTGGCGCGCTAACATAGTTGATGGTAAATTAGTCTTTTAATGGGGCTCGAGTTTATGGGAGGACTGGCTGCATCATGTCGACTGATAACACTACTACCGCTTTAGGGGACCTCAGAATTCTCGACCTTGGAGGGTTAACGACTGCTTATGCATCTCGCTTGATGGCAGACTTTGGAGCCGAAGTGATACTCGTGGAACCTCCTTCAGGTGATCGTACTAGGCATGTTCCGCCTTACTCGAACAAACACCCCGAACCAGATAATAGCCTAACTTTTCTCGCATTCCAATCTAATAAGAGGAGTTTAGTACTGGATATCCGAGATGAAAATGATCGTGCTAAATTAAAATCTATTGTTAAGAATATTGATATTGTGTTTGAAGGGTATGATCCGGGATATTTAAACTCTATCGGATTGGACTACACATCTCTTAAAGAAATTAACCCTAGCTTGGTTTTGGCTTCCATAACCCCATACGGGCAAACCGGTCCTTTTTCATCGTTCAAAGGTGGGGACCTTCACAGTGAAGCTATGGGTGGCCTTATGAAACTCCAAGGTGACCCTGATAAAGCTCCCAGTATGTCTCCGGCGTGGTTAGGTTACTCTTTGGCTGGAATTCACGCGGCAACGGGGGTCATGCAGGCAATATTCGCTAGGAAGAAGACAGGTATGGGTCAACACGTTGATATTTCAATGCAGGAATCTGTAGCTCATATTCTCTTTATTGTTTCCCAGTATGGATATAACTCGACGATAGCGGATCGGCCTGGCTCTGGAGCTGGCGGAGGCAGCGGGATGTTCGAATGTTCGGATGGATTTGTAGGATTATCCCCTATAGTTGATACTCAATGGTCAAGGTTAGTGGAATGGATGGACGAGCCCGCATTGCAGGATGAAATGTTTTTGGATCTTAGAGTGAGAGCTGAAAACGCGGATTTTATTAATGTATTGGTGGGAGAATTTGTCAAAAAATTTCCAGTAGAAGAGTTTGTTGAGAAAGCACAAGCTCTTCGCATACCGGCCGCTGCAGTTAGTACTCCAGCAGGATTGGCACATAATCCTCACTTAAATGACAGAGGATATTTTCAGAAAGTAACTCATCCTACGATAGGAGAGTATACTTTGCCGGGAAACCCCGCTTTATTTACGGAAACACCTGCAACTATACGGCGTCCCGCACCGTTATTGGGTGAACATTCTGATGAAATACTTGAAGAATTGGCGACAGAGACTTCTGATAGAGAAATTTTTCCTAACGTCGGAACTAGTGATCTAACATTGCCATTAGAAGGTGTCAGGATAACCGATTTGACGAGGATATGGGTTGGCCCTTACGGTACGAGACAATTGGCTGATTTTGGGGCTCAAGTAATTAAGATTGAGTCGTCTCTTTTTGACGCTTCTTCTCGTATGACAGGTCTCTCTCCTATGCATCCCGAACTTAACAGAAACAAGATGAGTATAACTGTTGATCTTCATCATAAAGAAGGCCAGGACATAGTACGCAATCTTGCGGCTAAAAGTGATGCGCTTACAGAAAATTATGCTGCTGGCGCGTTATCTAGGTGGGATCTTGATTATGAAAGTATGCGAAAAATTAATCCTGGTCTAGTATATTTAAGTATGCCCGGCTGGGGTTCGACAGGACCATTTAACAAGCATGTTTTATTTGGATTGCAAGCACAGACTGCATCTGGCGTAACGCATTTATGGGGTCATCCTGACTCCCCACCTTCTTTGCGTTGTGGCGCATATTATGCTGATTTTTTTGTTGGAGCTCAATCAGCCTTCATGCTGGAGACGGCTTTATATCATAAACAGAAGACTGGTATCGGTCAGCGTATAGAGGTTTCACAAGTTGAGGCTCAAGCAAACGCTCTAGGAGTCCCTATGCTAGATTATTTTCTGAATGATTTCGATCAACAGCCTACTGGGAATTCGCGTGATCATGCTGCGCCTCATGGTGTGTATGAATGCGTTGGTGTCGACTCTTGGGCTGCTATCTCTTGTGATGACCAAGAAGAATGGGAATTATTGATTAAGGCGATGACCCCCATCAATGGAGAACCTCCAGAATGGACTTCTAATTCAATCTTTGCGACTTTTGAAGGCAGGATTAACAACAAGGAAAGCCTAGATCAAAATATAACAGAATGGACTAAAACCTTAAGTCCGAGGCAAGTTATGAGTACCTTGCAGCGCCATGGAGTTGCTTCGAGTATTGTTCAGACTACCGAAGATGTGTTCTACGATCCACATCTAAATGCTAGAGGTTTTATCGTCGATATAGAGCATCCTGAACCACAATGGGGTACAGTTGCTCATGCAAAATTCTCTGCACAACTTTCTGATACTCCTGGCTCTATTAGAAAAGGAGCACCAGGATTAGGTCAAGATAATCACCACGTATTAAAAGAACTATTAGGTTACTCGAGTTCTGAAATCGAGCAATTGGTGAACGATAATATCTTAGTTTAGCTGATATATCTATTTGCGATGCAGCAAATTATAGATTTTTTCAGATGTTATGGGTAAATCCTGTACCCTTATCCCTATGGCATCTTCGATTGCGTTGGCTATCGCCGCTGCCGTAGGAGTGTTGGAACTTTCCCCAGCTGATTTAACGTTATAAGATCCAGATCCGATGTCGTTTTGCAGAAGGGACGTTTTCATCTCGGGAAGATCTTTTCCTGTAGGGATTTTGAAATCAGCAAGTGATGGATTACTCACCCTGCCACTTTCATCAATTATTAGCTCTTCCATAAGGGCAAAACCCATTGCTTGTATTACCCCGCCTTCGATTTGCCCTTGGTGTGTTGTTGGGTTGATGATCGTTCCAACATCATGGGAAGTTGTGAAATTCCTTAGATATATTTGTCCCGTTTCTGGATCCACTTCTACTTCTGCTATTTGTGCTCCGTAGGAGGTTGTTTTTGACCCTTTTGTTTCATTTACGTGGCCGATAGTACTTACAGGAACCCCCGTTTTTTCAAGTAAATCCTCAATACTAATTCGCTGGCCATTAGCAGCTACAATATCCTGATCTTGTATTGATAGATTTTCTTCTGACCATCCCATCAACTCAGCTGCTCTTTTAAAAAGTTCGTCCTTAGCAGATTTTCCTGCAATATGTGCTGCTTCTACAGCGATTCTGGTTGTATGACTTCCTCCTATTCCCGAATCGAACTTTGTGAATGTTGTGTCTTGCGGTTTCACAGTTATAAGTTCTGTTGGTAACGAAAGTTCTTCGCTAATTACTTGCTGTATAACCGTGTACTGTCCCGCCCCTTGTTCGAAAAGTGGGGTCGAGGCCGTTATAGTTCCATCTAGCTCAATTATTAAAGAGACGCTGGTTTCACCTCCTGGTGCTCCGTGATCTCCCATGGCGATTCCTCGGCCTGTGTTGGGTGCTTTAGTCGAAAAATAATTTGCACTTTTTGCGGCTAATTCCAGTGTTTCTCCCGCATTAATATTCTCGAAATAGTGGCCCGTTGATGTAGGCTCTCCGTTCCCGATAATGTTTTTCATTCTGAACTCGTAAGGGTCCATATCAATCTGCCTTGCCAGGGCATCGATATGGGATTCTGCTGCAAATATCGCTTGGGGGGCTCCTGGTGCACGGTAATGTCCGCTAGGGACCGTGTTTGTATAAACTTGGTAGGAATCAATATTAACGTTTGGAATTCTGTAAGGGCTTCCTGCTAAATGTGCTGCCCCTACTAAATTAGCAGATGGAACAGGCTTGTAGCCGCCATATGCTCCACTGTCCCAAGTTGCCTGCGCATCCCAAGCAACTAATGTTCCCTCGGTCGTTATCCCCGCACGAATTTTCATTTCCCCTCCATGCCGAGGATTGCCCGCAATAAGTTCTTCGCTATAATCCATGCTCATTCGTACGGGTTTTTTGGAATCTTTCGCCAGCGCGTAACATAAAGGTATATCCATGGAGCTCCCTTTTCCCCCAAAGTCACCGCCAATATACGTTGGATTAACGGTAAATTTTTCAGGATCGATATTGAAGGCAGTTGATAATTGGCTCCTCATCATGAATGGTGCTTTATTGCTAGCCCAAATTTGTATTTGGTCTTCGGCATCAACCCAAACCATACAGGTGTGAGGTTCGAGATACCCTTGGTGGCCTTTCGGAGTTGAGTAGGTCTTCTCAACGACTATGTCGGACTGTTCAAAACCAGAGTTGATGTCACCTTTGGTCCAATTATCGTGAGAGTATATATTCAGATGCCGATCGGTCACTTTTTTGGGTAGTCCAATGTATTCATTCAAATCTGGATGCAATATGGGCGCGTCTTGCGAGGAAGCTGCGTGGATATCGGTAACCGCTTCTAATTCCTTATACTGGACTTCAATCAACGATAATGCTTCCTCAGCGATTTCTTTGGTTTCTGCGGCGACTGCAGCGACTTTATCCCCAATAAACCTAACTTTGTTGTTCGCTAAAATTGGTACATCGAATAATCTTCTTCCAATCCTTATATTTCTCACATCAGTTCCTGTCAAAACAGAGTAGACTCCGGGTAGAGCTTTTGCCTTATGAGTATCTATTGATAGTATCTCTGCGTGAGGGTAGGGACTTCTTAATATTTTCCCCCATAACACATCCTTTAATTGTTTATCCAAGGTATATTCCGCTTGTCCAGTGACTTTTTCGGGTCCGTCTGCTCTTGCGACTGATTTTCCTAAACTAACGTATTCTCGGTTAGCCATCAAAACCTCCAAATAATCAAAATAAAACTAGTATATATTTCATCCAGTGACGAAGTTAATAAGCCTTTTAGGTACGTAGATTGAATTTTTAGGAGTTTGGTTGTTCAAAGAAAGTTGAATCTTCTTACTCCCCAAAGCAGCTTCTATTGCGTCTTCTTCATTCGCATCAGCTGAAAGTTCAATACGGTCACGAACTTTGCCATTGATTTGAACGATTAAAGTAAACGTCTCTTCTTCTAATAACTTTTCTTCCCATACTGGCCAAGATTGTTGGTGCACGCTATATTCGTTGCCTATCAATTCCCAAATTTCTTCTGAAAGGTGAGGAGCAATGGGGGATAGAAGAGTTAGCAATGTATCGTAAGCCAAGTCCCAAGTCTTTGGTTTTTCAGTGCTGGTATACAGGGATTGTAATAAATTAGTTAGAGTCATCATTGCTGCAATAGCGGTATTAAATTGGAATGATTCTATGTCCTCGTGGACTTTTTTAATAGTTTTATGTAATTCTCTGGTTAAATTAGTTTCGTCGATTGTTGATCCAATTTGTGGGATGGGTTTCGTTCTTATTTCAGAAAGATCCCATAATCTGTTGAACCATCTTGAGATGCCTCGAATACCCTGTGTGTCCCAAATTCCACCTTGGTCCCAAGGGCCAACAAACATTAAGTAAGTTCTAACCGTATCTGCACCTAATCTGGAAATTTGTTCATCTGGGTTAACAACATTGCCTCGACTTTTGCTCATTTTCTCGTGGTCTTCTCCCAGGATGATTCCTTGGTTGAATAATTTCTTAAAAGGTTCATCAAATTTCACCAAACCTATATCTCTAAGAGCCTTTGTAAAAAACCGTGCGTATAAAAGATGCAGGACTGCATGCTCGGCCCCTCCGGTATATAGGTCCACCGGAGCCCAAGTATGCACATTTTTCTCTGTGAAAGGTTGTTCGCTTTTACTGTTCGGGCTTGTATAGCGAAATTGGTACCATGAAGAATCCACGAATGTATCCATTGTGTCTGTTTCCCTTTTGGCGGGGTTACCGCACTCAGGGCAATCAGTATTTAGGAATTCAGCGTTATCTTTAAGGGGAGATTCCCCTGTTGGTTTGAAATCTGCATGTTCGGGCAATAAAACGGGCAGATCTTTTTCGGGAACAGGGACAGTCCCGCATTGATCGCAATAAACAATAGGTATAGGTGTTCCCCAATATCTTTGTCTTGAAATAAGCCAATCTCGAATTCTAAATGTCACCGTGCTCTTTCCTTTGTTAAGTGACTCCAGATATTCAGTTATTTTAGGTTTTGCTGATTCGTTATCTAATCCATCAAAATTGCCAGAATTGACAAGTTTCCCCGGTTTTATCCATGCTTCTTCGAGTGGTGCTCCATCCCACTTTTCCGGGGCGACCACTACCGTAATTGGTAAATCTTGTGTGACTGCAAAGTCGTAATCACGCTGATCATGAGCTGGAACTCCCATTACAGCGCCAGTTCCATAGGAACCCAAAACATAATCGGCTATGAACAAGGAAACCTTTTCTCCGGTCAAAGGATTTATACAGTAGGAACCTAGAGGCACCCCTGATTTAGTATTTTCAGTTGAAAGTCTTTCGATTTCGGTTTGCGTCTTTGCTTCGGCGATGTAGTTTTCTACGATCGTTCGGTTTTCTGGAGTGGTAAGTTCAAGAACCAGAGGATGTTCCGGCGCCAATACCATGAAAGTTACCCCATAGGTAGTGTCAGGTCTTGTCGTAAAAACTCTTATGGATGTAGCATCAGGGAGAGATTTTTCTAGCTCGAATTCGATTTCTGTTCCCTCTGACCGTCCGATCCAGTTATCTTGCATAGTATTGATTTTTGCTGGCCAGTCTGTGGAGGTGTGGTCTAGTAATTCTTCAGCATAGTCTGTAATTTTGAAAAACCACTGTTCTAAGTCTTTTTGGTATACCGGGGTACCACAGCGATCACAGTTCCCATCTGCGTCAACCTGTTCTCGAGCAAGAGTAGTTTGATCTTTTTCACACCAATTAAC
>DKAM01000011.1 GCA_002450835.1 Dehalococcoidia bacterium UBA6926
CAAGGATTTTCAGATGCTTGGGGAAACTCAGCGAGATGGACGCAGGGATTATACGATCTCTTTGGGCGTGAGAGAGTTTTGGATACTCCGATTTCTGAATCTGCATTTGTGGGAGCTGCCATAGGAGCCGCTTCTGTTGGGATGAGACCCGTAGTGGAGTTGATGTTTATAGATTTTGTTGGTGTTTGTATGGATCAAATTTTGAATAACGCTGCTAAAACTAGATATATGTTAGGTGGCCAACTTGGAGTACCCCTTACTTTAATAACTCGAATCGGTGCAGGTGTAGGGTGGGGAGCCCAACATTCTGAATCAATTTACTCTCTTTTGGTACATATACCGGGGATAAAGGTAGTTGCACCTAGTGATGCCTATACCGCTAAAGGCCTTCTAGGCTCTGCGATAATGGATAATGATCCTGTTGTCATTTGTGACCACAAAAAACTTCTAGACCTAGAATCTTTTGTACCCGAGGCAGACTATGAGTTACCGATAGGAAAAGCCCGGGTTTCGCGACTAGGTTCAGATTTAACTTTGGTTGGAATTTCTCATATGACGAATATTTGCCTGGAGGCCGCTGAAATTTTGGAGACTTTTGGAATTGATGTAGAAGTTATCGACTTACTGAGCCTTTCTCCTATAGATACCGATTCCATATTAAAATCGGTTTCCAAAACTGGGAGATTAGTAGTGGTGGATGAGGATAACCCGCGGTGTGGAATGGCATCCGATATAATATCATCAGTAGTCGAAAAGGGTTTTTCGTTGTTAAAGCAATCACCCAAAATGGTTACTGCTCCTCATACTCCAGTTCCCTATAGCGCTTCGTTAGAAGATCTATATGTTCCAAACCCTGCCAGGGTGGTATCAACGATTAAAGATATGCTGGAAGATTAAAGAATTTGTTGGAATACTTGATATAAACAGGGCATATTTGTAAATAATACTCATAGATTTAGTGCGGATAAGAGGTGATGAATGGATTTAGGAATAGAGGGTAAAGTTGCTCTTGTAACTGGCGGTAGTCGAGGTTTAGGGAAACAGGCTGCAATGAGTTTGGCGAAAGAAGGTGTGCATGTAGTTATATGTGCACGTACCGAAAGTACATTGTATGAAACCGTTGATCATATAAGAAAAATGGGAGGTCATATTTCTGGCTTCGTCGCAGACATATCCCAAACAGATGAACGCCAAAAATTATACGAAAGTGTGATTGAACAAAATGGGAACATCGATATATTAGTTAATAACGCCGGAGGTAGCGTGCGTGGAGATATTGTTTCAACTACCGATCAACAATGGAAAGATCTATTGGATTTGAACCTAATTTCTGCTATAGAGATGTCTCGACTAGTAATACCAGAAATGAAAGAAAAAGAGTGGGGGCGAATAATAAATGTAGCTTCAATTTGGGGCAGGGAATATGGTGGAGGTGCGGCATATATGACAACCAAAGCTGCGCTTATTGCCCTAACAAAAAATACAGCTCTAGATTACGCAAAACATGGCATATTAGTTAATTGCGTGGCCCCGGGATCTATAGAATTCGCAGGGGGTAGTTGGGATAGATTTCAACAGAACCAGCCTAAAGACGTAGTCGAAGCATTCGTAAGTCAAAATTTACCAATGGGAAAATTTGGTTGGCCAGAGCCCGTTGGCGATTTAATCACATTTTTATCTTCAGATAATCTTGGTATTTTAACCGGTGCTTGTATTAATATAGACGGTGGCCAATCTAAGTCTTTAATATAGTTTTAAATATATTTATTATTATTTTGATTCGAACAATTAAATAAAAAATTAGAGGTGCGCACATAAATGGTTTCAATTGATAGCGAGATAAGTAAGCCACAGCTTAGGAATGCAATCTCGTCAAGAATGGTTATTTTTATTGTCTTCTTTGATCTATTTATCCAATTTCCTATAGTTGCCCCTTACGCCAGGGAACTTGGGGCTTCAGCATCTTACGTCGGTGTAATTATGGCAGCTTATTCAGCTACTAACCTTTTTGGAAACATAATTACTGGTAGGCTAATTGATTTTTTGGGGCGCAAAACCCCAATTATTTTAGGAGCCGTTGTTAGTTCTGTCGCTCTATTAGGGTATGCGGCTGCGACTAGCCCACTTATATTGTTATTATCTAGGGTGGTGCATGGATTTGCTTCATCTAGTTTAACCCCCGGATCATTCGCTATGTTGGGCGATATTAGCCCTTCTAACCGGAGGGCAAGCGTAATGGGTCTTAGCGGGGCATTTGTTGCTGTTGCTGCCATTATAGGTCCTCCTTTTGCTGGTATTGGTAAGGATTATTTTGGCACAGAGTTTGTTTTTATAGTTGCATCAATGTTGATGGCGTTTTCTGGTCTTATTTTTTGGATTCTATCAACGGAAACTGTCTATTCCGATACTAGAGATGGGACACAACGTTTCAAGAGATTTTTTAGTGAATTAAATCTTTCAAACATATTTAATAGAGGTCTAGCGCTTGCATGTATAGCTGTTTTAGCTTTCACAATAGGATTAGGTAATTTGGTTACTCAGTTACCCCTGGCCCTGGAGTCATTAGAACTTTCTTCCTCTGTAGCTAGTTCTGTTTTCACGGTTTATGCACTTACCGCCATGCTAATGATGGTTACACCTATTAGAACTTTGAGCGACAAATATAATAGGATTCTTTTCCTTAATTTAGGTTTAGTTACTATGGGGCTCGGGATAGGGATGTTAGGTTTTTATCCTGGTATTGTTGGAGCTTTTTTGGGTATGGCAATCTATGGTTTGGGCTTTGGTATTCTTTTTCCAGCCGCCACCGCTTTAGTCGTTGATTCTACATTGGTTGAAAATAGAGGTTTGGGCTTTGGGATATTCTATGGTGTATATTCCGCCGGCGTTGTGATTGGTTCCCTAATGAGCGGAATTTTGACTGATATATATGGAGACAACTCCGGCATACCTTTTATAATTTCAGCTTTTGTTGTTTTGATTGTATCTACTCCAAGTTTTCTCAGCGCATTTAGGAGAAACCTTAACTCCAAGGAGTGATAGCTTCTTTGAGTAATTTATAACCATCTAGAAAACCTGGGCGATCACCACTATAAATTCCGTCAAAAATCTCTAGCGCATGATCTAACCAGTCTTTCAGTGCGGAATTACCTGGATTAGCGTCCAAGTAAGCGTCCCTTATTAACACAAAATGGATACGCGGGTCATATGGCTGCTTTGTTCCACCAACCCACTCATCTCCGTTAAGAAGGCGGAGGAGCATGGCATCTGCTGAACCCAGCGTTTGTTCGTGTATCGGAGGGCCATCGATTCTGTGCATGACAGATGTCATATCTCGGCCGTTACCGGTGACATAACCCATTTCGGCCCACAATTTCTGAGTGTCAATTTCGTTACCCATTTGTTTCGCAATTATTCCAGAAAATGCTCGTAGTGGATCAGAGATGTCCGCTAGTAGATCGGTTAGACGGTCACCATCTAAATCGGTTGCCAATACGATGGTGTCTCTTTGCTCTATTAGGTCCCATATTAAGAGACCGTAGTTAGTGTCTGAGATATGCTGCTCTATTCTACCTCCCCAATTCTCCATTCCATCTTTAAAATCCGCAGGGAGCAGGGAAATTATTTTGTCTATCCGATCTTTGTGCTCTTCATATGGGTCGACTGCATACTGGCGTCCAACTTCAAATTTAGTTCCTTTTATTAGCCAAGAATGGAGACCAGCATTGATTCCATCTTCCATCGCTTGAGTAGGTTTCATCGCTACTCTGCCCAGATTGCCAGTTTCATGAACCATTTTGAGAAACAATCGGTTTGCGTAAGCCATTTGAATCCCTGGGGTGTTCATCTCAGAGTGTATGATTCCCAGTTCATCAACATCAAATTTTGGCTTGTCCTGCGAATAAGGTAAGCAAGGCATAGACCGGACTACGGTTATTGGTCCATAGGGTCTGACATTGCAATAGACTCCAGCTTGTGTTCTTAAAGGAGCGTTGCCAGATTTTCCTGAAACTACAACCTTATTTCCGCTGCCATCGTTTACGTAAGCGTCTCCTGCTGTAGACCATTTTATTGATGTGACCGGCATATTACCGAACCAACTGAGAGGAGCCAAATTTGTATCATGCCTGTACTGCGCCCACATTGGAACTGCGTAAAAAGGTAGTCCTAGTATATCGATTGCCGCTAACGTTCCTAACAAAGCGTACGCATCGGTTAAAGAGTGGGCAACAGGGTTTATATTGCCGTCGTGATTTCCGCCTTTCCAAACTACAGCGTCTGGATAGCCATCGGGTTTAACATCAGCAGTTTCAAATAAATTTGACAATGTACTAAGTAGATCGCCGTCTTGGCTTTCTGTTTTTGCGATGGACAAAAGATCGATCATTAAAGTTCTCCCCCGTATTATTTTCAATACACTGATGATAACAAATCACTTCGATGGTTTCACATATATTACCCAATCATCCTGTGTTAGCTCAAACGTAATAAATGGTGGTCGGGGTGGCGAGGGTCGAACTCGCGACCTCCTGTTCCCAAAACAGGCGCGCTCCCACTGCGCTACACCCCGATAAAAATAGCAGACACGACAATATACTATCCAAATTACGTGTTATTGGTCCAGTCAAATCAACGAATAATATAAAGATATTTATAGATATTCATGTTTATTTCATATTAGTCAGAATTACGTCTTTTTCTTAAGAAATCTTCCAGGTCTTCGACCAGATCCTCTGTATTAGGGAAATCACTTGAACTATACGCGTTTTGCTGCGTACTAAGTTCTTGTTGAGAGAATATTTCTAGATCTTCTTCGCGAACGATGTCATCAAAATATTTTTCTAGTCTTTCTACATATTCTTGGATAGAGGGATCATCTTTTATAGCTTCTTCACAGCGTTCGATAAAAGCAGCGGATTCACCCGCAAGTTCATTTAGGTCCACAGATATACCAAGAACAGATCTCAATCTATCAAGCATCGATTCGATAACGACAGGGTTAGGGTTTGTTTGGATATAATGAGGAACATGTCCCCAAAAACCGGTATGATCCATGCCTCGCTCTTTTGCGATTTGGATAATTGCTGAAGCTATTCCAGTTGGCCCCTCGTAAGTCCCACCACTAAGGATTCCAATTTTTTCCATTATCTCCAGAGTGGATTTTGAAGTTGATGAACCATTAACTTGCGCTTTTCTCGTATGTGGTACTGCATTAAGTAGAGCACCAAAAGTAATGATTTGTTTAACGCCACAGAGCTCTGCCACATCTAAAAATGAGTTAGAAAAAGTCCCCCATTTTAAATTTGGTTCTGTCCCAGCAAATAATAAAAGCGGTACGTTTCCGTCAGAACCTTCTGAAAAATAGAATTCGTTTTTGGGCCATGAAAGGCTTCTTATTCCTTTATCGCCAACTTTTACAATCGGGCGATTTTGGGTAAAATCAAAGAAATCTTCTGGTTCGTATTCTGCAATTAGTTTCGCTTTCCGATCACGAATCAGATATCTAACCGCACCCGTTGCTGCATCGCCCGCATCAGACCATCCTGAAAAAGCGGCGATAAGTGTATCAACGTTCTCGGGTAATTTCCCAATTGTACGAATGTGATTCACAGAAACGTCCTTAAAGGTTATATTTATCCCATCACGTGTTAGTGTACATGTAATCCAAAAAGGTTGCAGCTAGTTTACTAACTTTAAATGATTTGATGATAGGATTTGACCGACCATGATCAAGGAAATTATCTTAGCTGAACCACGAGGGTTTTGCGCTGGAGTTATAAGAGCAATTGAAGCTGTTGAGGAAGCACTGAGAATCTATGGTGCTCCGATTTATGTCAGAAAACAGATCGTTCATAACCCTTTTGTTGTTAAGGAACTAGAACAAAAAGGGGCGGTTTTTGTAGAAGAGGTGACGGAGGTTCCGGAAGGAGCCCGCGTTATTTTTAGTGCGCATGGAATTGCCCCAACTGTTAAAGCTATGGCAACTCAACGTTCTTTAGATTTTATTGACGCTACTTGCCCATTAGTGACTAAAGTACATATTGAAGCGGTTAAGTATGCATCTAGAGGGAACACAATAATTCTGATAGGGCATGAAGGGCACGATGAGGTTATTGGTACGATGGGTGAGGCTCCGGAGAACATGGTTTTAGTCGGCACCGTAGAGGAAGCTCAAAATATACATATAACTGATCCTAATAAAGTTGCTGTGATCAGCCAAACGACTTTAAGTGTAGACGATACTAAAGGCATACTTGAGGTATTGAAAGGTAGGTTTCCTAGCATGATCACACCTGCCACATCGGATATATGTTTTGCGACACAAAATAGACAAGACGCGGTGAAATTGCTTGCTAAAGAAGTTGATTTAATACTCGTTTTAGGGGCGGAAAACAGCTCAAATTCACAAAGGTTAAGAGAAGTCGCAAGTATAGTAGGTACTCCATCCTACCTGATAACCAATATTTCTGAGTTGAAGGTTGAATGGCTAGATGATATTACGAGAATAGGTATAACATCGGGAGCATCTACCCCTGAGAAGCTCGTTGATGAGGTAGTATTATTTTTCGAAGAAAACTACGGTCCTAAATTTAGGAGCCTAAAAGCCGTCGAAGAGGACATCGAATTTTCCTTACCGCCTGAGATTGTAGAAATCAAAAAAAATATGTAGTGATTCAGGCAACTATTTTGCTAGTTTCGGTATTTAATAAATAAGCGTAGGCTCAGATTGGATGATGGGAACTGAGCCTACGCCTACATGGGGGGGGTAGGGATAAAATGGGAGGATGTTTATTTGCTTATTATCGAACCATCCTTCCTTTCCTTCTTAAGAAAGGTGGTAAATCGAAGTCACCATCTCCTAGTGCCTGTTGTAGAATTTCGTCTACCACAGTTTCTTCACTCGGGGTGTTTGACTCGTAACCTGTAGCTATAAGCGTTAATTTTATGTCTTTGTCTGCTTTTTTGTCGGGGACTACACCAAATATTATATTGGCATCTGGATCTACTGAATCGGCAATAACAGCTGCGGCCTCGTGTATTTCCGCAAGAGCTAGATCTGATCCAGCCGTGATACTGAATAACACACCTGTCGCTCCTGTTATATCGATATCCAGCAGTGGATTTTCGATCGCGGCCCTAGCTGCATCTACAGCTCTTGTGGTTCCTCTGCCTTCTCCGATTGCCATTATTGATTGACCTGAATTAGCCATCACACTTCTGATGTCAGCGAAATCCAGATTAATCTCTCCTGGAACTGTTACTAACTGAGAGATAGCGTGTACTCCATTTCTCAATATATCGTCAGCTAACCCAAAAGCGTCTTTCCAAGATGCTTCCATTCCTGCTACTTCTAGTAATTTTTCATTGGGAATTACTATTAAACTGTCAACCGCGTCATGCATCCGCGCTATACCTTCTTCTGCCTGCCGTGCTCTTCTTTGCCCTTCAAATGCAAACGGTTTGGTTACTATTCCGATTGTTAAAGCGCCCGATTCTTTTGCTATTTGAGCGATTGTGGGTGCTGCTCCTGTACCGGTTCCTCCACCCATACCAGCGGCGATGAAAACCATGTCCGAACCTTTTACTACCTCGTAAATATCTTCACGACTTTCTTCGGCAGCTTCGTTACCTACTTCAGGATCGCCTCCTGCGCCTAATCCTCTTGTTAGTTGGTCTCCTATTCTGAGTTTAGTAGGGGCTTCGGTTTTCATTAGAGCTTGGGCATCGGTGTTTACCGCGATGTACTCAACGCTGGGTGACGCTTCTGCGGCCATTCTTGAGACTGCATTACTTCCGCCACCTCCTACGCCAAATGCCTTTATTGAAACTAAACTTTCGATATCTTTCTCTGTAGTCATTTCACTCTCCTTTTAAACAATCAGCTATTTGCTTTTTGAATTCTTTTATATTCGCCATATATTATTTTGTTAACGCGACCTCCCCTTGAGTTTTAGTATCCCTACTTGCGAGGGTAGGGGCGCTTTCTGGATTATTATCTGGTAGGTACTGTTTTATGATTTGGAATTGAGACATAAGTTTTTTGATAATAAGTGGCAATTTGTTCTCTATGCTATCGTTTGACCAAAGTAATCCTCCGACACTTGGAGCCCAGTAAGGTAGGTTTAAATTATCTGATATTCTTTCAGCGCCTCTCGGGCCACCGACTCTTACTTGGCAATTAAATCTTTGCCGTATCATGTCGGCTAGACCAGGGAGCTGGCTTGAACCCCCTGTGAGCACGATTCCACCGGCGGGAAGCTCTCCATATCCAGATGCATGCATATATTTTTCGGTCATTCCTACTATTTCTTTAGCTCTTTCCTTTAGTAATTCGATCATTCTTACCCTATTTATTAATATTGGTTCATCATCATTGGTTTCGACGGACACTTCGGCTGAACCTATATCTAAATTAGTGGTTCCAAATTCCAACTTAACTTTTTCGGCAACTTCTTGATTTATTGAAAGGCCTAAACTTAGGTCATTTGTTAAATGGAACCCTCCTCCGGGTATTGTTCCGCTGTCGAGCATTCGGTCTCCTTTTACCAAAGTGACCGTAGATACCCTGTTACCGATATCAAATAGTATTGCTCCTAGTTTGCGTTCACCTTCGGTAAGTGCACCAAGTGTTCCTGCTCTTTGATTAGGCACCAATTTTATTTTGTCTACGCCTAGTGAACTAAATACCTCTTCGAATGCTATTTTTGTAGCGGTTTCTATTGAAATGGTAGATATAAAAATAGATAATTCTCGTCCAGGTATCCCTATAGGCGGATCCATAAAATATTTCCCATCGAGTTCATATAAAGTTTTCTCGAAGTCAAGACATTCGGTAGATGTTCCAGAATTTTCTTCGTATGAGATATTGTAGAGGGCTTTGTTTAAATCGTTTTCCCTGATTCCTCTTGTCCTACCCCCAATTCTCCTCACTCCTTGACCATTTTGATGGCGGGTGAAAATAGCTGGAACAATAACAACAGCTTCTGATATTGGAAAACCTATTTGGGATTCCACCATCCTGATGCATTTCGATAGGGAGGTCGACAAAGCAATTTTGTCTGAAATCGCCCCACCTTCTATTCCAGAAGATTCGACTTCAGCACTTGCAATAATTCTTAACGAATCATCACCTTGCTTAGCTACAACGGCTCTAAATCTAGATTCTCCTAGATCAAAGGATACCTTTATACCTTCCATCGGATTCATGCTACCTTTCTCAGTATTTTCCCTCTATTTTGTTTACGCGGCTTCTTTGGGTAATTTCTCTGCTATCCTGAGTTTTGCTGACCTACTCGCTGGATTTTGGGATATTTCATCCAAAGAAGGAGTCACAACTCCTTTACGCACTAATTTGACAGACGCCTTATGGTTGCAATTGCATTCGATTTGAATAGTCGGGCATATGCAATCAGTCGCCTCGGTTTTCAAAAATTGTTTAACTATTCGATCTTCGAGCGATTGATACCCTATGACCAATAATTTTCCTCCTGGTTTAAGAAGCTCTAAAGCTTGAGGCAAAGCCAATTCAAGGGATTGAAGATCAGCATTTACTACGATTCTCAAACCCATGAATACCTTTGTTGCGGGATGTATTCGAGATGAAGTTCTTTTCCCAACTGCAATTTCCACTGATTCCACAAGGTCTAGCGTTGTTGAGATAGGCCGGTTAGCTATTATCGCTTTCGCAATATTTTTTGCTGCCCACCTGTCTTCCTCAGCAAAAGCAATTAACATATCGATTAATTCTTCTTCAGGCATGTCGTTTAGGATATCTGCGGCAGTTACCGGTTGTTGCGGGTCATACCGCATATCTAAAGGTTGATTTTGTTGAAAAGTGAAACCTCTTTGTTCAAACTGTAACTGTCTAGATGACAACCCAAGATCCAATATTATTCCGTCCACTGATTCAAACTTCTCATGTTTTGCGATGTCGCGTAGGGCAGAGAAATTTCCTTGGACTAATTTATATTCAGTATCTGGACCAGTGCCCTTAAGCCTTTGCGCTGCTACTGGCAGCATTTGTGGGTCGGCTTCTAAAGCTAATACGCTGGCCCCTTTTAAGGCTATTGCCTCAGATAGACCACCTTCTCCCAACGTGCAGTCAATATATTTTTTCCCTTTAGATGGCTCCATAAAGCCTATAACTTCCTTAAGTAATGCTGGAGTATGGAAAATA
>DKAM01000027.1:0-219 GCA_002450835.1 Dehalococcoidia bacterium UBA6926
AGATGATTTAGAAAGGCAGCATAGATACGGTTTCAGCGATTGGGGTGATAACCCAATATCTACAGGGATGTACGAAGCCGCCGCGCTAGCAGTCGGGGCATCTTTGACAGGGGTTGATGCCATCCTAGATGGATCTGTCGAATTGGCTTTTAACGCTGGTGGAGGATATCATCATGCCGCGAGCGACTATGCATCTGGATTTTGCATTTTTAATGATGC
>DKAM01000027.1:596-41830 GCA_002450835.1 Dehalococcoidia bacterium UBA6926
GATATAGATGCGCATCATGGAGACGGGGTTCAAAACGCATTCTATGAGACAGATAAAGTAATGACAATATCAATACATCAGTCGGGCGATACTTTATTCCCTGGCACTGGGGGTCCAGAGGAAATTGGGGAAGAAAAAGGAGCAGGCTACTCAATTAATTTACCATTACCACCCGCAACCAACGATGCCACATATTTTGATGCATTCAACCAACTGGTACCAGATATAATAAAAAAATATGATCCACAAGTACTAGTAGCACAATTAGGTATAGATACTCATTTCAACGATCCATTGTCACAACTTTCTCTAACTAGCCAAGGGCATAATCGTATCGTGAAGCAAATCATAGAGCTAACTCCAGGGAAGTTGCTGGCCTTAGGTGGAGGTGGGTATGATTTATCTGCAGTAGCAAGAAGTTGGGCGTTAGATTATGCGACGATGGCGGGATTAACATTGCCAAACGACATACCCGAAAAATATAGTCTTGAGTATGGGATTAATCGTTTAGAAGACGATCCAATTCCCAATTCCAATATGGATTCTATTGAAAATATAGTACAAAACAATATACGTCTAATAAAAGAAAACGTTTCTAAACATATCTGAGATTAGACTAGCTTTTTTATAATTCAGCGAACAAGGCGCTCTTAGGTTTAGGTTAAGGAGGGAAAAGTGTCATCTCCAAATATCGCGTTTGGTACAGATGGGTGGAGAGCGATAATAGGTGAAGATTTCTCCTCTGAGAACGTACAACTATGCGCTCAAGCAGTAGCAGACTACCTGTCTAATAGAAATCTCCATTCAAAAGGGATAATCGTCGGTTACGATACAAGACTGGGATCAAAAACTTTCAGTCATGATGTAGCAAGAGTATTGGCCGCAAACAATATACCAGTTTTCCTATCCACTAATTTTGCCCCAACACCTGTAATCAGTTACAACGTGACCAATATGAAAACAGCAGGAGCAATAATAATTACCGCCAGTCATAACGCCGCTGAATGGAATGGGTTTAAAGTGAAATCTGAATATGGTGGATCGGCTCCGGTAGAAGTGATTAGTGAAATTGAAAACAATATAGAGGCCTTGGTATCTCAGAAAAGAAGTCCAAAGATGATTACGATAGAAGAAGCTAAAAAACTTCGTCTATTACAATATTTTGACCCCAAAATAAGTTACCTGAATCACGTAAAAAACCTAATTGATTTTGATTTGATCAAGAGATACCCAATGAACATCGCTGTAGATTCAATGTACGGGGCTGCAATAGGGTATATAAAGTCGTTACTTTCAGAATATCAGGACACAATTGAAGAAATACATGCAACTGAAAATCCCTCTTTCCCAGGCCTTCGCAAACCAGAGCCTATCGGCCCAAACCTAAGGCAATTACGAGACACGGTGTTAAAAGGGGGGCACGCAATAGGTTTAGCAACCGACGGGGATGGTGACAGGATAGGAGTTATCGACAATACTGGTAGATATTTATCTTCTCTCCAGGTATTCAGCCTCTTAACCCATTACTTATTGAAAAAGAGAGCCTCAAAAGGTCCAATAATCAAATCAATTACCACTTCTAAAATGATTGAGAAACTTGCAAGCCACTACAACGTAGAAGTGGTAACATCCCCCGTAGGTTTCAAATATTTAGGTGCTCTTTTTATTGAAAAAGATGCACTGATAGCGGGTGAAGAAAGTGGTGGGTTTGCCTTTAAAGGACACATTCCAGAACGGGATGGAATCTTATCAGCTTTAATTCTTATAGAAGCTCTTGCCGCTACAAGACAACCACTATCAAGTTTGTTAGATGAACTCTATGACTTGGTTGGACCGCACTACTATGACCGACTTGACCTCACATTCCCAGAGAGGGAGCGCCCTCGCATTGAGCAAAAACTTAGAACGAAAAGAGTATCCAGTTTCCTAGATCTACCAGTAACTGATTTCTCAGATGTTGACGGTTATCTTTATACCCTAATCGATGATTCATGGGTATTAGTACGTTTTTCGGGAACAGAACCCCTTATGCGAATATATGCGGAGTCCAATTCCATGGAAAATGTTAATAAATTAATTGGCGAAGCAAGAAATATTGTAGGAATCTGAAAAATATTCCTCGGAGGTCATACTAGCGTTTTGAGTATTGCTGTCGTTTTCTTGCCCTAAATAAGCCATACTTCTTTCGCTCTTTTTCACGAGAATCACGCGTCAAGAATCCGTTCGCCTTTAAAATCGATCGGAATTCAGGATCAAAAGCAAGCAAAGCTCTAGACAAACCATGCCGAACAGCTCCTGCCTGACCTGAAAATCCACCACCGTTCACATGAACACTGACATTTACTCTTCCTAGCATGCCAGTCACGGTTAAGGGTTCCATCACCATTCTTCTATGGTCTTCAATCGGGAATTTTTTTTCGATACTGACGCCATCAACCATAAACAGATTATTATCTCCAAGAGATATTCTGACTCGCGCTACAGACCTCTTGCGTCTGCCAGTGCCTTGGAAAAATTTATCTGCTTCGGTCATTTGTTCACTCTACTTTCTAGTTATCAATTTTTGTTGATTATATCAATGATATCGGCTTTCCGAGCTTTACTTGGGATAGTCAATCCTTTGCTATTAGCCAATTCTTTCAACTTAGGAATTGTTAGAGCCGTTAAATCAGTTTCTTCTGCTACTGATTGAAGTTTTGCTTCTTCAATGACTTTAGGCTTTGCGTCTGATTCGATCGATGCAACATCCGCTTGCCTTTGGCGACGGGTACGAGGCCGCTTGATCTTCGCATCTTTCTTTGAAGCAGTTTCTTCAGATTTAAATGATTTGCCTTGCCCCGCTCTTACCTGAGCTTCATGAGGATGAGTAGGACCAACATACACATGAAGTCGCCTCATAAGTTGCCTACCTAAGCTATTGTGGGGGAGCATGCCTTTCACAGCGTTCTCTATTATTCTTTCTGGAAAGCGTGCCATCATTGCTTTATAGGATACCGCTCTTAATCCTCCGGGATATTGGGTGTGTCTATAATAAATTTTCTGTTCAGCTTTTTGCCCCGTCACGCGAATTTTCTCTGCATTAACCACAACCACAAAATCTCCGACAATCATGTGTCTGGTAAAAGTCGGCTTATCCTTACCTCTCAAAATAGTTGCTATCTCTGACGCAAACCGTCCCAATGTCTTGCCCTCGGCGTCAAAAACTCTCCAATCACTTTGAATCTCAGAAAGTTTTGGGCTATAAGTTTTAATTTTAGGCATATTGATTTCTTTCTATTTCAGGGGGGAACCCTTCATATTTAACACTGATTAAACATAGTCCTTCAGAAGGCATCATCCAAGAGGCTTCTCCTGTCGAACCATTAATAAGCAATCTGTTAAATTGCTCAACACTCATTTCTCCAAGGCCTACCTGTACAATTGCTCCCATCATCCTTCTTATTTGATGAGTTACGAAACCGCTCGCTTCCATCTCAACCGTGATCATATCTAGATGATTGGATATGGAAACCTTATCAAATCTTCTATATGGATCATCGTTTTCGTCCCAGCTACCCGTAAAAGGTCTGACATCTATAGTCCCCTTTATCATCTGGATGGCAGTTTCCATCATTCCAAAGTCTAGAGATGTAGAGATATGGGCTGCACGATATCTATCAATAGCAGGGCGAGAGCTACGGTTAATTATCGTGTATCTGTAAGTGCGCGAAATGGCACTGCTTCTCACATGAAAATTAGGAGGTGCCCAAAAGGCATTGTTTACCACTATATCTTTCGGCAAATGATAATTCATTCCTCTTTGATAAGTATGAAGGTCTAAATTTGATTTGTGAGCGAAACTCACTACCTGCCCAAACGCATTCACACCCCTATCAGTTCTACTGGCAGCTGTGACTCGATGAGACAAATTGGTCAAATTATGAAGAGCATTCTCTAAACTCATTTGTATAGTAGGTATCGTTTCATTTTGCATTTGATATCCATGATAACCACCACCATCGTATTCCAAAAACAAAACAACCCGATCATGTTTTGTTAATGTAGATATGTTATCTGTTAATGTATCAACCATTTTAGTTTTATTTTCTATTGATCTTTCCAATGTCTTGATTTAATGGGCTGTTCATACAAGCTCTAGTCTAACCATCGGGGCTGCATCCCCTTTCCTAGGGCCTAATTTTGTTATCCTTGTATATCCTCCTTGGCGTTCTTCATAGCGCTCTGAAAGAACATCAAATACTTTTGTTATAGCATCTTTATCACTTATAAAACTAAGCGCTCGGCGCCGGGAAGCTAAAGACCCATTTTTCCCAAGTGTAATCATTTTTTCAGCGAAACTACGAGCCTCTTTAGCTTTAGCTTCTGTAGTCACAATAGCTTCTCTGATTATTAAATCTCTAGTCAAATTTCTGTACAAAGATATACGATGACCTGTAGGGCGCCCTAGTGTTCTTCCAGCTACTCGATGCCTCATTCCGATTCCTCCGATTCATCGTCAGGAGCGAAAGATCTAGTAGAAAAAGAGGAAATATCAACTTCTTCTTCTTCTTCACCACCAGTGGAATACACTGTAGATGTTTGGTCTCCAGAAACCTTATCCTCAAATCCTTGGTCCAAATCATCTTCATCCTGCATAAATAGTTCTATGAAACGTTTCTTACGCCATCCTCTGGTAGTAGCACCATCGATTACAGGAACGCCCAGCTCTTTAAGTTTTCCTATAAGCTCCTGTAATGACCGATCTCCAAAGTTCCTCAAAGCCAATAATTCTTCTGGAGAATGCTCTAATACCTCTCCAAGCATAGTCAAGTTTCCTCTTCTAAGGCTATTCTGAGTCCTAGAAGAAAGTTTCATATCTTCAATCAGCAATCCGGCCATACCTGGAGGTAATATATCAGAGTCTTCTTCTGCTGCTTCCTCTTCAGGCTGTGGCATACCAAGTGAAACAAAAGGTCCAAGTTGATCAACCATTATGATTGCACTTTGCTTCACAGCGTCTTCTGATGACATTGTTCCATCCGTCCATATCTCAAGGATTAATCTATCATAGTCTGTTACCTGACCTACTCGAGTCGCTTCAACCTGGAAATTAGATCGCTTTATAGGAGTAAATATGGCGTCTACAGGCAAAACTCCAATTACTTGAGAATCTTGGTCATCAGCAGGGATAAACCCGACCCCTGCTTCATAAGAGAATTCAACTGAAATTTTGGCCTTAGCGTTATCCATATTTAATAATGGATGTTCAGGATTAACAATTTCAACATCCCCGTTTGGCTCAATATCGCCCGCAGTAACTACTCCTGAGCGACCTTTAACCTCTAATCGTAAAGTTCCAGAATTACCAGAAATAGATTTTAGGCGTATGCCCTTTACATTGAGCAAAAAATCAATCATGTCTTCTTGCACATTTTTTAGAGTTGAGTACTCGTGATCAACTCCATCTATACGCACAGACGTTATAGCTGTACCAGGAAGTGCATTCAATAAAACACGGCGAAGTGCGTTACCCAATGTAACGCCAAACCCCTGAGCCAATGGTTCAATTACAAACCTACCATAGGATTCTGACTCGTCAGAAACAACAATTCTTGGTTGAAGCCTTTGTGGCTCCGGGTCGGGTATATCAGTAGCAAAAGTCAACTAAGGTCCTCCAATTTAATTATTGAGTATCATCGATTATGAAAGCATTGATATTATTCATACTATCTGGAGTAAAACTCCACTATTAGAAGATCATCTATTCGCACATCGTTATCATCTTTTTCGGGTAGTCTGATCATGCTACCTTCCATAGATTTATCATCTTTTTGCAGCCAATCCGGAGCTGTTTTTCTGGTCGCTTGGTGTTCAGATATTTCATGTAAGGTAGAGCTTTTAGATCTTTCCATCCATGTCATTTTGTCCCCAATTTTGACCTCAATTGATGGGGTTTTTGAGCGTCTGCCATTCAAAGCAATATGACCATGACTTACAATTTGTCGAGCTTCTTTTCTTGAATCAGCCCAGCCCAAACGGAAAACTACATTATCTAGTCTAGACTCAAGTATGCGAAGGAGGTTTTCACCTGTTGGCCCTTTTTGCTTTGCAGCCTTTGAGTAATGATTTCTAAATTGGGCTTCCCCTACACCATAAATATAGCGCGCCTTCTGTTTCTCTCTCAAATGGACGCCATATTCAGACAATCTTCTTCTTCGACGAGTTGGGGAAGCAGAACTACCTGGAGCCGCCCTTCTTCTTTCAATTGCACATTTCGGCGTATAACATCTTTCCCCTTTCAGAAAAAGTTTTATGCCTTGTCTTCTGCATAATCGGCACGATGGGCCTGTATATCTTGACATCCATTAACTCCTAAACACGTCTTCTTTTTGGTGGCCGGCATCCATTGTGAGGGATAGGAGTTATATCTCGGATTGAAGTAACCGTTAAACCAGCGGTTTGCAACGATCTTATCGCAGCCTCTCGTCCACTCCCAGGCCCTTTAACTCGAACATCAACTGTTTGCAAACCATGTTCCATAGCAGCACGAGCTGCATCTTCAGCTGCCCTCTGCGCGGCGAAAGCTGTGCCTTTTCTCGAACCTTTAAATCCAGCTACTCCCGCGCTACCGGTAGCTATCACATTCCCGGTCGGATCAGTAAATGTAATTATCGTGTTATTGAAGGTAGCATAAACATAGGCGCGCCCGTAAGGCACTGACTTACGCTCTCTTCTCCTTGTCCTTCTTCTAGTTTGTCTCGCCATATTCTCTTAAATTACTCCCAATTATTTGTTGCAAGTAGTCGACCTACTATTTTATTTCAAGTGTTTTGAATACTATTTATACTCTACGTCCGCCCCTAGATACGGTCTTCCTGACTCCTTTGCGACCTCTCGCATTAGTTCGTGTTCGTTGGCCGTGTACTGGTAATCCTGTTCTGTGCCTAATACCTCGATAGGCCCCAATTTCCACCAAACGCCTAATATTCATTGCGATCTCGCGCCTTAAATCACCTTCGATTAAATATCCACCTCTTTCGAGTGCATCTCGAATTCTGGAAGTTTCGTCTTCACTTAAATCTTTAGTCCTTATATCAGGATCCACGCCCGATCTATCAACAATATCTCGAGCTCTCTTTGGGCCAATCCCATAAATGTACCTAAGCGCATATGGTATTTTCTTATTATCCGGTATATCAACTCCTGCAATACGCAAATTAAACAGCCCCCATTCTTTACCCTTGCCTCTGTTTGTGCTTAGGGTTCGAGCATATGATCATAACCCTCCGTTGTCGTCGGATTACCCTGCAATTATTACATCGTACTTTTACAGAAGTAGACACTTTCATTAACAATTATCCTCTTTTATCTAAACCTATACGTAACACGACCCCTTGTTAGGTCGTAAGGCGATAGCTCTACCAGAACTTTATCGCCAGGTAATATTCTTATAAAATTCAATCTTATTTTTCCAGATGCATGAGCCAAAACCAAATGTTCGTTCGCTAGCTCAACACGAAACATACCGTTAGGCAAAGCTTCCTTAACCGTACCTTCAACCTCAATAATTTCTTTTTTGTTTGCTTTAGCCATTAAATACTCTCAATTTTTTGTACACGAACAGATAGTATGACATATATATCGAATCCAATCTACCCCTATGGGCGTCCAGTCAAGCTTGTCAGGACCTCGGGTCCATCATCCAAAACAACAATACTATGCTCCCAATGAGCTGAAATGCTTCCGTCTTCAGTAGACACTGTCCACTTATCTCCACCCAACTTAGTTTGCCACCCTCCTAAGGTCAACATAGGCTCTATCGCTATCGCTAAACCGTTTGCCAATGCCAATCCTTTGCCTGCAGGGCCATAGTTTGGAACCATAGGTTCTTGATGCATCTCAGTGCCTATTCCATGACCAACATATTCTCGTATAACGCCATAACCTCTTGCTTCCGCGTAAACCTGTATGGCATTTGAAATATCCCCTATTCGATTACCAACAGTACTGGATTCAATACCTTCGATCATAGATAGTCTAGTATCTTCAATTAATTGAGATGTTTGATCAGGCACATCACCAATACATAATGATATTGCTGCATCCCCATGGTATCCCTCGTAGATCGCACCACAATCGATCGATAGTACATCACCATCTTCAATTTTTCGGTTGCTAGGGATTCCATGAACAATCTCTTCATTGAATGAAGTGCAGATATGTGCAGGATAGTCCAAATAGCCGATAAAAGACGGCTTACCACCTAGTGCAATAATTTCTTTGCGAGCTATGTCATCCAACTCAGCCGTGGTTGTACCAGGCTTTGATGCGTCTCTGAGTATATCCAATACACGCGCTACAATATGACCGGCTTTTCGCATAAGGTCGATTTCTCTAGATGATTTAATACTAATCGCCAATTATATTTAGCCTCTGCTCTATTTTGTCTCTATAATGTCTAAAAGTTGCTTTTCAACAACAGAAATATCTTGCTCACCATTAATACGAACGAGTTTGCTCTGAGATTCAAAAAATTGGATTAACGGTGCCGTCTCATTTGAATATACTTGCAATCTATTTATAACGGTTTCAGCTTTATCATCATCTCTCTGATACAATTCTCCACCGTCTAAATCACATACCCCAGTTTCTTTTGGAGGATTATTTACGGAGTGATATGGAGTCTGACAAGTCCTACAAATTGAGCGACCACTTAAACGCTTCACTAGTTCTGCATCTGACACATCAACCAAAATAGCCATGTCTATTGACTCACCATTTTTTTCTAACGCTTGATCAAGTGCTACTCCTTGGTTCACAGTTCTTGGAAAGCCATCAAGTATATAGCCAGTTTGAGCATCATCTAGCGCAATTCGCTCTAATACCATAGCAACGGTTATATCATCAGGAACTAGCTCTCCTTTATCCATATACGCCTTAGCCTTATTACCTAAATCGGTACCTTGGCCAAGAGCAGCCCTAAAAAGATCACCGGTTGCAATGTGCGGTGTACCCAGTTTCTTTGATATGACAGCTGCCTGTGTTCCTTTGCCTGCTCCAGGGGCACCTAATAAAATAATACGCAATAGACTAACCTTTCATTCATAATAAGCTTACATAAAACCTTCATATTGGCGTTGCAATAATTGGGATTGTAGCTGCCTCATCGTATCGAGTACTACCGCAACGACGATCAATAGCGCTGTAGACGAAATAGCCGAGGCCTGTACTCCAGTTAATATCAAGGCAAAAAATGGAACTATTGCCACTAATCCAAGAAATATGGAACCTCCCCAAGTTATTCTAGTAAGAATACGCATCAAATATTCGTGTGTCGGAGGCCCAGGCCTAATCCCCGGAATAAAACCTCCGTTTTTTTGTAAATTCTCTGCCATGTTCTGTTGCTGAAATATGACGATCGTATAGAAAAAGGTGAACCCTACTACTAACCAAAATAATACTATCCAGTAAAAAGGTTCTGTCGGGCCTAAATTACGCGCAAAAAAGTCGGCAACTCCAGCCACCGTTGCATTAGACGACTGTTGAAAATAACTTGCTATTGTTGGTGGCAACATCAGTATCGAAAAGGCAAAAATCAATGGTATCATTCCTGCAGAATTAATTCTTAACGGGATGTGACTTGCTCCAGATTGCCTATATACCCGACCCCGTTGTATGACATTTTTCCCATATTGAACTGGAATGCGGCGCTGTGCTTCATTAAAAACAACTATGAAATATACGACCGCTAATCCAAAAATAGCTACAAGAATCATATCAGTAATGTTATTACCAAAAAGAGCTTGACCAAATACTTGAGGTAACCCAGCAACAATGCCTCCAAATATTATGAGAGATATACCGTTCCCTATACCATTTTCCGTTATAAGTTCTCCCAACCAAACAAGAAGCATCGTCCCCGCAGTCATACTTAGTACCATGGACAAAGAAGCCAAAGCACTGCTTCCTAAAGCTGGCCACAATGGATCCAAGACTCCCAACCGGCTAAGCAGAGACAGTTGCCCATATGCCGAGAAAAAAGCGACTGGTACTGTCAGCCAATGGGTATACTTATTGATCTGCCTTCGCCCTGCCTCCCCTTCTTGAGATAGCTCTTTTAAACGAGGTATAACTGGTACCATAATCTGGAAAATAATACTTGAAGTTATGTAAGGATATACACCCATAGCTGCGACAGATAGATTTCTCATTGCCCCACCACTGAAAATATCTAACATCCCTAGAAGTTGATTACTTTGGAAAAGTCTCTGAAGACCAGCAAGATCAACTCCGGGAACAGGAACATGTGCAATGAAACGAAAAAGTACGAGGATTGCAAACGTGAACAAGAGTCGCGTGCGCAAATCTGGCTGGTACCAAGCATCAATCATGGCTTGTATTAACGCAGGGCGCTGGCCCTGTTGTTTTTCAGATCTTGCAAAACTCATAATTTAATAAAATAATCCTAACGAGGCCTGCTTATAACAGGTTTTTCTAGTTCATTAATAGTCCCACCAGCGGATATGATTTTTTCTTTGGCAGCAACGGAAAACCTATGAGCACTAACTGTAAGTGGCTGATCCAAAGAACCCTCAGATAGGATCACCACGGGTTTCCTTATATTTTTTATTATGCCTCGTTCTCTCAGTATTTCTGGCGAAACCTCAGATCCGGACTCGAACTCTGATAGCTTGTCTAAATTAACAGGTTGATATTCTATTCTGAATGGGTTCTTAAAACCTCTTTTATGGGGCAATCGTTTGATTAAGGCTAGCTGACCACCTTCAAAGCCTCTGCGCGGACCAGCACCAGAACGTGCTTTTTGGCCTTTTAGGCCCTTACCTGAATACGTTCCATGACCAGATGCGTTTCCTCGCCCAACTCGTCTTTTCGCCTTTTTAGAGCCAGGCGCTGGCTTAAGTTCATTTTCACGCATATTGCTAACCTTCTTCTTCAGTCGTTTGTTCTCTTATATCAGTTGTAACTAAATGTCTAACTTTCAACAACATACCTCTAATCGACCGAGAATAATCGTGTTCTCGCTCATCACCCATTTTCCTTAGACCCAAAGCTCTTAATGTTTTCTTCTGATCAGATTTTTGGTTAATTGGACTTTTAGTCAATCTAACGGTGACTTTAGCCATTCTTCAACTCCTACTCTATCTTATCAACTGGACTATCTGTAGAGTCAGTATCTGGTTTCTCTGAGTCTCCACCTGAGTCTGCCGGTTCTTCTGTTGGTTGCTGATCTAGAGAGTCAGTATCTGCACCCCTTGAATCCATATCCGTATCCATTATGGGTTCATCTATTGGCACCTGATCTTTTGGTTCCGGTGGGGCTGTTGCTTCCTGTTCTTCATCACTTTTCTCTATCGGTGGAAGTGGGGCTTCTCCTCTAATAACGCGCCTAATGGACACCGTTTCGCGGGGGTTTTTCATCATTCGAAGACCTTTTAAAGTAGCTTGAACGACATTTATAGGATTGCTACTGCCTTGAGATTTTGTCAATATATCTGTAACTCCGGCAGCTTGGACAACGGCCCTGACGGCCGCACTTGCTCTAATCCCAGTACCAGGTGAAGCGGGTTTCAACATTACTTGAGCCCCTCCGAATCTGCTAACGATTTGTTGGGGTACGCTGCTCGCTACTAGGTTCACAGGAACCATAGATCTTCTCGCTATCGCAGTCCCTTTTTGTACAGCCTCAGGAACCTCTTTTGCCTTACCAAGTCCAAATCCGACCATCCCTTTACCATCGCCAACGACAACTAGAGCATTAAAAGTAAAGTTCCTACCTCCGGCCACAGTTTTCGCAACTCGTCTAATATCAACTACATTTTCCTGAACCCCGTCACCTTGACGATCGGCATTATCACGCTGATCGCGACCACGGTTTCGAGATTGCCTTGATCTACCTAATGTCATGAAGTCCGCCTCTCAAAAAACTAATCCCCCTTCTCTTGCACCTTCTGCTAAAGCTTTTACCCGGCCATGGTAACGATACCCACCCCGATCAAAAACGACAGATGTAACTCCTTTTTCTTTAGCTCTTTCAGCTATAGTTGAGCCAACCTTTTTTGATTTTGCAGATTTATCGCTACTTTTTACTTCTTCGATTATAGAATTTTCCAGAGTCGAAGCTGCTGCTAAAGTTACTCCAGTAGTATCGTCAACTACTTGAACATAAATATGATTTAGACTCCTAAAAACAGATAGCCTAGGCCTCTCTGAAGTACCTTTCAGGCGTCTTCTTAATCTTAGATGACGCCTGCTCCTTGCTTGTCTATGTGTTGTAATTCTACTCATCGCGACTTTTATTCCTTTCGCCCAGCTCCCTTTCCTTGCTTACGGCGAACTTGTTCACCAACATAACGAATTCCTTTTCCGGTATATACTCCTGGTGGTCGTATAGACCTAATACGGGCCGCTTGCTGGCCGACTGCCTGCTTATCAATCCCTTCAACGTGAACATTTACGTTCTCCTCAACAGTCACATTGATCCCTTCAGGAGACTTTATGTCTACTGAATGGGAGAATCCTACGAAAAGGGTTATCCCCCCTTTGGCGGGTTGAGCCCTGTAGCCAGCACCTCTGATCTCTAAAGATTTCTTAAAACCTTCAGATACCCCGATTATCATATTATTAAGTAACGAGCGGGATAGGCCATGAATTCCTTTCTCAGTTTTATGTGAGTCCTTAAGGCTTACAGAAATAATATCGCCATTTTTTTCAATATTTACAGCTTCATGAAAATGATATTCAAGAGTCCCTTTCGGTCCCTTTACTACTACGTCGCTATCCTCGATAGCAACGTCTACACCTGAAGGAAGTTCTATAGGATTAAGTCCCACTCTAGACATATTTTATATCCTCCAAGTTCACAAATTTATTAAAATAATAGTACCTACCAAACATGGCAAAGTAACTCCCCGCCTACACCCTGTTTCTTCGCTTCTCTACCAGTCATTAATCCTTGAGAAGTCGAAAGGATTGCTATACCTAAACCTCCAAAAACTCTTGGTATTTCACCTTTTTGCACATAAACGCGTAGACCAGGCCTACTCACTCTTCTTAAGCCAATAATCGCTGGTTCATTAGATTCCAAATAAGCCATTTCCAAGCGAATCTTTTTCTCCAAAGAATCATTACTAGTCACCTGGAAGTCCCTTATAAAACCCTCTTTTTTCAGCAATTCACTTATACCAATCTTAGTTCTAGAAGCAGGTATCGAAATAGTCTCGTGCCGAGCCATTAACCCATTTCTAATTCGCGTCAGCATATCTGCTATCGGATCATTAACTGCCATCACTCACTCCTACCAACTCGATTTCTTTACACCTGGGAGCTGCCCAGTCAAAGCTCTGGACCTAAAACACAACCTGCATAACCCAAACATCCGATAGTAGGCTCGTGGACGACCACACACATTACAACGGTTATTGAATTGAACTTTATATTTTGGTTTTCGCTTCCATTTTTCAATCTTTGATTTCTTAGCCATCTAAACCGCCTCCTGCCTAACAAATGGCATTCCCAGCATTTCTAACAATTTCATTCCTTCTTGATCTGAATTAGCAGAAGTTACAATACTCACCTGCAAACCCCTGATCTTATCAATAGTGTTAAAGTCTATTTCAGGAAAAATAATCTGCTCGGTTAGCCCCATACTATAATCACCTCGGCCATCAAACCCTTTTCTAGATAGACCTCTGAAATCCCGAGTACGGGGAAGTGCAATGCTTATTAAGCGATCTAGAAAAAACCACATCCTAGTACCTCGCAAGGTCACCGATGCACCAATAGGTTGCCCTTCTCTAATTTTAAACCCTGCTATAGCTTGCTTTGCTCTTGTAACAACAGGTTTCTGGCCCGCAATATTACTGAGATCCCTCTGTATACCCTCTAAAGCTCGGGCTTCTTCGCGAGCCTCACCTGCTCCGATATTAATGACTATTTTCTGCACAGCAGGAACTTCCATAACATTTTTATAGTCAAATTCATCCATTAAAGCTGAGAGAGTTTCATTTCGATACTGGAGGAGCAATCTTGGGACTTCATTTTGATCCTGTTTTGTTTCAGCTTGCTTCTTTTTAGACGTAGAGGCACTGGTTCTCGATGCCTTAGCTTTTTTAGGTGCACTCTTGGCCTTAGCAGATTTTGACTTTGCCGAAGGAGCTTTCTTGGCACGAGAAGCTTTAGGTGCTTTTGTAGCTGCACCATCTTTAGGCGATTCTTCTTCCGCTGCCCCAGCAGGAACAGGCGGAAGATTATTTAATCTATCGTCTCTTTGCATTTTTTACACTGCCGTACTTTCCGTCCATCATCTAATCTAACAAAACTCACTCCAACTGCCTCATCACAATGTGGGCATACAAGACGGAGGTTAGATAGGGACATAGGACTAGGTTTTTCAATAATACCGCCCTGCTGAACACCAGGCTGGGCTCTCAGATGACGCTTTACTAGATTGATGCCTTGGACCAATGCTCTCCCTTTTTCAGGGATCACACGCTCTACTTCTCCCCTTTTATTTATATCTTTCCCTGCAATTACCAAAACGGTGTCATTTTTCTTTATCTTCGCAGCCATATTATAAAACCTCCGAAGCTAAAGATATAATTCTCATAAAATTTTTCTCTCTAAGTTCACGCGCGACTGGGCCAAATATCCGAGTCCCCCGAGGCGCACCCCGGTCATCAAGTATGACGGCAGCGTTCTCATCAAATCGAATATAGGAACCATCTGGCCTTCGATGAGGTTTAACAACTCTAACAATGACTGCTCTTACAACCTCACCTTTTTTCACTGCGCTGTTAGGCTGTGCGTCTTTCACTGAAGCGACTATTACATCGCCAACAGAAGCGTAATGCCGCCTTGTACCACCAGGAACATTAATACACTGTATTTCTCTTGCCCCTGAGTTATCAGCAACTTGTAATCTTGACTGAGTTTGAATCATCTTATCCCACCTTCGTCAGACAAAATTTCATCCACCACGCCTTTATCAATTATTTCTATCAAACGCCACCTTTTTTCCTTGGATAATGGTCTAGTCTCCTGAATTCTTACCAAATCGCCAATTCCTGAAGAACCATTCTCATCATGCACCTTAAATCTCGTTGTTTTTGTAACTGCTTTTTTGTAAAGCCGATGATTCCTTTTTGTATCCACAGCAACAACCACGGTTTTATCCATCTTAGCGCTCACTACTCGCCCTACCCGCATCTTACGATCCATTTTCACTCCCAGATTCGCTTGCTAAAAGCTGTCTTTCTCGTTGCACTGTTAATAAACGTGCTACGGTTTTCCGAGCCAATCTATTCTCCGACGTGTTATCCAGTTGCCTCGTCACAGCGCGAAATCTTAAATCAAAAACTTCTCTTCTTGTTTTTTCAATCTCTTCTTGTAGTTGCTCATCATTTAATGCTCTGATTTCAGTAATATCCATAGTTATTAATCGACCTCCCGTTTAACAATCTGCGTTTTTATCGGGAGTTTATCTTGGGCTAATTTCATCGCTCTCCTAGATAAGTCTTCCGGAACTCCTGCGATTTCAAACATTATTCTTCCTGGCTTAACAACGGCAACCCAGCCTTCCACGTTTCCTTTACCCGAGCCCATCCGGGTTTCTAATGGCTTTTGGGTAATTGACTTATGTGGAAAAACCCTGATCCATATTTGCCCACCTCTGCGAACATGTCTCGTCATTGCTCTACGAGCAGCCTCTATTTGTCTTCCGGTTATCCAAGCTTGCTCTAATGCTTGTATACCAAATTCACCAAACGCAATCGAACTTCCTTTTTGAGCCAAACCTCTCCGCCTGCCCCGGTGCATTTTTCTGTATCTGACTTTGTTAGGCTGCATCATTCTTCTGATTCCTCATTCGCATCGTCAGAACCAATGTCGCTTACCGTTTGCTCATTTTCGTTAACATTCTGTGATTCGGGGGAAGGTGCCAACGATTCTTCAGATTGAACTTGAGTCTCTCCAGAATCTGTTCCGGAGGGACTACCGTCGGTAGTCGATATAAGAGCTTCTCTTCTTGCCGCCTCTTCTGCCGACGACATAGTTGCCACCACATCTCCTCTATAGATCCATACTTTCACACCAATCAAACCCATTTGGGTATGAGCTTCTGCTTGACCAAAGTCGATATCTGCTCGCAAAGTATGCAAAGGAACACGGCCAGCCATAGCTTTCTCATTGCGGGCAATTTCAGCTCCGCCTAGACGTCCAGACACCAATACTTTGATGCCCTTGGCTCCGGATTGCATTGTTCTAGTGACTGACTGTTTTATTGCCCTTCTAAACGATACTTGTCGCTCAATTTGCTCACTAATACTCTGTGCAACCAATGTTGCTTCTAACTCTGCTTGGCGTATTTCATTAATATCAACTCTAATTCGCTTACCTGTAATATCTTCTAGATCTTTTCTTAGTTCTTCGACACGTTGACCGCCTCGACCAATAACTACACCGGGTCTCGCCGAGTGAATTGTAGCTCTCACCTCGTTCGTTTTTCGATCTATTTCGACCCGGGAAACGGCTGAGTCTTTATGTTTAACTAGAATATGGTCACGAATCTTAATGTCCTCAAGGAGATTCTCTCTATACACTTGAGGTCTATCAGCAAACCATCGAGTCTGCCAATCCTTAATAACACCTAGACGAAATCCGTTTGGATGTACTTTATGCCCCATTTACTACACTGCCTCCCCATCAAGCACGACAGTCATATTGCTGTGCCTCTTAAAGTTAGGACCCGCAGTTCCGCGAGCCCTTGGATAGTACCTTTTTAAAGTTGGAGCTGGGCCAATATTAATTTTTATAATCTTCAGCTCAGTAGGGTCCATTTCAAAATTATTTTCGGCATTAGCGGCAGCGGATCTAACTACCTTGGCTACATTTCCTGCCCATGGACTAGTCATAAATTGAAGCATAGTCAACGCTTCTTCCACACTCTTACCAACCAGCGGATTAACAATTAATCTTAGTTTTGCTACAGATAATGACATATTTTTTTGTGTTGCTGATACTTCCAAAATAATTACCTAACCTGTCTTTCATTGCGGCCCACATGACCTCTGAATGTCCTTGTTGGAGCAAATTCTCCTAACTTATGGCCAACCATATTCTCAGTTATGAATAAAGGTATATGCCTTCTTCCATCATGAACCGAAATATTTAAACCAACCATCGATTCAACGATCGTTGATGCTCGGGCCCAAGTTCTAATAACAACTCGTTCATTGGAGCTAACAGCAGCTTCAACTTTTTTCATTAGTTTAGGGTCGACAAATGGCCCTTTTTTTACTGATCTTGACATATGTTAACTTCTCCTGCCGCCTCTTCTACGAACAATAAATGGCGAACTCTTCTTATTTCGGCGTGTCCTTTTGCCTAAAGTTGGTTTACCCCAGGGTGACTTCGGACTAGGCATTCCAATAGGTGATCTTCCTTCCCCACCTCCATGAGGATGACTCCTTGGTGACATTGCAGATCCTCGGACGGTGGGTCTCCATCCCTTTAACCGTTTCCTCCCTGCTTTACCCCAAGATAAATTTTTGTGGTCCAAGTTCCCTATTTGACCTACAGTAGCGGAACACGTGGAAAGTATTCTCCTTAGTTCGCCTGACGGCAATCTTAAGAGTGTATACTTTCCTTCCCTAGCTAAAACCTGTGCCCCAACTCCCGCTCCTCGTACAAGTTGACCACCTTTACCTAATTGCAACTCAACGTTATGCACCGTAGTTCCTGTCGGTATATTCTGCAACGGCAGGGAGTTACCGGGTTTGATTTCTGCTTCAGGTCCTGATACAACTATATCTCCCTTTTTTAGACCTAGAGGAGAGATTATATATCGCTTTTCACCATCTTTATAATGTAATAGTGCGATTCTTGAAGATCGATTCGGATCATATTCAACCGAAGCAACTTTTGCAGGAACGCCAAGTTTATCTCTTTTGAAATCTATCAACCTATATGACCGTTTTACTCCTCCACCCCTATGTCGAGTAGTTATTTTGCCCTGTTGATTTCTTCCAGCGTTACTCTTCAATGGCCTCAGAAGTGTTTTTTCTGGGCGTACTTTATCAATGTCTTCGAAAGCATCAAAAACCGCAGCTCGCCTACCAGGTGATGTTGGTTTTACGTTTTTTACAGCCATGGTTTTACCTAAATTCCCTCAAAAACTTCTATTCTGTCACCTTCGGCAAGAGTGACAATTGCTTTTTTCCACTTCCTTGTCGTAAACACTCTGGTTCCAGACCTTTTCGATTTGCCTTTGACATTCATCACATTAACGGAAAGAACTTTCACTTTAAAAGCCTCTTCAACAGCTCGTTTTATTTCTATTTTATTAGAGCTACTAGCGACCTCAAAAGCATATTTTCCTGCCTCTTGTGCAAGAGCAACCTTTTCCGTAATTATGGGTCTGCGCAGTATCTCTAAAGGGTGGCTATCCATCTATCGCCCACCTTTCTTTCCGTCTTTCGCCCATAATTCTTCGGCGCGTTTCACTGCATCAACAGTCATCACTATATTATTGTGCCTTAAGAGATCACCAACATTCAGATAAGATGCAGAAAGAGTTTCTACTCCTTCTAAATTACGAGCCGATAAAATTACGCCCTCTGAAAAAGGATTACCTACGAGAAGAGTTGATCCAGTAACGCCCAATGCATCAATAATTTGTCTAAGATCTTTAGATTTTGGGCTGTCAATTTCTAATTGGTCAATGACCAGAACACTGCCATCCCTTAGTTTTTCTGATAATACGCACCTCAAAGCTTGGCGCCTCATTCGGACAGGTAAGTCTTGCCTATAACTTCTAGGTTTTGGTCCAAATGCTACACCGCCGGCCCTCCATATTGGTGATCTGATACTACCAGCCCTCGCCCGACCAGTTCCTTTTTGTCTCCAGGGCTTTCTTCCGCCTCCGCGAACTTCAGCTCGAGTTTTTGTGGAATGTGTTCCAGTCCGAGCGTTTGCTCTTTGGCGAACCAAAGCTTGGTGAACCAACGGTTCATTCATCTCAACATCAAAAAGGAGTGAATCAAGTTCAATTTGACTCACGACTTCACCAGAAATATTTATTACATCGCTCTTCATTATTTATTATTCCGCTTCTGTTTTCGTACTAATACCAATCCTGATGCTGCCCCAGGTACGGAACCTCTAACAAAAAGAAGGTTCCTATCTTCGTCTATCGCGACAATTTTTATACCTTGTTCTGTCGACCTCTTGGCCCCCATATGGCCAGCCATTTTTTTTCCTTTTCTCACACGACCCGGTGTCGTACCCTGTCCAACCGAACCCGGTGCTCTCCACTTATCGCCCTGTCCGTGGGTTTTGGGGCCGCCACGAAAATGCCATCTTTTAACGCCACCGGCGAATCCTTTTCCCTTCGATTTACCAACAACATCAACGACATCACCCACCTCAAATATCTGGGAAACGGTTACAACATTTCCAATCTCTGCCCCATTAGGCTCTGCAGAGTCCACTTCTCTCAAGTATTTAAATAAATCAAGATTGTTCTTTTCGAGATGTCCTTTTTCAGGTTTCGATACCTTTTTTTCAGAGATTTCTTTGTATCCTATTTGAATTTTTTCATAACCATCTTTTACCGTATTTTTTATCTGGGTGACCACACACGGACCCACCTCAATAGCGGTTACGGCAGAAACTACGCCATCATCATGGATATACTGGGTCATACCTAATTTTGTCCCTAGTAGCGCATTCAACATATCAAACAGTATTCTCCAGTACTCTCCAAATTTTTACGACTCAATCTCAATATCTACACCAGCGGGTAAATCCAAATGCGTTAGTGAATCAATTGTCCGAGTCGTTGGATCCAATATATCAATAACTCTTTTATGGGTCCGCATCTCAAACTGTTCTCTTGCATTCTTGTCAACATGGGGCGAGCTTAAAACAGTAAACTTTTTTATCTTTGTTGGCATCGGAATCGGTCCTGAGACCTGTGCCCCTGTTCCTTCAGCAGCCTCAACAATTTGGATAGCCGAGGAATCAAGAAGCTTATGGTCAAATGCTTTCAATGTGATTCGTATCTTTTGGTTTTTAGGAGTAGTCATAATAATCTCTTAAGTCCCTGCCGCAACTGAAACTGATTCTGCTATATGCTTCGGAACTTCAGCATAGTGGTCAAATTGCATACTATAGTTAGCTCTTCCCTGCGAAGACGACCTGAGAGTCGTCGCATATCCAAACATCTCACCGAGAGGAACAAACGCATCTATTATTTGTAAATCACCTCGCGGCTCCATTCCTTGGATCTGAGCTCGCCGTCCATTGATATCTCCAAGCACATCTCCCATACTCTCCTCTGGAGTCACAACTTCCACAGACATTATGGGTTCTAACGCCACGGGTTTAGCCCTATTGGCAGCAGCCTTAAATCCCATCGAACCTGCCATTTTGAAAGCCATCTCCGACGAGTCTACATCGTGAAACGAGCCATCATCTAGAGTGATCCGAATATCTACCATTGAGAATCCAGTAATAATTCCATTCATGGCGGCTTCTCGCGCACCAGCTTCTACTGCAGGAATATATTCTCTGGGTATCGCTCCACCCACTATTTTATTTACGAATTCTATTCCGGAACCGGTCTCAAGAGGTTCTACGGTCAGCCATACATGGCCATATTGGCCACGCCCACCAGATTGTCGTACATAACGTCCTTCTGCCCGGGCACTTTGTCTTATCGTTTCTCTATAGGCGACTTGTGGCCGACCGGTTTGAGCATCTACATTAAACTCCCGTTTAAGACGGTCAACAATTATTTCTAAGTGCAATTCACCCATACCAGAAATGATAGTTTGCGCTGTTTCTTGATCATGAGCGGAACGGAAAGTTGGATCCTCTTGAGCTAGCTTTACGAGGGCATCAATCAATTTTTCTTCTTCCTCGCGTGTTTTTGGCTCAATAGCAACAGATATAACTGGTTCAGGAAACTGTATTGTCTCTAGCAAAATTGGATCATCTGTTTCGCAGATCGTATCCCCGGTAAAAGTGTTCTTTAATCCCACAGCTGCAACAATATTGCCAGCTCTGGCTTCCTCGAGTTCCTCACGATGATTGGAGTGCATTTGGATCAAACGGCCAAGACGTTCTCTATCTTGTCTCGTTGTATTAAGTACGTTCGATCCTGATTTGCATACCCCTGAATATACACGGAGGTACACTAGCCTACCCGCAAACGGATCTGTGACAACTTTAAAAGCCAAAGCAGCAAACGGTTCTTCGGGGTCGGGTTGTCTAAGAGCGACGTCCTCCGTTCCTGGTTTTGTGCCTTCAATCGCTGGCACTTCATCAGGCGAAGGTAAATAGTCGACGATTGCGTCTATCAGTGGTTGGACACCTTTATTTCTTAAAGCGGTTCCACAAAGAACTGGATACAAATCCATCTTCACCGTACCTATACGCAACCCTCTAACAATTTCTTCTTCAGATAAAGCTTCACCTTCTAAGAATTTTGCCATCAATTCATCATCATGTTCTGCAGCATTTTCAATCATGATTTCACGATATTTTGCCACATCTTCTTTCAATTCATCTGGAATAGGGCCCTCAGACATTTTATCGCCATTTTCGCCCTCCCAGGTAATGACCACTTGGCGTATTAAATCAACGACGCCTTTAAAATCATCTTCTTTGCCCCATGGAATCTGAACTGGGACTGGATTAGCGCCAAGTCTCTCCTGGATTGATTTAATTGAAAAGAAGAAATCGGCTCCAATTTTATCCATCTTGTTTATAAAACAAAGTCTAGGAACCTGATATCTGTCGGCTTGTCGCCAAACCGTCTCAGACTGGGGTTCGACTCCAGCATTCGCATCAAAGATCACGACTCCGCCATCTAAAACCTTTAGGCTTCGCTCAACTTCTGCCGTGAAATCAACGTGGCCAGGAGTATCAATAATATTAATTTTATGGCCATTCCACTCAACGGTTGTTGCAGCAGAAACTATTGTGATACCACGTTCTTTTTCCTGGTCCATCCAGTCCATAACGGCGGTTCCGTCGTCAACTGTACCTAATTTATATGTTCTTCCTGTAAAAAAAAGCACCCTTTCAGACACCGTAGTTTTACCAGCATCAATATGCGCAATAAAACCTATATTCCTTATATTATCTAGCTCACCGTCCTGAGTCATTTGGGTATATTCCTTCCGATCAATTTACCAACGATAATGGGCAAAAGCTTTGTTCGCATCTGCCATTCTATGTAATTCTTCTCGACGCCTGACGGCGTTCCCTTGTCCTCTTGCTGCGTCAGTTAATTCTGCAGCGAGTTTGCTTACCATAGGGCTACCACCTCGAGCACGCGCAGCATCGATGATCCATCTCATAGCCAAAGCGGCCCCTCTATCTTCTCTAACTTCAACTGGAACTTGATACGTAGCACCACCGACTCTTCTAGGGCGAACCTGTAGAAGCGGAGTGGCGTTCCTCATTGCCTGACCAAAAATTTCCATCGGGTCGGTTCCATCCTCTTGGATCAAATTAAACGCCCCATAAACTATACGGCGCGCTGTATTTTTTTTACCTCTTTGCATAACCCTATTGGTAAATCTCGTAATCAATTCACTATTATAAATAGCGTCAGGGGTTAATTTACGTTTTTGTGCTCGTCGCCGCCTAGACATTAATTACCCTCTCTTGGAGCCATATTTACTGCGGCTCCGTTTACGATCACCAACTCCGTCAGAGTCTAATGCCCCACGGATGACGTGATAGCGTACTCCAGGTAAATCTCTAACTCTGCCGCCTCTTATTAGAACAGTAGAGTGCTCTTGAAGATTATGTCCTTCGCCCCCAATATATGCCGTAACTTCAGCACCGTTAGTGAGCCTAACACGTGCTACTTTACGAAGGGCGGAATTTGGTTTCTTAGGAGTCATTGTCCTCACTTGAGTACAAACTCCTCTTTTTTGCGGGGAAGGCAAACCTCTTACAACTCGATTAGTTAAAGCGTTAAAACTGTACTGGAGAGCTGGAGCTTTAGACTTTTTAGCTCTCGGCTTCCGGCCTTTTCTTATCAACTGATTTACAGTCGGCATATTTATCCTTTACCTTTCCCTTTGTACTAACTTTCTAAACGGTTAACGCCAAACTGGTCGCTCGACTCCACACAAAAAATCCAAAAATATGAATTCGAGAGGTAGCTAAAGCTGTTTACCCGGTTCACAGAAAAACGTAGCCCCTTGCTACACAAGAGGCGCTAGATAGGAATTTTAGTATCTAGAACCCAGTTATGTCAATGAATAATTGCTAGTGATTACCTTTAAATCCCAATAATATGTTCAAAATCATCAAATAGAGCTATATTTACCTTCAAAATGTATGAGAGGTTTGTCCATTTTGTCAGATAGCCCCCCTCTTTCCACTTCACCAATATAGATTCTGTGATCACCAGCAATAATGTCTTCGTAAACGTCACATTCAAGAAACGCCAAAGTGTCATCAAAGATCGGGCAACCATTCTCTCCTAGAGAATATTTGATACCTTCTAATTTTGAACCCTGATTGGAGTTTGGGTTCTTTTGGGCTAGTGTTTTTGAAATTCCTACTTGCTGTTCACTTAAGATATTAACAGAGAATATGCCACTTCTGGATATGAGGGTATTGATATCTGAGTCGTTATTTATACAAATCATTATTAAGGGAGGATCGATCGAAACAGCTGAGAAAGCGCTCACGGTAGTGCCATGAAAATCACCTTCGTAAACTGTTGCCACAGCAGTTACACCTGAAGCAAAACGCCCCAGCACTGCTCTATATAAATCAGGTTCGAATATCATTGAGAGCCACTATAAAGTATTTAGAAAGTAAAATTTAAGCTGGCCAGATTCAGTTAGTGTTACGTCTCTTTGCTTTCCTGGCTTTCATGCGCGCTTTTTCTTGTTTGGAGACAAAATGTCGTTTTTCTTTTGCTTGCCGCAAAATACCAGAACGCTCGACCACAGATCGAAATCGCTTAACCAGGCCCTCCTGGGACTCACCATCTCGAAGAAACACGTAGGTCATCAAAATCTCCAAACACGCTAATAATTGTTTCCTATACTATACGAATTAATTATCTCTGCCAACCACATCAGTGTTGCTCGGCATAACACTCCGAACAATATACTGGTTTAATGCCTTTGGGCTCAAAAGGTACCTCAGTTTCCTTACCGCATTGTGCGCAGACAGCTGGATACATTTGCCTAGGACCAGAGTTCCTACCGCGCCTCGTATTAAGATCAGACCTCCGAACTACACGACACGGTGAACACCGTTTTGGTTCGTTCTCGAAGCCCCTCTCCTGATAAAATTCCTGCTCTCCAACGCTAAAAGTGAATTCGTTCTCGCAGTCGACGCAAATAAGTACCTTGTCTTCTAAAGTCATACGACCCCCCACTAATGGACTCCCATTACTAACCCGGCGGACTATAACACACCTTAGCTCCCGAGACTAGCATTTTTACTAGATATCTCGTTTTCGAAATGCAACGCCAGAAACCAAATATATCGCACTGCTACCAAGAGATAAAACCGCAAAATCCTGCCAAGGAACCTTTTGATCCAAAACTATATTACCTGGGTCATAGTAGTGGAAAAGTGAAATGAATCCATAGCTAGCTGCCGGTTCCCAAATGTTGCTTACGAAATCAACAAAATACATCAATAAGATAACCATGACAGAACGCCCTATAGCCCACGAAGCCTCATTCCCAAAAGCAGAGAAACATACAGCCATTGCATTAATTAGGATAAAAAGTAAGAAACTGTTGATAACTAAATAAATAAACAAGTCCATGTTTGTGGTTGCACCAAAGAAACGCAAACTCGCTATAAGACCAAGTAAATATACTAATTGCAATATGAAAATACCAGTAACAGAAGCCATTATTTTCCCTGCAATAAATGCGGTCCGGGAAATCGGTTTCGACAAAACGAAAAGTATATCTCCAGTCTCAATTTCTCTGGAAATAGATCCAGCCCCTACTGCTATAGAATAAGCTGTGAATAATACTATAAATATCGGATGCCTACTAACACTCGCTAACCATCCTTCTACGCCGGCGGCAGGCATAAATCCGAATTGCGATTCAAGTAATTTTTTTAGGTCATCGGGCAATAATTCCATTAAACCTATTGCCAGGGTATCGCCTAAGGAGTTCCAGACAAATCCAATCAATAGCAAGAAAAGTAGAATAATTAGACTTACAAAAACCATAGGTCGCCAAACAGTGCGCAAACTAAAAAGGAAAACGTATACCACCCTATTCCTCCTCAGTTTCGTAATAAGAAAGAAAAACACTATCTAAGTTTGGGCGTTCTATAGCCAAATCATCCACCGATTGAGTTTTAAGAGCCTGAAGCAAGTGTTTGATAGATCCTTTTACTTTTAAGCGAACGATCTCGTTGTCCACAACTATGTTGGCCACACCGGTAATTTTTGATAAATCTGGGGTATTTCTATTTGAAAATTTAATCTCGACACTACGCTCCGCATTATCGATCAGTTTTGAGACATCGCCTTCCGCGATTATCGATCCGTTATTTATCATAGCAATTCGGTCACAAACACGCTGTACATCATTTAGGTTATGGCTAGACATGAAAACCGTTGATCCTTTGCTTTTAAACTCTTTCAATATGGTAAACAGAGTTTGCTGCACAAGAGGATCCAAGCTGGTAGTGGGTTCGTCAAGAATTATTACGCTAGGGTCGTGTTGTAACGCTTGCACAATAGATAATTTCTTAGCCATGCCTTGGGAATAGGTTCTAACCGGCCTAGATAAGGCGGAAGACGGAAAATCCAAGCGATTCAGAAGTTCTTCTCTTAGAACAGGGTCCCTGCCTTGTAGCTCAGACCAGTATTCGAGCAAATCGATGCCCGAACTCATTTGATAGGTATTAATGGAATCAGGAACAAATCCAACCTGAGCAGCTATTTCTGCGCGATTTAACCACGCATCCTTACCCAAAAAATAAACTGTGCCTGAGGTGGGTTTTATAAAACCTGTCATTATTCTAATCGCCGTCGTTTTACCCGCACCATTGGGCCCCAAAAAACCGAGAATCTCACCTTTCTTCAGGATCAAATTGACTTTATCAAGTGCCTTAGTGGATCGAAATTGTTTTGTGACCCCAGTGAAATCAATGACAGTTTCTTCATCGGGTAAAACAGGCAATTAATTCACCTCAAAAAAGAGAGCATTTTACGTAGCGCGGCAAAATTAATAGCCCATCCAATTCCTGAAACCTCGCCAGAGAATAGTTCATCACTAGTAGGATCCCAATAGTTTTCCTTGATCTTAGAAAGAGCTGGAGGGCGAAGATCATATGGGACGAAGCCAAGAGATTTGCCTTTCCATCTCTCTGCTTCATCATCTTTCTTTATTTCTTCGACAATGATCCCTACAACGACCATCGCCGTAAACAATTTCAACAAATTACCCATTCCAACACCTCTTAATCATTATATCAGTCGTCGAAACTGTTTATCTGATTCGTAAGGCCCAACTATTGCAATGCGATACAGATCTGGCTTAAATAAGCGTTCAGCGACCCTCTTAATATCATCTAACTTAAGTTGGTCAAGTTCCGATGCAACTTCATCCGGGGACCGGAGGCGATTTAACAGCAATTCTTGCCCTCCAAGCCATGAAGATACGCTCCGTGTATCTTCTAGCCCCAAGAACAACCGACCTTTTATTAACTCGCGCGCCCTATCAAGTTCTAACTGGTCAATATACTCAACAGCTCGATCAAGTTCTTCCATAATCCCCTGAATAGCATCATTTGCGTTCTTTGGATCAGTACCAGCATAAATAGTCATCGAACCGGTATCAGTTAACTTTGCAACAGAAGAGCCAACTTCATAGACGATACCTTTATCTTCCCTAAGAGAAAGAAAGAGTCTACTCGCCATACCTTCACCCAAAACGGTATTCAGAAGATCCAATGAATATCGGTCAGAGTCCATAACGCCTACTCCAGGAAAGCTCAAACATATATGCGCTTGTTCAGTGGACCTATTCTCAACAACAATTGGATTATCAAGTTTAGTCTCTTTTGCCGGTATCATTTCTCTATTTCCAACGTTACGCAAATCTAACGACGATTTCGATAAAAGATCCTCTACTTCAGCGTGTTCTATTTGTCCTGCAACAACCAAAACAACATTGTTAGGGCGATACTGATCATTCATATAATCAATCATCATATCTTTTGTTATAGAGTTAACTGTTTCGGGTGTACCTCCGATATCCCGACCTAAAGGTTGGTTAGGCCATAATAAAGAATCGTTAAGCAAAAAAGCTTTTTGGCTTGGAACATCATTCACTTGGTGCAATTCCTCTAGTATCACCTGCCGTTCCTTTTCAATTTCAGCAGGATCAAATAACGAATCTTGCAACATATCTGTCAAGAGGTCCATAGCGACTGGCATATGGGTTCTTGCAACTCTAGACCAGTAAACCGTTAGCTCTCGCTCTGTACCAGCATTGATGTAGCCGCCCACTCGCTCAATGGTTTCAGAAACGTCCTTCGGGCGCGGTCTCTTAGAGGTACCTTTAAACAACATGTGTTCTAAGTAATGGGAAACACCTGACTCGAGTTCATTTTCATATCTTGACCCCGCCCCTATGAAGAAAGCTACGGAAACAGATCTGGTTGAAGGCATCGAAGCTGTAACAATTCTCAGGCCGTCAGGCATTACGCTACGATTATATAATGTCGAAATATCTTGATTTTTATCCAACTTAACCCTTGCTCCAAACTACATCTCCATGTAAATCTACATCATGTTCAGAGTTGGCAAATTCTTCATATTCCAATTTACTTTCTCCAATAGTCGTTGGTGCCCCATGTCCAGGAAGAACCTTTGTAGCGGGATCTAATTTATACAAGTGAGTCACAATACTACCTATCTCTTTCCTTAGTGATCCTGGGTCATCAGAACGACCCGGGCCTCCAGGAAACAATGTATCGCCAGTAAATAAAAAAGATCCAGAAACCAAACAAACACTACCCTCTGTGTGTCCAGGCGTGTGAAGAATTCTCAGAGGAACAGTTCCAACCTGCAAAGTGTCACCGTGTTCTAAGAAAACATCTGCTTTTACAGGTAATTCCGTTGCATCTTTCTCATGAACTGCAACCAAGGCTTCGGGGAATTGGGTTTTTACATCTTCCAACGCGTCCCAATGGTCTTGATGTCGGTGAGTTGTGATAATCAACGAAAGTGAAGTGTTTCCTATCGCTTCAATGATGGTATCCGGGTCAGCAGCTGCGTCTATGATCGCACTAATGTTGGTAAAAGGGTCCACCAACACATAACAGTTGTTAGAATATGGGCCAACTTCTAGTGTGATTAATCTAATTGAATTATTTGATTCCATTACTACCCCATTTAAGATTTATTCACAATCCTACCATGAATTAAAATATGAACTATTGTCTAAGCATGGGATAATATATAACTTATCGGGCATTATGACAAAGAAAGTTCGTAACATAACCAAATTTGAAAGGTAGCAAATGGAAACAGTATTTGATGGGGTTAAATGTATAACCACGAGCACGGGCGGCGCGAATGATCGCAACAATCTGTACATCGTTGAAGGAGATGATTATGCAGCTGTTATTGACCCTGGATATGAGGCGGCATCAGCGGCAAATATCGAAGATCAGATAGAGCAATCCCACGAAAACAAACCGATAAAATATATATTATTAACTGACTGGTACGAAGAACACTGGAGCGGTGCTTCTTCTATAAAAACAATAACGAATGGGACAATAATTTCAAGCGAATATGATTCAGCTAGGATAAATCGCGATTCAAAGACCGAATTAATAGACGAACATTTAGTTGATGGTGGCATAATTGATCTTGGAGGGCGAAAGCTAAAAAAAATCGATACTCCAGGACATACCCCTGGTAGCTCGTGTTACCTTATTCAAAATGAAGGAATTCTATTTTCAGGAGACTGTATCCTGCCTAACACATCAACTGCTATTGATCCTGATGAAGGGGGGAATATGAGCGATTATGTGGAATCATTAAGGAAAATACAGGCATCTGAAGTAAATCGCATTCTATCTTTTCACGGCAACCCAATAGAATCCCCCAAAAAGAGACTCGGAAATTTAATCAAGATACGAGAGGATCGAGACACACAAATACTAGGCATGCTTAGTGTAAATCCAGGTTCGGTCGAAACTATCTGGAAATCGATATATGGAGAGCGAAATTTAACTGGATATCTACTCGAAGCCTCAAAAAAACAAATTGAGGCACATATAATAAAACTTGAAACCGAAAAGAAATTAAATAAACTTACGCAAGGTCATTTGACGACCTACCAAACAATAAGTAATAGTCGATAGGAGACACATATGCCTGGATCCGACATAATTGATATCTTCCCAATGGGGGCAAATATTACCCCAACCGGCCATTTGACTATTTCAAATATTGATATTGCTGAATTAGCTGAAGAAAGAGGAACTCCTTTATATGTTTTTGATGAACCCACTATACGCACCATAGCCCAAAGATTTAATCGAGCTTTCTCCGATAGATACGAAGATGTGCAAGTAATTTACGCGTGCAAAGCTTGGTCGAACGTCGCAATACTGCAAATCCTTGAAGAGGAAGGCTTAGGTTTTGACGTAGTTAGTGGAGAAGAAATATCAACTGTTGAGGCTGCCAATATAAACCTCAATAAAACATTTTTTCACGGCAACAATAAATCCAGATCTGAATTGGTCCAAGCTATAACATCTGGCGTAGGTCGAATAGTGGTTGATAACAACTATGAACTTGACCTATTGGAGGAAATATTAAATGAAAAAAATATGACACAGGAGGTTCTGTTCAGAGTTTCCCCTGGAGTTGACCCTCACACACACTCAAAAACAACTACCGGTGTTCTTGATAGCAAATTTGGAATACCAATCGAGACTGGTGAGGCCGAAAAAATAATAGAAAAAGCGATGCGATCAAATCGAATAATACCAAAAGGGCTTCATTTTCATCTTGGATCCCCTATTTTTGAATTAGAACCTTACAAGAAGGCTATAAAGGTAGCTTTCGATTTTGCTTCTAAAATGAAACAAACCAATGGTTTTATCATGGAAGAATTTAGCCCGGGGGGCGGATTTGCTTCCAAATACTTGATCGCTGATAAAGTTCCAGATCCCGAAGTGTATGCAGGCACTATTTGCGATCAGATCAAGAAACTTTGCAAATCATTAGATTTAGAATTACCCAAACTTACGATTGAACCTGGGCGCTCCATAATTAGCAGAGCGGGAATCGCAGTGTACCGAACTGGAGTCATTAAAGAAATACCTGGAATAAGAACCTATGTTTCAGTTGACGGAGGTATGGGCGACAACATAAGGCCTGCTATTTATGATGCTAAATATGAGGCAGCACTAATTACAAGAATGAATGATCAAGAAACAAAAATGGTAACAATTTCTGGAAAGTACTGTGAATCCGGAGATATACTAGTGAAAGACTATAGCTTACCTGAACCTAACCCTGGCGAGCTATTAGCAATCCCCGCATCGGGAGCATATGCGCTAGCAATGGCATCAAATTATAACGCTTCTCGAAAACCTGAAGCAGTACTATTAAATGATGGTGGTTTTCGTATCATCAGGCGCAGAGAAACAATTGAAGATATTTTGAAATTCGATGTGGTCCAATAATGCCGTGGGCAAGTTCAGCTACTCAGGAAACAGTGGGTTTTCTACAGAAAACAATTGAACTCTCAAAAACGGCGCACGCGTACCTTTTTGTTGGTCCTGCTACCGCAGGGACAATGGCACTTGCAAAAGAATTCTCTCAAGCACTATTTTGCCAATCTGAAGATGCACCATGCCATGAATGCAGACATTGTACGAATATAGGAAAAAACCTACATCCAGATTTACTAATAATCGAACCTGGCTCTACAGGATTTATAGGAATAGATCGAATTAGGCGGCTTATAGGAGATGTTTCAAACGAACAAATTAAAGAACTGGAAAAAAGAGATGAAGATATACCTCCAAGATATTACGCAATGACGAGCCCTTTAGAAGCTGACAAGAAAATCATAATTATTCATGGCGTGGAAGCCATGCTAGGAGACACACGAGACATCTTGTTGAAAATCCTTGAAGAACCTCCTTCTAAAGTGACATTTATACTTACTACAGAAGACGAGTCAGTCCTAAATGGCACACTTGGATCAAGATGCCAAATTCTGCGTGTTAAACCCATCGCATTTGATCAAGTTGAATCTTCTCTCATTAAAAATGGAGTGGACCAGGAACTAGCTTCTCATTTATCGGCAATCACTGGCGGCCATATTCAAAAAGCGCTTGATTATGCTGCAAACCCTTCCTTGTTGAACAACATGTATTCCGATTACATGTTTATGCCTAATATGCTATTTATACCAATATTTGAAAGGATCCAATTAGCTGAGGAGACGGCACAGAATTATCGAGGGGCCAAAGCGCTGGTTTTAGCTTCCATGGACACTTGGATGTTATTTTGGAGAGACGCAATCATTTCCTCTAATGAAGTAAATATAGATGCACCAATGACTGTGAAAAGCGAATTGATGACCCGAGATGAACTAAAAAAAATGGGCATAGCGGTTGTTGAGGCTACATCGGCAATCAGAGCTATTCAAAAAGCCCAGTTAGCATTGCAAAGTAATGGGAACGCTAGATTAATCATCGAAGATCTATACATGAATCTACCTTTAAGAATCCAGTAACTAATTAGACCTTACTAATCTCTTCCCTTCATAAAAGAGTTCAAGAGATTAGTAAATTCCAGAGGGAATATATACTTTGTTGCTTCCCCTTCACCCATTGATTTAAGGGTTTCGAAGTATTGCAGGCTCATTGCATTTGGAGAAACATCTTTGGCAATATTCTCAATTCGGGCCAAAGCGTTACTAAAACCCTCTGCCCTTAAAATGGCAGCTTGTTGATCTCCTTCAGCAGATAATATTTCACTTTGCCTCTTGCCTTCGGCATTTAAGATTGCTGCCTCTTTTTCTCCTTCTGCAACAGTCACGGCGGCTTTCCTTGTACCTTCAGCCTCTATGATTACAGCCCGTCTCAATCTCTCGGCTGACATTTGGCGATTCATTGCTTCTTGAATATCAGCTGCAGGCTCAATTGTTTTGATTTCAACATTTGTAACTAAAATACCCCATCTCGAAGTCTCGTCACTAAGTTTTTCCGTAAGTATTCTGTTAATTCTTTCCCTCTGAGATAAAACATCATCAACTGTCATTTCTCCTACGACGGCCCTGAGAGTAGTAGTTGCCAAACCGATAACTGCAAGCTTGTAGTTTTCCACTTCAAGAACCGCTTTACTAGCTTCTTCAGGTCTCACTCTCATATACAAAAGAAAATCGATGTCTATAGGTGCGTTATCTTTTGTAATATTTGTCTGCCTTGGAATGTCAATAACTTCGGTCCGAAGGTCAATTTTTGTACCGGAATGCACAATCGGTATAAGCCATACAGGGCCCGGGCCTCTCATGCCCTCAAAATTACCCCATCTAAAGCGCGCAATCCGCTCGTAGTCTTTTAAAAAATTCAAAATAAACATAGTAATTTTCTCTCTTTACGATTGCAATTGTAATATTATTTCAGTTTCAATGCCTTTTGGAGAGTGTCCCACGCCAAAACAGCACATTTAACTCTAACTGGATATTTAGAAACCCCTTGCAAAGCCATCAAATCTTGCATCATTTGCTCATCAGGGTCATCACCTCTCAACATGTTCCTAAACTCGACCGAAAGTGCATCAACATCTGTTAACTCCAATCCTGTGACCCTGTCGGTAAGCATTGAAGCTGAAGCCTGTGATATAGAACACCCTTGCCCCATGAATTCGATTTGGGAAATAGTTCCATCTTCTATAATTGCAGTTAATCGAATTTCATCACCACACACTGGATTATGTTGTTGCATATCCACATCAGGTTTCTCCAACACTCCTCGATTATGCGGATATCGGTAATGATCTAGTATTAGTTCTCTGTACAGCTCGTCAAATTTAGGTTCATCTTGAGGCATCACCAAAAAACTCACCCCCCTTTTTCAACGAATCAATAAATCGATCAACATCTTCCTGGTTATTATAAATATAAAAACTTGCCCTTGCAGTTGCTGAAACACCGAGTCTACGCATCAATGGCTGAGCACAGTGATGACCAGCGCGAATTTGCACTCCATCCCAATCCATCATTTGGGCAACATCATGGGGATGGACCCCAGGAAAATCAAACGCCAGAACGCCGCCCCTTATGTCTAAATTCTTAGGTCCAAAAACGGTGATGTCTCGATCGATTTTTCTAACTTGGTCCAGAGCATATTGGGTTATATCAATTTCATGCTGACGGACATTATCCATACCGATATCATCTAGATAGTCAATGGCAACACCAAAAGCGGCTACATCAGCGAAATTCGGTGTTCCCGCTTCAAATTTCCATGGAGCTTCTTTCGTTGTAAACCTGTCTTCATACACCTCATCAATCATCTCTCCTCCCCCAAGAAATGGGCTCATAGCAGATAGAATTTTCTCTTTGCCATATAGAACCCCTACACCTGTAGGGCCCAACATCTTATGAGCGGAAAATGCATAAAGATCAACATCTAAATCAATAACATCGACGGGTAAATGTGGTGCCCCTTGTGCTCCATCAATCACCGATAAAGCTCCTGCTTTATTGGCTTTCTCAATGATTTGTTTTATTGGGTTAATCGTTCCTAATACATTAGACATATGAGTTAAAGATACAATTTTTGTGTTTTCCGATATAAGTTCATCTAAATTGGATAAATCAAGAGTGCCATCTTCGTTGATCGAAATATATTTTAGTTTGCAGCCAATTTCTTTGCATAAGAGCATCCAAGGAATCATATTAGAATGATGCTCCATTGGAGTGATAAGGATTTCATCCCCTTCTTTAATATTATCTCTACCCCAAGCGTACGCGATCAAATTTAAAGATTCCGTAGTGTTTCTTGTAAAAATAATTTGCTCTTCCGAACCTGCGTTAATAAAATTTGCTACTTTAACTCTAGCCGTCTCATAAGCCAAAGTAGATTCTTCGCTCAAAGTATAAATACCTCTATGTACGTTAGCGTTATTATTTCTGTAAAAATCAGCCAGTGCGTCAATAACCACAGCTGGTTTTTGAGAGGTTGCAGCACTATCTAAATAAGTGAGAGGTTTATCATGAATCAAACGATCCATAATAGGGAAGTCGCTTCTTACCGACATATCCTTCAAAATATTCAACTCCTCAGCAAATTAACCCATCTAACGATACTTATCTTAACTTTTTGATCTAACTACTTTTATCTTCTCGAACAAGATCATATCCATGAGTTTCAAGATCATGAGCAAGACTAGGACCTCCAGATTCAACAATCTTACCGTCCATCATAACGTTAACAACCGTCGGATCAATATACTCAAGGATCCTAGTGTAGTGAGTTATTAACAATACACCCATATCAGGGCCTATAAGTCGATTAACGCCATCTGAAACAATTCTGAGAGCATCAATATCTAGTCCAGAATCAGTTTCATCCATGATGGCCAAACCTGGCCTTAAAACAGCCATCTGCAATATTTCACTTCGTTTTTTTTCGCCACCTGAAAATCCTGTGTTTACATAACGTGTAGCAAATTCACGCTCCATACCTAGAGCATCCATTTGATCGTTAACCATTTTACGAAATTCTATAAGAGGCATCTCTTCTTCTAATCGCGCGTTCACCATTTGGCGAAGGAAATTTATGAGCGTTACACCCGGTATTTCGGTCGGGTACTGAGAAGCCAAAAAGAGGCCTCTCACGGATCGTTCATCAGGTAATAGTTTACTTATTTCTTCATCGTTAAAAATAATTTTACCTTTAGTAATTATATATCGAGGATGTCCCATCAGCGTATTAGCTAATGTACTTTTCCCCGATCCATTCGGACCCATAACAGCATGGACTTCGCCCTTAGGAACAGAAAGATTGACACCATGCAAGATTTCTTTTCCCTCAACTTCAACATGAAGATCTTCAATTGTTAGTATATTTTTCGAAACTTTACTAGGACACACAGTTTTCTCCATTATTAATATCTATGATCTATAAATTCTCTTTATTTTTCTCTATATTTTCAGTTTATTTTTCGGTTATTCCTGTTTCAGTCATTTTACCTGGATCAAGAATGCGCTCGAGCTCTTCCTCAGTTAAATCAGTCATCCTTCGAGAAACCTCGCGAATAGTTTCACCAGTCTTCGCTGCTTCTTTCGCGATAGCAGCTGCATTATCATAACCTATTACTGGCGCTAATGCGGTACAAATTGCTAAACCAGCTTCCACCGATTCAGGGCCTTTTTCGGTAGCCACAATTCCATCAATACATTTAAGCCGGAAATTGTCAGCTTCTGCAACGAGTAGGGCAATAGACTGAATAAAATTATATGCTGCTACCGGCATCATGACGTTAAGTTCAAAGTTGCTTCCCTGAGAATCAGCTAACGTAACCGTCAAATGGTTACCCATCACTTGAACAGCTGCCTGACATACGGATTCTGCAATAACAGGATTAACCTTTCCAGGCATTATCGAGGATCCTGGCTGAACTTCAGGCAACAATAATTCCCCAAAGCCCGCTCTCGGTCCGGAACCCAACCAACGAATATCATTCGCGATTTTAAGTAAGCTCACTGCCAAAGTATTAACTGCACTACTAGATTGAACAACAATGTTGAGAGTATTCTGTGCTTGAAAATGATTGGTGGTTTCTCTTACATTTAGACCCGTTTGCTCGGACAATATAGAGCAAACTTTGGAAGCGAATTCCGGCTCAGAACCTATACCAGTGCCAACTGCAGTCCCACCCAATGGCAATTCCGTAAGCTCATTCACGGCGTTAGTTAGGCGGTCAACCGATCGGTGCATTTGACCCGCATAACCCAAGAACTCTTGCCCCAGCCTTATTGGAGTAGCATCCTGTAAATGTGTCCGCCCTGTTTTAACAATAGACCAAAATTCTTTCGACTTATTTTCAAAGGAATCTTTGAGGTTGTTAAGAGCAGGAATTAGATCATTTGAAATCATTTCAGCTGCTGCTAGTTGCATCACACTTGGGATCACGTCATTGGAAGATTGTCCTCGGTTAACGTGGTCGTTAGGATGAACATTTTTGGTTCCAACATCTCCACCCAGTATCTGAATCGCGCGATTAGCAATAACTTCATTAGCATTCATATTAGTTGAAGTTCCTGAACCAGTTTGAAATATATCTACAACGAAGTGCTCATCGAGTGACCCCTCTGACACTTCCTTCGCTGCTGAAGCAACAGCATCTGCCAAGTCTTTATCTAAACCGTTAAGATCCTTATTTACTTCTGCAGCAGCCATCTTTAGCATTCCTAAAGATCTAATAAATTGTCTTTGAAAACGAAGGTCGCTTATTGGGAAATTATCCGCTGCCCTTTGAGTCTGTGCACCCCACAAAGCCTCGTCTGGAACTTGCATTTCACCCATTGAATCTTTTTCAATACGCATTTATCAACAATCCTCCAAGCAAAAAATGTTTATTACCGTCAAACTTATTCTGGTTTCTACACCTGATCAGATACACTAATTATATTCTAGAAAAGATATGAATAGATTATATTATTATCTAGCATCAAACCCAATTGTTTTCGCAAGATAAGATATTCTAATCAAGAGCGAACGTCCCAGTCTCCCAATATAACCCACTTATAACTAGTTAATTCTTCCAGGCCCATTGGCCCACGTGCATGTAATTTATTAGTACTTATTGCCACCTCAGCACCCAGTCCAAACTGGCCACCATCAGTAAACCTAGTAGAAGCGTTCACGTAAACAGCTGCAGAATCTACTTCATTCAAAAAACGTTCAGCATTCTCTTTATTATAAGTTAAAATCGCTTCAGAATGATCTCCATGTTGTCCGATATGTACTAATGCTTCATCTATTGAATCAACAATTTTTACAGCAACCGTTAAGGAAAGAAATTCTCTTCCCCAGTCCTCAGAAGTTGCTGGCTTAACCACTAAATTAGTATTCTCATCAAGCATACTGTACGCGCGTTCATCTGCATGAACCTCTACGGTACCCGATTCTCCCCACTTTCTTTGAATACCATTCAAGATTTGAGGGGCCGTTTTCGAATGGATTAAAATAGTATCGAGGGCATTACAAACTGTAGGCCGTTGAACTTTGGCATTGTCCAGTATACTAACTGCGCTATCTATATCCACTTCAGAATCGACATAAATATGGCACACTCCTACACCACCCGTAACAACCGGAACAGATGCATTTTCTGCCACGAAACGTATTAGATCAGCACCCCCTCGAGGTATTAATAAATCTATACCGCCTTGAAAACTTAACATTTCGGACACTATCTTCCTATCAGTTGATCCTATAAGGTCGACACACCCGTCAGGTAAAGAAGAATCTTTAATCGCTGCTTTAATTACGTTAGAAATAGCGACATTGGAATTTATTGCCTCTTTACCCCCGCGCAAAACCGCCGAATTACCTGATTTGATTGCTAAAGTTGAAATATCAACGGTAACATTGGGTCTACTCTCATAAATGGTAGCAATAACTCCAAGAGGCACTCTTCTTTTTGATATTTTAAGTCCATTTTCCATTGTTCGTGAATCAAATTCTTCTCCAACCGGATCTGGCAGCGCAGCAACAGAACGTGCATCTTGTGCGATGGACTCAATTCTTTCATCATTGAGCATCAATCTGTCCAACATTGCTTGAGATAGGCCAGATTTCAATCCATTTGAATAATCAATAGAGTTAGCTGACAAAATATCTTCTTTAGACTTAATCAGCGAATCAGCTATAGACAAGATCGCCATGTTTTTATCTTGAGTGGATGCATACGCCAAAACACTAGAGGCATCCCTAGCTGTTTGAACTTTCTCTCTAAGTTCTTTAGACATTTGACCACTCATGACATTCCCCCCGTTATCCGAACCCCTGGTATTTTCACTTCTCAATCAACACCATGTTGTCAACATGGACTATTTCGTCTCCAACAAACCTTCCCTCAAAATTGGGAGAGGATATTATATCTCTTATAGATTCTGATCTATGCCCTTTAAATAGATTAACTGCTTCTGAGGGATACGCAACTGCACCTCTCGCGATTGGTAAATTATCAGGGCCCACTATTTCTACAACATCTCCAGATTCGAAAGGCCCTTGAACATCGGTAACTCCTATAGCTAGAAGACTCGATTTTCCTGTTATAAGTGCTTTAGCAGCGCCCTCATCTACAACAATCTTGCCTTTGACAAAAACACTCCCTAGAGATCGCCTCCGTGCCCTTGATCTTTTCTTACCCCAAGGTTCAAAAAACGTTCCAACTTCATCACCACGAACTATCTTACTCAATACGTCTTCCTCATTACCGCTAGCTATGATGGTAGCTGTCCCCCAAGAAGTAGCTTCCGTTGCTGCTAGGACTTTAGAAGCCATTCCTCCCTTACCTCTCGAACCAGCAATATTGTTAGCACCCTTTATAATCGCATCGTTAACCCTAGTGACCTTTTTTATTAACTTCGCTTGGGGGTTTGATCTTGGATCAGAATCAAACAACCCTTGTTGGTCCGTCAAAAATACCAACAAATCTGCTGCAATTAAATTTGCAACCGCTGCAGATAAATTATCGTTATCGCCAAAAGATTCCTCAATCTCGTCGGTAGCAACTACATCGTTCTCATTAACAATTGGAATGACACCTAAGCCGAACAGTTCTTCTAGAGTACTCCTCGCATTTGAGGCGGTGGCGTTCGATGATAATTCAGCTCTTGTCAATAAAGCTTGACCCACGATAATCCCATGCTCGGAAAACAGTTTGGCGTACATTTGCATTAAATAATTTTGACCTACCGCTGCTTGAGCCTGCAAAATTTTTAATGATTTAGTTTTATTTTTCTGGCCGAGCAGGCCTCTACCGGCAGCGATTGCTCCGGAAGAAACAATTAAAATATCAAGATTATTTGATCTTAGAGAAGCTATTTGGCTGACCAAAGAAGCAACGATCTCTTCTTTTAGAGAATCCGTTTCACCCGTGAGCAAATTCGTACCCAGCTTTACAACCACTCGACTATATTTCATCTTCTCTATCATTTAATTTTATAAACCTAACGGTAATCCTTTAGTTTATCCGCTATTATAACCTCAAAGAGCAAGACTAAGCTTGATTCGGGAGGTAAACCAATATTCATCAGTAATTTAAAGTTGGCTCATTTCAGAAATTATATAGAAATTAATACTGACTTCCCCAAAGGGCTTAACATACTACATGGAAGCAATGGCCAAGGGAAAACAAATCTGCTTGAATCAATTTCCATGTTGACTACTGGTCGCTCTGCCAAAGCCGCAAATGATAGAGAAACCGTCGGGTGGAGCGCGATAAACGAACCTATACCATATACCAGAATTCAAGCTAAAGTAGTAGATGATCCATCGCTTACAAACATTGAATTAATATTGCAAATAAATCAGTTACAAAACGCACAAAAAGATGGCTTAGTATCATATGAGAATGATCTCTTAAAAACTGGAAGATTACAGAAAGCCCTGAAACTAAACGGGGTTCGGCAAAAAAAAATAAATGGGGCAGCAATAATAAAAGTCGTATCAACAGGCCCAGAGGAAGTTACCTTATTATCAGGTGCACCGTCGGAAAGAAGGCGATTCCTCGACGAAACGAGCATCCAAACGAACCCACAATTCTTAGATATTAATCAAAAATATCAAAAAGTTATTAGCCAACGAAATGCATTACTGAGGCGTATGCGAGAAGAACAAGGGTCACGAACTACTGAGATAGATGCTTGGGAAGAAGAGATAGTAAATTTAGGATCACATATTCTATCTAATCGTTACCAATTATTACGATCAATGAAAGAACAATTAAATCAATCGTATAAGTATTTATCGGCAGAATCAGGTGATTTCAATTTAGTTTATATAGATAGTACCGGTTCATCAGAAAATTCGTCACAACAAAATATACGAGAAAATTTTAAAAAATCATTGGAGAATAATTGGGGCAAAGATTTGGCTATTTCAACAACGTCGGTAGGGCCTCACAGAGATGATTTTAGAACCTTTCTGGATAAAAATGATATCGGAATTTTCGGGTCACGGGGACAACAGCGAGTAGTTTCTATTGCGCTTTTTCTAGCAGAAGCCAAATATATCAAAGACCAAACTAATAAAAATCCAATATTATTATTTGATGACCCTTTATCCGAATTAGACAACCTGCACAGAGAAAGATTTCTCGAGTTTGGCATTTCGATTGGAGAACAAATATTTCTGACTACTGCTGAACCCAAACTAATTCCTGAAAAGAATCGTAAAGAATCCACTCACTATATCGTTGATCAAGGTATAATTTCTACAAGTAACAAGACCCCTTAGGGTCACCTCACAGACAGATAGGTAAAAATCATGACTATAGATGATGTAATAAACCAGAAAATTAAAGAAACGGCTGCAGCCTTGGGTTCGTCCTCTCATGCGACGGCAATAAGCGGCGCAGGGATGTCAGCAGAAAGTGGTGTACCAACCTTTAGGGGACCTGACGGCCTATGGACCAAATATGGTGAGCCCGATGACTTAGGATACGAAAAATTTCAAGCCGACCCCAAATTATGGTGGGAAAACCGTCTTAACGCCAGTTATATGCCAGAAATGAGAAAAGCTTTGGAATTGGCCAAACCAAATGATGGCCACTTCGCTTTAGCCCAGCTTGAAAAAATGGGCCATATAAAACATGTAATAACTCAAAACGTGGATGGGCTCCACACAGATGCCGGAACCGAAAATATCGTAGAGATACACGGTAATAGTAAGTTATTAAGATGCATACAGTGTGAAAGCAGGTATGATCCTCAAAATATACCTATGGAATCACTACCGCCGCTTTGCCCAAAATGCAGCGGCCTGATAAAAATTGACACTGTGATGTTTGGAGAACCGATACCAAGATCGGTCCTTTTAACTTCTCAAGAGCAATCCCAATTAACTGACTTTATGCTGATACTAGGAACGTCAGGCGTTGTATATCCAGCTGCAGCTTTACCAGGAATCGCGAAGCAAACGAATGGAGCCACCCTAGTAGAAAT
>DKAM01000017.1 GCA_002450835.1 Dehalococcoidia bacterium UBA6926
GCCGTGTCTCAGTCCCCCTCTGGCCGATCATCCTCTCAGATCGGCTACCCGTCATAGCCTTGGTGAGCCTTTACCTCTCCAACAAGCTGATAGGCCGCGAGACTCTCCTTTGGCGACCGAAGTCTTTGGTCACAATACTTATGTATTGGGACATTATGCGGTATTAGCCACAGTTTCCCGTGGTTGTCCCCCGCCTAAGGGCAAGTTTCTCACGTGTTACTCAGCCGTTCGCCACTAGATAACCCGGGCAAGCCCGGGGTCTCTCGTTCGACTTGCATGCATGAAGCGCGCCGCCAGCGTTCGTCCTGAGCCAGGATCAAACTCTCCGTAAAGTTAGTTTGCCTAATCTCGTATATTTTTATGAATTGACAAGGAAAACCTTTGGCCTTCCTCTCACTATCCAGTTGTTAAAGTGAATAGTTCGCGTATAGCGAACGTGAAGTGAATCCTATTAGGTGGGAGAGTTTGTGTCAAGGTCAAATCTTGATCTGTAAAGCTATCTATATCTCGATGATCTTACAAATCTCTGAAGTTAATGTATCATCTTGCTTGATCGATGGTTTTTCGATGACTTTTTTGGTAGGTAAAAATGCGATTTTGGACTAGTAATTTTGTAACAATTTTTTCCATGTTTATTTTATTGCATGGTTGTTCTTCTAGTGCCGACGGAATTGTAACGGAAGAACCGACAGAGAGCGGCCTTTTTGCTGATCAAATTGATTTTGCTCCCGAATTTACTCTTGTCGATCAATTTGGAGCTGATTTTAGCCTTACTGAAAAAAGGGGAGAAAACATTATTTTGTTTTTCGGGTATACCTATTGCCCTGATATTTGTCCTACAGTCCTATCCAAACTAGTTCAATTAATCAAGGATGAGCGTTACTCTGAGAATCTCTCAGTAATTTTTATAAGCGTTGATTATGAGATGGATACTGGTGATCGAATCGAAGAATATTTACGCAGATTTGATAAATCAATCATAGGATTGACGGGCACCGATGAACAGTTAAAAGTAGTAAAATCCGATTATGGGGCTTATAGTTCTAATCCTTCGAACTCAAACGGGGAATCCCAGGGAGAGCGGCGATTAACGCACTCTGATTACATTTATTTGATTGATCAAGAGGGCTTTCTAGTGGGATACTATAACCAAGACACATCTCTAGAAATATTGCGATCTGATTTGGACATATTGCGATCTAGATGAATTGACGTAAATGCAATCCCTGATCATAATGTGATTTCTAAAAAACGTTGAAGTGTTTGTTTGATAGGAGCGTAGCTCAGCCTGGAAGAGCGGTGGTCTCCAAAACCATTGGCCGGGGGTTCGAATCCCTCCGCTCCTGCCATTAACTCCCTATGAAGAGCGAGAACTGGTTAGCAGAAATTGCAAATTAGCGATTAGCCGAAATTCTCGTCTAGCCACAAAATAATCATGATAGTGAGCAAGAAGATTAGCCCCACAAGTCCGACACAAAAGTAACTCCAAAGCATTGCCTTGGATCCGCTACTTCTTTGTCTTTCAGCAAGCTGTGGCTCGTCCAAAACTACATAAGTTCCCATTAATTTGTCGTGTAATGTTTGGTTATATCTATCATAGAATGCCCAGAAAAAACCTAGGCCAAACAGCACATAACTAAAGATGCTCACTGAAAATCGTGTCCACATATGCGCGAACCCGGCGATATCACCGTTCGATCGCACCACTCGCAAACCTAAAATTCTTGCTGTCCAATCTTGCCCGTTTCTCATTAATATAAGGTCGATGAAAAAGAGAAAGAAACCCAGCAAACCAAACGTTGATGAATTACCAACAGAAACTAAACCCCTAATGAACATGGCTCCAGTACGGCGCCACATAACGTCAATGTTAAGTGAGCTTGTTGTTTCTTGAGCTAAGGTGTTACCAGAACTTGTTGAGTTCCCGCAAACGGGGCAATATTCCGCGGTTGGTTCGAGGGCGTTTCCACAAGTACCGCAGTATGATGTCGTACTAATATCCGTAACCTTTGCTTTGATTAATCGATTTGTTGTTATACTACACTCACAATTATATAAGAGCGGGTGCCTGTATTCAAAAGATCTGATTTTTTGAGAAGGGGTTGAGGGAATGTCTCTTGATGGGAAAGAAAATCAATCTAAATATTTAGATAAAGATGAATTAGCTCAAATTAGATTTATAGTTCGTTCTGCGGTTAGTAAACCTGATCTAATAATGTCCATAAGGACATACTTATCAAATATTCAAAAAAATAAATCCACACGCCAAATTAATAGGTACATAAACCAATACGGTGACAGCAAAGAAGAGGTTGATCCAAAGGATAAAGAAATTGATTGGCATAATTTATCTTATTTCCATGAATTAGGTATAGATCGAGCGCACCTCAATATTATTAGAAATGTTGTTTCTTGGTTAAGCCGGTGGAGTGTTGGGCCATTAAATAATCTTCCTACGTATCGATGGGCACAATGGTGTAGCTACCTAATTACCTACGCAAATGATGCCTTGGATAGGCCCATAGATTATTGGGCACTTGCCGAATATTATTTGAGGCTTGATTACGCCATACAAAATGGAGCAGGAGATCGGTGGGTCAAAGCTTTAGAGGCTAGAGATTCTTGGTTAACCCACAGGCCTTGGGTAAGTCCTGAAAGAGAGAATCAATATCTGCGCCTGATCTCCGAAGGTAAGATCGAGCCTTTGGATGACTTACAGATAACAAGAACTGACGTTACAACTATTGGTCAGGAAGATAAAAATGGGCTCAGTTTTACGGTATCAGCCAACCATGCTTCTATTGCAGAAGTCATGATGCGACTCCGCCCTGATAAATTATGGGAACTTCCGAGCAATCAATTAGTATATTGGCACCAACAGCGTACCGAAAAAGAGGAGCCGACTAGTTGGGTGCTTGCCACGGCTTCTCCTGTCACATGGAATTCAAAGGGAGATATCACACATAGTGGCATTGTAGAAATCGATTTTTTTTCTGAGCAGTGAAGCTCAGAAATGGTAATGGTAGGATAGAGTAATGAAATTGTTTAAAGAACATTTATTTTTGGCCGTTGCAGCATTTCTGTTTCTTTTCACATTCATCTTATTAGCTAACTCTGTTCTTTTTGTTGGATTAATGATGTAAAAAACTCCGGTTTCAACTTTATAAAGTCATTCAATATAACATCGTTGAACTCTATTATTGGTTTATTCAGCTGCATGGTGTATAGTTTTTTCCGGATTAATCTGAGGAAGATTGCGTTACTCGCCGAGGTGGTGGAATCGGTAGACACGCTGTCTTGAGGGGGCAGTGGGCGAAAGCTCGTAGGAGTTCAAATCTCCTCCTCGGCACCAATAGAAATATCTTGCTGGTATTTTTAGCTTGGTCGTAGTAAGCTTTCTTTCTTGATAAAAGAGGGCGACGTACTCAAGTGGCTTAAGAGGGGGGACTGCAAATCCCCTATTCGTGGGTTCGAATCCCGCCGTCGCCTCCAGTAGTGTTTAGAAGGAGTTATTGGCATTGAAAGGCATATCAGCAAAGAGGGCTCGCAGGCAGTCACTCAAACGACATGAAATCAATCGGCATAGGTCTCGAACTGTTCGAACCGCGATAAGATCTGCCAGAGAGTCTATACTCTCGAAATCGGAGGATGCCAACGACAATTTGAAACTTGCTTCCATTGCGCTAGATCGCGCTGGATCAAAGGGAACCATACATCCGAAAAACGCCGCTAGACGCAAAAGCCGACTAGCAAAAATGTTGAATTCTAACGCTAACTAACTTTACGATGATATTGGTCAATAGGGCGTTTTATCTCAAAGGGACTTAAGGATAACTTTATACTTCTAGACCTGTCTTTGCTGTCTCAGCGATTTTCGCAAAAGCTTCCGGATCTTTTACCGCTACGTCCGCCAGTATTTTTCTATCTATTTGAACGTCCGCGTTTTTCAGCCCATTCATGAATTTGCTATAAGGCAAACCATTTATTCTAGCGGCAGCGTTTATTCTGGTTATCCAAAGGCGCCTCATGTCACCCTTCCGCTCTCGTCGATGCTCATATGCATACCGAAAAGAATGAAGTAGAGCTTCTTGGGCTCTTTTATGTAATCTGTGGCGCGTGCCCCACTGGCCTTTCATGGCCTTGATGATTTTTTTATGTTTGCGGCGGGTTTTTGGTCCGCCTTTTATACGGGTCAACTTTGGTATACCTCCTAAATAATAAAACGGGTTTAGCTCCTATACACCATACGGGAGCAATCTCTTCATTCTTCCTTTGTCTGCTTCACTTAACGGGAACTCATCACCATACATTCGTTTGGTGGATTTAGGTTTTTTGCGTCTAAGATGGCTTTGATGCCCCTTACGCTTAACGTATTTACCTGAACCGGTTATGTTAATTCTCTTCTGAGTTCCCTTGTGGGTCTTCAGCTTGTACTTTGCCATTTGTTTCCGTGCCTTTCTCGGCTTTATTTTTCTTGGTTTTTACTGGTGCTAATACCATACTGATACCTCTTCCCTCTATTTGGGGCGGGGTATCCATACCTGCTATATCTTCAACATTTTCTGACATTTTCCTTAATAGATCAATCGCTAATTCAGGGTGCGTTGATTCTCGTCCTCGAAAAACGACTGATACTTTAACTTTGTCTCCATTGGTTATTAGCTTGCGAACTGTCCTACTCTTAAAATCAAAATCATGTTGCCCGATCTTTGGCCTCATTCTAATTTCGCCTAGGGCTTGTGTATGCTGAGATTTTTTTAATTCCTTTTCTTTCTTTGATTGTTGGTATCTGAATTTTCCATAATCAAGAACTCTACAGACCGGTGGCTGAGAATTTGGCGCAACTTCGACCAAATCGAGCCCTCGTTCGTCGGCTAGATCGACAGCCTCGCGAACTGACATTACTCCAAGCTTTTCGCCCTCTTCGGTTACTACGAGAACTTCTCTCGCAATTATCCGATTGTTGACTCGATAATCTTTCGGTATCTTATTACCCCTATCATATTTTACTGGTTGTCCGTAGATTGAGAATATACACAGCTGTTTTATCCTGCGTCAAGGCTATCGCACAGGAACCACAGCGTTTTTAATTGATATAACCGCCTTTTTCTCCGTGTTTGATTTCTTTTTTGCTTAGCCCGATGACTTTTTCTAGTACGTAGGCGTTATCATCTCCAATCCACGGTGCTCTTAAAGCAGCCGAAGCCTTAGAAATTTCTGGAATCCCAGGGAGCCCCTGGTGCGATAACGGCCCCCATGGCTTATGCTCCACTTCGACTATGTGGTTCCGCGACCTTAAGTGGGGATCCTGATATAGGTTTTCGCCGTTCATAGCCACACCAGAAGGCACGCCAGCTTTTTGCAATATCGTTAGCGCTTGATTTGGTGTAAACGATTTTGCCCAGACTGCAATGATCGAATCTAAATCGTTTCTTTGATCTTGCCGTTTAGTATGTGTATCGAATTTGGAATCTGCCGAAAGTTCGTCCCCTCCGACCGTTTGAGCGAGGGAGGCCCATTGCTCCTCTGTTTCGCATGCTATAACTATCCAAGTATCCTCGTATTTGCATTGGTAGGCACCAAAAGGAGATAAATTATCCGATATGGCCTCGGAAAATCCAATGCTTCCCCATATCCTGTTGTTGATGGTGTAATCGAGAATCGCTGGCCCCATTAATGCTCCTTGTCCATCGATTTGGCATATCTCGATAGTTTGACCAGTACCCGTAAGGTCTCTATATTCCAAGGCTGCAATCGCTGTTAGAGCGACAAGGCCAGCTCCAACATAATCTGGAAGCACTCCTTTTGCATGCGCTTGCATGGGTGAATCTTCGTGTCCCCAAAGCATCGATAAACCACTAAATGATTGTAGATTATTACCGTATGTTACCCATGTATTTAGCGGTCCAGTTTTACCCATACCTGGCATACCTATTTGGATAATATTCGGGACAATTTTCGCTAACTCGGAGTATCCCAACCCCAACCTTTCCATCACTGTCGCACTAAAATTGTCAACGACAAGGTCGCTTTTCTCTACAAGCTTTTTAAAAAGCTCTTTACCTTCATCGGTTCTTAGGTCAAGCGTACAGCTCAATTTGGCTCGATTCATATCTGGGAATAACGATCTATTTGGATCTCTATTTGCTTCTAAACTGTTGGATTCAACTTTTATAACTTCAGCACCATAAAACCCAAGAAACATGGTTCCTATTGGTCCCGCAAATGCTCTTGTCATATCCGCGACCCTAATGTCACTAAGAAGCGGTGCATCCGTATTTTCAGTATGCTTAATCTCGAAAGTTGCTTTTGGTTTCCCATCCCCAATTTCATTCATTATTTCTTCGGTGTGTTCTCCGAGCAGTGGTGCGCTTTTTGGTTCTACCCATGGCGTTTCCGATAAGATGGCCGGCGGACCTGGTATTTCATACTTTCCTACAATAGGATGCGTGACTGATCTAAACCAGCTTCTTTCACGCATATGCGAGTTAGTTACAAAATCTTCGAAAGAATTTAGTGGGGAAACCGCTATCCCCCTCGTTTGTGCTTGTTCGACAAAATCATCTCTATCAAACTGTTTTATAAAATCTTGTATAAGAATTTGAGCGAGATCTTCGTTATCGGTTCTGTACTGAGAGGAATCCCATTCTTCCCCAGATAGAACTGCATCATCCATCCAATCTCTGGTTAATTTTCGCCAATGGCCTGTCATGAAAATGGCTAACTGAACATATCCCCCGTCTTGCGTTTCGTAAATACTAGCATTCCCGCCTGAAAGACCTGGGCGTTCCACAATTTCGCCACGGTCGCTGTATCTTGCGACCGCACTAACCCCGGTATAGGTTAAAGCTTCTTGCATCGACAAATCGATCCTCTGCCCTGTTCCTATTGACCTCCGTTTTCTGACTGCTGCGATACCTAGATATGCACCGTGTATCGCAGCTATTTGATAAGTTAACTGACATGGCAACACTACCGGAGGTCGAGTATTATCTCCTTGGCTCATCATTGCGCCCGACATGGCTGCAACCACCGCATCGTTTGCAGCAAACTGGCTATAAGGTCCTGATTGCCCAAAATGTGTCAAAGATACGGTAACCAAACCTGGATTCAATTCAGAGATTATTTGTTGGCCCAGCCCTATAGATTCGAGATAGCCTGGCGGCGTAGACTCGACTAAAATATCGGCCGATTCCAAGAGGGTTTTGAAGGTTTTTTGCTGGTTTTGGTTAGATATGTCTAATACTATGCTTTTTTTGTTGAGATTTGCATTTAGAAATGGGATACTTCGCTCTCTATCTTTTATATCTCCCGCAAAAGGAGGCAGTAAACGATTAGGGTCACCTTCGGGTGGCTCCACCTTTATGACATTAGCGCCAAGACCAGCGAGAAATCCTGAAGAATATGCAGCAGCCATTCCCCCAATTTCGATCACCGTCAAATGAGAAAGAGCACTTTTAGTACTTTCTTCCAACTTAATACCCCCTTTTATCCCATTGCCATCCATAGTGAATATTAAAAATGAATTGAACTTAGACCATAAGCTTAGATCATTGACTAGTCAATAAATTAACTGGAGGGGCTATCTCTGGCGCGCAGTAATTTAGGAATTCCTCTAATGATTGCTCCCCTAAATTTTCGTTGCTACGTAACCTTGTAGATACAGAATTATTTTTCTGCTCATTATCTCCAACAATTAGCATGTAAGGGATTTTTTGTAATTGGCCTTCGCGGATTTTTGCGTTCATTCTTTCGCTTCTGTTATCAACGTTTACCCTTAACCCTTCTGACTTTAATTTCTTTGCTAGATCATCTGCGTATCCATTATGTCTATCGGCTATAGGGATTATTGTTGCTTGTATAGGGGATAACCACACTGGAAATGCCCCTGCGTTATTTTCAATGAGAATCCCTAGAAAACGTTCAAGGGAACCTAAGATGGCTCTGTGTATCATCACTGGCCTGTGAGCGTTACCGTCCTCACCTATGTATTCTAGGCCAAACCGCTCTGGCATATTGAAGTCTAGCTGGAATGTGCTAAGCTGCCAGTCTCGACCAAGGGCATCTCTGGTAAAAAGATCAATCTTCGGTCCATAAAAGGCGCCTTCGTTTTCGATTTCTTCAAATTGCTCTCCTGACGAAATTAAAGCAGATCTTAAAGCGTTTTCTGCTTTATCCCATATTTCGTCTGAACCGACTCGTTTTTCGGGCCTTAAAGATAGAGTGAACCGGGGCCTTGATAAACCGAAAGCATCGTAAGTTGTCCCCATCATTTCTAACAAACCCATAATTTCCTGTTCTATTTGTTCTGGAGAACAATATATATGTGCGTCATCTTGTGAGAAACTGCGAACCCGGGTCAAGCCATGTGTAACCCCTGAACGCTCGTATCGGTGCAGGCGGCCAAAGTCAGCGTATCTCAGAGGTAAATTCCGGTAAGAGTGTAACTGTGCCTTGTATATAACGCAGTGTCCGGGGCAGTTCATTGGTTTTATACCGAATTCTCGTTCATCTACGTTAGTAAAATACATATTCGTTGCATAATTTTCATAATGGCCAGATTGTTTCCAAAGTTCGGTGGAGAAAATTTGTGGCGAGATCACCTCTTCATATCCATAATGGTTGTAAGATTCTCTAATAAAATCAGTCATTAGATTGTATACAGTAGTCCCTTTTGGAAGGAAAAACGGGCTAGCTGGGGATATTGGGTCAAAAAAGAATAAATCTAACTCTCTACCTATTCTTCTGTGGTCAAATTTTTCGGCCTCTTCTAACCGCTTCAAATGTTCGTCTAAGTCAGCAGATGACGCGAATAAAACTCCGTATATTCTTTGTAGTTGAGGGTTATTCTCATCTGATTTCCAGTAGGCTCCCGCAACTCTTGTTAATTTAAAATGTCCTATTTTTTCTGTTGATTCTACATGCGGTCCCTGGCATAGATCTGTAAATCCATGGTGGCTATAGGTGGAAAGTTTTTCATCTAATATACTTTCTATAATCTCAAGCTTATATGGTTGATCTGAAAATTTTTCCAGTGCCTCTGTTCGAGAAATTTCGGCTCTTTCAAAAGGGGAATGGGATTCCATAATTTCTCTCATTTTTGTTTCGATAGATATTAAATCTTCCGGAGTTATGCTCTGTTGGATATCAAAATCATAATAGAATCCGTTCTCTATGGGAGGGCCTATGCCTAATTTAGCTTCAGGGAATAAAGACAGTACAGATTCTGCCATAATATGTGCCGCTGAATGGCGCATTTTAATCAAATCTTGATTTTCACCTTGGTACTCGTTTTCAATTAGACTTGTATGTGACAATTAACTTAGTTTGTCCTTTCTTCGATAAGTATGTAACTGTGATTACATGTAATCAACTATTACATCATTTTATCCATATAATCGCTCTAATGGTAATATGCATGATAATTTAATGATAAATATTATTATTCTAAAATATAAAAAAGGAATTTATTAGTTTTGCCGGAATTACCCACAGTAGACGCCTTTCGGCGTTACTTGATTAAAGAAAAGCTTATTGGCAACCGAATTACTTCGGTAGATGTCACTTGGCCTCGATCAATTATTTCACCCGATCGCGACCGTTTTTTAGATAACATCAAGGATGGAGTTATCACTAGTATTGATCGTAGGGGAAAATGGCTTTTTTTGGTTTTAGACAAGGGAATATTGGGGATTCATCTTAGGATGACAGGATCTTTATTCGTGGTTGGTAATGCGGATGATCGTATTCCATATGTCAGGACCACTTTTGATCTACAAGATGGACGCAAACTTTTATTGAGTGACCCTCGGAAATTTGGAAAACTTTGGTTTGGGGATGATAACAAGGAAATCTTGGCCAAACTAGGACCGGAACCCGTAAACGAATTATTAGAATCCCATGCGGATTTTCGGTTCGACGAATTTTCCAAACACTTTATAAAGAGAAATATTTTTCTCAAGACACTATTGCTTGATCAGGCCATAGTCGCAGGTATTGGTAACATTTACGCAGATGAGATACTGCTACATTCGAAGTTATCCCCGTTTGTCAGAACTTCAGATTTAAATAAAACAGATATAGAAATTTTGTTTGAAAGTATTGTTATTGTTATTGGCGATGCTATTAGAGACTTGGATCTTCTATTGCAAGAAGGTGTATTGCCGGTTGGCAATGAAGAATCCAAGAGTCATTTTAAGTTGCCTAGATTTATTGGCGGAGAATGTCAAATTTGTGGATCCGAAGTGGCTTGGACCAAAATTAATGGTCGGGGAACTTATTACTGCGAAAAGTGCCAAGGTTAGTTTTGCTTTTGTGGTCTTTATTACCATTTCCCCACTCTAGGCTTGACAATACCCCCGATAAAATTGAAAATCGTTTTAGACTGAGTTTAAAAATATATCTCTAGAGTAAGGGGATTTTCGTTATGGTAGACAAAGAGATAACAAGCCCGTCAGATAAGGCGATGAGTGATCGTTTGTCGAAAAACTATGGACATGCTCGTATTGGAGTTGTAGGAGTCGGTGGTGGAGGAACTAATGCTATTGCTAGATTGATGTCTCAAGGGCCCCATGATTTAGAATTTATCTGTGTTAATACTGATACTCAATCTTTACAGTATGTGCAAGGAGCTAAAAGAATTCAGATAGGTTCAGATCTGACCGGTGGGTTTGGCGCTGGTGGCGATCCTGAAACAGGAGAGTCAGCGGCAGAGGAATCAAAGGACGAATTGGCTAAAGCGCTAAAAGGTATGGATTTAGTTTTTGTCACTGTTGGTATGGGCGGTGGTACTGGTACAGGGGCGGCTCCCGTGGTAGCACGCGTTGCCAAAGAACAGGGAGCTTTAGCAATTGGTTTAGTAACAACTCCATTTGCTTTCGAAGGTGAGCGAAGGATGGAAATTTCGCTCGCTGGTGCGGAAAGATTAAGGTCAGAATGCGATAACTTGATTATTATTCATAACGATAGACTTCTAAGGTTAGTAAAAAAAGAAATGCCAATCGACGAAGCTTTTGCAAGGGCTGATGAAGCGGTTACACAAGGTATAGCTGCTGTTTCACAATTGGTTAATGAGCCGGCAGCAATAAATGTAGACTTTGCCGATGTGCGTTCTGTTCTATCGATAAAAGGGCGGTCTTTAATGGCTGTAGGAATAGGCGAAGGAGCTGAAGGTCCAATGGAAGCGGCACAACAGGCTGTTGATAATCCTTTGCTTGATATGTCAACGAATAAAGCTAAAGGTGTCTTGTTCCAAATAGTTGGTGGATCAGATATGACTCTTGGGCAAGTAAATTCGGTGGGTAAACTAATAGCAAAAAATGTTGATAAAAGAGCAATTATATTCTTTGGTATGACAACAAAGCGATACATGGAAGGCAAATGCCAAGTTACTATTTTGGCCACGGGCATACCTGATTTAGATGAGGACGAAAATACCCAAGCTCCTCAGAGTGCTCAAATGAATAGACTTATGGCTATGCCTGCGGTATCTAGGGATTAAACTTACCCAACAAAAAACCTCTTGGTGGATGGATTAATTATGGATAGTTCAATAGATTTGCTTCGTATATTCTCTGAAGTTGGTGGCCCCTCTGGGTACGAAAGTAGAGTCAGGGAAATCGTTGTAAGCAAGTTTATCCCAATTGCACGAAGTGTTGAAACTGATCAAATGGGATCTGTTATTGCTAATCTTGGAGGCCTTGAAGGTTCTCCGAAGGTAATGATATCTGCGCATATGGATGAAGTTGGCCTTATGGTAAAAAATGTTACAGAAGAAGGGTATATAAAATTCCAGCAGCTTGGCGGTTGGCTTGACCAAGCGATTGTCAATCAAAGGTGGGTTATCCTAAATGATAAGAAAGATGTTTTTGGTGTGACAGGGATCAAAACAGTGCATGTTATGTCTCCTGAAGAGCGGAAGAAAATTTTTGATGCAAAAGAGCTATTTATTGATGTCGGGGCTCCAACCAAAGAATATGTAGAGAATGAGCTTGGAATATCTCCAGGTGATCCCATAGTTCCATTTAGCCCGTTCTCCGTTTTGAATGATGGGGAATTGCTTTTAGGAAAGGCTTGGGATGACCGAGCAGGGTTAGCTTTAATGATTAAGGTCGTCCAGGAAATTGAATCATCCAAGTCAGACAAGGTAAATTTGCTATTCGCAGTCGCGACCGTTCAGGAAGAGGTTGGGCTAAGAGGAGCAACGACTAGCTCATATATGGTAAACCCTGATATAGGGATAAATTTGGAGGCTGGCGTTGCAGGTGATTTCCCAGGTATAACTACAGACGAATCTCAAGAACGGATTGGTATGGGGCCAACGATCTTTTTGCATGATAGTTCTATGATCCCCAATATAAAATTAAGAGATTTTGTGAAAGATGTTGCTCAAAAAAAGGGCATTCCTCTTCAATTTAATGTATTAACAGGGTATGGACAAGACGGCTCTGCTTTACAGCGCTCCCGGGAAGGGACTCCTACGATTAACATAGCAATACCGACGCGATATCTTCACAGCCATAATTCAGTTATTAGTTACAAAGATTTTGAACAAGCGGTTTCATTAGTGCGTAGCCTGGTAGAAGGCCTTGACTCTAAAACGGTGGAGTATATTAAAAAATTCTGATTCTTGCGCCAATGTAAATTTTGGTGGGCCGCCTGGGAATCGAACCCAGAACCTTGAGGTTAAAAGCCTCCTGCTCTGCCGATTGAGCTAACGGCCCTAGTTTTACTAATTAATAAGGGTAGCCTGTTTTCTAGTGTTTAACGAGACCCATATTAGAGATTGGCCAGTATCTAAACCAAGCTTTTCCTATAATTTGTTCTTTTGATACCATTCCCCAACTCCGAGAATCCTGACTAATCGGTCGATTATCACCGAGGAGAAAAAAGTACCCATTTTGAACCATTATTTCGTTTAAATTGCTATCGTCATAAATAATACCGTAAACTTCTTCTAATATTTGCCCGTTAACGTAAACCTTCCCGTTTTTTATACTAACAGTATCTCCTGGCAATCCAATAACTCTTTTAATTAAATGTTTCTCGTTCGAAGTTTTTTGTTTGAACACTACAATATCCGCTCTACTTGGGTCTTCTGAAAGAAGATTTAAACCATCTTCAGTTAATAATTTGTTGAATTCGATATAAGAAAGTTTATTTACAAGTAGGTAATCGTTGTCACCGATGTTTGGCATCATACTGGTTCCTTCAACCATATAATTTTGCACACTGGTATTTATGATAATAAATGCAACGACTGCTATAGCTAATGTTTCTAGAATCTCTTTAATAAATAATCGCATTATTGTCTGTGACCTTTGTTAGAATCCCGGGTTAGCATGATTTTATATTCGCAATTTATTCAAGTTGTGCTTGCTCCGTAGAGGTGCATCGTACCATTATAGTTGTAACGGGTATCTTAGTGTAAATTATTAACAGAGGGGGGGTCATGCGGATGGAAAACAGAATATTTAAATTGCTAATTATTCTTACAAGTGTGGTTTTAATTTCAGCCTGTTCTCAAACAACTGATGTTGCAGATCAGAATACGGGAGTTGGTAACAGCGCCGCCCTTTCCGTAGATGGCGGAACATCGGTAGTAGAGTATTCTGCTTCACCAAGTACACGCGGAATAAGCTTTGGTTCTTATTCCGAAAATGCTGCTAATGGCATATGGGTTTCTGGTTCAGGTGCGGTGACCGTTGAACCTGATATAGCCGTAATACGTCTTGGCGTGGAAGTTATAGATACCAAAGTGTCGACAGCGAAGAGTAAAGCGTCAAACTCAAGCAATAAAGTTCTACGGGTAGTAAAAAATAATGGTATTGCTGACAAGGATATTCAAACTTCCAGATTGTCGATTCAACCGAGGTATGAATATAAACCTGCCGGGAGAGAACTAATTGGCTACGCAGTAAGCTGGGATCTTGTAATAACTGTCTTAGATTTAGAGAAAGTAGAGTCGATAATTGATGATTCCATAACTGCTGGTGGTGAATTTATAACTATAAGTTCAATCAATTTTGAACTTAAAGACGCTAAACAGGCAAAGTCGGAAGCTCGAGCTATCGCAGTAAAAGAGGCAATAGATCACGCTCAAGAAATAGCTGATGCAGCGGGAGTTAATCTTGGGAAGCCGTTCTTCATTAGTGAATCGTCTAGTTCTCCCGTTTACTCGGATTACAGTGGTATGGCTATGGCCTCCATGGAAAGATCGTTATCTATTCCTATTGAATCTGGTTCGTTGGACATATTGGTGTCTGTGCAAGCTCGGTTTTTAATTGATTAACGGAGGCCATCCGTTCCTTAATGTTGGCACAGGATCTATCGATTATCACATTGTCGATGATATAGTTGGGTCTACAAACTTTGTGAGGGGGTTGTATGGTATTAAGTGATAGAGATATACGCATTGCCTTAAAGCAGAAGCGCATTACCATTGAGCCATTGCAAGATTCAGATATCCAGCCAGCTAGTGTTGATGTTCATCTAGATAAAAAAATACTAGTTTTTAGGAATTCTAGAAGGCCATTTATTGATATTCATGAAGATGTCAGTGATTTGACTGAAATGGTGGAAATCAAAGAAGGCACCCCTTTCATACTGCACCCTGGTGAATTTGTTTTGGGAAGTACATTAGAGTCAATTGGTCTTCCTGATGATTTAGTTGCGCGTCTGGAAGGCAAAAGTTCTCTTGGACGTATAGGTCTTTTGATTCATTCAACTGCTGGTTATGTCGATCCCGGATGGAATGGAAACCTTACTCTGGAACTTAGTAATGTAAATAACTTGCCGGTAACACTTTATTACGGTATGAAAATAGGTCAGATATCCTTCACTGAGCTATCTTCCCCTTCAGACCGGCCCTATGGTTCTGCTGATTTGGGAAGTAAATATCAAGGGCAGAAAGAGCCAACGGCGAGCAGAATTTATCGTGATTTTCAGGGATAGAATTGACAGATCAAACAGAAATTCAAATTTATATGAAGGAAGCTTTGGCACTAGCCAAGCTTTCATTAGGCTTATCTAGCCCTAATCCTCCTGTAGGAGCGGTGATTGAAAAAGATGGCGAGATTGTTGGAGAGGGGTTTACGCAACAGATAGGTGGCGACCACGCAGAAATCGTTGCTTTGGCCAAGGCGGGTGACAGGGCTCAGGGCGCCAATATGTATGTGACAATGGAACCGTGTTCGCATTACGGGAGAACCCCACCCTGCTCGGATGCTCTAATAAAAGCGGGAATACGCCGAGTTTTTATGGCTGTAACTGATCCCAATCCTCAGGTGAATGGCAAAGGCAATACCATGCTTAAACAGGCTGGCGTTGAAACTAATATAGGTAGTTTATCAGAGGAAGCCCGAGACCATTATCAAGCATATTTTAAATATATAAAGACCGGGAAACCACTACTCGTGGCAAAATATGCAATGACATTGGATGGTAAAATAGCGACGAAATCTGGGGACTCTAAATGGGTCACTGGAGAGCGATCTAGGGCAATAGTTCACACGATTCGATCTCAGATGGACGCCATAATAACTGCGCCCGGTACAATTAGAGTTGATGATCCTCTACTAACCGCTAGGGATTCCAAAGGAATTCCGTTATCTCGTCAACCTTTGCGTATAGTTGTTGATAGCCATGGGAGAACACCTAAAGAAGCAAAGATTTTTAGCCAACCTGGCGATATCTTAATAGCCACGGGAAGTGAAGAGGCTGCGGCCCATTTTTTGGGTATGGGAGATAATGTGTCGACGCTAGTCGTCGGAAATGAATCGGGGAAAGTTGACTTAGATAAATTACTTATTGAGCTAGGGAACAGAGGTGTTCTGCAGATTATGACAGAAGCAGGAGAAACATTTCTGGGGGCTTTATTTGATCATCAGATCCCTGATCAGGTTATGGCGTTCGTCGCTCCGTCAATCGTAGGAGGAGCTGAATCACCCAGTCCGGTTGCCGGTATCGGTATTGAAAAAATCGGAGACGCTTTTTCCATTGATAATATTGTTGTGGATGCTATTGAAAATGATGTACTCGTAAGGGGTCGATTGAAAACTTGGGATTGATCACCGATATAATGAATAGAATTTACATTAAATCCAATTATATTTATGAAACAAAACAATAACTGACTTGTCATCTGCCCTAAAGGGCGCCATAGTTATGTCCAGGGAGGCTCGGTATTATGTTTACGGGGATCGTCGAAGAGACAGGCGTAATCACTGAAATAAGCGAAGGTCAATTAGGGGTGAGGGCTAACGTTGTCCTTGATGGTACTAAGTTGGGCGATAGCATATGCGTTAGTGGGGCTTGCCTAACAGTAATAAGAATTGATCAAGATGGTTGCTTATTTGATGTTATGCCAGAAACTTTTGATAGAACTAATTTGAAGCTTGCTAAAGTAAAAGGAGTCGTTAATCTCGAACGTGCGATGTTGTTTAATGGTCGAGTAGGCGGTCATTTAGTTCAGGGCCATGTTGATGGTACAGGAACAGTGACCTCTATCCAAAAACAAGGTGATGCACAAGTTGTTACGTTTGAGGCTCCTCAAAACATTATGAAATATATAGTCGAAAAAGGCTTTATCGCAGTTAATGGGGCGAGCCTGACCGTTACGGAAAATAGTGAAACCGCTTTTAGTGTATCGCTGGTCCGCTTCACATACGAGAATACTGATCTAGGGTTATTGAAAATCGGAGAAGAAGTTAACCTAGAAGTTGATATATTAGCGAAATATACTGAGCGTTTGAACCAGAAAGAAACTGTCGAGGAATTCGCGGTTAGTTAGGAGGGCCTCAATGTCTTTGTCTAGTATTGAACAAGCAATAGAAGCAGTTAAAAAAGGCGAGTACATCATTATAGTTGATGATGCTGAGCGTGAGAATGAGGGAGACCTTTTCATCGCTGCAGAAAAAATAACACCGGAAAATATTAATTTTATGGCAACTCACGCTCGCGGACTCATATGTGTTCCGATGCTTCCTGAACGTTTGGAGGAGCTCCGGATACCTCTAATGGTTCGCGATAATGCTACACCTTTAGAAACAGCTTTCACAGATTCCGTTGATGCTAAAGTGAATGTCTCAACGGGTATTTCTGCTGGAGATAGAGCGGTCACTGTAGAGGTGTTAATTGATCCTTCTACTCGCCCAGATGATTTAGGTCGTCCAGGCCATGTTTTCCCACTCCGATATCGGGAGGGAGGTGTGCTGATGAGGGCCGGACATACCGAGGCAGCAGTTGATTTAGCTAAAATAAGCGGTCTTTACCCAGCAGGAGTGATATGTGAAATCATGAATGATGATGGGTCGATGGCACGCATGGATGATCTTGAAAAATATTCTAAAAAATGGGGCATCCAGATTGTTACGATTGCTCAGCTTATTGAGTACAGGCGAACCCACGAGAGCTTAGTGGAAAGGGCGGGAGAATCGTTACTTCCCACAAAGCACGGTGATTTTCGGGCGTATGGATTTAAAAGCTCGATTGATTCCGATGAGCATATTGCTCTTGTAATGGGGGAAATTAAAGAGGATGAACCTGTTCTAGTTAGAGTGCACAGTGAGTGTGTAACCGGTGATGCATTTGGGTCGTTACGATGTGACTGCGGTGAACAAGTTGATTTAGCGTTACAGCAAATAGCTAAAGAAGGAGCAGGTGTTTTCTTGTACATGCGCCAAGAAGGTCGAGGTGTTGGCCTACATAATAAACTTAGGGCCTATGCTTTGCAGGATACAGGCATGGATACCGTCGAAGCTAATCAGAAGATAGGGTTTCCTCCAGATTTACGCGATTATGGAGTTGGGGCTCAGATTTTGGTTGATTTGGGCGTGAGAAAAGCGAAGCTTTTAACAAATAATCCTAGGAAAATTGTAGGCATCGATGCTTATGGACTTGAGATAGTTGAAAGGATTCCTATAGTAGTTTCACCAAATGATTTTAATAGACGATATCTTGAAACAAAAAGAGATAAGATGGGTCATTTACTGGACCAATTACCTTAGGTACGATCAATTTTAGACAAATAAATTATTTGGAGAGTGTTCAGAGTGTCTTATAACAAGATTAATGTCGTTCCAAACGGAGATGGATTGCGCGTTGGCGTGATTGTTGCTCGATTCAACCAAGTGATAACTGAGCGACTTTTGGAAGGAGCCTTATTAGGGCTTAAGGAAAAAGGAGTATTGGAATCTGATATCACCGTTTATTGGGTTCCTGGTGCGTTTGAGATCCCTACCATCGCTATGGAAGCTGCAAAGAAGGGGAATTTTGATTTATTGATTGCACTTGGTGCCGTTGTGAGAGGTGAGACATCTCATTTTGATTATGTCTCTCTTGGTGTCACCAATGGTGTAGCGAACATTCCTATGCAAACGGGTGTTCCAGTGGCTTTTGGAGTCCTTACTACTGACAATATGGAACAAGCGATGGCAAGATCAGGCCCTTCTGGGTCTAATAGAGGGTATGATGCTGCATTAAGTGGCATCGAAACGGCTAATATATTATCAAAGGTCAGAGAGTAATCTAGTATTAAATCATACTAAATTAGTCAAATTTCAATTTTTTCAGCATGTTCTTATAATCGGGTGTTTGTCTAAGTGCATCAAAGTCTCGTTCGCTATCGATTTGGCTTACTCCGTTTGTGCTGATTTTAAGAAACTGTGTCAAGTCATTTAGCGATTCATTGGCTTCGCCCAGTTTAGCGTGCGTTTTTGCTTTAGCCAAAAGAGCATCAGGGAATTTCTCCCTCAGTACTATAGCTCTTTCAAAAGCTGATAATGCGTTTTCTAAGTCACCTATATTGGAATAAGCAACCCCTTTACCATAGTGCGCTTCTGGTATATCTAGCCTAAGCCTTACACAACGATCAAAATCTTTTATAGCATCTTCGAATTGCCCCATTCTCGTTAATGTTATTCCTCTGTTGTAATGGGCTCGAGCATAATCTGGTCGTAGGTCTATAGCGACTGAATACTCGCTGAGAGCTTCCTCCGGGCGACCAGTTATAGATAATGCGTTGCCTAAATCGTTGTGTACATCTGGATTCTTGGGAGCCACATCTATAGCTTTTTTGTAGTCAGAAATAGCCTCTGCCATTTGCCCTAGATCTGACCTTAAATTCGCAAGGTTATATAGCGCTTCAAAATGATTTTCGCTTATGGATAAAGCTTTTCCATATGAATTTAAAGCTTCTTCGGTTCTTGATAGATCCACGAGGATATTCCCTTTATTAGTATAGAAATCTGGCTCTGAAGGATATATTTTTATAAGAGTTTCGTATGTAGTGAGGGCAAGTTCAAGATTACCTGACCGTGCTAATGCAATTGCATACTTTGGTAACTTATATTTGTTATTGTCTTTGCCTCCAAGACTTTTTTCATAAGCTTCCAGAGCTAAACTTGGCTCTTCTAAAAGTAAGTACGCGTTGCCTCTAATGAACCAGTCATTCTTTGGCATCTTTGATAAAATACTAGAGCTCTCAAGAAGAACTCGTATTTTAGTGATTTCTTTTTGTTCTAGTTTTATAGATGATGCATTAACTGAATTGATGAAAGTTTTTTCTCTCAGTGCGTATTGGGATTCCCACGCTTTTTCGTGAGCTGCATATTCCTGTTTCAGCTTTTTAGCATTGTCGGTGTCACCTTTTCGTTCTGCTGAGGAGATTTGTCTTTCATAATTTCTTTTCAATGATTCGGCATCACGATTATCATTATTGAATTGTAGAAACACAGGTATCAGTGAAACTAACTTATTCAACGTTGAGGGTGATCTCCAATTTATGATTAAAGCGGCGCTCGCTGCGACTATGGTGATTGAGAGCATTATGAATAAAAGATCCATGATAGAGAAAGAGTATCGTGAGGGTGGAAGAACGGCAATAGCTTTCTGGGTTTTGAAATTGCTTTGATGATAATGGCCCGTTGAAATAGATACATTCACTTGACATATTATCTAATGACTTTCTATACTAAAGTCGATGGCACAAAACTGTATCCCGTATGCGGGTGTGCGATTACCCATTCAAGTCTTTTGATTGTATTCGTGATTTTATGGGAAATCTGAGTTTATATGGTGCCCAAACATTTTAAATTATTCCCTCAGCTGTTTTTTAGGAGTTTATGTCTAAGTATATTTTTGTAACCGGTGGAGTGGTTAGTTCCGTAGGCAAAGGTATAACGGCCGCCTCAATAGGGCGACTTTTGAGGAGTCGCGGCATTTCCGTCTCTGTTCAGAAGTTAGACCCTTATTTAAACGTTGATCCCGGAACAATGTCCCCTTATCAACATGGCGAGGTTTTTGTCACCATAGATGGTGCAGAGACTGACCTTGATTTAGGCCACTACGAGCGTTTTATTGGCGTAGAACTTTCCAAAGAGTCTAGCGTAACTGCAGGAGATGTTTATCAATCCGTATTGGGTAACGAGCGTAGAGGTGATTATTTAGGAGGAACGATCCAGGTGGTTCCTCACGTGACTAATATGATAAAAGAACGTATCAAAGAGGTAGCGGTTGATTCGAATGCTGATGTTGTTGTCGTAGAGGTAGGTGGTACTGTTGGCGATATTGAAGGGCTACCGTTTCTTGAAGCCATAAGACAGATTAGGAATGAAGTTAATAGAAACGACGCATTATTTGTTCATGTAACCTTTCTACCTTTCATTGAAGCAACGAACGAGCTTAAAACGAAACCCACACAACATAGTGTTAGAGAATTAGGGCGTAGCTCGGGAATTCAGCCCGATGTGATTGTTGCTCGAGCTGACCATGATATTTCGGAAGAGATATTGGCTAAGCTGTCCCTATTTTGTGACGTGGACTCGCAAGCGGTTATTCCGCTTACCACGGTCGATTCCATTTATAGAGTGCCTCTTGTTTTAGAGGACTCGGGTTTAGGGAATTATATTGTGGATCGCCTGGGATATGGCGATAAAACTCCACCAAACTTGGTAGATTGGCGAGAACTTGTAAGAAAAATTGAGGTGCATAAACCGGTTTTATCAGTAGCGCTAGTTGGGAAATATGTGGAATTACATGATGCTTATTTATCGGTAAAAGAAGCTTTACACCATGCCGGGCTTGATATTGGTGTGGATATTAATATTGATTGGGTCGCCGCTGAAGATCTTGAGGAGAATGATGCCGGCGCCCTGTTAGGAAACGCCCAAGGAATCATAGTTCCCGGTGGGTTTGGCCCAAGAGGCGTTGAGGGAATGATAAAAGCTGCGAATTATTCGCGAGAGAATGGAATACCGTACTTTGGATTGTGTTTAGGAATGCAGACAATGGTTATCGAGTACGCAAGAAATGTATTGGGGCTCGAGGGTGCTAACTCAACAGAATTTGATAGGGAATCACCATTCCCTATCATCGATATTATGGAAGATCAGGAAAATGTGAGCACCAAAGGTGGCACTATGCGACTTGGTAATTATCCTTGTGAATTAGTGCCTGGTAGTTCAGCTCATAAATACTACGAATCTAGCGTAGTGAACGAACGTCATAGGCACCGATTTGAATTCAACAACGATTATAAAGAAAAATTTGAGGATGCTGGATTATATCCCAGTGGATATTATCCGTTGCTAAACCTAGTGGAAATTTGTGAAATCAAAGACCATCCATTTATGCTTGGAACTCAATTCCATCCAGAGTTCAGATCTAATCCTGTTGAGCCACACCCTTTATTTATGGGATTTGTAGCAGCAGCAACAAAAATATTGCGAGGAGAAAATCAAGGCGGAGATTAGTCTGAAGGAACAATGACTATTCGAATTAGTTATTTTAAAAATTTTATTGTTTATACAATCAATCATCCCCGAAAGAGGTAAATATGTTAGATGAAAATACAGAAGCAGTTTCAGAAGAGGCTGTAGAAGATAGCGCTGCTGGAGCACTGGAGTCAGAGAAGCCTAAAAAGAGGACTAAAAGGACTGCAACCGCAGCAAAGAGTAAAGATAGCGCTAAGGGTGAGTCGCGTAAGGATGGCCGAAGAACCAGGCCTACAGGAAGAAGACCTCTTTCTACTAGACGGCGCCCGGGGGCAAAGAGAATAGGAGGGTCTTCTTCAACAGATGGAGAAAATTCCCAAAATGAATCGAATGAAACGGCCAAAAAAAACTTACCGCCACTTAGCGATGAGAACCGTGTGATTAGTATTCCTCAATTAGAGGCGCTTGGCCGTGAACAACTTCTGACTTTGGCTGAAGATGTTTCGTCGCAGCAAGATGAATTTGTTTCTAAAGAAGAGCTAGTAACTCAATTGCTTAGTATTCATGGCGATCGTGGCGGCGAGATTATTACAAGCGGAATGCTTGATATTGCTAATGATGGGTATGGATTCTTAAGGCATGGAGAAAGGCGACATAGCTCTACTGACGTATACGTTTCCCAGTCGCAAATCAGGAAATTTGGCTTAAGAACTGGAGACGATGTCTCGGGCCAGATTCGCCCTCCCAAGAATGGCGAAAAATACTATGGATTGTTGAAGGTTTTAGAGGTCAACTCGAAGAAACCTGATTTAGCTAGAATGAGACCCGCCTTTGATAAATTAACTGCACTTTTCCCCGACCAATTATTTGATTTAGAGCATGAACCAAAGGCTTTGGCACCTAGGTTGCTGAATTTAATTGCACCTATAGGAAAAGGGCAAAGAGGTTTAATCGTGTCCCCACCTAAAGCAGGCAAAACAATATTGCTTCACCAAATTGCTGATGCTCTCACGGAAAACTATCCTGATGTCCAAATTTTCGCAGCTTTAATCGGTGAGCGGCCCGAAGAGGTTACAGATTGGCAAAGGACCGTAAAAGGGGCTAGTGTTTATGCTTCCACATTCGACGAACCTGTGGAAGAACACACCCGTGTTGCCGAAATCGTACTTTCCCGCGCAAAACGTCAAGTTGAAGAAGGAAAAGACGTGGTTATTTTATTAGATTCAATTACGCGTTTAGCAAGGGCTTATAATTTATCTACGCCTTCAAGCGGTAGAACATTATCCGGTGGAATAGACCCCATCGCTTTGTACCCTCCCAAAAATTTCTTTGGGGCAGCCAGAAACACAGAAGAAGAAGGAACTCTAACTATAATAGCAACATGCCTTGTTGATACCGGTTCTAGAATGGATGATGTCATCTACGAAGAGTTCAAGGGCACTGGTAATATGGAAGTCCACCTAGATAGAGGGCTGGCAGAGCGTAGAATATACCCCTCTATAGACATTCCTAGCTCAAGTACCAGGAGAGATGATCGACTTTTCGATGAAAAATCCTACAGAGATATAGTTGTAATGAGAAGAATGGTTGGCCTTTTGGCTGAGCGATCAAACGATCCTTCAGAGGTTACGCAGATTATTTTGGATAGAATTCAGAAAACCAAAAATAATCAAGAATTTATGTCCACGTTGAATGATTCTCATTAATAAGGGCACAAAATCGATTCTTTAATTAAGAAAAAGTACCCTTACTGTAAACATTAATTTTTAAACTGAGTTTTAGACTATTTTAGGAATAAGTTGAAGATTCTACCGAAAAAAACGATATTTCCTATTGACAAGGGTTTATTGTATCTCCATAATCGGGTTCGTGAGCTACTTTCATGAACAAAAGTTGCTCGCGAGAATCGTTATGAAAAGCAACGGTTCGCTCAGATTTTTGGTCTGTATTCCTAAAAATGACAGATTTAGGGGTACCAGATCTAGGTTTGGGTGTGCTATGCTTGTCAATACGGTTTTTAAACGTGCAGAAGAAGAGAAGGTTCTTTCGTGAGAAAGACCTATTTAGAGGAGGAAGCCTATGCGAGATACACGGCGATGGCAAAACCATCGTGGTTCGACGCAAAGCTATTTGACGTCTCTCTTCTTTGAAAACAAATCTCGGGCTTCCGCCCAAAATCACGTAAAGGGGGCTTCATCGTGAAGCGAAAAGCATTAGTTCTAATTTTATCAGGGATCCTGGTACTTGCTTCCCTACCTGCTGGTTTGGCAGGTGCGGCACAAGGGACCATGGACTACGTTAGTCCTGCCAGTACTTTCACAAAGTCTACTGGTTACGCTAACGCTGATCAGTCCGGTACGAACGTTGTCAAGTTCAGAGTTACCGATACTGATCTAAATACGAATAAGAGTCTTGCGGGTAGTCTGTCTACCGTAAACGGTAAAACCGCGATGACTGGTAAAGGAATGATTCTCGGTATCGGTGATGGTTCAACGAACCAATTCTCCGTCGCCACTGTTGTTCGACCAGTTATTCAAGGTACCGTTGGATCCGTTCAGGATCTTCAGAGCGGAACAGGTTACTTAGCAGCCATTGGTACTTCAGGAGCGTCGTTGACATTACAGCCAACACCTGCTGCGATACCATCTGGGGATACAGGCGCTGGAGCCGTAACCGTAGCTGAGTGGGAACGTGCAGACGTTGCTTCAATCATTACTACGGCAACTGGTAATGCGCTTGCAACGCAAAGTGCGTTCTCAGGTGCTGCTCGGTTAAAGGCAACGATCGTTAACGGTATGGCAGGCGCGTTCGCTGCGAGTGCAGCAAACTCCGCTACTGCATCTACTGTCGCAGCAAAATTGATTGTTAAGGGTACATCTATTAACCCAGTTACCCTTGCTCAGACAGCGAACGACTCTCAGACGCTCGCTTTCACAAATATTGCTTCTGGTGGAACGTCATCTCTGACAACTAGTAAGATCTTCCTTAATACAGGATTGACTTACGACATTACAGAGATTACTGCTAACCCATCAGCTGGGTTCCGATTAAGAATTCAGGAAACGAGAACAATCGTTGCAAACTTCAATTATGGAGTCTTTAACGATACAGATAAAGGAGCTGGAACGACGGCTTCTCCTTATGCTCAGACTGTTAAGGCAACAAGTACTTCTAATTCCACAGGAATAGGGGTCACCTTATACGAGACTGACACAACAAGTGAGGCCGCGTCGAAGACATCTGGTAAGAACCAGAGGGTAGTTGCTAACTACGCTAACTGGGTCAAGGCAGATGATCCTGATTCCGGTTCAGATTCGACTACTGTAAGGAAAGATACAGCGTTGGTACTTGCTAAAGGTATAGCGTTGATCGACGGTTCCTTGCTTACGTCAATTAACACACGAAGAGTAGCAACAGGTGCTGCATCTCACCAATTCACCAACGGTAGTACATTGACTGAAGTTATTAGCGCGCTGAATACTAGTGATCCAGCTGTTACCGATAACGCAGCAACGACTGCTGTAGATGAGAGTAAACAAATCGAAGGTAGAGATTGGGTCACCAATACGGCGGTCCCTCTAGCCTACATAAGTTTAGCCACTGATGGAACTCAGTCTGCAGCTAATAATGCGGCAGTTACTTGGGCTCAATTAGCGGCCATTACTCTTGGTGTTTCGGATTCTGATGTAGTCACTTTGACTTATACAGATGCGAATGGAACAGCCGTATCTAAGACAATAACAGTTGATTTGTCTAAGCCGGTAATTACAGGTGCAGCACCTGCTAAGTCCAGTGCTACAAGTTCGACCACACCTCAGTTGAAGGCAACTGTGTCTGATACGGGGTCAGGGTTTGACACTACAACATTGACAAATTCAATCGTGGTAAGCCTAACTCCATCTGGAGGTAGCGCAGCTAACCAGACGTTCTCAGCGGTCATTGATGCAGCTGGTGCGTATTCGATAGTTGCAGTTCCTTCTGCTTTGGCTGTTACTACAGGCCATGTTTGGTCTTTGACAGCTACAGATAAGGTTGGTAACAAGAGTACTACTGGTAACCTCACCTTCGCGGTGGATAACGTTAAACCAACAGTAGTCTCAGCTGCTACTGGAATAGGTCTGAAACTTACAACAGGTAAGACTGATGAGTACGAAGAGACTGTTTCCAGCAGCTGGATTAAGGTAACCATGAGTGAAAACATGGATACTGCAAGTTTGCAAGCAGCAGACTTTACGGTTCCAGGTTCCACAGTTGATTCAGTATTAAGTGCTAAGAAGACGAAGATACTGAGCGGTGGTAGCCTAGGAAGCCTCGGATCAGATAATAGGCAGCTCGTATACTTGAAACTTGCCTCAGCATTAGCTGCTGATGGTAAGCCAAAGGTTAGCGTTGCAGCCGCTATAACTGACGTTGCCGGTAATGCTTCTAAGACAGGAGCAACGACAACTGGTGCATACGCGACAGCTACTGATGGCAACAAACCAACATTGACGTTGACTGTCACAGATGCAGCGGGTACCGCAGCCGGAACGAACGAGAAGTCTGCCGCTAAAGGTAAACTAAAAGACAAGATAACCATTACTGTTACTTCTGACGAAGCTCTCTTAGGTGACGTACCTACTATTAAGGTAGGCACAACCGGGATTGCGACTACGAAGACAGCTACTAACTCATGGACTGCTACCTACACCGTAGCTGCTCCAAGCAGATTAGCGACAGTAACAGCATCCGGTAGTGACGTTTCTAGTAACGCAGCTACAGATGCTAAGAAGAAATTCCACGTTGATGTAAACGCACCTACGATTACCTATGCTAATAGCGATAGTACAAATACTTTCGCTGCTGACGGTACTCGGGACGTTTCCTCAACATCTGCAGGATTACAGGTTGAGCAGGCTGATGTAATATTCGTACCAATCTTGGTAAACGACGTTACACCTGATAACTATGCTACGTCTGCTAACGACACCTTGAAGACTGCTACGTTTACAAGTGGAACACTTAAGACTATTCCTAAGTTCAGTGCTACGGCCGCACAAGTAACGAATACAGTAACTTTGACAGCTGCAGATGTTTCATCTTCAGATAATAAGGCACACGTATACGCTGCTTCTGGCTTAGATCTTGGATACTACAAGTTAGCGTTAACCTTTACGGACGCTGCTGGTAACAAGATGGCTGCTGACACAGCAATAGAATTCCAGGTTGTTGCACAATCTAAGACTTCTGTTAAGACCAACCCTGGTTGGACATTGATATCTACCCCAGGTAGAGCTCAAGATACCAGCTTGGCAACAGTCTTCAGCGGAACGACCGTATCCCAGGTCTGGGGCTATAATGCCAAAGGATCTACATGGGAATACGCATCGTTAGATGCAGGGTCTTGGAGCGGTACTTTGGATAGCATCGTTGACGGTCGATCATACTTCGTGAAGAGCACGAGCTTCGATCCAGTGAAGATTTTGCTTCAGAAGTTTGATCCACAACGAAGCCAGCCTCAGTACGGCATATACAAAGGATGGAACGCCATTGGATACACCCCAGGTGGATCTGAGACGACTGTCCGAGCTGTAACATACCTATCATCCCTGGGCACAGGTGGATGGTCAGTAATCCGTACTTGGAATGCTAGCCTTTCCCAATATGAGTCCGCATGGGCTGATGGATCCTTCACAACTGGGTTCAAGAATGCAACTAACGCAGCATGGACCGGTTCAGCAGCAATGCTTGAGAAGGGTGTAGGTTACCTACTGTACGCGCCTAAGAATGGTGTACTAGCACCGTAACCTAGCGTGAACATAAGGTTCCTATAAATAGGAACTTCAAAAGGGGGGCCTCTTTCGAGAGGCCTCTCTTCTTGTTTGGAAACGTTGTTGAGTTTGTAATAATTTTGTTTGGCTTTGGTAGAAAAGAAATATCGATTTGATCTGAATACAAGCAACTCAAAATAGTTATAGGTATTTGCTTATAGATATTGTACGGGAGACGGTGGATTGTCGATTAAGTATAATCTGTGGAAGAGTATTTGCCTCGATATCCTAATTCACCATATTTAATTTGGATATGGTCATAGATTTTTAACGTTACTAGGGGCTGTATACGGCGTGTCGTTGCACGGATCCACATAAAACCCTATAGAACGATACGAAATGGCTGCAGAACGCTGCTGAGCTGGTGGTTTTTAGAGGTTTAATCTAGTCGATGTCTAGTATTACAATTTCCGTTGTTAATGGTTGGTTGGTTGGCGTTACACTCAGCGTTTTTTGGGCGGGCACGCTGTCCACTCCCATTTCCCCTAAAAATGCTTTGAGCGAGGGGACGTCCACCATGGTGATTTCTTTTTCATCCTTCATCGCGGTTGTTTTCGAGATATCATCCCCGCTGTAAGACATGGGGACGACTAATTTCGGGGATATCGCTGATATTGTCTTTGCAGCATCTCCGCTACTTAGGGTCCCTTCACCACCCACCGGTACTAACAGAACATTGATTTCACCGAGCTCATTTATTTCTGCAGGTGTCGGCACACGATTTAATTTTCCTAGGTGGCATAATTTTACGTCGTCAACGGTTATAGAATATATGATATTTTTAGTTCCGGTTTTTGGGTCGTCTAAGCGAGCTTGAAGTCCTTTTATCATGATACTCACTACTTCGTACTCCCCCGGACGATATATTGTTTTAGCGTCTGATTGGTCTTCAATCACAGTGCCTTCAGTAATTTCGCTTAGAGTTATAATATTTGATTTGTTTGAGGTGGCTAAATCGTCAGGATTCGTGTCCAATGATCCACTCTTCCCCTTCAACGTGAAATGAGAGTTCCCGTGAAATATTATGTCCATAACTTATTTTTCCCTTTGCGGTCAAAGCCATACTACGCGCTTCTAATTCTTTGATATTGTAACTTTAACAATTCCTTTCACTTAGAGTCAATTCGGACGATTTATATGCATGTGCTTTAGATGATTGTTTTAAGCCTAAAGATTAGTGTGAGGACAGGCAGATCATTATTAGCAGTCTCGATACTTGATTGCTAAATTGGCCGATTTATAGCTTGACAGCACTTATCAACAGGAGTAGGATCGGGTTGTTAGCAGTCAGCAGGATGGACTGCTAGTTTTTAAAATGGGGTATAAAGGAAAGCATATGCCAACTGCAAGGCAACAAGAAATACTGAAATTATTAGTAGATTCTTATATCGACTTGGCAAACCCTATCAGCTCTGGGGGTCTAGTGCGGGGTCATGGTTTGGATATAAGTTCAGCGACAGTTCGTCACGAACTGGCGGAATTGGGTGATGCTGGGTTTCTTTTTAGACCTCATACATCATCTGGCATGGTGCCCACGGAACAAGGATACCGTTACTACGTTGAATCCCTCTTACATAATATTGATTTACCTTTAAATCAGAGAGATATGATACGTCACCAATTACATCAAGTGGAATTGGACGAGGACCGATGGATTAGGTTAGCTGCAGCTATATTATCCAGAAATGTAGCGTCCCTCGCCCTTGTAACACCCATGTACTACCAGAATATAAGGTTAAAAGATCTGGACATAGTAAGAATTAGCGATAACCGTGCCATGCTAGTACAGATTTTAGATGGTGGAAGAGTGCAACGCACGCTTGTCCATTTAACTGGTGAAGTAATGTGGCCTGAAATAGAAAAATTTGTTGCTGAGATTTCGAGACGGTACCGAGGTTTGACTTCTATAGAACTTCAAACGGCATATCCGTTGGCCAAAGATCAGATTGAACGACAAATATTAGATGCATCTATTAATTTGCTTGATCAAGCAAGAGAACAATATGACGGAGAGCCGGTTTTTTATGGCCTTACTGAAGTATTGAACCAGCCTGAATTTTATACCGATGGCGAATTGTTTAGGGATTTGCTAGAGGCTTTAGAGGGTGGAAGCTTAATAGAAGCTTTGCGTCCGCATGATATGGCTGTTGGAGAGCTTAGAGTGGTCATAGGGCATGAACATTCTGCACAATTTCTTTACCCTTATGGAGTTGTTTTAGCTTCGTATGGGAATATGGCAGAAAGTAGAGGAACGGTTGCTGTTATTGGGCCAACTCGTATGTCGTACGCCACGGCGATACCTGCAGTGCGGTTTATAGCTAATTTATTGGATGAATTAACAGCAGAGCTTCAATGATATGAATTTTGTAAATGAAAATATTTAAGAGGTAATAAATATGGGCGATGATAGTGACAATATAAACACTGAAGATTGGACACCTGAGCAGTGGAAAAGTGCATATGAAGAACAGCTTGAAAAGGCTGAGAGCAATAGATCTGGTTGGATGAGAGCTCAGGCAGATTATCAAAACTATAAAAAACGTATTGAGCAGGATAGGAGTGATATGAATCGATATGCCGTTGCTCCAATACTACTGCACTGTCTCGGTGTTATAGATGATCTTGAGAGAGCGTTTACTGCTCTACCTGTAGAACTTTCTCAATTAACCTGGGTAAATGGTATAGCGTTAATACACAGAAAAATGTACGGGATTTTAGATGCAAACGGTGTAGTAGAAATTGAAGCACAAGGTAAGACGTTCGACCCAAATTTGCATGAGGCAATATCTCAGGCTCCAGGTAAAGAAGGGGAAATTATTTCTGTAATACAAAAGGGTTACCAGGTTCAAGATAGGGTTCTCCGACCTGCGTTGGTACAAGTTGGTAATGGAGATGTTGTAGAAGATCAAGAGAGTATAGAAGAAATTGAAGAAAAAACTGAATAAGCTAATAAAATAAGGGAGAGAAGAAGGATCATGGCGAGAGCAATTGGAATAGATTTAGGAACAACAAATAGTGTAGTGGCGGTCATGGAAGGCGGCGAGGCTACAGTTATTCCCACCTCAGAAGGTAATAGATTGACACCTTCAGTAGTTGCAGTGAATAAAAACAATGAAAGATTAGTTGGGTTAGTAGCAAAGCGTCAGTCTGTTACTAACCCTGAGAATACTGTTTTTAGTGTGAAAAGGTTTATAGGCAGAAAATTTGATGACCCGATAGTACAAGGGGATGTAGAGATTTCGCCGTATAAAGTAGGCAAGGCAAAAAATGGTGACGTTAGAGTTCATATGGGGGAGGAAGATTATAGCCCTCAAGAGATTTCTGCTATGGTGTTACAGAAATTGAAATCAGAAGCTGAAGCGTATCTCGGAGAAGAGGTAAATCAGGCGGTCGTAACAGTTCCAGCATATTTTAATGATTCGCAAAGGCAAGCAACTAAGGATGCAGGTACCATTGCAGGCTTGGATGTTCTTCGGATTATTAATGAGCCGACGGCCTCTTCCTTAGCTTACGGATTGGACAAAGAAAAGGATGAAGTTGTAGCTGTTTTTGATTTAGGAGGAGGGACTTTCGATATCTCAATTCTAGAGATAGGAGAAGGTACTTTCCAGGTTCGTTCTACCGCAGGTGACACCCACTTGGGAGGGGATGATTTTGACACTGTTATTGTTGATTGGATGAAAGACGAATTTAATAAGCAAGAAGGTATTGATTTAGGCCAAGATCGATCGGCAGCGCAGCGCCTCAGAGAAGCTGCAGAGCGAGCGAAGCAAGAGCTTTCAACTGTGGCTCAAACAGAACTTAACCTTCCCTTCGTTACTGCGGATGCTTCTGGTCCCAAACATCTAACAATGACTCTAACCAGATCTAAGCTTGAGCAGTTAGTAGAACAACTGGTGGCTAGAACGGAGGGCCCATGTCTCCAAGCACTCGAGGATGCTGGATTAACTAGCGATAAAATTGATGAGGTTATACTAGTGGGCGGTCAGTCCAGAATGCCGAGGATTCAAGAAAAAGTTAAGGAGATATTTGGCAAAGAACCAAATAGAACAGTGAACCCTGATGAAGCGGTTTCTCTAGGCGCTGCGATTCAAGCAGGAGTACTGACAGGTGATGTACAAGAGGTATTGTTGCTCGATGTAACGCCCTTGACCCTTGGTATAGAGACGCTAGGTGGTGTTTCTACTTCTATCATACCTAGAAACACCACGATCCCTACTGCAAAAAGCCAAGTGTTTTCTACAGCGGCAGATGGGCAGACCAGTGTTGAGATTCATGTTCTACAGGGTGAGCGTGCTATGTCTACAGATAACAAATCGTTAGGAAGATTCATTTTAGATGGTATTGCACCGTCACCTCGAGGACTTCCTCAGATAGAGGTGACTTTCGATATCGATGCTAATGGAATATTAAATGTAAGTGCTGTCGATAAGGCGACTTCAAGAGAACAGAAGATTGTGATACAAGCGGGAAGTGGGTTAACACCAGAAGAAATCGAGCAAATGGCGCAAGATGCTGAGATGCATGCTACAGAGGATGCGGAAAAGCGTGCAAATATCGAAGTTCGTAATCAGGCAGATTCAGCTTCTTTCGCAGCAGAAAAGACTCTAGAAGAACATGCAGAGCACGTCAGTGATGATTTGAAGATTCAGATAGAAGAGAAGGTCAAAGAGATTCGAGAGGGTCTTGCAGCGGATATACCTGCGGAAACTCTATCGACTTTGACACAAGAGCTATCAACTTTATTGCAGACTATAGGTGAAGCGGTTTATCAATCAACTGCGGAAGATAGAGCGGAATCGAATCCATCTGAAGGGGATGATGGCGAACCAGAGGTTGTAGAGGGAGAATTTAAAGAAGTATAAACAGATAGCTCTGATGAGATTGCGGGGTATTATTTGGTTTTAGAAGACACGCAACAATTAATTGATCGCCTTTTGGATGGTGATTTTAATGCTGTCCCACGCCTCATAACATTAATCGAAAAAGGCTCAGATGATGTACCTGCAATTATGGAATCTCTTCCGTCTGACCGGTTGGGTAGAGCAAAAAAAATTGGGATAACAGGACCACCTGGAGCTGGAAAGAGTACTTTAGTAGAAAGTATTACTTCTCACCTAAGGAAAGATAATTTAAAGGTTGGGATACTTGTTATAGATCCTTCGAGTCCTTTCACAGGAGGAGCTATTCTTGGCGATCGTGTTCGGATGGCTGACCATTATTTAGATGAAGGGGTATTTATACGGAGTATGGCGACCAGAGGAGCCCCTGGTGGACTTTCAGAGGTGGTGCCAAAGGCTATAAAGATACTAGATGCTTCTGGGTTTGACGTTATTCTTCTTGAAACCGCTGGAGTTGGACAGACCGAGCTAGATGTTAAAGACGTAGTAGATACTGTAACCGTAGTCCTAGTTCCTGAAGCTGGAGATGCAATTCAAACGATGAAAGCTGGGTTAATGGAAATCGCTGATATTTTTGTCGTAAATAAATCTGATAGATCTGGTTCAAAACGGATGGCATCCGATCTGAGTATGAATGTGCACTTAGGATCAAAAAATGATTGGTGGGAGACACCAGTTTTATTAACGCAGGCACATAGAGGTGTTGGGGTCAAAGAACTTATTGACGCATTTAAAGGCCACAGAAAGACAATGGAAGATACTAATAATCTTGAGCCCACTAGGGAAAAACAGCGTAGGAGAGAGCTTGAGATGACTATACGTGGCCAGATTTTTTCTAGGATCAAAAACTCGTCATCATTTTCACAAAAACTAACACATATCCTTGATCAAGTTGATAGAGGAGAGCTCGATCCTAGTGTTGCTGCAAATGCACTCCTTAGAGAGCAAGATTTATTGGCAGAATGGCTGAACCCCAAAGGGCCTAATTAAATTGATTTTTAATAGTAAAAAAGCTTAACTTTATTATAAAGATGCATATAGAATAGAGATATGACGACAAAGCGCGATTTTTATGACGTACTGGGTATAAACAGGAATGCCTCTGACGAAGAGGTTAAGAAAGCTTATAGAAAACTTGCATTTGAGCATCACCCGGATCGTGACAAATCAGAAGGTGCAGATGCTCGCTTTAAAGAAATTAATGAAGCATACGAAGTCTTACGGGATAATGATAAACGAGCTGCGTATGATAGATTTGGGCATGCCGGAGTAGGTGGAGAAGCAACAGGAGCGAGAGGGTTCGAAGGATTTTCTGGTTTCGGTGGCTTCGGTGACATTTTTGATGCCTTTTTTAGTGGAGCGAACGGCACTGGGCAAGGGAGGCCTAGCAAAGAGAGAGGAGCGGATTTACTTATTGAAATGAAGCTTACTTTCGATGAAGCGATGCAGGGAGTTGAAAAAGATGTCCGCTTCCAGCGAAGCGAGTCGTGTGATATTTGTAAGGGGTCTGGTGCTGAACCAAATACCGAACCAGAAATTTGTTCTAGCTGCAAAGGCTCTGGCGAAGTTCGAAGAACACAGCAGAATTTGTTTGGACAATATGTGAATATTAGTGCTTGTTCAAAATGTAATGGTGAAGGTAGGGTAGTTACTAAACCTTGCCCAACGTGCCGAGGGAATCGGAGAATGAAAAAAGAGCGCAAACTTAGAGTAGTGGTCCCCGCAGGTGTTGATAGTGGCAATAGGGTGAGAATGAACGGGGAAGGCGAAAGTGGTCAAAGAAGTGGCCCCCCCGGAGATCTTTATATAGAACTTAATGTAGCTTCTAGTCCAGTATTCCAAAGAGAAGGACTGAATCTTTTCTTAAGGTTACCGATCAACTTAGCGCAAGCTTCTCTCGGAGGTGAAATGAATATTCCTACTTTGGATGGAGAAGAAAGTTTTAAAATACCATCCGGAGTTCAATCGGGCCAGATGTTTCGCTTGAAAGGAAAAGGAACGGCCGATATTCATAACAAAAAGGTAAGAGGAGATTTAGTTCTTATAGCCGACGTAATGGTTCCCAAAAAATTGAATAAAGAGCAAAAAGAGCTATTGGAAAAACTTAATGATACATTGCCGAGTAAGAGCGATTTTATTAATAAAGATGAATCTAAGAGCTTTTTTGATCGGTTAAGACTTCATTTTTAGATTTACCATAGGATTTCTTTAAATGTTCGATTTAGAAGTGTCTACTAATACAGGTTCTTTTGAGATTAAAACTATAAATGCGCCTAGAATGTAGGCGCATATTATGAGGATAAAAGCTGGTAAATAGGTTTGGTAAACATCATATCCATAACCCACTAATACTGGGGCTAAGGCAGTAGATAACGTTGTCATGGGGTGAGCTACTCCGTTAATTGCACCAATATGTGTTCTGCCAAAATATTTTGCCCACAAAAATTGGCTTAATGGGATGGTGCCGCCAAACCCTAGTCCATACAGGAAGAATGCTGAAAATAGTATTGTTATATTGAGATTATTAGGCGTGCTAAGCATCAATGCAACACCTAATGCGGATAGAAAATATGCTAAGAAGACTAGCTTTCTAGAATCGAATCTTTGCAGTGCATACCCCCAGAAAAACTTTCCACTTAGGTTCCCTATACCATTTACGGTTATCGCGGCCGCAGCAATAGTTCTGGAAAATCCAGATTCAACTGTGAACGGTATAGCATGGATTAGCACAGACATTAATGCACCCATAATTAATCCAAATCCAAAAACTAGTGACCAAAACGATTTTGTTCGTATTGCTTCGGTTACTGTCAATGAAGTCCGTTCAATCTGATTAATTTTAGTATCTTGGGGGCTTCCGTTCGCTAATACTTTCCCATCTGGTTGCAGCCCATAATCTTCTGGTCGCCGTCTCATAACAAAAGCAACTGGGATTAAAAGAACTACAACAGAAATTCCGAGGGTGGTATACCCGGTTCGCCAACTAAAGGAATCTACGACAACGGTCATCAAAAAAGGCGTAATCAAGCCGGCAAGAGATATTCCAATGGATCCCAAAGATAGAGCCCAGCCTCTTTGAGAAATAAACCATTTACTTAGAGTTGCGTTAATTACAGGAGGTCCGAAAAAATTCCATCCGACTAAACCTGCTATTGAATATAGAGCAAGGAAAACAAACAGATTGGATTGCAAAGAAAGAAGGAAAAGACAAATTCCGCTAACAACTGAACCGATTAATATTAAAGGTCGTGGGCCTTTTGAATCAACAATTCTCCCAGCTACCATGGCGGAAATCGCACCCGCGCCAACCGCTAATGAAGAGCCTAGCGTAAACTCCCAGACTTTCCACCCTAAATCATCGATGACTGGGTTCATAAATACGCCAATTACTGCTTGGCCAACACTCATAGACGCAAATTGGCACAATATTGCTGCAAGGACTATCCACCAGCCGTAAAAGAATTTCATAAAGCTTACTTATGCCAAATAAATACCATCAATTACCATTGTACAAACATAGGCATTACGACGTGAAGGTAATCTTCATTACCATTTTCAACGGGTTTGATAGTACCTGGGCTAGAAGGGCTACTTGTTTCAAGCGTAACTTTACCATCGAGGGAATTTAACACGTCTACCAAATATCGGCTATTAAATGCTATCTGGGATTGCTCACCTTCAACAATTGCATCAATATCTGCTTCATTCTCTCCGACTTCATCGGATCGTGCAGCGAGTCTCATTGTTCCCGCTTGCTCGCCTTCTCCTGGATTTACATAGAGTCTAACAATGCCGTTTCCGTCACGGGCAAACACCGCTGCAGTTCTTGTTGCTCTGAGAAAATCTGAAACTTCTATCGTAGCTTTAGTTTGATGACTTTCAGGTATCAATTGATTGTAATTTGGGAAGGTTCCTTGAAGTAATTGCGATATTATTACTGTTTCCTTCAACCTAAAAAGGATTTGGTTTTTTGCTGAGCTGATCAGTATTGAAACTGGGTCTTCTTGTTCGGCTAGTAGCCTTTCAACTTCCCTTAAAGACCTTGCTGGAATTATCAGATCAACGTTTTGGTCCACGGCCTCGCTAAGATCGATTTTTTGTACTGCGAGCCTAAACCCATCTGCTGCTGCCATGGTCATTTGTGTGTTACTGATCGCAGTGTGTATACCTGTTAGCACGGGTCTTGCATCATCTGTAGCTGCAGCGAAGGATACTCGTTCTATGCAAAGGCGTAATTTTTCGGTTGGGATTTGTAAACTTATACCGTCATCTAGATCTGGTGTGACAGGGAAATCATCTGCACTTTGTCCCGTAAGTTTAGCTGTGACTCGTCCTGAACTTACCTCCAGTTGCTTGGTGGCGTTCGATAACTCCATTGACAGAAGATCTGGCTGTAATGAGGTCACAAATTCTGTTAGCAACCTTGCGGGAACAGCTATGGACCCTTGAGTTTGCACTTCCGCATCGATTTTACAAGATATAGAAATTTCTAGATTTGTTGCTGATAGTTCTAGAAAAGAATCACTTGCTCTGAGGAGAACATGGGTTGTTATAGGTAACGTTGACCTGGTTGCCACAGCTCTTCCCACTACTGCTAAACTTCGTGCTAACTTATCTTGAGATACACTTAATTTCATTTTCCAACTCCGCCCAGAAATTGGTTGCTATCTGACCATCTGCAACCATTATAAATCATGGCTATATAGACTATATATTGATTTTTATTGTTGTTCATATTCCTAGTTAGTGTAATTTTATTGTAATTAAGTAATTTATGCTACTTCTCTAATAGATTTCTATTTATACGCGTTATACAATCCAACTAGAAGAAATTATTTGCAGTATCAAATGTGGCGTATTATGGAGGGGAACCATGAAACTTGTAATGTATAATGATTTTCGACCTGGAATACTTGTTGAGGACCGCGTTATTGGTATGGCTGGAATAGCCGATGAGTATATGGGGTCACACCCAGAAGACGTAATGATAAATATTATTGAGGACTTCGCCTCTGTTAGAGATGAATTACTTGATTTAGAAGAGACCGCGGACGGAGTTCCAGTTGAATCAGTTCAATTACGTGCTCCAATACCTAGGCCACGGAAATTAATATGCTGTTTTGGTAACTATAGAGAAGGACAAGACAGGGACTCCTTTCCTATCGATATGTTTCTTAAATCTCCCGAGGCTGTTATAGGACCTGGCGATAAGGTGATTTTACCTAAGGTGGATTTCAGAATTTGCCACCATGAAGCAGAGCTTGCTCTTGTTATTGGTAAAAGAGTGAAAGATCTTACCCAAGACGAGGCAATGGGAGCGATCTTCGGTTACACAGCATTCATGGATGTGTCGCCCAGAGGTGGTGTTGGGAGAAATCCTGGAATGACCATGATTAGTAAAAGTTTTGATACCTGTGCTCCTATGGGTCCTTGTATTGTCACAGCAGATGAAATCCAAAACCCTCATGACCTTTCAATAAAATATTGGGTTGGTGATCAAGAGCGTCACGATTATAGTACGTCTGACCTTGAGCATACCTTACCCGAACTTATCGAATGGGCAACTAAGGTAATGACCCTGGTTCCGGGGGATGTCATAGCTATAGGAACGAACCATCAGGGTATTGGCCCATTACAAGATGGAGAAACTGGGAAAGTAGAGATAGAGGGCATAGGGAGTTTTAGTATTAAAGTTGAGGATCCTCTAAAGAGAGAATGGCCAGTTGAAATTGATCAAGAAATGGCGACCATGGTTAGAGAGGCACGCCCTTAAAACACTAACATCGCGGATCATTAATCAGAAGGAGCTAAAATGCCACACGCTTCAGTAAATGGTATTAATATTTTTTATGAAATTATTGGCGAAGATAATAATCCTACCCTGGTTATGACTCATGGGCTAGGAGGTCATGGAAGAGCGTATGAAAATCTAATACCTGAGTTTACCAAAGGGTATAGGTTATTATTGTGGGATATGCGTGGTCATGGCCAATCAGATAGGCCGAAAGCGGAAGCAGGTGTTTACACGAGATCACAGCACGCTAGTGATCTTGCTGGTTTATTAGAGTCCCTGAATATTCAAAAAGCGCATATTCACGGGCACTCTTTAGGAGGGCTCGTGGCTCAACAGTTTGTTATATCTTATCCAGAGAAAACTGCGTCTTTGATAATCCAAGATTCTTCTGCAGAAATTAAGAAAGAATATGTAGATGGTTGGGACGATCGTATACAAAACGTCATAGATATGGGGCTCGAAGGTATACCTGTTGACTATACTCGGGGCTGGGGCAAGAAATTCAGTGATGCAAATAAAGAATATATTGACGCAAGGCATATTGAATCAGCCGACCGCAATGATTTGTTTGTTTATGTCGAGGACATGAGAATTTCTGGTACCGATCTGTATGAAAACCCCCTCGCTCCTCAACTTCATGAAATAAAATGCCCTGTTTTAGTTATTTGCGGTGAGGAAGACGGTACAACTCCGCCGGGAGGGCATGTTAGAATGCATCGGGCGATTGATCACTCTGAGCTGGTTATTATTCCTTTGGCTGGCCATTTCCCTAATATTGAAACTCCAGAGGAATATTCAACAGCGATACTAGACTTCTTAGATAAAGTTAATTAGAGCGTTTAGTAACCGAAATCGATACGTCGATACCATTTATATCGATGGTCTCCGATAGATCTGGGTTATATTCCTTATCGTCATCTATTATTTTCGCTAAGGTTTCTTGTTCAATGTATTGAGAGTGATTTGTAACAACCTTTTCTACATGTTTCTCTCCCGAAATTGAAAGTAGTATTCTATCTTCAATGTCAAGATCTGCTTTCCTTCTCATTTCTTGGATTTGCCTTACAAGGTCTCTTGCAAATCCTTCAAGTGCGAGTTCGTCTGAAATTGTGGTTTCAATCACTACTAAGATATTCCCTTCTTGGGCTGAAACATAACCTTCTTTATCCTCTTGTTGAACAAGTAACTCATTAGAACTGTATTGTTCATTATTGATAGTTACTGGACTTCCGGAAAGAATTTTATTTGCAATCGTAGATCTTTCTTTTTCTTCCAGCGACGATAATACAGATATGAATCCCTGTAACTCTTTTCCTAATTTCGGCCCTAATATAGATAAATTTGGTCGGATGTATGAGTTGATAAATAGGTTCGGGTCTTCGGAATTTTGGACGCTCTTTACATTCAGTTCATCTTTTAATTGATCTTCAATTCTGGGAAGGGATTCGATGTCATCTTTTGATCTTACTAAGGCGTATGCTTTAGATAGCGGCTGTCGTACTTTAATCTTTGCTTTGCTTCGGGCAGCACGTCCTAAACTAGATAGTTGCATTGCCAAGGTGACATCGTTTTCTATCTTGGGATCGATATGATCGTTAACCGAAAGTGGCCAATCATCCAGATGTACACTGGCATTTTCTTCGCTAGATAAATTCAGGTACATTTTTTCAGCGATAAATGGTGTGAACGGAGCTAATAATTTTGATAGAGTAATTAGACATTCGTGTAGAGTGTAGTAAGCTGACTTCTTGTCAATGTCGTCTTCGCTTTTCCAGAATCTTCGGCGGCTTCTTCTTATGTACCAAGTGGATAACTGATCTACAAAAGACTCTATCTCTCTTGCTCCCTCAGTTATCCGGTAGTTTTCTAAGTGATCTGTAGTAGTAGAAATCAAACTATTAAGGCTGGATATAAGCCATTTATCAAGCAAAGGTCTTTCAGAGATTTTGGGAGCATTTTTTTCATTTGGATCGAATTCATCCAAATTAGCGTAAGTTACGAAAAAACTATACGTGTTCCAAAGTGGTAAAAGAAATCTTCTTACACTGTCTCCAACCAGATTTTCTGAGAACCTTCTAGGGTTACCTGGGGTTGTTGCTGTGTACATATACCATCGAAGAGCATCTGCGCCCCTAGAGTCAAGTACGCTCCAGGGTTCCACAATATTGCCTTTTGATTTACTCATCTTTGCACCGGTTTCGTCCAATATGTGTCCCAGGCTTACAACATTTTTGTACGCTGGCCTATCGAATAAAAGGACGGATAAAGCGTGTAACGTATAAAACCACCCTCTGGTCTGATCGACGCCTTCGCAAACGTAATCTGCGGGTGATTGGAGCTCAAAATCTTCTTTCCCTTCGAATGGGTAATGCAGCTGTGCAACTGGCATTGCTCCTGAGTCGAACCAAGCATCCATCACTTCTGGAACTCTGTGAGATGTACCCCCGCAATTGTCGCAAGAAAATGTTACGTCATCTACAAAGGGCCTGTGTAAGTCTAAATCCTCTTTGAATCCTTGGAGATTACCTTGGCTTTTTAACTCTTCTAAGCTACCCATAGCCGTTTGATGATTGCAATCCTTACATACCCAAACTGGTATAGGAGTACCCCAGAATCTTTCGCGAGACAATGCCCAGTCGACATTATTTTCTAGCCATTCGCCGAATCGGCCGTCCCGTATATGTTGGGGATGCCAATTTATATCGCGGTTAGTTTCTATTAGACGGTCTTTTAATTGGGTTGTTTTGATATACCAAGATTCTTTAGCATAATAGAGGAGAGGTGCATCACATCTCCAACAGAATGGGTAAGTATGCTCTATTTTTTCTGATCGTAAAAGGCGACCTTTTTCCATTAGATGTTCCGTTATAAGAGGATCAGATTCTTTGAAAAATAAACCCTCTTGAGGCCCATCATTGAATTCTTCTATTGCCCCATTTAAATCAACTACATGTATGATTGGTAGGTTTTCTGTTCTTCCTACGTTCAAGTCTTCGGCTCCATATGCTGGAGCAATATGAACCAGGCCTGTGCCATCTGACAATGAAACAAAATCGGCTGATACGACCCTATATGGATTATCTTTCGGATCGCTTAACGCGTATAAAGGTTCGTACTTAATCCCTATAAGATCCTTTCCATCAATTGTTCCAATGATTTTATAAGATTCATTAATTACATTATCCGCTAACTCTTCAGCAAGAATCAGCCTTTCAGGCTCACTTGATTTTGAAAAAGTTCCCTCTATTATTATGTATTTCGATTCTTTTGAAACAGCTATAGCTACGTTTGCTGGGAGAGTCCAAGGTGTTGTTGTCCAAACTAATAATGATGTTGGTATTTTGCTCTTTAGCTCTGATAATTTATTAGACGCCTCATTTTCTTTCAGAAGGAATTTTATATATACAGATGGATCTTCAGTATCCTCTTTATATCCAAGTGCTACTTCATGGGAACTCAATGAAGTCACGCATCTTGGGCAGTGGGGCGTCACTTTGTAATCTTTGTATATTAGGTTTTTATTCCATAACTCTTTAAAAATCCACCACCCCGATTCTATGTAATCATTCTTGAATGTCACATAGGGGTCGTCCATATCTACCCAAAATCCAATACGGTCAGATAGCATTTCCCATTCTTTTACGTATCTGAAAACACTTTCTCTACATTTCTCGTTAAATTTTTCTACTCCGTATTGTTCTATTTCTGTTTTGCTGTGTAGGTCTAACTCAGTTTCTACAGCTAGTTCTACGGGAAGTCCATGGGTGTCCCAACCACCTTTACGTGGGACACTGAAGCCCTGCATTGTTTTGAATCTTGGTACTATATCTTTAAATACTCTTGATAGAACATGATGTACCCCAGGAGTCCCATTCGCGGTAGGAGGTCCTTCGTAGAAACTGAATAAGGGGCTATTTTTCCTAATTTCTATGGACTTTTTAAAAGTATCATTAATTTTCCAGTAGTCCAGAATCTCAGATTCGAGGTCAGGAAATACTACCTTATTGGAAACCGGATCAAAACCCATTAATTCACCTTTTTAAATCAATTTGAACAAGATATTTACTTTGCGGCGTGCTGAATCTATATTTTGAGCAAGTCATATAAGAGTGTCAAGATTATTCATTCGATTGGTTTTTCCATTTCACTATATATAGCACCACACCTGGTAGGCCTAGTAAGAGCATGTAGCTCAAACGCTTCTTTCTTCTATCATCTAGAAAAGGATTTTTTTTTAGGTCTAGCAATGCCCAGAGTTGCGATAAAAAATTAATAGAGAGTAATATAGCGGCCACCGATAAGTATAGTATTAACTCATTCAATAATTATTCATCCTCCAGTATTACAGCTGTTCCGTAAGCCAGTATCTCTGAGGTTCCGGCCATTACTGCAGACGTAGTGATTCTTACATCCACGACTGCGTTCGCACCCATGTTCTCTGCATGGTCAATCATTCTTTCGATGGCTTGGCTACGCGAAGAAGAGAGTAGCTGGGCATATTCCATCACTTCTCCTCCAACAATGTTTCTAAATGCTGCTGTAATATCTTTACCTATATTTCTGCTTCTAACAGTATTACCACTAGAGATACCTAGCGTCTGCTTAATTTTTTTTCCTGCAACATGTCCAGAAGTTACTACAATCATTATTTTCCATCTCCATAATTTTCGTCGTTTGAATCTATAAATAAGCGGTCTTTAAGTACCTTTATAAACATTATGACAACTCCTATGAGCATAAGAGTAAGCCCAAGTCTTAATGGCAAGGAAGCTCCGCTCAAGATTTGGAACAGTCTAAAAATTGAATAAATTGCCAATAGCGCAGCGCCCGCTGATATAAATGTCATTCCTGGTTTCATCTTTAAAGCCCTCCTTGGCCACCTAAATAATGAAATCCTGAAAATTTAAATTATTGCTAGCAAATCCTTGGATTATATTGATAAACAAATCAGCGTTGAATCATCTTACTTGGAATCGTCATCGTAATCATCGTCATCGTCGTCATCGTCGTCGTAATCATCGTCATCATCGTAGTCATCATCGTCATCATCGTAGTCATCATCGTCGTAATCATCGTCGTCATCGTCGTAATCATCGTCGTCATCGTAGTCGTCATCGTAGTCATCATCGTCGTAATCATCGTCATCTTCGTCATCTTCGTCGTAATCATCGTCATCATCGTAGTCATCATCGTCGTAATCATCGTCGTCATCGTCGTCATCGTAGTCATCGTCGTAATCATCGTCGTCATCGTAGTCATCATCGTAGTCATCATCGTCGTAATCATCGTCATCATATTCATCATCTAATATCTCATCGTATTCTTCTTCGTCTGGATCAGATGAGGAATCGTTTATAAGGGATATAGTCACCCGTCGTGCAGGACCTCGGCCAAAACTCTCTGTATTTAATTCAGGGTAATCTTGCAGTGTGGTGTGGACTATCCGCCGCTCCGCTGGAGACATAGGCTCTAGTGTAATCGGTCGTCTTCGATCGATTACGTGGTTTGCTGCTCTTTCGGCTACCTCACGTATTTGGTCTAATTTTCTTTGCTGGTAATTTTCCACATCGACTCTGAGGGCTACAAATTCTCCAATCGATCTGCTTACTACCGTTGTTACGATGGACTGGAGATCTCTTAGAGTAGATCCCCGCCTTCCAATTAACAGGCCGGCGTCCTCACCCTCAATATTCAAAATGATAGGGTCACCTTCATTGTTTTCTTTGGGCATAATGACTTCTATATCTGCTTCCACTTCCATCAATTCTAGAATTTGCGAAAGGATATTCTCTGCCTGGTCTGCCCATTCGGTTAATTTAGCTTCGCTATTTTCATTAGTACTCAATTGCTTTTCCTAGTCTATTCTGATCTGATAATAAGATTATTGTTATAATCAATCAACTGCGCTTATTCCGTCTTTTCCCTGACCTGCCCCTCGATGGCCTTTTTCGTTTACTATCCCGCTTTCGCTTATTTGGTTGATTATTTTCTTCTTGTGTTTCTAACTCTCCCTCGGAGTCAGAGGATTTTTTTGCAGGCGTTATTATAGGTCGTGAAGAACCAATTATACTCAGATTTCCCCATCCAGAGAAGAACCCTTGTAATATCACTGTAATTATATTGGATACGAACCAATATAGCGCTAAACCTGATGGGAAAGTAAATGCTAGGAATCCCAACATTATTGGAAACATGAAAAGCATAATTTGCTGTTGCTGGCGTTGCTGAGTGCTCATGGCAGGCGCCTGCATTATTTTTTGCTGTGCCCAAGTAGACATTGCTACAAGCAAAGGTAATATCGGGGTTGGATCAGGTTGTATCAAATCTAGAGATCCTGCTAGCCACGGGACTTGAGTGTTTAGAGGTAACAACTCACTCCCATAAGGCATCCAACTGTACAAGCGTTGAGATAGATACATAAAGCTATCTGGTAGGTCACCCAATCCCTTAATTATTGCGTAATATAAGCCTATCCATATGGGGAACTGAATTAACATTGGACCAAGGCATCCCAACGGGCTGACCCCATTTTCTTTATAAAGGCTCATAGTGGCTTTTTGTTGGGCTTGAGGGTTCGATTTATATTTCTCTTTTATGGCAGCCATTTCTGGTCCGAGCCTTTGCATCGTTGCGCTAGCCTTTAGCTGTTTAACGGTTAACGGATAGAAAATAAGGCGAGTTACTACGGTTAATGCAATTATCGAGTAGGCGATATTTTGGAAAAGTACAGCGTACAGAAATATTAAAGCATTCAACATCGGTTGAAGCAGTAAAAATATAAATATGTCACCAATAACGTCCATCATCTGTCCTTAATCATCGAATGGGAAAATTTGTAAAGGGAGTCTCGAGTCAGCTCTTACTGAAAAAATGAGGTCTTCATCTGTGTGAATGTATAGAGTTCCGTCTAGATTACTAACTCCCGCGTAATTTGCTTTTGGTAATTTACCGCCGGCTTCGTAGGTTAAGTTTGTTGCATCTATCCACCATGTTTCGCCCTCTTCGTTTGCGAAGAAAATTAGGTTTCCGGTAATGGCGGCAGACCCCCGTATGGCACCACCAGTTTCTATCGGCTCTGCGACACTCCTTCCCGAATTCTTGTCGAGAATATAGAATTTATGATCTAGGCTAGGTGCAAAAAGCCGATCTTCGAACAATACAGGAGCCGCCCAAAACCAGTTTTCACCTTCAAAAGGTTCTTGCCAGATTGGTTCAGCATTGTTTCGGTTTATAGCGTATATTTTGTTATTAAAAGAAGTTATAAACATAACGTCTTGATCGAGCGTTATTGATCCAATCCCCGCACTAGCCTTGAAATTCCAGTCGTCATTTATACTGAATCCTGACCGATTAAAATCAAGAGAGTAAATTTTTCCGCTCAGAGTTCCGATATAAACTGTATTTCCACTGATAGTGGGGGCATTCCATGTTCTACTATCTGCCTGAAAAGGGGTGGGCCATAGCTCAGCCCCTGAATTTATGTCTATTGCGTAGAGCAAACCACTCTCGGAATTAATTAATAGGATATCGTCTTTAATACTGGGGCCACCTATGAATGGGTCTGATTCCTCTTGGTAATTCGGATCAAATAAAACGGTACAGGGGCTATCTTCCCTGCTTCCAACTAATGAATCAGGGTTTATTTTATAAACTGCACCATCGAATCCTCCAATATAAATAAACCCTTCGTTTATTAGAGGAGTTCCGTATATTGCTGAAATACCATTTCTGCCTTCTGAAGTCTCACATTGCCCAACAGCTTTACCACTAGCTGGGTTAACTAATATAACCTCACCTTTCTTTGTTGTGAGGACCAAATTTTCTCCGATTTCATTTACCTCCGACCAACTTTTTGTAGCGAACAAAGTAGAGCCAGTACAGCTGACGGTGAAAATCACGATTGATAATAGTACTAAAACCGCAGGAAACAATCTTCGTTTATTCATCTAACCTTGTTCTCCTGAGGTACTGGGTCATATGCCATCGCATTTTTGGGGTTGCATCTCGCCAAACGCTTCAATGATAGAATAACTCCTCTAAAAACCCCTTTTGTTTCAATAGCTTCTTCAGCGTATTTTGAGCAGGTGGGAGTATATATGCAGACGCTGTTCACGAGGTAAGGAGATATTGCCAACTTATACACTTTAATAAAGATTAGAAGAACTTGTTTCAATTTGTAAACTTTCTTATTGGATTATTATGTGACTAATTTAAGCTGGGAGCTCTGGTTTCAAGATCCCTGATTTCCTTAATGCATCTTTAACGCTTTTTTGTATCGACCCATAATCTGCTTTTGCTGACTCTTTTCTAGCTATAAAAACCATATCGTACCCTCCTAATAAATCGAAGGAATTAATGGATTCTCTTAAGAGCCTTTTTATTCTGTTTCGAACTACTGCTCCTCCTATACGCTTGCTTACGGCAAATCCTGAACGAGAACGGGAGGTTTTGCCCTCGGACCATTTAAGTATAAGTATCCGGTTGGAAACAACTTTTCCGTTTTCCGCTATGTAGTTAAAGTCGGCAGTTTTTCTGATTCTTAATTCTTTTGAAAGTCCCATTTAGAACTTCCTTAAACGGAGAGACTATGACGACCTTTGGCACGTCTACGTGAAATAACGTTTTGGCCTCCGTTAGATCCCATTCGGGTTCGGAAACCATGAACTCGTTTTCTGCGCCGGACTTTTGGTTGATAAGTACGCTTAGGCATAGCTAGAGCAGTATATGGTTTTCAGTGGATAATCGCAAGTAGTTCCGTGAATTTATGTATGGTCTTTTGACTCAAGAATTTCTAGAGAGGTCTCTTTTGAGGTATTCCTGGTTTCCGAGAAAACTCTGCAGATGTTCTACCGATTTTTTTTATAAGCACAATTTTTCTTCCTTGTTTTATCTTGGGGATGTTTAATTCATCGATTCGATCTAATTCACCACCTAGCAATTTAAGACCAGGTAGTGAGTCTTCAATTTCCTTACTTATATCTCCTTGTTTGTATGCGACCATATAACCCCCCATTTTGAGAAACGGCAGAGATAGCTCGTGCAGAACAGACATATTTGAAACCCCTCTACACAAAACATAGTCGTATTTTTCTCTATGTTCTTCTTGATGGGTTAATATCTCTGCTCTTTCATTCTCGACGGATGTAGAATTAGACAAATCCAAAATACCCAAAATGTGCTTTAGAAACCTGGTTTTTTTTGATTGCGATTCTACTAATGTTACATTTGCTTTTGGATTCAGTATTTGTATAGGTATGCCTGGGATTCCGGCACCACTTCCTAAATCCAGTATCTTTGTTTCTTTTGGAATATCAACTGTATTTATAATTGCAAGGCTATCTAAAAATAGGACTTTTTCTATGTCAATTGGAGTCTTAAGACCTGTTAGATTAATTTTATTGTTCCATTCGAGAATTTCATCTCTGTATTTTATAAATGATGCTTTTTGTAGATC
>DKAM01000002.1 GCA_002450835.1 Dehalococcoidia bacterium UBA6926
TATGAAAACATCCAAGCAAGGATCCGCGGAAATCTTTTGATGGCAATGTCTAATAAACATAACTGGATAGTGTTATCTACTGGTAATAAAAGTGAATATGCAACCGGCTATACGACCCTTTATGGTGATATGGTGGGTGGATTTGCAGTACTAAAAGACGTTTCGAAGACATTGGTATATGCAATAGCGAAAGATTATAATCGGCGGGCGGGTCGCGAGATTATACCATCTTCAATTATCACCAAAGAACCATCTGCAGAATTGCGACCCGATCAATTTGATACTGATTCGTTACCTCCATATGAAAAACTTGATCCTATTTTGCAAGCCTACATTGAATTGAATGCTCCTTTAGAGGACATACTTGGAGGAGATTTAGATCAGATTGAAGTGGAGCGCGTCATTAACCTAGTGAAATCGTCAGAATATAAGAGATGGCAAGCTCCTCCAGGGGTAAAAATAACTGAACTCGCTTTTGGGAAAGATAGACGGTATCCCATAGTTAATGAATACCATCCGAGAGATAAGATATAATTATCGAATCTGAATCAGATGTTGGAGATAAAGTGGATACAAAAGATTATATTTACCTAGACCATTCTGCTACGACGCCGGTGGACCCCAAGGTTTTGGATGCCATGCAAAGCGTTCTACTAAAAAACTATGGAAATCCTTCTAGCATGCATCAACTTGGGCAAGAAGGAGCAAAGCTGATTGACGATTCAAGGAGTCAAATAGCGCAAGTACTTAGCTCAGCAAGAAGTGAAATTGTTTTCACTAGTGGTGGCACAGAGTCAGATAATTCTGCCATAAAAGGGGCGTCGTTTGCTCTGAAAGAGCAAGGTAACCATATTATAACTACTTCTATAGAACACCATGCTGTTCTACATACCTGCGAATGGCTCGAGAAATTTGCTGGCTTTGATGTAACCTATTTGAACCCTAATAACGAAGGATTCATTAGCCCCGAACAAGTGATCGATGCGATTACGGATGAAACCACTGTAGTTTCAATCATGTATATCAACAATGAAATTGGCGTTATTGAACCTATTGCAGAGATTGCGAAGGCCTTGAAAGAGTATCAAGAGAAACATAACAGAAAAATTGTGTTTCATTCTGATGCTGTCCAGGCTCCAGGGTGGTTATCATTAGACGTTGAAGAGCTTGGCCTTGATATGATGAGTTTGTCCGCCCATAAGTTCTATGGGCCAAAAGGGGTTGGTATTTTATATATAAAAGAAGGGACACCCTACGCTGGATACATAAATGGGGGTAGCCAAGAAAATAACCGTAGGGCAGGAACGGAAAACACCGCAGGAATTGTTGGCATTGGTGTCGCACTATCTTTAGCAGAAGAGAATAGGCCGGTTGTAGTTCCTCATGTATCTAAATTGCGCGATACACTACTTCGTGGGATCCTCAAGATTCCTAATGTATACCTTAATGGCCCGGAATCTGATGGGAGAGTCGCGAATAATATTAACGTGTCTATACAGGGAATAGAAATAGAATCGCTAATTATTAATTTAGATATGCTTGGGGTAGCCGTATCAAGCGGCAGTGCTTGCACCTCAGGATCTGTAGAACCTTCTCATGTTTTGTTGGGACTAGGGCTGCCAAAAGATTTGTCGAGTACGAGCCTGAGAATCACTCTTGGAAAAGATAATACAGAAGAGCATATAAATATGGTTCAGGATAATTTACCCAACATTATTGATAGAATTCGATATCTTAAGAAAGGTTAAAGGATACTACTAATTGACTCTTAACCTTTCTTGGCTTGGTCTGTTATAATCACGGAGTTTTCTATTTATTCTTCTGGAGTTTTTACCCCGGATACTTTAATAAATGTTGAACGTTATATCGTTTACGCAGGAGGTAACCTAAAGATATGGCTAAGCTACAAGACGTGAGTGAAAAAGATTTCCAAACTGAAGTATTAAATTCTTCAAAGCCAGTTTTGGTAGATTTCTGGGCACCATGGTGTGGCCCTTGTAAGATTGTTTCTCCCATAGTTGAAGAACTTGCAGATGAATATTCCTCAGATATGGAATTTACTAAGTTAAATGTGGACGATGCTCCGAATATTGCATTGAAATACCAGGTTATGAGCATACCAACCTTGATAGTATTCCAGGATGGTGAGCCTGTAGCACAAGTAGTTGGTGCTCACCCGAAGAAATCCATTAAGGAAAAATTGCTTTCAAAAGTGATTAGCTAATCCTTTTTAAATTAATTGGGTCCAGGAGTAACTAATGGAACAGTATGATTTAGTTATCATTGGTGGCGGGCCAACCGGCGCTGCAGCAGGACTTTATAGTGGGAGATCGAGGTTGAAAACTTTGATCTTGGAACGTGGAATGGTTGGTGGGCAACTGGCCGTTACTGAAGATGTAGAGAACTACCCAGGATTTGAATCAATACTAGGCCCTGAACTTGGTCAGAAACTAATGGACCATGCAGAAAAATTTGGCGCTGAAACGAAGACCGTTGAAGTTGAAAGCGTAGATTTAGAAGGTAAATATAAAAAGATAATCACAGACGGTGGTACTTTTGAGAGCAAGGCCTTAATCGTAGCAACAGGATCCATGCATAATAAACTAGAAGTACCTGGTGAGGATGAATTTTCAGGTAAAGGAGTTTCATACTGCGCGGTCTGTGACGGAGCTTTTTTTAGAGATAAAGAACTTGTTGTAGTAGGTGGCGGAGACGCAGCTGTCGAAGAAGGGGCGTATCTTACTCGGTTCGCTTCAAAAGTTACAATCATTCATCGCCGTGATGAATTAAGGGCCCAAAAAATTCTCCAAGAGAGAGCCTTTTCCAACGATAAAATGGATTTCATTTGGAATAGCACAGTCCAAGAAATAAAAGGCAATGGGTTAGTAAGCTCTTTGGTCTTGAACGATTTAAAGAATGATCGAGCATATGAAAAATCTGTTGATGGCGTATTTATCTATGTTGGGTTAACCCCCAGCACTCAATTTCTAAATGGTGTTTTGCCTACAGACGAACAGGGCCACCTCCACGTTAACTTAAAAATGGAAACTGTTTTTCCTGGTGTATTTGGAGCAGGAGATGTTAGAGCCGAATCATCCATGCAGGTGGCATCTGCTGTTGGAGATGGAGCTACAGCGGCTATTTTTGCGGAAAAATACATAGCTGAAAATTTTTAGCAGCATAAATTATCGGTAGCAAATTACAACAGGCAAATTAACTAGGAGGTTTATATTCATGGTATCTAAAACTTTCACGGGATATTTACTTGCACTGGGACCAATAGTCATGTTGGCAACATGGATTTTTCTGTGGGATGCACTCGTTCCGGGTGCGCCAGAGGGTGCCGTTGGTGAAGCAAAAATACTAGCAGATATAGAAGGCGGGATGGAAAATTTCGCGCTGACCAAGCTAGTAAGTTTCGTTGGTCTTGGTGGTATGATGGCAATGGCGCTTGGCTATACTTTGTGGGCTCGTTTATTGCGAGGCGAAGGCAAAAAGGGTGCCACGTTTGCTACAGTCGCAGCTATAGCGATACCGGTAATTGCAGCAGGTATGATGATGTCCATGGATTTCAACTATGGTGCAGCGAACGCTTTTGATACAGGTGATACGAGTAGCGCCTTAATTTTAGGGGCAGTTGCTGAATATTCAGGTGGCGATATTCTTTGGACATTTCTTATGTTGAGTGTCAGCTTTATAGGTATCGCTACAGTGTTGCAGGAAACAGATACAGTGAACAGATCCATAGGTGGAATACTTGCAGTAGCAACCTTGGTGATGTTTGCTTCATGGTTTACCACTTTTGAAGGGCTGGATTTCCTGTGGATGCTATGGATGCTTGTAACAGTTGTGGCTGGAGTCAATATGATTATTAGGCAAAAAGCCTAATACCAATACATTCAAATTATTTGCGTCGCTAATAATTCAAATATATAATCGGTCGACGTGTTTGGTTCATGGGAGTAGATGTTCTCCGGTGGGGTCCACGGGCTTCAACCCCGGTGGAGGGCGGCCTGCGCCGTCCTCGGTGGGTTCGACTCCCTCCTACTCCCGCCAAACAAGAATTTAGATATAGAACTTTTTGTTTACTCGTATGAAAAAATAGTAGTGGAGTAGACCATTAAAACGCTAGACTTACACGGAGAACGACATGCGGACGTTTCGTTATTAGTAGAAGATTGGGTATTAAGAAACAGTTTTCCAAAAGATATGCCACTCAAGATTATATGTGGTAATTCAAATACGATGATTAGTTTAGTTGAAGCAGTTTTAGACAAGCACGATATTACCTCAAGACAGTGGCAGTATGGTGTTATTATGATTGATTCAGTGTAGCCTTTTAAATCGATACATATCAAGATCATAAAAACACCCATTTCTTCTGATCTAGCCTTCACTGATAAGGCTCGGATATATTCACGTTAAATCAAATTTATGCTGTATTAGGGGCCATTAAGTGCCAATCAGTGACCTTTTGATAGTTGTGCCCTAGTTGGAGTAATTTCGATTCTTCAAATGGTTTTCCGATTATTTGAAATCCAATTGGCATATTATTGTTATCAAAACCGCAGGGAATGCTGATCGCTGGTAGCCCAAGGGCGTTAAATGGAAAAAGGTTCTTAGTTCTTGCCACAGAAGCTTCCATCTTTGATTTTCCAACTGCTACTTCAAGTTGTCCGATTTTTGCTGCCGTGTATGGTACCGTCGGGCAGATCAGTACATCGAATTGTTCAAACATCTTCATGAAACCCGTTTTGATCTGGTCTCTTATTCTTTGAGCATTTATATAATCTGGGCCTGAAACAACTAAACCAGGGAGAATTCTATCAAGTATTTTTTGCCCGTAATCATCTTGGTTAGTTTCTAGCCATTGTTTATGGTAAGCGGCTGCTTCTGCGGGCAAAACGGTGTTCATTAGGATGGGGAATAAATGCGCAGACTCAAAAGACACATTTTGATTGACGCTACCTAATTCCTTTAAAACATTGATTGCTGTATTTACTGCTCCATCAACGGAAGGTTCAATAGGATCCCAGAAGTAATCTTTTAAGATTCCAATTTTCATACCGGAAATAGGGGTTTCTATGTTTGTGACATAATCCTCAACCTTATTTTTAGAAGAATAAGAATCTTGGATGTCATAACCAGAAATCACGTTCAGCATTATAGCTGCATCTTTGACGGTTCGGGTGAAAGGCCCAACATGATCAAGGCTCCAGGCAAGTGGTACAACTCCAGATGTGCTTACTCTACCGTAGGAAGGTTTAAGCCCTACAATTCCACAAAAATGAGCGGGGTTTCTTATCGATGCAGCGGTGTCAGTTCCCAGCGCTGAAAAGACCATTCTTGATGCTACTGCAACAGCGGAGCCCCCGCTTGATCCCCCCGGAGATCTAGAGGTGTCCCAAGGATTTCGGGTAGTTCCATAGTGATCATTTTCTGTTGTTCCACCGAAAGCAAATTCATCCATATTGCATTTTCCAATGAGAATCGCTCCCGCTGCTTTTAATTTTGATACCGTTGATGCATCTTTCTCCGGAACCCAATTGGAAAGAATTTTTGACCCTGCTGTAGTTGCGATATTCTTTGTGGCGAATAAATCTTTCACAGCTACAGGTACACCATGCAGAGAACCAAGGTTTATCCCATCTGCTCTTGCTTTATCTGCCTTCTTTGCTTGTTCAATAGATTCTTCACTTAATACTTTGATGAAGGCGTTTAGTTTTGGGTCAATTCTTTCTATGTTCTTTAATACAAGTTCTGTTAATTCGAGGGAAGAAACAGAACCATCCTCAATTAAATTGGATACCTCTTCTATTGAAAGATCTAATAAATTATTTGGCATATCTCACTCATTATCATTTGTATTATCTTGAGCCGCTGAAAGACTAACGTTTATTGGGCCAGTCAATCCTAAGTCAAAAGCGTCAATCTTCGATAGGTGTTCTGCGTATGTTTCTTGGCGACCTAAAAGATTTTGCATCGATGTACTAGAAATTACTATATTTGAGTAAGATAAAATATTTTCGAGATCGTTTTTATCCAGTTTCTTACGTACCGTCATTATTGATTCTCCTCCGAGATGTTGGTGGATTAATCCATTGTATTATTAAAAAATTCATTAGGCGCCCTCTGGATTTTCAATTAAGGTCAAGATTTTTTCTACTACAGATTCTAGAGATAAATCTTCCGTATTTATCAGTGTTGTTCCTGGAGATAACGTTAAAGGAGATACGTTTCTCTCTCGGTCTCGCTTGTCTCGTTTATCTATGTCTTTTAGTACTTCTGATATTACAAGATCTGGGGTGGTTTCTATCCGCTCGGATAGGCGCCTTTGAGCCCTTATAGAGGATGGAGCATCTAAAAAGAATTTAAAAGGAGCGTCAGGGATCACTATCGTAGTAATATCTCGACCAACCATAACAATTTTCCCTCTAGTCTTTGATGCTAGCTCCCGTTGTTGCGATACAAGTAAAGCTCGAATCTCTGAAGATTCTGCAGCGATAGACGCATTGTTGGCGATTTCTGGTGATCTGATATGAGGTGTTATGGTTTCTCCGTTTAACACAACTTGTTCGTCACTTATATCAATAGTTGCGGAGTGAGCCATTTCTAATAGGTTTTTTGAGCCCCCTGATTTTATCTCATGGACCGACATTAAATAGCCTATAGCTCGATACATTAGACCTGTGTCTGCAAAAACCCAACCCAATCGGTTGGCTATATTTCGTCCGACGCTTGATTTTCCTGAGGCGACAGGCCCATCAAGCGCTAGAGGGCCTACTCTATCTAGCATTGTTATTCTTTCGTTATGATAACTTCTGGCTTTTATATTCTATATGAATCGTTGTTCTAAGATACTTTTCTTTGGTGCTATACTAATTCTAATATGGCTTGGTTTGATTATCTAATTATCATTTTAGTCGGGATTCCGATGGTATTGGGGTTAAAAATTGGGCTTGTTCGGGTTACAGCCAATATTTTTGGGATAGTCGGTGGTATATTTCTCGCTTTCCGATTCTCTGATCAGTTTGTTGACTCCATAGATAATTACATTAATGATCCACAAATCTCATCAGCAATTTCGTTTTTTGCGATAATAGTTCTTACTATATTCGCGTCTTGGGCCGCAGCTTCATTTCTTAAGAAAGTTTTATCTTTGCTACTGCTAGGTTGGGTTGACCGCGTAGGAGGTGCTTTGTTTGGGGCTTTATTGGGGTCATTTATTGTTGGTGCAATAATATTTGTTATGGAGTTTTCATCGGTACCGTGGGCTCTTGAAGCCTTGTCGGATTCGCGAATGAAATCTATATTTGAGTTTACAGTTGAATTTATGCAACAGTTTAGGACTGCAGGAATGCCGTTTAGTGGCATATAATCACCAGTGCATGGAAGGATAGTTGTAAAACTGGGGGAATAGTATGAATTTAAAGTCAGATGTTCTTGTGCTGAACAGTAATTTTCTTCCTTTGAATGTTACAAAAGTTCGCCGATCCATGATGCTCATTATCAATGGTAAAGCCGAATTAATAGAGCCTAAAGAAGAGATCATCCATACTTCTACCGACTCATTCGCAATGCCGTCAATAATAAGACTTTTTGCCTATATAAAACCCTTTAATAGGACTATTAAGATGACAAGAAGTGAGTTGTTCACAAGAGACGAGCAGCGTTGCCAATATTGTGGTGTCGTAACAAAAGACTTAACTTTAGATCACGTATTGCCGCGTTCCCGAGGTGGTCTGTATATTTGGGAGAACATTGTATCGGCGTGTATCAAGTGTAATCATAAGAAGGCAGGAAGAACTCCAAAGGAAGCATCTATGCGACTATTGACCAAACCATCAACGCCACCTCATGATCCTTACTATCCGTTTTATAGATTCTTAGATAACAATAAAGAGTGGATTCAGTGGGTTCCAGCGAAAAGAGTTAGATAGTGCCTGATAGAAAATTAGATAAGAATAATGAACCGACTGATAACAGTGATGAGTCTTTGTTGTCTCAGGTTCGAGGGACACGTAAGGATGTGTCCGCATCTATAGCGAGATCTCTTGGAAACCTAAAAACATCGTTAGAAGAGCGTAATTCCGGTGGCGATGATTTTATAGAAACGCGCATTTTAGAAGCGAGAAGAGATCTCAGTGAGTCCAAGACTAAAATAGCTAGCCTCGCAAGAATACGAGAATTGATTTTTGGATTGCAAGACGGGCTGATAAGCACTGTAGTCTTAGTGTCTTCTGTGTACGGAGCGACCTCCGATAATGGATTAACGATCATAGCAGGCTTAGCCGGAGCATTAGGTGGGACGGTGTCGATGTCAGCTGGAAGTTTTCTATCATCTCGTGCAGAAAAAGAAGTATTGGAGTCCCAGATCAACATCGAATTAACTAAATTTATGGAGGATCCAAGTAAGCAGATAGATCAGTTAGTAGCGGCTCTTACAACGGATGGGTTAACCGAAGAAGAAGCCTTTTCCATAACAGAAACAATGGCAAAAAATGAAGATGTACTTATAAGGACCGTCATCGAGAAAGAGCTAGGTTTATCTTTAGACGAGGTTAGCGTACCTTGGAAAGATGCAGTGGTTATGGGTATTTCTTTCTTGCTCGGGACCGCTGTTCCTATATTACCGTATCTAATGATTAATGGGCCGATTGTTGTAGCTATTTCTATCGCCGCGACGGGGTTAGGGCTTTTTGCTATGGGAGTAGGGAAATCAAGATTCACAAAAAGGAACCCTATAATGTCAGGAATTGATATATTGAGTATCGGTATTCTAGCCGCGACAGCTGGCTATTTTTTCCTTGGAACATTTCATGACCGAATATTGCCTGCCATAATCGGAGGCTAAATATTAAATTAAACTCTCGTAATTATTGAAAGTAACGCTATAATATCCTAGGTTGAAGGTTTTATGATAACCTCACTGGACATAATTATTATCGGAGGATCGTAGTAGATGACCTATATTATCGCGGAGCCATGTATTGACTTAAAAGATGCGTCTTGTGTCGATGTTTGCCCTGTGGATTGTATTCACACAACAGATGAAGATAATATGTATTTTATCCATCCTGATGAATGTATTGACTGTGCAGCATGCGAGCCCGTATGCCCAGTGACAGCTATATTTGAGGAAAGCGAATTACCTGAGGAATGGAACGAGTATATTGCGCTAAATGCGGATTGGTTTGAAAACCAATAAATACTGGGACCCTATTCTATTAGTTATTTTTGAAAATTAATAAAAAACTCAACGTTGCCTTTGGCGCCAGTTATAACAGATCTTCTTATCCCACCGACTCTCAAACCATTAGATCTACCCCATGAAGAGACATTTTGCAATGTTTCGGCATGTATCATCGGGTTGTCTATTACGCCTCCTCTCGGAACATCCCCTTTCTTTGCTTCAAATTGCGGTTTAACCAGCACAAATATATCGCTTTTGTTTTTCATTAAAGGTAGAACATTAGGAAGAATTTTCAACACAGAAATGAAGGAGACATCTATAACTACTATATCCACCGCCTCATCTATTGAAAGCTTATATCGCGCGTTTTGTTTTTCTAATACAATCACATTGTGGTTTTCTCTTAGTTTCCAGGCAATTTGGCCATGACCCACGTCTACCGCGTACACTTTTTCCACCCCTGCTTGCATTAGGCAGTCTGTGAATCCTCCCGTGGAAGCGCCGATATCTATTGCTACTTTACCTTTAACGTTCGCATCTATGTCTTTGAGAAATCCTTCTAATTTGTATCCACCTCTGCTCACATACTTTTCTTGTTCTGTTATTGATATGACTGAATTACTATTTGTGAGTGCATTAGTATGTGTAATTTTTTGGCCATCAGTTTTGACCATCCCGCTTGCGATTGCGAATTGTGCTTTTTCAATATTCTCAAAAAAACCGCCTTCGACTAATAATTGGTCTAAACGAGTTCGTTTTCTCATATTTTTAAATACCATATTGTGTTGAGTAGCGTATAGTTTAATGAGTAATCAATAGTCCTGTCCATGATTTTCTGGCACTTCAGAAATAAGAGGCGTACGTCGTGCTTTATTTAGTAGGGTTATTACGAACAAAGCAATGGATCAAAAATGGCTTGTTGTTTTTTCCTATACTTTTGAACGTCAACGGACCTCATTTACTATTTACAGAACCCCATTTACAACATATTGGGTTGGTTTTTAGTGGCTTCATTATATTTAATTTTGCCTCAGGTGCATCGTATATAATTAACGATATATTAGATATTTCGCGGGATATATTACACCCTATAAAGAAATCGCGACCTATCGCAAGCGGAGCGATAAGGCCCGTTTGGGGTGGTGGGTTGGCTGTCTCTTTGATAATTGGGACGATCATTTGTGCCTATTTATTAGACCAAACTTTTGCTTTATTTTTGGCATTTTATTTGTTGATTTCATTGGGATACTCTATTCGGTTTAAACATATGTTTTTTTTGGATATTATGTTTGTGGCCTCGGGGTACGTCCTTAGATTTTTGGCAGGGGCTTCAATTATTGGCTTTTCTAGCAGCGTAGCAATACTGCTATCTATATTTTTAATCGCAATGTATATATCTTTATCGAAAAGGCGGGCTGAAATCACGCTGTTGGGTGAGAAAGCCACTATACATCGGCCTAGTTTGAAGATATATTCGTTCAAATTTATTGATGGTTTGATGTTAATCTTGGTGCCAACAATTGGTTTGGTCTATGCATACTATTTATTTGGGGAACAACCCTATAATCACTACTCGAGCATTACTTTTATTGTTTTTATCATGGGTATATTAAGATACCTATATTTAACATATAATTCTATTTTGGTGGGGTCTCCGGAGGATGTGTTTATTAGAGATAGGCCCCTGGTTGTTTTCCTCGTATTTTGGGTGGTGGCCGCTTCGATGAATCCAAATATAAGGTGAATATGGAAGGTACTAGTGATGGCGAAAAGAAGAAAATCGAAACTGTCTAAGAATCGGCGAAGTGGCAGGAATACCCAAAATAAATCGTATGGCACCTCCATTGTTACTAAGATTGTTGCAAGCTTTCTGGGAGCTATATTTTCCTTATTAGGGTTGGGCGTTACTTATGTCTTAATAGGCCCAATAGTGGTAAGTAGTTGGGCTAATAATGACTATGGATTTTTTATTGGAGCTTTAGTTATCGCGGGGGTAGCAATTTCTGGTGTACGGGCATCTCGATCTGGATTGTGGAAGGGAGTACCTTTTCATCTTACAGGTATTCTAATGTTTTTCTTCGTTGGCCGGTATCTGTCTTTTTTTGAGTCGTTACAAATTTTAGGCGCGATAATTTATCTTGGAACATGGGTGTGGGCATATCTTTTAGATACAATCATTACATCGTTTAGTAAACGTCCTAAGGAATCTTCATAATCGGTGTGATTCTAGGTTGAGCAACCCGTAAGCGATGTGTAATATTTTGATATATAGGAGATTTACATTTGTTAAGATCTGGGTACAAAATCGAGGTTAGTACTGAGAGGGACCAGCATAGGCGGATCCCTCAACAATGGGTGCGTCATGTTGCGGTAGGAACTCTGAGTGCAGAAAAGGTTGCAGTACGTTCTAAGGTGGAAATTCTACTTGCTGGAGACGATACTGTGCGCGCTTTGAATCATCAATATCGTTTGCAAGACACTGTTACAGATGTTCTTTCTTTTCCCGGATCACAAAATGACAATGAATTCCCTGAGTTCTCGGTTTCCCATAATGATATAGGGCAAGTTATTTTATCTGTCCCTCAGGCCAAAAGACAGGCGGATGAGGCTCAGATAGATATCAAGAAAGAGGCCGCCCATTTAATTGTCCATGGTATTCTCCACTTACTTGATTACGACCATGAAAACACCACGGATGGCAAATTAATGCATTCGAGGGAAAACGCGATTTTGTATGAACTAGCGGATTTTCGACCACATTTACCAACAAGGGGGATCCATGGTTCAGAATGATGTTTTTTATAGGAAATGGCGCCCCCAATCTTTAAATGATCTTGTTGGGCAAGATCATATTGTCGCAACATTAAAAGCCTCTTTAGAGCAGGAGCGTGTAGCCCACGCGTATCTTTTTGTAGGCCCTCGTGGGACTGGCAAAACAAGTACCGCAAGGATTTTAGCGAAAGCGATAAATTGTGAAAACAACGGTGGTAAGGGAGAACCTTGTAACCGGTGCAATATCTGTATAGAAATTGGAGAAGGATCCTTTATAGATTTGCACGAAATTGATGCAGCAAGTCATCGAGGCGTAGATGACATGAGAGATTTGATCTCTAAACTCCCTACTATGCCTAATGTTGCGAGGAAAAAGGTGTACGTAATCGATGAAGTGCATGGTCTTACAAACTATGCAGAAGAAGCTTTACTAAAGACGTTGGAAGAACCTCCCCAGCATGTGATTTTTGTTTTGGCTACCACGGAAGAAGGTAGTGTTCGGTCAACTATAGCTTCACGATGCCAAAAATTGCATTTCAGGAAAATTGGCCAAGACGATGCCGTCTCTAGGCTTTCATTCATTGCTTCTCAGGAAAATCTTAAAGTTAATGATGACATATTAGGGGTATTGGTCCGAGCTGCTGAAGGAAGTTTAAGAGATGCATCAAACTTTCTAGAAAATCTAGTTTTAAATGCTGGCGATAACCCTAGCATGGAAGCGGCAGAAAATTTATTTGGCACCTACTGGTCTGCAAGAGCCTATTCACTTTTGAATTTAAGTGCAGATAGAAATTCTTTGCAAGAGGTTTTACATAAAATAGGTGAATTGTATGCACAGGGCGTGGACATGCGCCAGTTGCAGAAAGAGTTGATCGTCGAAGCCAGATCACTTTTGTTGATCAAGGCAGGAGTCGGTACTACTCTTGGATTGACGGCTGAAGATCTAGAATTACGTAATCGTTTATCTCGGAAATTCGATTTACAGTATATAAGTGAATTATTGGGCAAAATGGTAGAAGTAGAACTAAAGTCAGGGGAGAGCCCTTTAAAAATTGAGTTGATTTTTGTTGAAATGAGTATTGGGAATGGGCCCGCGAATAGGGAAAATCTTGAAACAGAAAATCTGGAGTCTTATGCTGAAGATTCACCGTTAGATGATCAGAAGAAAGATAAAAATATTGCTGCAACAGAAGCAGGAATAATTCAAAATCAAATCTCGAATAAATCGGAGGCGATTGCCTCGAACAAGGAAGAAGTAGCCAGTGACCTAAAGAAAGAGTCACAACTGGGGGGCGGATCTGATATTCCTCAAGAGGAGATGGATGATCAAAGAGTTGTGATAGATTCAACAGATTTATCAATTGAAGATCTTCAGTCAAGGTGGAAAGCGATAGTTGATCAATTTAAAGGGATTGGCGCTGGTGGGAACATTGATGCATTTTTAAGGAGTGTATCTGTTCCTATAGCGATAAATGACCAAAGTATTGTTATAGGCTTCTACCATGATTTCCACAAACAGAAAATCGAAGATCCTAGATATAAACCCTTAGTTGAAAAGAAATTATCTGAAATATTGGGAAAGCATTATTCTCTTGAATGTGAAAAAATTGATCGAGAGAAGAGTGTTGGACATCTCGTGAAAGCAGCTATAGATATGGGAGCAGAAGCCGTCGATGAACAATCGATGAAAGCTATATTAGAAGGAGAAGATGGCAAGAGTGAATAAAAATATGATGCGTCAGATGCAACAAATGCAAAATAAATTAGAAAAAGCAAAAGAAGAGCTTGAAACGATGACTGTAACAGGTACTGCTGGCGGCGGGGTAATAAAAATTACTATGAATGGGCACCAAATGGTGACACAAGTTGATATTTCTCCAGATGTGGTGGATGAAAATGATATAGAGACTTTGCAAGACGTTGTTCTTGCTGCTATAAACGACGCCTGCGACAAGTCTCAACAATTGGCTAGTAAACATTTGGGCAATATCACTGGTGGGCTAGGGATACCTGGTCTTTAGTCTAGTGAGTATGCCGCAAAATAGTTTTTCTGCAAAATCGATCACTCGTTTAATTGAGGAATTTAATAAATTACCTGGAATTGGCCCTAGAAGTGCACAGAAGCTCGCATATCATCTCATAAGAAACAGTGAAGAAGATGCAAGAGCGCTTGCCGAATCCATCGTCGAAGTGGTTTCCAGCGTAGTTTTCTGTGAATCCTGTCAGAATATTACACAGAAATCCCCGTGCTCCATATGCATGGACCCGGGGCGAGATAATGCGGTAATTTGCGTTGTCGAGGACCCTCTTGATGTTTTGGCAATAGAACGGAGCAGTGCCTTCGTCGGGAAGTACCATGTTTTTCACGGGTTGCTTTCTCCAATGGATGGTATAGGCCCAGAAAAACTGCGTATTAGAGAATTGTTAGAACGGCTCAAACAAGGCGATGTCAATGAAGTGCTTATTGCAACCAATCCGACTTTAGAGGGCGAGGCTACTGCCATGTATGTGAAAGGATTAATAGCACCGCTGGGAGTTCTCGTTACCCGATTGGCCAGAGGATTGCCGTCAGGAACTGATTTAGAGTTTGCAGATTCTATGACTTTGGCGCGGGCTCTTGAAGGACGCCAGGAATTTTAGAATGATTGATAGTCTCTTATAAGTTTAATAAACCGTGATTGGAGGTTACATGTCTAGCCTATTATATGAAAAAAATATATCAGACCAGTACGCAATATTTAGTCTAAATAGACCCGATAAGTTGAATGCATTGAATTCTAGAATGATGATTGAAATCGATGAGGCGTTGGAAGATTTTGATCATGATAAGAACATGAGAGTGGGTATTGTAACGGGGAAAGGAAGGGCTTTTTCCGCTGGTGCGGATATTAGGGAAGGAGTAGAAAGAGACGCAGCAATAGATAAACTCACCCAGGAAGGTGAATTAAATGAAAAGCAGATTAAGGAGCAGATCGATAGAGAGTACCCTAAAAAACAGATCGAGTTTGATATATTTTCAAAGAGGGAAAAACCTTTCATTGCTGCCGTAAACGGATTAGCTTTTGGAGGTGGAATGCATTGGATAATGGATTGTGATATTAGGATCACATCAGAAGGTGCTTCTTTTTCCTTGCCTGAACCAAAAATAGGGATGCCAGCAAATTATGGAAGTAATTATTTACCGGATCTTATACCTTTGGGGGAATCACTGTATTATCTTTTAACTTCAGATCAGATGTCAGCACGGGATGCTCATCGCCTTGGATTGGTACATGAGGTGCTCCCTGTAGAAGAACTTATGCCTAGAGCCATATCGATCGCTTCAATGATAATTCAAGGGGCACCTCTGGCAATTGCAGCTACTAAGAAGATGGTTTATTTTTCTCGGGCGGAAACAAATTTAACTCGTGATCAATACGCTGCTCCATTGCTAGGGGCTATTCAAAATTCCAGTGATATTGAAGAAGGACGATTGGCATTTATTGAGAAACGAAAACCAAAATGGTCTGGCTAAATTAGATCAATGAGCTATTCCAGCAACAATAATTCCTCATCTAATTTAACGCGATCATCCCACTATCGAGTTAAAGGACTGGTTCTCAAACATAGAGATATGGGTGAATCGGATAGGCTAGTTACAGTTTTTACCAGAGAGCATGGTAAGTTAACTTTAAGCGTCCGCGGTGCAAGGAAAACAAAGACAAAGCTAGGAGGACACCTAGAGCCCTTAGTGTATGGTGACTATCTTATAATTAGGGGTAGGAATCTTGATTCAGTTATTCAAGGTCAGATTATTACTCCGTTTAAGATTATAAAAAATAATTTGAGAAAAATGGCTGAATGCATATACCTCGTCGATCTTGTAGATCATTTTTTACAGGATGCAGATCCTCAACCTAGTATTCTTGATCTCACTCTAGATGCATTGAAACAGCAGGATAATCTGAATTCCAATGGAGATTTAATAATAAGAAGTTTTGAAATAAAATTGCTTCAAGAAACTGGTTTTAGCCCTGTGTTAACAAGTTGTGCTGATTGCGGTATTGGCGTTGATCCAATAAAAAATCAAAAATACCCGTTCAGTGCTGCTTCTGGAGGCTTATTGTGTCTTGATTGTAGTCGGTCTCACAGTAATTGGCTGAGATCAATAACTGGAGATACATTGCTGGCCATGAACTATATTCAAACTGTCCCGGTAGAAAAATTCGCTGAATTAACACTTGGTATTGAATTGCTATCTGAATTAGAGAGTGTATCTAGATGGTATATTAGCTATGTGGTTGATAAGCCTATCGAAGCTCTTGTTTTTTTAGATCAAGTTCGACATTCGTTAGAATAATTGATTTAATTTAGCGATTCTAGTTCACTGATCCTTTTGATTAGATAGATTTGTATAGGTATAAGACCGAAGAAGGTTGCTACTCCAAATAGTTGCATTTGTCCTATTGAGGGAGCCGAACTCGCTAATGTGCCTTCCCCACCAGATATTGAACAGCTCACGGCTATGGTGATTAATCCAATCATCTGAGCAGTTCCGACTAGTAATCTAACTAGTTTAAGAAGCCTTCGAAACCAAACTTGTGTCCAAATGTGGTCTTTGCTTGAAGATATATTTAAAGTGGCGCGGCTATCGCATTCTTTGCAATCAAACAATGATTTATCAACAGGAGAACCGCAGGTCTCGCACTTCTTTAGAGATTGGTCTCTTTTAGCGAGGTGAGCACCGCATGTTCGGCAGGGGATAGGAGACCCTGCGCCGCAATTGGAGCATGTCCATATTATTGCTGCGCTGTTCATGATCTTTGATTGCTGCTAAGTTTTTGGTTTAGCATTAATGTATGTCTCGGTAGAAAGCGTTTTTGCAACAATCTTCCCCGTTTCTTCTTGGATAACTGTGCCTTCAGCAATCGATACAGTTCTACCCTTGTTTATGATTGTTGCTTCTGATATTAACGTACCCGCAGTTCCTGGGCGAATGAAATTTATTTTCATTTCTATGGTGGCGTGATACTCATATTCATCCAATAAACTATCTAAGGCGTGGTGAATTGTGTAATCAAGTAATGACATAATTACGCCTCCAGCTACTCTTGGATTTTCCTCAGCGTGTGTTAAATGGGGCAAAACAGGCATTTTCACGATCGCTTTCCCATCAACTTTTTCAACTAACTCTACGTTCATCCACTCTGGTAGACGAGGCAGGGCATTATTTTTATTCTGATTGCTCATTATTGATCTCCTCTGTACATAATTATATTACTTTAGTTCAAATGATGGTCACCGATTTTATTTCAAAATATAGATCAAGTGTGCTAATATAATAAGAACATGAGTTCGGTAATATATTTACCTACATAGTTTTATACACGTGTTAGGAGTATAGAATGACAAATTTGCGTCAGAGACAACAAGACATCTTAGAATTTATAGCAGGATTCATAGATGGGCATGGTTATCCTCCTAGCGTCAGAGATATCCAGGAGGGATGTTCCATTAGTTCTACAAGTGTAGTTGATTATAATCTAGAAGCTCTTAGTAAAATGGGGTATCTAAAGCGGTCCAAAGAAATTTCGAGGGGTATAGAATTAGTAGGCCATCGTTCTAATAAGACCCGCATTCCTTTGCTTGGATCTGTATCTGCCGGGCAGCCTTTGCCAGTTTTCCCTGAAGACCATAGATTTTTAGAAGATAATTCAATAGAAGTCGATCCTAGTTTTGTTGAACAACAATCTCCCGTGTTTGCTTTGCATGTAAAGGGAAACTCAATGATCGATGCCCTTATAAAAGATGGAGACTATGTTGTTATTAGGTCTCAAGAACACGCTGAAACAGGCGATATGGTCGCTGCTTGGTTGATTCAAGAGGAGGAAACAACTTTAAAGAGATTTTTTCCTGAAGGAGAAAGAGTTCGATTACAACCCGAGAACTCTTCTATGAGCCCAATTTTTGTTGATGCACATAATGTTCAGATAAAAGGAAGGGTGGTAGGAGTACTTCGAAAGTATAAATAAGTTTTACAAAGAAATTTTTGTTTTACGAAGGACTATATATTTATCCAAAATTTATATTGGTATTTATTAGTCCGCAGAGGGAACTCTTCGCTGACCTTGTAATTCCATATCATTGTCACAACAAACCAAAGTACCATCAGTAGCTTTGGTCGCTAGAGCTTGAGTACCACATGAAGCACATTCGTATCGTTTTCCGAGTTCAATTGCCATTCTTTATCTCCTCTTATATTATTTCACGGTCATTGATTGGTCGTGACATTGGAGTTCGCCATCCCCGGCTTTGGTAACTACTACCTCAGCTTCGCATGTACCACAGCTGTATCTTTTACCCATTTGGTTTGCCATATTTATTATATCCTCCGAACGTAGGGTTATATTTAAATATATTAGTGAGATAATTATAGAAATCGTAGTATAAGGCGTCAACCGATCAGGGGCTTTTACAGGTGGATTTGGTATAGAAAGATTCGATTGTTGGACCGGTAGTCAATCATAAGGGGTAGATTTTGGGAACTTTATATGTTGTAGCGACCCCTATTGGTAATCTAGAGGACTTTTCTTATAGGGGTGTGCGAATTTTGTCAGAGGTATCTCTTATTTTGTGTGAGGATACTCGGAAAACTAAAATTCTGCTTAATCGGTACGAAATAAACACCAAAATGATGAGTTATTTAGAGTGGAACCATACCAAACGCATCGACCGTATTTTGTTAGAGCTTGAAAATAGTGATGTGGCTGTTGTTTCGGAAGCAGGAACTCCGGCTTTTCATGATCCCGGATCTGCTCTGGTAAAAGCTGTTGTAGAAGCAGGTCATCTTGTTGCTCCGGTTCCTGGTCCCAATGCCGTGGCCTCAATCGTATCTGTAGCTGGCTTGCCCGCGGACAAATTCATTTTTTTGGGATTTCTTCCACGAAAGAAAAATGAAAGGCGAAAAATCTTTGAGGAACTATTAATGAATAGTGAGCCGATAATATTTTATGAATCTCCCCATCGCATTGTTGATAGTTTAAATATCATCCAAGAAATTTTGGGTGATCGGCGGCTAGTCGTAGGAAGAGAGATGACTAAATTGTATGAAGAAATCTATAGGGGGATTTTGAGTGAAGCGATTAAACATTTTAGCAAGCCCAGAGGGGAGTTTACCGTTTTGATTGAAGGCAACCAGAAGAAGCCTGGGTAATTACTTACTTATCTAGAATTTTCTTTCAATAACGAATTGGGCTATGGATTGCAGCGAATTGCGGGGGGCTCCTTTAGGGGATGTTTCTATTGCCTCTATTCCTTTTTGAGCATACGTCTTGGCTATGTCAAAGGATTTTTCGATCGCTCCAGAGTTTTTTACCTTTGATAGGATATTTTGTATATTGGATGCTTTTTCTTCACCGGGTAAGGTTTTTAGTTTGCGAATTCCCTGTGCCTCTTCAGGATTTGAATCCAAATAAATGAGTATTGGAAGCGTTAGTACCCCTTGGCGAAGATCTTGGCCCAAAGGTTTCCCCAATTCGCTCCCTTCTATGTCGAAGTCTAAAATATCATCAATAATCTGGAAAGCTGTGCCTATATTCGAGCCGTATTTTTTGAGATTTTCGATTTGCCCCTCGGATGCTCCGCCTAGTATTGCTCCACATTCTGCTGACGTCGCGAATAAAGAAGCAGTTTTTCTTTCAATTCTTCCCCAATAGCCTGAAAATCCAGATGATGGTTCGAAAGCTTGGTCTATCTCTCTGAGCTCACCGTCGGCAAGTAACCTTAAAGTTCTAGAAAAAATTTGAATTACCCGAACATTATCAGTTAAACACACAGTTTCAGCTGCTGTCGCAAAGATATAGTCTCCTAAAAGTATTGCTACATTGTTGCCGTAACTTGCATTTATAGTCTTGTTATTTCTTCTTAGTGGCGCATTGTCGACGGTGTCATCATGAACTAACGAGGCTGTGTGTAAGAGTTCTGTTGCGACTGCCATGGGTATATGTAGGTTCTCCGAATAATTGAACATTTTACCCGCGAGCAAGGTAATCGCTGGGCGTGTTCGCTTACCGCCGCTATTCAATATGGTTTCAAGTAATTTATTAACCCAAATATCGTCGGAGGAGCCTGCTTTTTTAAATGCCGACTCTACTTCATCAAGCTCTTTTTGAACTGGATCTAAAAAGGAAAGGTACCCATTCAAATTATATTGCCCCCGATTATTCTAATGTATTAAGCATTCTTTTTCATTCGTTGTGTTTCATCAGATACGACTTTTTCCTCGTCAAGTTTTTGGAAAAGTGGCTCTGGTTTAGGAAGCTTATCTCCAGGTATAAGAGGGGTTGATTTCCATCCCTTTGATTCTACCAATCCTGTTTCGCCCAGATAGCCATGCAGTTTTTGAGAACTTTCCGGCAAAAATGGGTAAAAAAGTATTTTCAATGTCGAAATTACATGAAGCATTGTAAACATTGTTTCAGCGGCATGATTTCTATCAGTTTTAATTGCTTTCCAAGGCTCTCGATCATCAAGGTATCGGTTACCTTGTTGGCACAGGTCCATTGCTGTTTTTAAGCTTGCTCTGAAATTGCATTCACTTAAATATTCTCCAGAAGTTAGCAGTGCTTTATTTGCATCACCTATTAAATCATTACTAGGTTTTTGTAGCTCTACTTCGGGTACCGTCCCGTCAAAATTGTTTTGCAGGAATGTTAGCGTTCGATGAACGAGATTGCCGTAAGTACCAACTAACTCGTTATTATTTCTCCTTACAAAATCTCTCCAGGTAAATTCAGAATCAGAAGTTTCCGGCATTGTTGCTGATAGAACATACCTTAAAGGGTCTGCTTCATAACGTGATAGATAATCTGATACCCATACTGCCCAATTTCGGCTCGTGGAAAATTGTCCTGACTCGAGGTTTAGGAATTCGTTTGATGGTACGTTATGGGGAAGGGGCAATCCTTCTTCATACGCCAGCAACATCGCTGGCCATATTATAGTATGAAAAGGGATGTTATCTTTGCCTATAAAATAATAGCTTTTAGATTCCTCATTCCACCAGTTTTTCCATTGGTCGGGATCTTTTGCAACCTCTTTCGCCCACTCTATTGAGGCTGATAGATAGCCGATTACAGCTTCAAACCATACATATATCCGGCGATCTTCCCATCCATCAACAGGGACTTGAATTCCCCAGGATAAATCTCTTGTAATCGCTCGGTCTTTTAAGCCTTGCTCTAATAAACCTGTTGTTTGATTGAGAACATTGGGCCGCCAGAATGTTTTATCCTCTAGCCATTCTTTTAGAGTATCTTCAAACCTTGAAAGCCTAAACATGAAGTGAGAGCGTTCACGGAACTCTGGTATGGAACCGTCTGTTGTTGATCTTGGATTGATTAAATCCTGTGGGTCAAGAGTGCGACCACACTCTTCACATTGATCTCCTCTTGCATTCTCTGAACCGCAATTAGGACAAGTTCCCACAATGTAGCGATCAGGCAGGTATCGTTTTTCTTTAACACTGTAAGGGAGATCTGCTTTTGCTTCGTAAAGTAAGTCGTTATCCAATAAATTGGTAAAGATGCGTTGTGATACTTCATGATGGTTCTCAGTGTCGGTAGTCGTGAACAAATCCCAGGAAATATTTAATCCCTCCCAAGATTCTTGGAAATCCTTATGATATCTAGAAAATATTTTTTCTGGAGTTGTGTTTTCAGCGTCGGCCCTTATTGTGATTGGAGTGCCATGACTGTCGCTTCCAGATACCATTAAAACTTTGTTTCCGATTATTCGATTGTATCTAGCAAAAATATCAGCTGGTAGATAGGCGCCCGCTATGTGCCCTAAATGAAGTGGACCATTTGCATACGGCCACGCTACCGCTACTAATATGTGATCAGTCATTTTATTGTTACCATTCTATCTCAAGTTGTTACTATGTTTTGTCAAAAAATCCTTGTATTCTAGTAATATTCTTAACGTTGATTATAGATATATTATATTAAAGTGAAATGCAGATGGCTCCTCAAACCCGATTCTACAAATATATTATCCCAATAGTTCGAGGTTTGGGGCATCTATTTTTTCGGATTTCAGTCAAGGGCAAGGATAACATACCATCGGAAGGTCCGGTGTTAGTTGTTTCTAATCATATGGATAATATCGATCCCGCTCTTCTTACGGTAGTCTATCCTACACAAATAGTCTTTTTAGCAAAAAAAGAAATATTAGAACATGCTCCAGGATGGGTTGGGGCAGGATTTAATGCTTATGGGACTATATTTATCGATAGAGGAAAAATAACAAAAACCTCTTTAAATAGCGCTCTTCAATATCTTGCCAAGGGAGGAACGATAGGTATCTTTCCCGAGGGAACAAGAAGTTTAAAAGGTCAACTTCTAAAAGGCCAACCCGGAGCAGCTTTTTTGGCGATTGAATCCGAAGCAAGTATCCAACCCGTTGCTATTATTGGTTCTAACGAATATAAAATTAATATACGATCGTTATTTAGAAGACCGCTTCTAACTGTTATTTTTGGTAAACCTATAGCGGTCAATAAAAAGGATATGGAAGACATGGGAATCAATGATTTATCGGAGAAAATCATGAATTCGATAGCTGATTTATTGCCGGAGGGGATGCGAGGAGCTTATTATAAGCCGGATTAGTTTGATATTTATTTAAACTACTAGTACTTTATCTTTCAAATATACAAATCAATCGTAGTCTATTGTTCCTACATTAGACTATTTGAATGGTATAATCTGTATGCTGGGGCCGGGGGCTAATATACTTTTCGGTGCGTCTGTCGCAATCGTTAAGAAACGGAGGAGTGTGGATGGCAAAGAAGTCGGGTACGACTGGAACCACGGAAAACGAATCCCTAAGCGATTTTGATAAACAAAATGCCAATATACTTTGGTTTAAAAACCTATCGGCTCACGACATAGATGTGGCTGGTGGGAAAGGGGCCAATTTAGGTGAAATGACCCAGAATGGAGCTCCGGTTCCCCCAGGATTTGTCATCACTGTCTCAACCTACAGAAAATTTTTAACTGATTCGAATGTGGAAGAACAGATTAGAAAACTCTTGCTTGACTTAGATGTCAATGATTCTCAACTATTAAGAGATAGGGCGAGTAAAATCCAACAGCTAATTATTTCGTCTCCTTTATCTGAAGATATCCAATCGAAAATAGCTGACGCGTACCAATCGATGGGCGAAGGGCTAGTTGCCGTAAGGTCATCAGCTACTGCAGAAGACCTCCCAGATGCCTCGTTTGCAGGCCAACAAAGCACTTACCTTAACGTAGATGGAATTCACCAAGTGATTGATGCCGTTAAAGGTTGTTGGGCGAGCCTTTTTGAGGCAAGGGCTATTTTTTACCGAGAAGAACAAAATTTTGATCAACTTTCGGTTGGTATAGCCGTCCCTGTTCAGCGTATGGTCCAGTCTGAAATCTCTGGAGTAATGTTTACCGCTGAACCAACTACGAGTGATAGAGGGAAAGTACTGTTAGAAGCAATATATGGTCTTGGAGAAGGCATCGTGTCAGGAGAGATAACGCCTGATACTTACATGATAGATAAGGAATCAGTAAGCGTTATAAATCGCCAGCACGTTCCTCAGACCTGGATGCTGGTCCGCAACGTTGATTCAACTAACCGCGATGATTTAAATAAAAGAGTGGACATTATGGAGGCTCAAGCTAACTCAAACAAATTGGACGATGACCAAATTCAATCGATTGTTAAATTAGGGCTTGAATTAGAAAAAGCTTACAAAAGTCCCCAGGATATCGAGTGGGCGTATCAAGATGGCGAATTCTTTATAATTCAGACAAGGCCAATAACGACTCTTACTGACAGCAATGGTAGTACTCCAGGATTGGAAGTCGATGAAAATGAATACCCATTGCTTTTTTCTGGAGCTCCTGCAAGCCCTGGTGCTGCATCAGGCCGTGTGGTGGTCATTGAGAATGAAGATATGGGGAATTTAGATAAGGTTCACGTAGGAGACGTATTAGTAACAGAGATGACAACCCCTGATTTTGTTCCCGCAATGAAGAGAGCTTCAGCAATCGTAACAGATCAAGGAGGACGAACCGCGCATGCGGCTATAATATCGCGAGAGTTAGGAATTCCATGTGTTGTTGGGACTGGTATCGCGACCGAACAACTTGCTGGTGGAGAAGTCATTACAGTTGATGGATCATCCGGACGAGTCTATAAAGGGGCAGTTCCTGATGCTGCGGTTCAGGTAGATGAATACTCAGCTGCATCCGATCTGAAAACTAGGACGAATATTTATGTTAATTTAGCTGAGCCTGACCTCGCTGAGGTTGTAGCAGCGCGTAATGTTGATGGAATTGGTTTATTGCGAGCTGAATTTATTGTAGCCCGAATCGGGGAGCATCCAAGACTAATGCTTGAAGAAGGACGTGGCTCAGAATTTACCGAAAAATTAGCTGAAGGATTAACCTCTTTTGCATCAGCATTCGATCCTAGACCAGTGATTTATCGCGCTACTGACTTCAAAACTAATGAGTACAGAAATCTTAGAGGTGGCGATAGATTTGAGCCCGTGGAAGAGAATCCAATGATTGGATATCGAGGTGCTGCCAGATATATTAAGGAGCCTGACTTATTTGCGATCGAAATAGAGGCTGTAAAGCAAGTTCGGGAAAAATATAAAAATTTGCATGTAATGATACCTTTTGTGCGTACTGTAGATGAGTTGATTCATACAAAATCTTTGTTAGAACAATACGGTCTTAAGAGGGGCGAAGATGGATTCAAGTTATGGATGATGGCGGAAGTCCCGTCTAATGTTTTGCTTCTAGATCAGTTTATTGATGTTGGAATTGATGGAGTTTCTATAGGTTCTAACGATCTTACCCAATTGGTTCTTGGTGTTGATAGAGATAGCGCAACTTTGGTTCAAGATTTTGACGAGAGAAATGCAGCAGTGATGCACTCTTTGGAGAGGATTGTAACGACCGCAAGAAACAGAGGGATTACCTGTTCTATATGTGGTCAGGCCCCGAGCTTTTTCCCAGATTTAACTGCTAAATTGGTTGAATGGGGAATCACTTCCGTAAGTGTATCTCCAGATGTTATCAATAAGACTCGCCAGATAGTTTTTGATTGTGAGAATAGCTAATTAAGAATATTGGTATATTCAAGCGACTCACTATTTTGAGTTAGCAATCCAATAATAATCGGAGAAAAAATTGGCGTTATTGTTCTACCAAATATTTTCGCGAGATACTTCTGCAGAAACTCTTATGGCATTTCCAGTGATACTTTTTGCCTTTATTCTGGCTTTACTATGTGCCTTATCCGTGCACGAATTTGGCCACGCTTTTATTGCTTTTAAATTGGGGGATAAAACAGCAAAAATTTCTGGGCGACTTTCTCTGAACCCAATAAAGCATCTAGACCCTTTAGGTAGTTTCATGTTCCTTTTTATCGGATTTGGCTGGGGGAAGCCAGTTCCCATTAATATTGCAGCATTGAATAATTCACGTAAATCGTTGGCTTTCGTTTCAATCGCAGGACCAGCTGTAAATTTTTTATTTGCTTTACTATTAGGTTTATCTGCTCGCCTTTTTTCACTACCGGTACTCCCATTAGGGTATGCTCTTGATCCTCAGTTCATATACGTTAATATTACAAACCCTGCGGTCTGGGTAGGATCATATTTATCTTTCAGCATTGTTTATAATATTGTTCTAGGGATTTTTAACTTACTACCTCTTGCCCCGCTAGATGGTTCAAAAATTGCGATTGGTCTCACTCCTAGAAAATGGTTGCCCGGTGCCTTTATTTTAGAAAAATATGGCCCTTTCCTGCTGATGCTTTTAATTGGTATCGATATATTCTTTGGGGTTAGTATTATTTGGCGTATTGTATTTCCACCGGTATATTTGTTTAGTCAATTGGTAGTTGGGTATCCTATCATATGAAGGAACAATGAAAAAACTTACGGTCAATAGAATCGAGGACTTTAATGCATAAAATATCGATTATAGGGTTGGGGCAAATAGGGGCTTCAATTGGATTAGGACTTCGAAAGAAAATTAAAGGGGTCGAAATCGTTGGGCATGATATAGAACCAACAACGGCTGGTAAAGCAAGGAAGATAGGGGCCGTAGACAAAATTTCCTATAGTTTACCGAACTCTTTAGAAGGTGCGTCAATTGTCATCGTGTGTGTTCCTGTAGAAGCAGTCAAACAAGTTTTTGATGAAATTGCCCCCAGTTTGGAAGAAGGTACTATTGTTACTGATACATCTTCCACAAAAATACAAGTTATGCAATGGGCGGATGAAATACTACCTAACAATGTTGATTTTGTTGGAGGGCATCCAATGGCCGGGGTTGAGACACCTGGTATAGAAGGGGCCGAACAAGCATTATTTGAGGGCGCTGCGTATGGCATATTTCCCACCGTAAATGTTCGTCCAGAATCAGTTGATGCAGTTGTTAGCTTAGTTAATCTTCTTGATGCGCAACCACTTTTTATTGACCCTGTGGAGCATGACAGTTTAGTCGCAGGGGTCAGTCATCTTCCCATAGCTCTATCGATTACCCTGATGAATGCTACTGCTCAATCTGCAAGTTGGCGCGAGATGTCTAGGCTTGCAGCGGGTAGTTTCAGAGATGTATCCCGTTTATCTTCCGGATCAGTCGATATGCATCATTCGATATTTTCAACTAACCGTGACTCTGTATTAAGGTGGCTGGATAGTTTTGATATCCAACTGAAGCAGTTTAGAGCAGCCGTTGAAGAAGGAGGCGACGATCTACGCGAGTTAATCGAAAGTGCCTATCAGTCTCGATCAGATTGGTTATCAGGGAAAGTTAAAGGTGCTAACGATAGTATCCAAAATGTTCCGACTGCGAGTGAAAATATGCTAGGAATGCTTGGTGGAGATAAACTAGCTGAGTTAAGCCGCAAATTTGATAAAGATTCAAAAAATGGACCTTCAGGACGTTAGAAAGAGTCATGGATTTATCTTTATTAAAACCGAAAATTTTCAAAGGAGAAATAAAAGCTCCAGGAGATAAGTCAATTGCGCATAGAGCCCTACTTTTGAACTCTCTTGGTTCAGGCAAGGCAAGCATCTATAATTTCCCGCGTTCTCAGGACACAATTGCAACATTAAGAGTCATGGAAACTTTGGGGATGGGTATTGTTAAAGAGAGCGTAGATTCCAAGGGTGTATCTAGCAATTTAGTAATTGAGAGCAGGGGAATTCACTCCTTCATCGAACCTTCCTCCCACTTAGATGCACAAAATAGTGGCACTTTAATGCGCCTCCTTTTAGGTGTTCTTGCTGGGTCCTCAATATCTGCCGTAGTATTTGGTGATTCCTCTCTTAACAAACGTCCAATGGGTAGGGTAATAAAGCCTTTAAAGTTGATGGGAGCGAATATTGACGGTGCAGAAAATGATGAGTTCCCACCAATCAGTGTTAGGGGTGGTAATTTAAGAGGTATCAATTATGACATGCCGGTCGCAAGTGCTCAGCTAAAGTCAGCTTTGTTGATTGCAGGTTTATTTGCTGAGGGGAATACGCAAATTATTGAACCATATGCATCAAGGGACCATACGGAAAATATGTTAATGGATATGGGGATTCACTTGGATAAGGACGAGGCTTTCAAGAGAGTTATTGTTTCTCCAGGCATTCCAGATATGATTGACATAGAAATCCCTTCTGATTTTAGTTCTGCTGCTCCGTGGATTGTAGGGGGCCTTATACATCATGACAGCGAATTAGTTATAAAAGATGTTGGTGTTAATCACACCAGGACTGGTCTGCTAGATGTATTAGAGGAAATGGGAGCTAATATCTCAATAGAAAAAAAGAAGTCAAACTCTAGTGAACCTGTTGCGGATATTAATGTCAGCTCAAGCCAATTAAAAGGAATAGAAATTTACGGCTCAATTATTCCTAGGTTAATTGATGAGATTCCCCTTATAGCAGTCGCAGCTACGCAGGCAGAGGGAACAACTGTAATAAGGGATGCCGCAGAATTACGGGTGAAAGAAAGTGATCGTATCAAAAATACGGTAATTGCCCTAAATACTCTTGGAGCCCGGGTTGAGGAGCAGGACGATGGCATGGTAATCTACGGTAAGGGGAAATTAAAGGGAGGGACTATACGATCTCATGGAGACCATCGGCTAGCAATTGCTGCGGCCGTATCGTCTTTGGTGAGTGATGATGAAATTGTGATACAAGATTCAGAAGTGACTGATGTTTCATATCCGAATTTTTGGTCAGATTTTCTAGGTATTATCTCTACAAATTAGATGTTATTAGGGGAGAGGTGACCTACTATGGTTTTAGGACCGGAGATATTACATGTGGGGTTCGGTAATCATGTGGCGATGAACAGAGTGATCGCAATTGTGGCCCCAGGCTCGGCTCCAACCAAACGTTTAATTCAAGAAGGTAGGGCTCGTAATGCTGTACTTGATATGACTAATGGCCGTAGAACTAAAGCCGTACTTATAGTTGATAGTGGTCATATAGTCCTTGCGGCTATCAATCCAGAGACCGTGGCTGGCCGCCTTTCATCTTTTAGGCAGAATGGTCATGTCGCTAATGAATCGAACTCTGAGAGAGTGTTTGAATAAAAAATGTCCGCCTCCCCGCCTTTGGTTGTAATAACTGGCCCATCAGGAGTGGGGAAGGATACAATTCTTGATCTCCTTCGTGAAGACTTATCGAATGTATACGTTCCTGTTACAGCAACTACTAGAAAACCTCGACTGAGTGAAATAGATGGTGTAGACCAGTTGTTTTATGATAATGAAGGATTTGATTCCCTTATAAAAAATAATTCCTTAATTGAGTGGGCTGAAGTTTATGGAGAAAGATATGGAGTCCCTAAATCCCAAATAGACAATGCACGTTCTTTAGGGAAAGAACTTATTGTTCGTACAGATGTTCAGGGAGCTTTTAGTATAAAGGAATATGATCCCTCGTCGGTACTAATTTTTATTTCACCTCCTTCGTTAGATAGCCTGTCTCATCGTTTAGAATCCCGAGGAGGTATTACGGTTGATCAAATACAAACTAGGCTTTCTGCGGCAGAGCTTGAAATGGAAAAAGCAGATTTATTTGATTACGTAGTTATAAACGAAACAGATAACCTAGAAGGCACGATCAACGTACTTCAGGGGATTCTAATTGACTTAGGCTTTTCTTTAAAAAACAATTAAGTTCAAAGAATGTTGTGCATCGACCTAATTTGGTTAAGAGATTTGTAAATATGAAACTAATAGCACATAGAGGATCTTCTGAATATTTTCCTGAAAATACAATAGCTGCGTTCGACCATGCTCTAGAGCTCGGGTTTAATTTTTTAGAACTAGATATACATTTGACTCTAGATAACGTTTTGATAGTAATGCACGATTCTGAAGTCGATAGAACTAGTGATGGTTCTGGGCCGATAAATCAAATGAGTCTGCAGCAGATCAAAAATCTTGATGCTGGAAGTTGGTTTGAAGGCCCTGTTGTTTTGAATGAAATACAGAGAGTACCAACTCTAGAGGAGATTTTACAGAGATATTCTAATCAGGCACATATTCATATCGAAATTAAGTCAGGAGAGGATATTTTACCTTCTATTCTTCATAAAATGCTTTTAGATACTAATTGGATTAGTGAAGGAGTCATCTCAAATCCATCAAATGTACCCGGGGTTTCGATACTATCTTTTGACCAAGATCAGCTTATTAGAACCAAAGCAGTGATGCCTGAGGTAAGCCATGGGTTACTGGTGGTAGAAGCTACGGATCGCGATATAGAGTTTTGCTCTTTGAATGGTTTTGAGGGTTTATTCCCACACGTTCGAACAGTTTCAAAAAATTTTATTGATATGGCTACTGATAGAGGATTATATGTAGGTGTTTGGGGCGTTGAAAATAAACAAGATTTAGAGAAAGTATATTCGATGGGAGTACACGGCGTTACAGTTAATGATCTTATCGAAGCCTCAAGAATATTGGATGAATTAAAATCCTAGTTCACTAGAGGGAATCCCTTGGTTTTTAGTTGCTGTTAATTAAGAGCGATTTTTTTACCAGCATCGACATCAACCCGACTCAGAATTAATGCTCCAGCGGCGATTATAATCATAATTGATAGTATTGCTGTTCTAGTGTCGATTGTACCTGAGATAAGTACGTACAGCATAGGGCCGATGACCGAAGAAACTTTATTTGTAAATCCAAAAAAGGAGAAGAACTCTCCACTCCTATTTTCAGGTGTCATGTGAGCGAAGATACTTCTTGCCAGAGCTTGGCTCCCCCCCATAATTAAACCTATAAAGGACCCTAGTAATAAGAATTGGAAATTTACTGATAAATTTAGCGGTTCCCATATGGATGTTCTCAAAAAATTTGGCCACCAATCTAATGGTCCTCCGCCAAGATTGGATTTATTCTTTTTTCCAATAGCATTTAATCCATCGTGGGGGCCTCCAGAGATTGAAGCGCTAAATTGTGAATTTTCGCTTGCGTTAACTGTTTGTATCAGCGTGAGAGCTTCACTTGTTGATAGGGTCGATCTATTGGATAACAAATTAGTTTCTAAATCCCATTCTTTGTCTTCGGCTGATTCAGATAAACTTGGCTGAGATACTATTTCGTAATTTCTGCCGAAAGTGTAATCGAGTTGGTAATCATGCTCAGTGTGTGATGAAGGGCTTAACGGCACCATCCCGATACCAACTAAAATAATAATGCACCAAATTGTTAGTGAAGTCATCAAAGCATTTTTTGTTGATGATCGATTGGCAAATAACGAAAATACTTGTGCTCCCGGGGCAGCTATAAATTGGACTAATAGGATGGTGAGCATATTGAATATTAAGCTAACTCCGAGTGTATCGGCAGCATAGGCTCCGGCAACCGATAAAATAGTCTGAATCCCATCGTTAAATAGTAAAAATGCTAATAAATATATAAGAATGGGTTTAAATTTTGATATTCCTTGAAACGTTTTGCTAAGTTCGACGATTGATAATTTTATGGAGCTGAGTATACCTATTTTGTTTGATAATTCGGGTTTGGTTGGTTCAGGCAGGAATTTAAATGTCCATAAAGAGAACCCAAACCACCAAATTCCAATTGAAACCATGCATGCTCTAGTAACTAGATCTTCTATGGATGTATCTTGGGCTCCCATAATCAATACTAAGTGAATAAGTAGAAGTAAGCCTCCCCCAATGTATCCAAAAGCGTAACCGCGGCTACTAACATCATCAAGAAGTTCCTTAGGTGCTATATGGGGTAGAAATGAATTGTAGAAGACGAAACTTCCGTTGAATCCTATATTTGCTAGTATAAAGAAACCTAATAACCAAGCCCAAGGGGAACTTGTGTATACGGAAAAAAACGTAAGTGCAGTAAAAATCGAGCCGGCTACACAGTATATGATCAGTAATTTTCTTTTTATCGCAAATTTGTCCGCTAGTATCCCTAGAGGCGGACTTGTTAAAGCGACTACCAAGGATGATATTGATATCCCAATACTCCAAATGCCACTACTTGAAAGGTTTAACCCAGCGATAGATAGTTGACTCCCTATCGATTGCTCAAACAGGAATACGAAATATACTGGGAAAATTGCTACAATACCGCTGGTTGAGAACACAGAATTTGCCCAATCGTAAATGCACCAAGCATTGATTATTTTTCTTTGCTCTTTCCCAAGATCCTTGATTTTTGTAGGTTGCAACATCAAATCCTTTTTTTGTTGGTTATTTAATTAGAACCCTATTTGCCCCTTGCTTTATTTTCCATTGGCAGTAGCGAACTGTAAATGTATTCGTGTGCGGGTGTAGGGATATTTGTTTTAATTCCCAACCTTACTACTACCCCTACTTGGCTTTCTAGCTCGGATGGTTGCCCTTCTATTATATCTCGTTGCATGGAAGATGTTGCTTCGAATGGAGAATGTTCTGCATATTCTATACTATTTTTGACAACCCCCTTATTTAATTTCACGCCCAGTGCTACTCCTACTTCAAAGATTTCCTCCATTAATCTTTGCAATAATTGCCTTGATTGGCTTGTTTCTAATATGGCCCCCAGCGGGGCCCTTGTTACCGAGCCGACTGCTCCAACAGGGCCTACAAAAATCAATTTTTCCCACATCGAAACATTTATATCATCGGAAATATCGCAGGATAAGCCTGCATTATCGAGAGCAATTTTTATATTAGCAACGCGTTCAGTTTTTTCGCCATTTAGTTCGCCTATAACTACCAGTGGATCTGAGCCGAAATGATCTATGTGCCCTGGCTCTGATATCGTGCTAAATATTCTGCACATTCCTCCCATTATTTGATTTGGAGCGAGTATAGAGGCAATCTGATCAGGTGATTCAACACCGTTTTGAAGAGGTATAACCACGGTATTTTTGTCGATTAAAGGCAACATAGATTTTGTAGCTTCTGCAACCATCCAGGATTTTACTGTCAGTATTACATAATCAACCGTACCTATCTTAGAGGGGGAGTCCGTCGCAAATAAGGATTTAATCTCAAAATTTCCGTTTATACTGCTTACTTTTAATCCGCGAGAATTAAGTGCTTCTAGGTGGTCTCCCCTCGCAATCATAGAAATATCATGTTCTCCAGATTGTATTAATTTGCCTCCAACATAAGATCCCACAGCTCCTGCTCCAAAAATAGCGATTCTCATGGTTTCTCCCGTTAATTTAGTTATGTTGTGCCAAATTGTCTGTCTCCAGCGTCTCCTAAACCTGGGACGATGTACCCGTTTTCGTCTAGATGGGAATCAATGTTCGCGATGAACAGTTTAACGTCAGGGTGGTCATCCTGAAGCCTCTGAACGCCTTCTGGAGATGCTAATAAGCCAATATACCTTATGTTATGTACATCCCAAGATTTTAGTATTGAGCATACAGCTGATAAAGAACCTCCGGTGGCTAACATTGGATCTAGTATTATGCATGTTGTTATTTTTGCTATATTTGGTTTATTAACGTAGTATTCAATTGGCTTAAGAGAGGATTCATCCCTCTTCACACCTATGTGCCATACCTTAGCACTGGGGATTATATTAAGTGCGCTGTCTACCATACCTAAGCCAGCTCTTAGTATGGGAACTATAGATATCTCCTCAGCTATTTTTGAACCAGTCATTTTTTCAAGAGGTGTGTCTATGGATACCGGCGTGGTTTTTAGATCAGATGTGGCTTCATATACTAAAAGCGATGTTAATTCAGCGACTAAATCCCTAAACAACTTTGAGGAGGTGGTTATACTCCTAAGATTTGATAACTTTTCACCTATTAATGGGTGCTGTGAGACATATACATTATTTAGTTCGTTCAATGTTAGTTCCTCCATATAAATCCACAAGCTACTAACTAATAATAAGGTCATAAACTTTAATATCGGTAGTAGTATGCATATTTACCGCATCGCCATTCCTCCACCATCAATTTTTATGGTGACACCACTGATATGAGCAGCGGCATCGCTACATAAGAATACTACCGTGAGGCCTATATCGTTGGGATTAGCGAGCCGCTTTGCAGCGAAATCTTCGCTCATAGTGGCAATGACTTCCTCGGGGTTTTCTGGATATTGTGCACGTAAACCTTCAGTATCTGTAAGTCCTGGTGCAACAGCATTAACTCTAATTGTTGGAGCGAATTCAACGGCTAGGGTTTGAGTTAGGTGCATTATCGCAGCTTTATTCGCTCCATATACGGGTTGCGTCGTAGCCGGATTAAATGCAGTAGTCGAGGCAAGATTAATTATGGATCCATGACCTGCTTCAAGCATTACTTTTGCCGCTGCTTGGCAACCCAAAAACGTGGTTCGTAAATTATTTCTTGTTACTGCCTCATAGCCTCTATCATTTATATCCATAAAATGATTATTGAAACTACCTCCTGCGTTATTCACCATTATGTCTAGCTTGCCCCCAAATGCATTTAAGGTTTGGTCTATTAGGTTTTCTACATCTTCTAAAACACGCATATCTGCGGTGATGGGGAGTACTTTATTTCCTACCTGCTTGATTTCTTCAGCAGCTGATTGCATAGCTGCATCGTCATTTTCTCGATCTCCTAAAGATATTCCAGCAAGAACAATGTCAGCACCTGCCTGTGCCAAAGACTTAGCTATTCCTTTTCCTATTCCTTGTGCCGCACCTGTAACTATCGCTACTTTTCCGTCTAAATTGAACTCTGGTAACGTTGGCATATTTCACCTCAAATCATATATTTAATATTTGTGATTATAAATCAAATGTTATGGCATAATCCTTTGTTTATTCAGAACGTGTAAGTAAGAAAACTTTTATGGCTATGTATTCAATCCAAAATGTTGTAATCAAAATTATTGCTCTTTGATATAAACCGATGCTGTTCCAGAGCCAATGTGTATTGGGAAGCAGGGTAGTCAATGTGAATATGGCTCCAAATATCAACACCGTTATAGCACTAAATAATGATAACTTAGAAGCAAATTTATAGTTTTGATTCTTGGCGGTGGAGAAATAGAAAAACAGCATTGCTGCAACACCTAGCACGAAAGATAAACGTGATGATATATCATGTATGATTCCTGAAATCGATGTGTCACCATAGTCATGTAGGACAAAAATGCCCCCCGGGTTGTCATCATCTGGTACTAAACCAGTCATTAGTGAAAAGAAAGCTACTGATATTAATAGACTAGGTATCAGGTATGTAAATCGGGATTTGGGTGCTAATTTTAGCATGTAATAGATTGGCCACGATATGAATACATAACTGATGCCATAAATACATATACCTAATCTTGGAATCCAGGGAAAGTTTGGTTGAACCGCTAGTCTGCTTATAGTGGAACCTATATGGTCATACCCTGGATTAAAAATTGTTGATATTGCGATGAGTATTAGGAATGTAATAGGGCCCATGGCTGATACGATCGAAAATATCTGCAAACTTACCTTAACATTCCCCACACTTTGCATTCTATTTCCTCAATTTATAGTGGATGCTATAAAACCTTGGCACCACAATATGAACGGCATTACTAAACAGGTTAATATATATATGTATCCAATTATATAGATTAAAGGAAATGTAATGGCAGCAAATATTAGAAGAGTAGTTACCGCTAACGATAGCGAAGGAAAATCTGAGGTATGGATCGATGATTTCGCACAAAATGTGAAGGTCTCAAGATCGGGTGTGACCGGTACTGTTGTATGGACCACAGATACTGTACCTCCTGACTTAAGTGGCTCTGAAGATTTAGGAGATAAAGAGGTTGAAAGGCCCCCAGTACGTCGAGGAACAATATTTAGAATTATTGAATTTCAACCAGGCAACACCACTGACATGCATGTAACCCAAACGATTGATTACGCTATTGTGTTAAAAGGTGAAATCGATATGAGATTGGATAAGGGTGCAGCCGTACATTTGGTGGCAGGGGATGTTATTGTGCAAAGAGCAACGCTCCATGATTGGGTGAATACAGGTGATGAGGTATGCGTTATAGCTTTTATCTTAATTGATGCTCATGAGTGACGATATTAAAGGGTTTAACGAATTGCTCGCTTTATTAGGTAATTAATTGATTTATTCAGCAAGATTTTTTTGGTTAGTTTAAATATAAACCTGGCTATTATTACAATAGCGAATTTTGCCAGTGTTTTTTTTATATATAGGATCGGCATAATTCCTAGACCTTTCATAGATTAGACCGGTTTAAATTTTACCAAAGTCCACTCATCTGTTATATCTTCGAATACAGCCTCTACACGCATGTCTATTTCTACTTTTTCTGGATCGATTTCAATGACGTTGGAAATCATTCTTGCACCCTCATCTAACTGAATTACCGCATATGTATAGGGAGCGTCTTCAGCAAACAGAGGATCATTTGGCTGGTAAACAACTGTGTATGCATAGACCCTTCCTTTTCCTGTCACTTTGGCCCACTCTATATCAGGAGAGAGGCATACCGGGCACAGGTCCCTTGGGTAAAAGAAAAAACCATTATGGTTTTTGCATCGAGGCATAAGTAATTCGTGTTTCTTAGTTGCTTCCCAAAAGGGTTTTGTAAATTCCTTGCTGGTTGCTCCAAAAGGGCCTCCTGGTATGGGAAGAGGCTTGTTATAGTTATTCTTTGTCATGATAAGTCCGTTTCTTATATTAATTATAGGGCATTCTCGGAACCGAGAACTAGCGTAGCCATGCTACTTACAGTACCTCCTCAACCATTCACCATAGCGAGATCGTTTTTCTTCACTTGCCTTTTTTCAGCATCTCCCATGATTTGGCGGGTCGCCTCGATTACATGTCGAAACCCTCCGGAGTCCATAGCTTGTCCACCCGATAATTGCCCTCCATCGGTATTAATTGGAAATTCACCTTTATACGTGGTATCTGTACTCTCAAAGAAAGGTCCAATTTCACCTTTAGGAACAAACCCTGCATCTTCGAGACAAACTGCCTCGAGAATCGTGTATCAATCGTAAAATTCGGCAAATTGAATGTCTTTGGTACTGTACCCGGACATATTTAGGGCGATAGGTGCAGATCTTGAGACTGCGGATAATGTTACCCGCTCTCTTTGCCAAGTTGTTAAGGGATCTGAAGCGATACCCGCTCCAAGTATATAAACAGGTTTGTTTGGATAAGATTTCGCCCGATCTGCAGATGTGATTATACATGCTGCCCCACCCGCACAAGGCATAACAGACTCAAGTAACCGAATCGGGTAATTAATATACCGAGAATCTAGAACGTCTTTTAGGTCTATTGGCTGACCTTGGAAAACTGCATTTGGATTTTCGAGAGCATTAAATCTTTGATTAACTGCGATGTTGGCTAGTTGTTCCTGAGTTGTACCATACTCGTGCATGTGGCGAGTGTACATCAACGCGTAACCAGTGTTAGCTGCGACTGCAGGCCCATACGGATTCTCGAATTCAGTACGCATTCCTGGTTCAGGAGCACTTCCCCAGGCTGAACCAGCTTCTCTTGGGCCCGCCAAGGTTACTAATACCGTTTTTGCGAGGCCGGAATGGACGGCCATTGACGCCACAGCGACTGCCGTTGCTCCACTGGCTCCCATGGTGCTTACACCAGTTATAAAATTAGGCGATAATCCCATGTGTTCAGCTACAGAGGTTGGATAAACACTTCCTCCCTCTACTACTAAACCATCGATTTCTTCTTTTCTAATTCGAGCATGTTCGATTGCGTCCCTCGCTGCTTCTGCAAGCAACCCATTCATGGTTTTCCCAGGGTATTGTCGACGTGTTGGTAGTTCAGCGTAACCAACGATTGCTGTAGTGCCTCTCATTTTCTACCACCTCGTTCCTAGTACATATTACATCAATTACGCATAGTATATTTATGTCTTATACATACCAACTAATTCTTATGAAAAATGTTTTGTTGATGTTATTTGGTCATCGCCTATAAAATTTGCTTGTCTCCATGTCTCATAGGCGACTATAGCTACTGCATTAGATAAATTTATACTTCTATTGGTAGGCTGCATTGGGATTCTAATCAAATGATTGTTTTCGAAGACATTTATAATCTTTTCGGGTAGTCCGGTGTCTTCTGAACCAAAAAATATTGAATCGTTAGGGGTGTATTGAATAGAAGAGTAGATTGTATTTCCTGACGATGATGTTGCGAGCATCCGCCGATCAGAAAACATGGTTTTATACTCATCAAAAGAAGAGTATTCGTATACATCAGCGATGTCTGAATAATCTAGCGCTGCTCTTTTTAGGTTTGGGTTATTTAAGTCGAACCCCAAGGGATGAATCAAATGTAATTGTAACCCAGTGTTTGCACAAAGCCTGATTATGTTCCCTGTATTATGAGGGATTTGAGGCGAACATAAAACTATATGTATACCGTCCATAGATATCCCGTCTGCTTTATAAACGTTGTTATATTATATAACGGTTATAAGCTATTTTATTGCCTATTTAAGAGCATGAGGCGATACTTAAAATGGGTGGCTAGTTTTTTCGATTGGACAAGTATTGGAGGAACAAATGGATTTATCCAATGAAGTTGCGATAGTAACTGGTGGAGGCAGAGGGATTGGTAAAGAAATATCAGTCGAGTTAGCGCGAAAAGGCGCTAGCGTGGTAGTAGTCGCTCGTACTCAGGAAGAGATAGATTCAGTATGTGAGCAGATAATTGATACTGGAGGTGAAGCGTCCGGTATATCAATAGATGTGTCCTTGGAAAGCGATGTTAAGAAACTTATTGAATTTACAGAGGATAGATTCGGACCTCCAGGTATATTGGTTAATAATGCAGGTATACGAGGACCAGTTGGATTCATTCAGAATGTTGAGTATAAAGAATTCGCTGATGTCGTTAACATTAACTTAACTGGCACTTTTTTGTGCATTAAATACGTATTACCAGGAATGATAAATATGAAAAATGGAAGGATTATTAATTTCTCCGGAGGCGGTGCTTGGACCGGTATAAGAGGAGGGGGAGCGTATGGAGCTTCCAAATCAGGTGTCGAAGGTTTGACCAGGACTGTCGCCTTAGAAACCGCAAGGTTTGGTATCACAGCTAATGCTATTCAGCCAGGTAGGGTAGATACTTCCAGTTTTCCAATACTAGATAAAGAAAGAGATTTAGGAAGCCAAGGGGTAGGTGCAGAGCATGCCGCGCGCTGTATCGCATGGCTTTGTACAACGGACGCTATTAATGTTACTGGATTAACGGTGAATGCTGTTGAATGGGATAAATTAGTTACTAAAGGAGAGTTAGAGCGCGATGCAGTTATAAAAGCATCTACATCATGAGAGGTTCTGGCAGGTAGACTTGAATTGTGTCTTAATACAGTTGATATACTGTCTTTAAGTATCTGATAATCTAGCTTAATCCCGTAGTACGTCCTTGCGATAATAAATTGATGCAAAGGAGATGATATGATTAGTCTAAAACGTAATTCTAAAGGCCAATTCGTAAACGCAACTGGATTGCGATCACGAAAATCATCTATATATTCTCCAAATCAGCACGATAATTATAGAATAAGCCGCACAAAATTTAGTGATTTTCTTGCTTGCCCAAGATGTTTTTACTCTGACCGGGTATTAGGGATAGTTTTTCCAGATCTACCCGGCTGGTCTTTAAATGAGACAACAGATATTTTATTGAAAAGAGAATTCGACCGCGCACGCTCTTTGGGGGAACCGCATCGTATATTTCGTGAAAGTGGTTTAGGACACATTGTTCCCTTTGACCATCCCGATATAGACAAGTGGCGCAACTCTCTATCGGCTGGTATCTCGACCCAAATATTTGATAGTAACATTGTGCTTTTTGGTGGAATCGATGATATTTGTATTGACTTAAAAACAAATAAATTGGTGGTGGTGGATTATAAGTCCCAAGCAAGTAAATACGAGGTGGAGACGTCAATGTATCTGGCAGGCACTTATCACCAAACGTATAAAATGCAAATGGATATATATACATACATACTGTCAAAAATGGGGTTCGAAGTTTCCGGTACTAGCTATTTTTACGTGTGTAATGCGGACAGACAGTCAGAGAAATTTCAGGGAGTCATGCAATTTAGTGAGACTCTAGTACCGTACGAAGTCAATTTATCTTGGATTGAGCCCAAGCTTGAAGAGATGCTAGAAGTATTAAATTCTCGTGTAATACCGGATTCAAATCCATCATGTATGAATTGTGCCTACGTGGCTCAGAGTAATAATTTGATGAGCTAGTTTCTCAATCTTTACCAATCTTTTTCCTATTTGATCAAAGTACCGGTTTGGTTTATTGGAGATGAAATAATCTGGAGCCAGCGGGCGGACTTGAACCGCCGACCTGCTGTTTACGAAACAGCTGCTCTGCCACCTGAGCTACGCTGGCTGATGAACTAGATTAATTCGCGACTATATTGATCATAAGATGGATTTAGTGTGTTCTTATAATATACGAATTACGAAAACGGGTGTATTTATTACAGCTGAAACGCTATAACCTTAGGACAAAAGTAATTGTTTGATGTATCGTAAAAACGAAATTGTTTGGAGTGATTCAATAACATGTCGAACGACGAGAATGAGATCAAAGGTATGAAGGGAAGAATTCTTTCAGGGGCGAGACCTACGGGGCGGCAACATATAGGTAATTATTTTGGGGCGTTAAAAAATTGGGTCAGTCTCCAGGATTCTTACCAATGTTTCTATTTTGTTGCTGATATTCACGCCATGACTACGCTCAATGACACTAAAGATTTAGAATTAAATACTAGAGAAATGGTACTTGATTGGTTGGCAGCAGGTTTGGATCCTGAGAAAAGCGTACTGTTTGTTCAATCTCAGGTTCCAGAGGTAACAGAGCTTCATACTTATTTAAGTATGGTAACCCCGATGGGATGGCTACAAAGAGTTCCTTCCTTCAAAGAGCAGCTTAGAGCTAATGGAGACGGGATGAATTATGGCTTGGTTGGTTATCCAGTTCTTCAAACCGCAGATATTATAATCTATAAGGCTGATACTGTTCCTGTCGGACGTGACCAAGTTCCTCATGTTGAGCTGTCACGTGAAATTGTAAGACGGTTTAACGGAGAATTTGGGGAGATATTTCCAGAACCAGAGGCGCTTCTTTCAAAAAGCCCTTCAATAATTGGCACTGACGGGCAGAATAAGATGAGTAAAAGCCTAGATAACCATATTGAGTTGGCTGCTACCCCTGAAGAAACCAGAGCGCGAGTAAAGACTATGATGACTGATCCACAAAGGGCCCGTAGGACAGACCCGGGGCGGCCATGGGTATGCAATGTTTACGCGTTACATCAACTATTTTCTTCTGAAGCAACTCAATTAGAAGTGCATGAAGCTTGTACTAATGCAACCATCGGTTGTGTTGAAGACAAGGATTTACTTGCGAAATCGATAAATGAGACGCTGGAGCCTTTTAGAGAAAAACGCCGCGAACTAGAGAACAAACCTAATGTTGTTGATGAAGCTTTGAGAGAAGGAAATGAAAAGGCTAAAGCTATCGCCATAGCTACAATGGAAGAAGTTAGAGAAGCAATAGGTTTCATAAAATGACAGGATTTTAGATTGGATTTAGACGATCATCAGTCGAAAAATGGCAAAACCTCCGCGATAGTTGCCAGAGAGGCTTTATCGATAGCTGGAGAAAAATTAGAGACAGCATTTCGTTTAGCAGAACCTAAAATATCATTTAAGGGGCGTAGAGATGTTGTCACAGACATTGATTTTGCCGTTGAGAAATCCATTAAGGAATTTCTTCTTAGAGAATTTCCTGATTACGGTTTTGTGGGCGAAGAACTAGGTGCAGTCAATTTTGATTCTCCTTTTAGATGGGTATTGGATCCAATTGATGGAACCGCTAATTTTGCTAAAGGAATACCCAATGTAGCTACTACACTGGCGCTTACTTATTTAGGGGAGCCTATTATTGGCGGAACCCTTGATCCATTGAGAGACCACTTATTTTTTGCCGAGAAGGGCAAAGGGTTTACTTTTAACGGTAAAAATATGAGCTTTGCACCCGCTGAACAATTTGATCGTGCGACAATCGGTTTAGACATGGGGCCAAACGAAGAATTAGTACAAAAATCTTTAGAGATAGCCTTAGGTATTTTGCCTGTACATCGTATCAGGATTATGGGGTCTGCAGCCTTGGGGCTAGCTTACGTTGCTGCCGGTTGGTTTGATTTATATATGCATTTAGAGTTAAAACCATGGGACGTTGCGGCTGGGCTACTTTTCATAAAAGAATCGAAAGCAGATCTAGTTTGTGTTGGGCCTGAATTCGAAACTGCGAATTTGCAAACCGACAAATTTCTAGCGGGGAACAGGGTACTCGTTAATCAGTGTAAATTTTGGCAATAAAACAGGCTCCTTATAATACATAAGGAGCCTGTTTAATAGCAATTTATAAGCTTAGCTTATATTGCCATAGCTTGAGCTACGCGCTCTCTATGATAGTCTCCATCCCCAAATGACACTTCCCAAGCTTTTAGCCTTCGCGTGAATAGCTGCAGGTCGTGCTCCTGGGTAAATCCAATAGCTCCGTGGCACTGGTGAGCTGTCGCAGCCACCCTTTGAGCAGAATCACTGACCCATGCCTTGGCCGCAGAAACCTCAAGGTCTGAAGGGAGCTCTTCGCCCAATCTCCATAATCCCTGATATGTAATGAATCTAGACCCATCAACATCTGTTGCCATGTTAGCGCAATAATGCTGTATTGCCTGGAAGCTCCCGATAGGCCTACCAAACTGTACTCTGTTTTTCACGTACTCGACGGTCATATCTAGTACCTCTTGTAATGCTCCCACCATTTGGCAGCATCTTAGAGATGCTCCTTTTTGCAACAGAAGCTTAAGTGTGTCCCAACCATTATTAGCTTCTCCTAATACGTTGGCTGCTGGTACTGTTACATTTTTAAACGTTACTTCGCACTGGTTGTCAGTTGCGATAGTCTTTAGTTTATCTACTTTGATACCGTCACTATTGGTATCAACAAGTAGTAAAGTGATACCTTTTTCTGCATTTTTCCCAGCTTTACTTGTTCTTACTGGAACAAGGAGAAGGTCTGATACATGTGCATTTTCTACGAATAACTTACTACCATTTAGCACATAATTTTCCCCTTGCTTCTTAGCTTCAAGGTTTATTCCTCCCGCATCCAATCGAGAGTATGGTTCCATAATAGCTTGGGACGCTATGATGTCACCATTTGCGATTTTTGGTAGGTATTCTGCTTTTTGTGCATCAGTACCAGAATCTAGGATCCCGACGGTTACAAGTGCTGTATTGAAGAACGGCCCAGGTAATACACCATGCCCTACTTCTTCCATCAAAATTCCTAGGTCGACTAGGCTCTGGCCTGTACCACCATGCTCTTCAGGCACGATCAGTCCTAACCAACCTACTTGGGCAATTTTCTGCCAAAGATCCGTGGTTATACCCCGGTCATCCTCTTCCATATCCCTTACATATGTCCTAGGCGCCTCTGCCTCGATGAACTCTCGAGCCATTGACCGTAACATTTCTTGGTCTTCAGTTAATCCTAGATCCATTATCCTACCTCCTCAAACTATTGGTTTACTTGATTTAACTTAATTATAATTTTTTGTAATCATTTGGTAGCATACCTAGATATTATCTGGGTAAGCCTAATCCTCTTTGCGCTATAATATTTTTTTGTATTTCTCTTGTTCCACCACCAATGCTCGTACCTATGCTTTGCCAACCACGGGCTGGAAGGAAATCATTAACAGGAAGTTTGTAATTTGGACCGTTGGTGGGTAATAAATTCCCGTATCCTCCCATGATTTGTGCTATGCCGCGGTAGATCCTCTGGAAAAGCTCGTCCCCTGTTGCTTTAACCATGGACGACTCCCTTTGAGGAACAAGCCCTTGAGACTGCATCCATCCAACTCGGTAACAAAGCATTCGAAGCATTTCGACTTCTACTCGCCAACTCGCTAGCCTATTTCTAATCTCAGCGCGAGCTAGGGTATCTTCCGTTCCCTTTTTGGAGTTTCCTGCAAACCAATCTATAGTGTCTTCTAAAGTCCGCAGTAGTTGCGCGGGGCGCCCTATGTTCGATCTTTCAAAACTCAGCGTCGTCATAGCTGCATACCAACCCCGATTTTCTTCTCCTATTATGCTCTGTGCTGGTACCCTCCAGTTTTCCATAAATAGCTCGTCCCATCTATGGTTACCCGTGCCGTCGGGAATTCCTCTAACGGTAATACCTGGCATATAATCCCCATTCTCATCTTTCAATCTTGCCAGAAGGTAGGTGATACCACGATGTTTGGGGGCATCGGCATCCGTTCGCACAAGGATGTGAATCCAATCGTTCCTATAAGTGCCCCATATCTTTTGTCCGTTTATTACATAATCATCGCCATCTCTTACAGCACGAGTTTTCAAACCAGCTAGATCTGATCCAGCGTCAGGCTCACTAAACCCTTGCGAAAATTCAATGTCGGCACTAGCGAGCTTCGGAAGAAATTCTTGTTTCATCCAATCTGCCCCGTGTACCATCAATACTGGTGCAACCAAACCGCCTCCGAGAGAGGCTGGTGCATCTTCATATGACATAACTTCCCTATAAGCTAATTGTTTCTCAATGGATGCTTCTTCTCCACCGAATTCCTTGGGCCAGTGCATGGTGTACCAACCCTTGTCCACCAATTTTTTAGCAAATTCTTTCGCAATTTCGCCTCCGGCATGCCTGTTATCTTCGTCGCCATGCCATGCTGCGAGGCCCCCGGTTAAATCGTGGCCTGGATTTTTCCATTCTTTACGGACGAAATCACGTGCTTCGTCTCTAATCGCTTGCGCTTCTTTCGTTAGTTGAAAATCCATTTACAAAATTCCTTTACTAATATTAATTTTGGATATTATTCCGATTGTTTTATCTAGGTAGTCCTAATCCCCTCTGCGCTATTATGTTTCTTTGAACTTCGCTTGTACCACCAGCGACGCTTAACGTTCCTGATATAAAGGCTCGATTATTCAAGAATCCTTCTACGGGTAATTTTATGCCTTTTTGAGTTGGCAAAATATTTCCGTATTCACCTAGGCCTCTTGCCATTGTTTTATAGGTTTTTTGGAATTGAAGATCACCCCAGAGCTTCACCATAGACGACTCCATTTGCGGGATGTCCCCTTTACTTTGCATCCAACCAACCCTGTAACAAATCAATCTAAAAGTTTCTATCTCTACTCTAAGGCTGGCCAATTGATGCCTGAATTGCGGATCGTCTAAGGGGCTACCCTTTTTAGTCTTTTGGAGATCCTTGCAGTAGTCTATATAGTCATCCAAGGCCCTTATCATTGAAGCCGCTGCTTGGATATTGCTTCGTTCAAAGCTCAGAGTGGTCATTGCCGTATACCAGCCTCGATTCTCTTCTCCCAAAACGTACCTAGCCGGCACACGCCAGTTTTCCATGAATAGCTCGTCCCACCTATGGCGACCTAAAGCATCAGGTATTTTCCTTACCGTTACTCCTGGATTGAACTCACCTTCTGCATTTCTGAGAGGTGCTAGAAGGTAGGTAATTCCCCTGTGTTTTGGAGCTTCTGGGTCAGTTCGGACCATAATATGGATCCAAGGATTTCTATAAGTTCCCCAAATTTTTTGGCCGCTGATAACATAGTCATCGCCGTCTCTTACAGCTCTTGTTTTTAGGCTTGCGAGATCGGAACCCGCGTCTGGCTCACTAAACCCTTGAGAGAATTCTAATTCGGCATTAGCGATTTTGGGTAGGAATTCATCTTGCATCCATTTTGGTGCTGAAAGCATTAAAGCAGGAGCGACTAACCCGCCTCCGGTAGATGAGGGAGCACCAGCATAGGCCATGGCCTCTTTGTAGACCAACTGACTTTCAATTGATGCGTCTTTGCCGCCAAATTCTGATGGCCAGTGCATGGTCCACCAACCTTTTTTAACAAGTTTCTTTTCGAACTCGTTTATTGCCTGGTCGGCTTCCTCTACTTGGTGATCCCAATTTACTAAGATCTGGGGATCGTATTGTCCTGGTGTCCATTCTTTTTTAGTAAAGGCTATTGCTTCTTCACGAAGCTTAAGGTCTTCAGCTGAGAATCGAAAATCCATTATTGAATCCTCCCTTGATAATACCCCAGTTTTGCCCGCTCGTGAGACTTCCCATCAAGTCTCTAAAGACCAAAGTACGATAGCACGCCACGCTTTCTACGTAAACCCTAAAAGCACTGTTAGAGCCCGAATTTTACGGTTAGTTATCACGCAGCCACTTTAAGAAGACCTTATCTAGGTAAACCTAAACCTCTTTGCGCGATAATATTTGGCCCTAGTGCTAAACCACCACCACCACCAAATCCTGTCGTCATGCTAAGGGCATAGTTAGTCCCATATATCCCATTTCCAGGTGCACGCTGCTCCCCTTTTAACAGAGCCCTATATGGTCCAATAATTTTCGCTAGTGTTGGCCAAAAGACAAATTTCGCTGTTGCTAGCGCCCTTAAGCCTGAAATTGCTCCTTCAGTTTGAGGTACCTCTCCATTCGCTTGCATCCATGCAACTCTATAGGCCAACATTCTGTCGGTTTCTAAAGTGATTCTAGCTTCTGCTAACTGATGTTTAACTAATGGATCAGCAAGTGGGCTAATTCCATTGAACTTAGTTTTAGACATAGAGTCTATGAATCTGTCGAGCACTCCAATTAGCCTGGAAGCGCTTTCAATGCCTGTTCTCTCAAAATTCAGAGTGGTCATGGCTGCGTACCATCCACGGTTAACCTCACCAATTAATTGCCTTTTAGGAACCCTTACTTCGTCCATAAAAACTTCGTTCCATCGTCTACGGCCTAACATATCGTAAAGTGGCCTGAGCGTTATGCCTGGCATTTGCTCTCCATTTTGGTCTTTTAGTTGCATAATTAAATATGTAATACCTCGATGTTTAGGTGCATTTGGATCTGTTCTTACCATGACGTGGTACCAATTAGAAAAATGTGATCCAGAAGACCAGATCTTTTGCCCCGTCACGACGAAATCATCTCCATCCTCGACAGCTCTGGTCTGGAGATTTGCTAAATCAGTTCCGGCATTTGGTTCTGAAAAGCCTTGGGCCCAGTCTATGCTGTTATCTGCCATACCTGGTATAAAATTAGTTTTTACCCAATCAGTTCCATGAATCATGATTGCCCCAGCAACATTACGTTGCGGCTCTCCATCTGGAGCATCGTGGTAAGCCATTTCCTCGGAGTAAACGAGTTGCTTCGATATCGGCGCATTTTCGCCACCATATTCTTCTGGCCAAGCCATGGTCCAATAGCCCTTGTCTATAAGTTTCTTCTGAAAAATTTTGGCGTGATCTCGTGCTGCTGCGTTGTCGAAATCGTATGACCATACGTTCATCGAATGAGCATCGAAATCTTTTGGGTTCCACTCTTTGGCAATGAATTGTCTAAGTTCGTCCCGAAATTTGGTGTCTTCTTCCGAAAGTTTAAAGTCCATTTTTACCTCCCCAACCGTATAATGGTCGATGATCTTTCAGGTAGTGGGAACGATAACATGGTTGAACATCCCAGTAAAGCAAAAGAATACCTTCTAAACGTAAACGCGTTACGCTACGGCACTATCTAATTACCTGGGAAGGCCAAGACCTCTTTGAGCAATTATATTTCTTTGAATCTCTGATGTTCCTCCGCCAAAACCTGACCCAAACGATAGTATCGAGTTAGTTCCAAATAATCCCTCTTGTGGCGCTTTCGGATCTTCTCGCATGAGAGTTCCATACTCCTTAAGCATATTGGCCATTCTGGGCCAAAATATATACTTGGTCATCATATCGTTTAGAAGTTTAGTCATTGATGCTTCCATAACAGGAAGTTCACCTTGGCTTTGCATCCAAGCAACTCTATAGGAAAGTGTTCTAGACATTGCAATCCTTACACGCATATCGGCTAGACTATGGCGAATGATCGGATCTTCTATGATAGGTGTGCCATTTAATTTAGTTTTTGTAGCATAATCTATAAAAAGTTCTAGGGCCCTAAGTAACTTTGCAGGTCCTTCGATATTGGAGCGCTCAAAACTTAGAGTAGTCATCGCGGTATACCAGCCTCGGTTTTCTTCGCCGATTATATTTCTTGCAGGGACTCTCACGCCGTCTAAGAAAACTTCGCTCCAGCGCCTGCGTCCGGCTAAATCCATTAGGGGGCGCATAGTAATCCCTGGCGTTTTAAGGTCGATAAGAAAGTAACTAATGCCTCTATGTTTGGGCGCGTTGGGATCTGTTCGTGCCATTAAGTGGTACCAATCGGACCGATGAGCTGCAGAGGTCCATATTTTTTGACCTGTTATTACATAATCGTCTCCGTCGCGTTCAGCACGAGTTTGAAGATTGGCAAGGTCAGATCCAGCATTTGGTTCGCTAAATCCTTGAGCAAATTCAACATCTGCGTTAGCTAATTTAGGTATAAATTCTTCTTTCTGCCAGTCAGCACCGTACATCATTAAAACGGGGGCTATTAAACCTCCCCCAACCGATATGGGAGCTCCGTTATATGCCATTTCCTCTCGGTAAGCTAGCTGAGTTGATATAGGAGCTTCTTGCCCACCAAATTCTGATGGCCAGTGCATTGTGTACCAGCCCTTTTTAGCGAGTTTTTTTGCAAAACCTTTAATTAACTCTTGGCCATATAAATCATCAATATTGTAGGGCAGTGGTCCGGAGAAACTCCAAAGATCTAATCCTTCGGCATCCCACTCTTCGTTCACAAAACTCTTTACGTCACTTCGAAGCTTGTCTTCCTCTTTGGTGAATTGAAAATCCATTTCCCACCCCATTTTCTAATTGTTTTATTAGACAATATTTTATGTTGATCTAGCCTAATATACTACTCTACCGTATTATTTTCTTCTTTAATGCAACGAACTCCACTTTGGGACTTGTTGGTATGTCGGAATAGGGCGAAGGTTCCGAAGAACACCCCCGTTATCGCTAGTACAGTGATAATCAAACCTAAGCCGGAGAACGATGAAGTTGCTTCAAGTGATATCCCTCCACTGACTGCTCCAAGAACAGCGCCTGTTTGATTAGAAGCTGCGAAAAGGCCTACCGATGCTCCTCTAGCTTCCTGGTTCAGATTAGTTGTGATTGTCAAAAAACTGGTTACAGAAAGCATTACCGCAAATCCCATTATTGATGAAAATAAGATCGTGAATAAACTATTTGATTCAATTGAAAAAGCTGCAGGGCCCATAACACTGGTTATGAGGAGTGCACCCAGAGCTGCCTTAGGTCCCCACGATGTTCCAATTAGCCGACCACCGGTCATATTCCCAAAAGCCATCCCTCCTACTACTACTCCGTTCGCTAGGCCCGATTGGGATACTGAGTAGCTGTATCTGGAAACTAGAAGGGATGCAAAGTAAGTTGTAATTAAGTGAGTGCAGGCTTGCGTCATGAGATTAGCTATAAGCAGAGGACGAAAGGTGGGTGTTTTCGCAGCTTCGTATATTCTTTTAAAAAAATCGAGAGGTCGGGGGTTTTCATTTTCGGTAGTAGGAAAAATGAAGATGAAGCTGACTGCAAGAATAGATAGTAATATTGATATAACGATGAACGGCACTCGCCAGCTGACTGATTCAGCTAACATTGCAATTAGCGGGAGCCCAATAATAGTCCCGAGGCGGCTGAAGGCCATCATCAATCCTATTGCTTGTCCTCTAGATTTTATTCCTACATGATCTCCTATGGTTGCTACGATTGTCGGCGGTACTAAACCTGCACCCATACCCAGAAGTAATCGGCCTATTGCAATACTGATAAATTGCTTGGATGTTGCCGTAAGCAAATTTGCTATTATCATAGTTGTTATCCCTACTAAAACGACCGGTTTTCTTCCATAGGTGTCAGAAAAAGGTCCTCCGCTCGGCCCACTTATGGCCCAAGTCGATGATGTTATAGCCACTAACTGACCCGTTAATGCGATACTGGTATTTAAATCATTGGAAATCGGGACTAGAAGTGGCCCAAGCATCAATTGGTTATTAAGCACTAGCAATATAGTGATCGTAGCTAGAGAAACTATAAACGCAAAGCGATATTTTGACTCCATTAAGTCTCAAAACCCCTATATAAAAAATCTTCAATCGGTTTCAAGGCGAACCAGACGAACAAATATTATTTGTCACAAAATATCAGAATCAAATATTAATATTTAAGTTATCTCGGTAATCCTAAGCCTCTTTGTGCAATAATACTGGGTCCAAGTAGGATCCCACCACCACCACCGAAGCCTTGGCTTAAAGAGATGGCATTATAGCCTCCATACATCCCGTTATGAGGGGCTCGTGGTTCTCCTACATTTAATATCCCGTAGTCCTGGATTAATTTTGCCAATAGAGGCCAAAAATGCAATTTAGCAGTAATTTGGTTTGCTAGTCCCGAGATAGCCCCTTCTGCTTGAGGTACATCTCCACTAGCCTGCATCCATGCTACTCTTCCTGCCAACATTCTGTCCGCCTCCAATCTTATTCTAAGATCAGCGAGTTTATGTTTTACAAGGGGATCTTTCAGTATGGATTCACCATTAAGTTTCGTAGTTTTAAGTAAGTCGAGGAAGCGATCAAGTATTCCTATATGTCTTACGGGGCCCTCTGTTCCTGTTCTCTCGAAATTCAGAGTAGTCATAGCTGCGTACCACCCTCTGTTAACCTCCCCAAGAACATATTTTTTCGGTACTCGTACTTCATCCATGAAAACTTCACACCATCTCCAGCGCCCCATCATATCGTATAGTGGACGTAAGGTTAGGCCTTCAGGTCGTTCTCCTTCTTCATCCTTTAGATTCATCATGAGGTATGTTATCCCTCGGTGCTTAGGAGCTTCAGGGTCTGTCCGTACAAGTACATGGTACCAGTCACCTAAATGAGCGCCAGAAGACCATATTTTTTGACCGGTGACAACAAAGTCATCGCCATCTTCTACTGCTCTCGTTTGCAAGCTAGCCAGGTCTGTACCAGC